>NZ_CP039740.1:0-600000 GCF_005153485.1 Pseudolabrys sp. FHR47
CGACGACGTGCGCGATCTCGGCCTCGTTCATGCGGCCTGTATGGCCACGATTGAACGCTCGGCGCTGGTGACGACCTTGTTCACGGTGCCGGGCAAGCAGATCGTTCACGTCAAGCCGGCCTACGAGGATTACGCCGACATTCATGACGGCACGCCGCCGCGTCGGTGGGCAGCTCATCGTCGCCGCCGAGCAGCCGCAGCCGGGCACGCCGGCTTTCTGGCTGAACTGGACCAAGTTCGATTATCTCTATGTCTTGTTCACCGAAGACGATGCGCCAATCCTATCCGTCGCACTCAAGCTTGTCGCCGACGGCGACCGCTTCCAGCTCTACAAGATCATCAAACCGGGCGAGACGACGGATCGCCAGCCGCAGTATCCAGGACGGTATACGGTAGGCGCGCGCTAAGCTTCCCTCCTTTCACCTCTCCCATAGGGAGAGGTCGGCACGCGTTAGCGTGCCGGGTGAGGGGTTACAAAACTCATGGATTCACTTGCCCCCTCACCCAACCCTCTCCCCCGAGGGGAGAGGGAGCGCGCCGAGTTTGACGCAGGCGTTACGCCCAGATCGCCATCGGCAAGCCGTGCTCGTCGCGCGGCGGGTTCTCGGCCAGGATCGCGCTTCGCGCCGGAACAGGCGTCGAGCCGTGATGAGGCAGGCGAGCGCGTCGATCAGATCGTCGTCGCTGGCGCCCTTCGGGCTTTCATTGCCGCCACGCTTTCGTCAATGCCGGCGCGCACTAACAACGCGCGCCGCAAATCGAGCCCCGGCGGATACACCCGGCTCTTCACCTTCTTCGGCAGTTCAAGCGGCGCGCCGTCATTCATCATCACGAAGGCCAGCTCGGGGTGGGTCTCGAACACGCGCCCCACATGATCGTCGTACGCGGCGCAGGAAAGCGTCGACCTCAGTTACCTTGTCGAGAATGTAGAAGCCCTGTTTGGCAAAGCCCTTGCTGTCGTCCGAGGTTTCGCCGTGCAACGGCGCAGGCGGCGAAAAAGCGCTCGCGCGCATCTGCGGGCTCGGGCGCCACGCTGGCCTCGACGGCACGGCGCGACGGAATGCGGAACACACTCGATCGGCGCTCGCCGAGCAGCGCCCGCGCTTCGCGCTCGGCCAATCGACCGCCGGCCGGGCTTTGCTCGGGGAGGCCGATCGGCATGTCGACGGCGATGATGGCCGGCCGCTCATCGCCGAAGGCGACATCGGCAAAGCGCTTTACGATGCGCGGCGGCAGGATCACGCCGTCCGGCCGGGCGAATACCGCGAGCCAGGCGCCTGGGCAGCCCGTCGACGCCCGCGAGCCATGTATCGTCTTTGGTCGAGATCATCGCCATGACAGTGGCATGCCACCGCGCGTGGACGGTAGGGTCGGGTGTTCATTGAAATGGGGTTCCACATGACCATCCCGTCCGCGCCGCAGTGTCCTCTACATGCCCGGGTCGAATGCCCGCGCGCTGGAGAAGGCGAAAACCCTTCCGCCGACGGCGTGATCCTCGACCTTGAGGACTCGGTCGCCCCCGACGCTAAGGAGGCGGCGCGCAAGCAGGTTGCCGACGCGGTGAAGGCCGGCGGTTTCGGCGCCCGCGAAGTCATCATCCGGACCAATGCCGTCGATACGCGCGTGGCATGCCGAGGACCTTGCGGCCGCGGCCACAGGCGGCGCCGGACGCGATTCTCATCCCCAAGGTGCAGTCGGCCGAGACGCTGGGAGATGATTGGCCGGCGCCTGCTCGATATGCATACCCGGCGAAGACGCGGGTCTGGGCCATGATCGAGACGCCCGGCTCGCCATCTTCAACATTCTGTCGATCGCCGCCGAGGCCAAGGATTCCGAAGCGCGGCTGTCCTGCTTCGTGCTCGGCAACCAATGATCTGGCCAAGGATACGCGGGCGCGGCTGGTGCCTGGCCGGGCGCCGATGCTGCCGTGGCTGACGACGTGATCGCGGCCGCGCGCATCTACGGCGTCGAAGTGCTCGATGGCGTCTACAACGATCTGAGCAATGCCGAAGGCTTCGCCGCCGAATGCCAGCAGGGTGTCGAGCTCGGCATGGACGGCAAGACGCTCATTCACCCGAACCAGATCGAGCCGTGCAATAAGGCGTTTTCGCCGAGCGAGGCGGAAGTCGAATGGGCGCGCAAGATGATCGCGGCCTTCGATCTGCCGGAGAACAAGTCCAAGGGCGTGGTGTCCATTGACGGCCGGATGGTCGAGCGCCTTCACGCCGAAATGGCACGGCGCACCGTGGCCATCGCCGAAGCAATTGCCGTGCGCGGATGAATTTCGGGTCACATCCAAACGAAAAGGCGCGGGGTGATCCCGCGCCTTTTGATTTCCTCGGAGCCGATGTGGCCGGACTTAGTAGTTCGACGTCTGGCCGTTCGGCAGTTCGCTGTTCATATTGCCGCCATCGTGGGTGGCGTGACCGTTGCCGCCATTCGCATAGGCATAGGCGGTGGTGGTCGGCTGTTCCGGCACCAAGGCCGGGGTCGACGGCTTCACGGCGATCTGGTCGTCCAGCGGCGCTTCGACCGGGCTGCGGACAGCCGGCGGGCGACGCCCCTCGAAATTTGCGTTCTGGTCGATTGCCAGCGAGCGGTTATAAACCTCGCCCTCGACCATGGCGGTCGATTGCAGCTTCACGACATTGCCGTGAATGGTGCCCTTGAAGGTGCCGTCGGATGATGACATCCTGCGCGCGGACATTGCCCTCGATATTGGCGCCTTTGCGACCACCAGATGCGCGGGCGCCACGACGCGGCCAAACCACCTGCACGCCGCCGGGGAAACGATGTTGCCGGTAAAGGGCGCCAATTCGAGGGCAATGTCCGCGCCGCAGGGGATGTCATCATCGACGGCACCTTCAAGGGCACCATTCAGGCAATGTCGTGAAGCTGCAATCGACCGCCATGGTCGAGGGCGAGGTTTATAACCGCTCGCTGGCAATCGACCAGAACGCAAATTTCGAGGGCGTCGCCCGCCGGCTGTCGCAGCCGGTCGAAGCGCCGCTGGACGACCAGATCGCCGTGAAGCCGTCGACCCCGGCCTTGGTGCCGGAACAGCCGACCACCACCGCCTATGCCTATGCGAATGGCGGCAACGGTCACGCCACCCACGATGGCGGCAATATGAACAGCGAACTGCCGAACGGCCAGACGTCGAACTACTAAGTCCGGCCACATCGGCTCCGAGGAAATCAAAAGGCGCGGGATCACCCCGCGCCTTTTCGTTTGGATGTGACCCGAAATTCATCCGCGCACGGCAATTGCTTCGGCGATGGCCACGGTGCGCCGTGCCATTTCGGCGTGAAGGCGCTCGACCATCCGGCCGTCAATGGACACCACGCCCTTGGACTTGTTCTCCGGCAGATCGAAGGCCGCGATCATCTTGCGCGCCCATTCGACTTCCGCCTCGCTCGGCGAAAACGCCTTATTGCACGGCTCGATCTGGTTCGGGTGAATGAGCGTCTTGCCGTCCATGCCGAGCTCGACACCCTGCTGGCATTCGGCGGCGAAGCCTTCGGCATTGCTCAGATCGTTGTAGACGCCATCGAGCACTTCGACGCCGTAGATGCGCGCGGCCGCGATCACGGTCGTCAGCCACGGCAGCATCGGCGCCCGGCCAGGCACCAGCCGCGCCCGCGTATCCTTGGCCAGATCATTGGTGCCGAGCACGAAGCAGGACAGCCGCGCTTCGGAATCCTTGGCCTCGGCGGCGATCGACAGAATGTTGAAGATGGCGAGCGGCGTCTCGATCATGGCCCAGACCCGCGTCTTCGCCGGGGTATGCATATCGAGCAGGCGCCGGCCAATCATCTCCAGCGTCTCGGCCGACTGCACCTTGGGGATGAGAATCGCGTCCGGCGCCGCCTGTGCCGCGGCCGCAAGGTCCTCGGCATGCCACGGCGTATCGACGGCATTGGTCCGGATGATGACTTCGCGGGCGCCGAAACCGCCGGCCTTCACCGCGTCGGCAACCTGCTTGCGCGCCGCCTCCTTAGCGTCGGGGGCGACCGAGTCCTCAAGGTCGAGGATCACGCCGTCGGCGGGAAGGGTTTTCGCCTTCTCCAGCGCGCGGGCATTCGACCCGGGCATGTAGAGGACACTGCGGCGCGGACGGATGGTCATGTGGAACCCCATTTCAATGAACACCCGACCCTACCGTCCACGCGCGGTGCATGCCACTGTCATGGCGATGATCTCGACCAAAGACGATACATGGCTCGCGGGCGTCGACGGCTGCCCAGGCGCCTGGCTCGCGGTATTCGCCCGGCCGGACGGCGTGATCCTGCCGCCGCGCATCGTAAAGCGCTTTGCCGATGTCGCCTTCGGCGATGAGCGGCCGGCCATCATCGCCGTCGACATGCCGATCGGCCTCCCCGAGCAAAGCCCGGCCGGCGGTCGATTGGCCGAGCGCGAAGCGCGGGCGCTGCTCGGCGAGCGCCGATCGAGTGTGTTCCGCATTCCGTCGCGCCGTGCCGTCGAGGCCAGCGTGGCGCCCGAGCCCGCAGATGCGCGCGAGCGCTTTTTCGCCGCCTGCGCCGTTGCACGCGAAACCTCGGACGACAGCAAGGGCTTTGCCAAACAGGGCTTCTACATTCTCGACAAGGTAACTGAGGTCGACGCTTTCCTGCGCGCGTACGACGATCATGTGGGGCGCGTGTTCGAGACCCACCCCGAGCTGGCCTTCGTGATGATGAATGACGGCGCGCCGCTTGAACTGCCGAAGAAGGTGAAGAGCCGGGTGTATCCGCCGGGGCTCGATTTGCGGCGCGCGTTGTTAGTGCGCGCCGGCATTGACGAAAGCGTGGCGGCAATGAAAGCCCCGAAGGGCGCCAGCGACGACGATCTGATCGACGCGCTCGCCTGCCTCATCACGGCTCGACGCCTGTTCCGGCGCGAAGCGCGATCCTGGCCCGAGAACCCGCCGCGCGACGAGCACGGCTTGCCGATGGCGATCTGGGCGTAACGCCTGCGTCAAACTCGGCGCGCTCCCTCTCCCCTCGGGGGAGAGGGTTGGGGTGAGGGGGCAAGTGAATCCATGAGTTTGTAACCCCTCACCCGGCACGCTAACGCGTGCCGACCTCTCCCTATGGGAGAGGTGAAAGGAGGGAAGCTTAGCGCGCGCCTACCGTATACCGTCCTGGATACTGCGGCTGGCGATCCGTCGTCTCGCCCGGTTTGATGATCTTGTAGAGCTGGAAGCGGTCGCCGTCGGCGACAAGCTTGAGGTGCGACGGATAGGGATTGGGCGCATCGTCTTCGGTGAACAAGACATAGAGATAATCGAACTTGGTCCAGTTCAGCCAGAAAGCCGGCGTGCCCGGCTGCGGCTGCTCGGCGGCGACGATGAGCTGCGCCACCGACGGCGGCGTGCCGTCATGAATGTCGGCGTAATCCTCGTAGGCCGGCTTGACGTGAACGATCTGCTTGCCCGGCACCGTGAACAAGGTCGTCACCAGCGCCGAGCGTTCAATCGTGGCCATACAGGCCGCATGAACGAGGCCGAGATCGCGCACGTCGTCGCCCATCGACCGGTCGGAATAAGAGACGAACACCTTCGAGCCGGGTGCAATGCGCTTCACTGAGGCGCGTAGCTGACTCGTCGTGTCCGAAAGCTGCGTCCAGTTGTAGTCGATCTCGATCAGCCGCGCGGCCATCAGCACGATAAGCACGATCATGAAGCCGCGACGTACCAGACGGCGGCGCAGCTCGAGATCGCCGCATGCAAAAATCATGAAGGCGACGCCAATCGGAACGCGTTGGTCGGTCATGTAGGTGTCGAACATCACGCGTGGCAACGCCAGATAAATGACGCCGGCGACCAGCAGCAGCACATAGACCAACGGGTGGAAGCGCAGCACGCGATGGCGCACCGCCCAGACGATGGAGGCGCCGAGCACAGTGACGATCAGAAAAGCCGCGATGTCCGAGTAGTCGGCGATGACATACATCAGGCCGTCGATCTTGCCGCGCTGCTCCCAGTAGACGTTGCCGGCCAGCCCCAAGGTCGGGCTAGCCCACAGCAGCGGCGCGGCGACAAGGAACGGCAGACCGCCGCAGACGAACTCGGCGATGCGCGCCGGCCAACCTTTATCGCGAGAAGTCGCGCCGCGCCGATCCCAGAGCCTCAGCACTTCGTAAGACAGAATGCCGATGCCATACACACCGAGCGCCGACAGATGGCAGAAGAACAGCAGCGGCACGCTCGCCGCCGACAAGAGGTAGCGCCACGGCCAAGCACGATCGCGCAGCGCCACCCAGCCGGCCATCGCCCACAGCGCGATGCCGATGCCGAACAGATAATTCATCAGTCCGACGAGGAAGACGTAGTTGTACAGAAGCGGAAACGCGAACAGCGGTGTCGTCGACCAGCGGCCGATCAGGGCGCGGTTGAGCGCCAGCGACCCCGAGATGATCAGCGCGAACATCGCCACCATGTAGATCTGGCCGGCGACGTAGATGTTCACGCCCGCGCGCGCCAGCCATGGCACGATAAAGTCCATGGTCAGGTTCGGGATCACCTGCCAGTTGATCTGGTAGAACTCGGCCAGCCGCGGATTCTTGTCGAGCGTCGCCAGCACCTGCATGCGCGCGAGATGATTGACGTAGTCCGACAGCGGCGGCAGCGGATGGGTCCAGACCGGGATCGAAATCAGCAGCGTAAACGCCGCGAACAGCACGACGATCTGTCCGCCGGAAAAGCCGTGCGAGCGGTGACGCGCAATGGTCGGCTCGGCGTTATCCGGCCTGGTTGGTGACAGCATGTGAATTTGAGCCTGATGCGAGGCTACCAGTGATCCAATCGACCTGAACACGCGATGAATGCGGAGCCTGCCAGAAGATAGTTACGAAGGGCCTGATGGAACCCGACGTGCCGGTGCGGCAGCGGCGGCCGGCAGATCGTCGCACCGGGTTGCCTCGCCCGCGCCTATATGAGAGGCAAACGCCCGTTCCAGGAGACGCCCAGGAGACGTCCATGAGCTTCCCGCAACGCCTGATCGAGGGTTACAGCGCCTTTGCCGGCGGCCGGCTCAAATCCGAGCAGGACCGCTTCCGCCAACTCGCCGAAATCGGCCAGAGCCCGGAAATCATGGTCATCGGCTGCTGCGATTCGCGGGTCGCGCCGGAGGCCATTTTCGATGCCGGACCGGGCGAACTTTTCGTCGCCCGCAATATCGCCAATCTGGTGCCGCCCTACACGCCGGACGGGGCCCAGCGCGCCGTCTCGGCCGCGCTCGAATTCGCGGTGCAGGCGCTGCGCGTCAAACACATCGTCGTGCTCGCCCACGCCCAGTGCGGCGGCATCCGCGCCTATGCCGAGGAAGCGGCGCCGCTCTCGCCCGGCGATTTCATCGGCCGCTGGATCGAGCTTCTCGAACCGGCGGCCAAGGTGGTTGGACCGCGTGGCGATCGCGGCATGACCGAATATCTCACGGCGCTTGAGCAGCAGGCGGCGGTGTCCACCCTGGACAACCTGATGACCTTTCCGTGCATCAGCATCCTGGTCGAGCGCGGCAAGCTGCAGCTTCACGCCGCCTATTTCGGCGTCGCCACCGGCGACCTATCGGTTTACGACCCGGCGCAGAAGAAATTCGTGCGGATCGAGCCTGCCGATGCGCCGTTCAAGAGCCCGGGGTTTTGATACAGGTCGTCCCCGCGAAGGCGGGGACCCATACGCCGCGTCCTCTCGATAGCGTGTTGGCTATGGGTCCCGGGCCTCGCTGACGCTCGCCCGGGACGACATCCTTATCACGCCGCCTTTTTCTTCGCTTGAAGAAGCTTGCGGTTGATAAGCGCTTCGGCGATCTGGATCGCATTGAGCGCCGCGCCCTTGCGCAGGTTGTCGGACACGACCCACATTTCGAGGCCGTTCTCGATCGTCGGGTCGGTGCGGATGCGGCTGATATAGGTCGCATCCTCGCCCGCCGCTTCATACGGCGTGACGTAACCGCCCGGCTCGCGCTTGTCGATGACGAGACAGCCCGGCGCCGAACGCAGGATATCGCGTGCTTCATCTTCCGTGATGGGGTTCTCGAACTCGATGTTCACGGCTTCCGAATGCGACACGAACACCGGCACGCGAACGCAGGTGGCCGTTAGCTTGATCTTGGGGTCGAGAATTTTCTTGGTCTCGACCACCATCTTCCACTCTTCCTTGGTGTAGCCGTCTTCCATGAAGACGTCGATCTGCGGAATGACGTTGAAGGCGATGCGCTTCGGGAATTTCTTGTTCTGCACTTCGTCGAGCGTGAACACCGACTTGGTCTGCGAGAACAGTTCGTCCATCGCATCCTTGCCGGCGCCCGACACCGATTGATAGGTCGCGACGACCACGCGCTTGATCTTCGCCTTGTCGTGCAGCGGCTTGAGCGCGACGACGAGCTGCGCCGTCGAGCAGTTCGGATTGGCGATGATGTTCTTCTTGCGGAAGCCGTCGAGCGCATGCGCGTTCACTTCCGGAACGATCAGCGGCACGTCCGGATCCATGCGCCAGGTCGACGAGTTGTCGATCACCACCGCGCCTTGCGCCGCGATCTTCGGCGACCATTCCTTCGACACGGCGCCGCCCGCCGACATCAAACAAATATCGACGTCGGAGAAATCGTAGTGATCGAGCGCTTTCACTTTCAGGGTCTTGTCGCCGTACGAGCATTCCTGGCCCACGCTCTTGCGCGAGGCGAGCGCGACGACTTCGTCGGCGGGAAATTTGCGCTCATCCAGAATGTTGAGCATTTCGCGCCCCACATTGCCGGTGGCGCCCACCACGGCGACCTTGTAACCCATTGTTTACTCTCCGAAAAAATTCCCCGGTCTGGCTTGATCCACAGCAACCGGTTGGCAGCGCTTCTAGGCGAGAATGCGCTTTCTGACAACGGTACCAGAGGCAAAAGCGCTATTTCCGTAGCCCGCGAGGCTCGACCATGCATCCGGCCCTGCATTCCTGGCGCGACGAATGGCCCGGCCAAGCGGTCCGGCTGATGGCTTATGTGGGTGGTCTGACGCTGTTGTCCATTGGCGCCGCGGCGCTGTTTAGATCAACGCCGCTGACACCTCCCATCGCTGCCGTTGATCGATCGGACTGGATCACAGTCGACAGGCCCTTCCCCGCATTTGCCTTGTCCATACCGGAAGCGGCCGGCCAGCCCGAGAGCTACACCATCCGCCGCCACCGCAGCGGCGACGGCCGCAAGGACATCCTCGGTCTCGGCGATCCGGACGCTCTGACGCCTTATCTCGAGGTGACCATTTACCGCGCTGGCAGCGAGATCGCCCGCTTTGCACCCCCTGTCGAGACCATCGTCACTGACGCCGCCGCACTCGGTCCGGTCAACGTCACGCCGGCGACTGAGCCGCTGGCAACCAAGTTCGGTCCGCTCGCAATGGCACGCTTTGAAACATCGCAAGGCGCGCAGCATTTCTGCCTTGGCTTCGTGCGCAGCTATGACGATCCGATGCTGCAGATCTCCGGCCGCTTCTGCCAGGGCGAGAGCTTCATCGCGGACAGCACCTTGTCCTGCGCGCTCGACCGGCTGACGCTGCTTTACGCCGGCAGCGAGCCGAAGATCGGCGCGCTATTCGCCCATGCCGAACTCAACCGCTCCTTCTGCGGCCAGCGCGATCCGCTGATGACGCCGACACCAAAGTACCGGGCGCTGTGGAAGGCGCTGGAAATGGGCCCGCCGCCCCCGCGCTGAGACACTGCAGCCAAGGCTGAAAGCCGGCCGTTGTCTGTGGCTTTTTCGCCCTACCAAGCCGAACCGAACACGGCTAGAGTGCCTTCAAATGGGAATAGGTTGAGGATCCGGAAAATGCACCTGAAATTCATTGCCGCGACCTGCGCGGTCACCTGCGCAACTGCCGTCGCCCTGCTGACGCTGACGGCTCCGGCGGATGCTCAATCGAACCAGCGGACCTATTCGAACCGGAACAATACCGTCGTCGTGACGCGTGGCGAGGACGGCAAGACCCGCACCCGCATCATCATCGAAAAGCGCTCCTATCTCGATCCGGGCACCGAAGTCCTGCCGGGCAGCCGCCACGATCTCGACTACGCGCAGAACCCGAATCATCGGGCAACCGGCGTCCTCGACAACACGGTCGGCGGCACCAATCAGCTGCCGCTGCCGGGTCCGTGGGATTCCGGCCGCAACGGTCCCTGGCTGAAATTCTAGTTCTTCGCGTACTGCGCAAATGAAAAACGCGGCCCACCGGGGCCGCGTTTTTTATTGTCGCACCGCATGGCCGAAGCAGATCAGGCCGACAGCGCTTCCATCTCGGCGAGAATCGCCGAGCCCATCTCCGATGTGCTCACGGCCTTTTCGCCCGCGGTCGCGATGTCGGCGGTGCGAACGCCCTTGTCGAGCACAGCCGCGATCGCCTTGTCGATCAAGTCGGCTTCCTTGCCCATATCGAACGAATAGCGCAGCGCCATGCCGAAGGACGCGATCATCGCGATCGGGTTGGCGATACCCTTGCCGGCGATATCCGGCGCCGAGCCATGCACCGGCTCGTACAACGCCTTGCGCTTTTGCGTCTTCGGATCGATCTCGCCGAGCGAGGCCGAGGCCAGCATGCCAAGCGAGCCGGTGAGCATCGCCGCGATATCCGAAAGCATGTCGCCGAACAGGTTGTCGCAAACGATGACATCGAACTGCTTCGGATTGCGCACGAGCTGCATGCCGCCGGAGTCGGCGAGCTGGTGCTCGAGCGTCACGTCCTTGAATTCGCGGTCGTGCGTCTGCTGCACGACTTCCTTCCAGAGCACGCCGCTCTTCATGACGTTATGCTTTTCCATCGACGTCACCTTGTTCTTGCGCTTGCGCGCCAGTTCGAAGGCGACGCGCGAGATACGCTCGATCTCATAGGTGTCGTAGACCTGCGTATCGACGGCGCGCTTCTGCCCGTTGCCGAGATCGGTGATGGTCTTCGGCTCGCCGAAATAAACGCCGCCGGTGAGCTCGCGCAAAATCATGATGTCGAGGCCTTCGACCAGTTCGCGCTTGAGCGAGGACGCGTCGGCGAGCGCCGGATAGGTCACGGCGGGGCGCAGGTTCGCGTAGAGATCGAGATCCTTGCGCAGGCGCAGGAGGCCAGCTTCGGGCCGCGCCTCGTAGGGCACATCGGCCCATTTCGGGCCGCCCACGGCGCCGAAAATCACGGCGTCGGCGGCCTTGGCCTTCTCCATGGTGGCGTCGCTGATCGAGGTCTTGTCCGCATCGTAGGACGCACCGCCGACCAGGCCCTCCTCGAAAGCGAAACGGTGCGGGCCCTTTTTGTTGAAGAACTCGATCAGCCGCTTCACCTCGGCCATCACTTCGGGACCGATGCCGTCGCCCGGCAGCAGGAGCAGATTGTGGGTCGCCATTGAACGCCTCGCCGTTTCAGGAATGCGCGGATTTGCTAGACGGCGGCGGCGGGCTTGGCAAGACACGGCGGCGGGCAGACTGCTACCCGGATTATGAGGCTGCGGCGAGCAGCAAGGTCGATTTCGCCCACTCGGCCGCCGATAACGCGGCGCCTCGACAGGAGATCGCCGCTCGCCTTTGCGATGATGGGCGCGCGGGTGAAATGTTGCTAGTGTTGCGCCGCAGCGTGACCAGAGGAGTCATTTCGTGACCAAAACAAATTCCGGCAATTTCTTCGAGGATTTCAAGCTCGGCCAGCAGATCCGCCACGCCACGCCACGCACGGTCACGCTCGGCGACGTTGCGCTCTACAACGGCCTTTTCGGATCGCGTTTTGCCGTGCAGTCAGCCGACACTTTTGCTGCCAAGATCGGCTATCCGCGCGCGCCGATCGACGACTTCCTGGTCTTCCATATGGTGTTCGGCAAGACGGTGCCGGACATCTCGCTCAATGCCGTGGCCAATCTCGGCTATGCCGATTGCCGTTTCCTCAAGCCTGTCTATCCCGGCGCGACCTTGAGCGCGACATCGGAAGTCATCGGTCTCAAGGAGAACTCCAACCGCAAGACCGGCATCGTCTATGTGCGCTCGCGCGGGCTGGATCAGGATGGCGCCACCGTACTTGAGTATGTGCGCTGGGTGATGGTACGCAAACGCGACGAGAAGGCGCCCGCGCCTGAAGAGATCGTGCCCGAACTACCCGGCTGCGTCGACGTCGGCGCGCTCGGCAATGGCTGCCCGATCATCAATAAGGACCTCTACGACACCGAACTCGCCGGCAGTCCGCATCGCTCCGGCGATTACGCCAAGGGCGACAGGATCGACCATGTCGTGGGTATCACCGTCGAAGACGCCGAGCACATGATAGCGACTCGACTTTATCAGAACACCGCGCGCGTCCACTTCGATCATTTCACCGAGAGCAAGGGCCGCTTCGGTGGTCGGCTCATCTATGGCGGTCACGCCATCTCGCTGGCGCGTGCGCTGTCGTTCAACGGCCTCGGCAATGCTTTCCACGTCGCCGCCATCAATGGCGGCCGGCATGTCGCGCCACTGACGGCCGGCCTGACGGTGTTTGCCTGGAGCGAAGTGCTCGACAAGGCCGAACTGCACGGCCGTGACGATGTCGGCGCGCTGCGCCTGCGCACCGTCGCAACGAAAGACAAACCCTGCGACGATTTCCCCTACAAGATCGGCAACGAGTACGACCCGGCGGTCATTCTCGACCTCGACTATTGGGTGTTGATGCCGCGATGACCGCTCTGCACCCGCGGACAGCCCTCGTTATCATCGATGCCCAGCTGGCCATTGACGACCCGAAGTGGGGGCCACGCAACAATCCCGACGCCGAGCAGAAGATTGCGGCACTGCTCGCGGCATGGCGAGACGCGGCCATGCCGGTGTTTCACGTCCGCCACGACTCCGTTGAGCCGGGTTCGCCTTACACACCCGGCACGAAAGGCCATCCTTTCAAGACCGAAGCGGCGCCACTGGACGGCGAACCGGTCATTGGAAAATCGGCCAATTCCGCTTTCGTCGGCACACCGCTTGAGGCGATGTTGCGACAGGCTGGCGCGACCATAATCGTCGTTTGCGGTGTACTGACGCATAATTCCGTGGAAGCCACGGTTCGCCACGGCGGCAATCTCGGCTTCCGAATCCTGCTGGCCGCCGACGCCTGCTGGTCGGTCGATGTCACCGATCTCACGGGCCGCCGCTGGCCCGCTGAAGACGTCCATCAGCTTTCGCTGGCCGTGATGAATGGCGAATACGCTGAAGTGACGGACACGCGCGCACTCATCGCGGCGGCGAGAGCCTGACGCATCACGTACTCTCCCGTCTCGCCTCCCGCAGATGATCGACGAGTTGCCGTGCGTAAGGCGGTAGCGCCTTGTAGTCGCGCAGGCAGATCGACAGATTGCGCAAAGCCCACGGATCGGTGAGTTCGACGACCTGGATCGCCATGGTCTTGGCCGCCCAGCGCGCCGTGGTGAGAGGCACAACACCGACGCCGACATGGTTCTCCACCATGCGGCACACGGCATCGAACGAGCGCAATTGCACGCGCAGCCGCAAGGTCCGTCCGGCCTGGCTGGCCTTGCTGGCGAGGAATCGCTGGATGGCGCTGGCGCGGTCGATACCGACGAAATTGTAGTCGAGCGTTTCGGCAAAACTGGTCTTGCTGCGTTTGGCCAGTTCATGGCCGCGCGCCACCACCAGCACGAAGCGATCGCTGCGGAAGGGGTACGTGGTCAGCCCCCCGGCATCGACGGTGCCGGCAACGATGCCGATGTCGCCGACGCCCTCGGCGATCAGGCCGACGATTTCGTCCGACAGCCGCTCCTCGATGTCGACGCTGATGTTCGGATGCGCGGCGAGGAAACTGCCAAGCGCTTCGGGGAGGAACTCGGTCAGCGAATTGGTATTGGACAGCACCCGCACCTGGCCGGCATGGCCGCCAGCATAGACGCCGAGATCCTCCTGCAGCCGCTCCGACTGCTCGAGGATGGTACGGGCGTGCTGGAGCAGGGTGCGCCCAGCCTGGGTCGGCGCCACGCCCTGGCGGCCGCGCGTCAGCAGCTCCGCGCCGAAGGCCTCTTCGAGTTTTCTGATGCGTGTCGAGGCCGCCGCCAGCGCCAGATTCATGCGCTCGGCACCGTGGGTAATGCTGCCGGCCTCGACGATGTGCCGAAACAGGCTCAGATCGGTGAAGTCGTAGCGCATGGCCCCTTTCCGGCTATCCTTCTTTTTTCGCGAAGGCTTGCTACGCGAAACACAGATTGATCGGGGCAATTTAGCCGGTTTAGTTTCGCGATTGAAGAAGTTTAACTTGGTCCAGCTCCAAACAAGCGGAACCGGGCGCACCTAGTGCGTTGCGGTAAATCTGCAGTTTGGCTAACCAACCGTCCGCGACCGCCGACGGGGCTACGGCGGTGCGAGGAGACAAAGACATGGCCGAGCTCAAGGCTGGCGCCGGCACGGCGTCGCGACGTTCCCGACCGCTTTCCCCCCATTTGCAGATCTACCGGCCGATGCTGACGATGACGATGTCCATCGTCCATCGCATTACCGGCGCTGCGCTCTATTTCGGCATGCTGCTGCTCGCCTGGTGGCTGATCGCCACGGCGTCCGGCCCGAACGCCTACGCGACCTTTGAGGCCTTCATCGGCTCCTTCATCGGCCGGGTCGTCCTGTTCGGCTACACCTGGGCGCTGCTGCACCACATGCTCGGCGGCATCCGCCACCTGATCTGGGACACGTTGCACGGCTTCGAGCCGGCCGAGCGCGAATGGCTCACTGTCGCGACCCTGGTCGGCTCCGTCGTTCTGACCTTGGTGGTCTGGGTAATCGGCTATCTCGCCGTCGGAGGCCCGCGATGAACCCGCAGCACGATATGCGCACGCCTACGCGCCGCGTTCGCGGCCTCGGTCCCGCCGGTTCCGGCACGACCGACTTCTGGCATCAGCGGCTGACCGGCTTTGCCGGCATCTTCCTGACGATCGCGCTGATCGTCATTCTGATCTCGCTGCTCGGCCGCAGTCACGCCGCCGCGGTGCAGATCCTCGGCTCTCCGCTCGTCGCCATTGTGATGCTGCTGTTCATCCTGACCAGCGTCTATCACATGTGGATCGGCATGCAGGAGATCATCCTCGATTACGTCCACGACGATAAATACAAGTTCCTGAGCCTGATGCTGAATACCTTCTTCTGCGTGGCCATCGGCCTCGCCTCGGCATTCGCCATCCTCAAAATGTCTTTCGGAGTCTGACGATGGCTGACAGTAACGGCAAGATGAACGGCGGTCCCGCCATCAACGGCCGCGCCTATCCGATCGAGGATCACAAATACGACGTCGTGGTCGTCGGCGCCGGCGGCTCGGGCCTGCGCGCCGTCGTCGGCTGCTCGGAAGCGGGCCTGCGCACCGCCTGTATCTCCAAGGTGTTCCCGACGCGCTCGCACACCGTCGCGGCGCAAGGCGGCATCGCCGCCGCCCTCGGCAACATGAGCGAGGACGACTGGCGCTGGCACATGTACGACACGGTCAAGGGCTCCGACTGGCTCGGCGACCAGGACTCGATCGAATACATGTGCCGCAACGCGCCGGCCGCCGTGTACGAGCTTGAGCATTGGGGCCTGCCGTTCTCGCGTCGCGAGGAAGACGGCAAGATCTACCAGCGTCCGTTCGGCGGCATGACCACGCATTACGGCAAGGGCACCGCGCAGCGCACCTGCGCCGCCGCCGACCGCACCGGCCACGCCATGCTGCACACGATGTACGGCCAGGCGCTGCGCCACAATGCCGAGTTCTACATTGAATATTTCGCCATCGACCTGATCATGGACAGCGAGGGCCGCTGCCGCGGTGTCATCGCGCTGAACATGGACGACGGCACCATCCACCGCTTCACCGCCAACCAGACCATCCTGGCGACCGGCGGCTACGGCCGCGCCTACTTCTCCTGCACCTCGGCGCACATCTGTACCGGCGACGGTGGCGGCATGGTGCTGCGCGCCGGCCTGCCGCTGCAGGACATGGAATTCGTGCAGTTCCATCCGACCGGCATCTATCCGGCCGGCTGCCTGATCACCGAAGGTTCGCGCGGCGAAGGCGGCTATCTCACCAATTCCGAGGGCGAGCGCTTCATGGAGCGTTACGCGCCGTCGGCCAAGGACCTCGCTTCGCGCGACGTGGTCTCACGCTCCATGACCATGGAAATCCGCGAGGGCCGCGGCGTTGGCAAGGACAAGGACCATATCTACCTGCACCTCGATCATCTCGACCCTGCCGTACTCGCCGAGCGCCTGCCCGGCATTTCCGAAACCGCGCGCATCTTCGCCGGTGTCGACGTGACGCGCGAGCCGATCCCGGTGCTGCCGACCGTGCACTACAACATGGGCGGCATCGCCACGAACTATCATGGCGAAGCGGTGACGCTGAAGAACGGCAATCCTGACACCGTGATCCCCGGCCTGATGGCGCTCGGCGAAGCCGGCTGCGTCTCGGTGCACGGCGCCAACCGCCTCGGCTCCAACTCGCTGATCGACCTCGTCGTGTTCGGCCGCGCCGCGGCGCTCCGCTGCGCCGAGATCCTCAAGCCCGGCGAGGAGCAGCCGGACCTGCCGAAGGATTCAGCCGACTTCGCACTGTCGCGCCTCGACAAATTCCGCCACGCTTCCGGCGGCACGCCGACCGCGCAGCTCCGTCTCAACATGCAGCGCGTGATGCAGAACAACTGCGCCGTCTTCCGCACTGGCGAGGTGCTGGCGGAAGGCACCAAGCTCATCCACGACGTCTACAACAGCATGCCGGATGTGAAAGTCAGCGACCGTTCGCTGATCTGGAACTCCGACCTGATCGAGACGCTCGAGCTCGACAATCTGATCATGCAGGCCACGGTCACCATGGAGTCGGCCAATAACCGCACCGAGAGCCGCGGCGGCCATGCGCGCGAGGATTTCCCCGAGCGCGACGACAAGAACTGGATGAAACACACGCTGTCGTGGATGGACGAAAAGGGCAACGTGAAGATCGATTATCGCCCCGTGCACACTTACACGCTGACGAACGATGTGTCCTACGTCGAACCGAAAGCGCGCGTTTACTAGCTGCTTAGCGAAATCAGGATCCTCGACATGGTCGAAATCACGCTGCCGAAGAACTCCAAGGTCGAAGAAGGCAAGACGTGGGAACGCACGTCGCACGCCACGCATCTGACCGAGTTCAAAATCTATCGCTGGAACCCGGATGACGGCGCCAATCCGCACGTCGACACCTATTACGTCGACCGCGACAATTGCGGACCGATGGTTCTCGACGCCCTTATCTGGATCAAGAACAACATCGATCCGACGCTGACCTTCCGTCGCTCCTGCCGCGAAGGCGTCTGCGGCTCGTGCGCGATGAACATCGACGGCACCAACACTTTGGCCTGCACCAAGGCAATGGACGACGCCAAGGCGCCGATCAAGATCTACCCGCTGCCGCATCAGCCGGTGGTCAAGGACCTCGTCCCGGACCTGAAGAACTTCTACGCGCAATACGCCTCGATCGAACCGTGGCTGCACACGGTAACGCCGGCGCCGGAGAAGGAATGGCGGCAGAGCCACGAGGAGCGCGCCAAGCTCGACGGCATGTACGAGTGCATCCTGTGCGCCTGCTGCTCGACCTCATGCCCGAGCTATTGGTGGAATTCGGACCGCTATCTCGGCCCCGCGGCGCTGCTTCAGGCCAACCGCTGGGTTCAGGATTCGCGGGACGAAGCGACCGGCGACCGCCTCGACAATCTCGAGGATCCGTTCCGTCTCTATCGCTGCCACACCATCCTGAACTGCTCCAAGGCCTGCCCGAAAGGGCTCAACCCGGCCAAGCAGATCGCGCAGCTCAAGAAGGCGATGGTCGACCGGCAGGTGTGAGGCTTCCTCCAGACCTCTGTAAAATGGCGCCGGCAACGGCGCCTTTTTATTTGCGGATGACACAGCCAGGCGCGTCACGCTAAGTCGATCCTATGGATGAACCTGCTCTCGATTTCTCCGGTGTCACGCTGTCTCCGCAGAAGGAGACGGTGCGCGCCTTTTACAAAGACATGTGGGATCACGCCGACAAGAGCCTGATCCCGCGGATATTTCACGAGGGCTTCACGTTCCGCGGCTCGCTCGGCCCGGTGCTGGTCGGCCATGAGCAATTCGCCGGCTATGTCGACTATGTCACCGGTGCCTTCGACAAATACACGACCGACATCATCGCGATGATCGAGGAAGGCGATCGGGTCAGCGGCAAGATGCGTTTCCACGGCCTGCATCGCAAAGAGATATTCGGCGTGCCGCCGAGCGGCCGCCACGTGTGGTGGACCGGCATGCCGATCTTTACTTTTGACGGCCCGAAAGTGCGCGATCTCTATGTTCTTGGTGACATTTTCGGCCTGATCGGCCGGCTGAAGGATAATGCAGCCTGAGGCTATAGTTCGTTTTTATTACAACTTTTGCTTGCTTCGGTTGTAGACCCACTTGTAGCCTTCCGCCGTCGGGGCGGGGGTACGATCGTGGTGCGTAGGATCATCCGGCAAGGCGGATGGGCTGTGGCGTTAGCGTGTGCCGCGTGCGCCATGCCTGATTCAAAACTCCCGGACCTGCCCAAAGACATCGTGGCGGCGGAGCAGCGCGCGCAGCAGATCGCCCAGCTGCGCAAATATTACAGCGAGCGGCACCGCGTCGATTCCGTCGCCTTCCGTATCCGCACCGCCAATGTCGCCGATTGCAAAGACCGCATTGCCGCCCAGATCGGGCTCACGGCCGCGACGCCGCGCAGCCTGCCGCGTCGGTATCAGTCCTACATCAGCGAAGCGCTGAGCATCGGCTGGAGCCGGCCAACCGCGATTTCCGTCGTCGAGGGTTCGCCCGCCGCGAAAGCGGGCCTCGCTGCCGGCGACGAGATCATCGCGCTCAACGGCGAACTCATTCCGACATGGGGCACGGCCAACTGGATGTGGCGCAAGATTGCCGAGAAGGGCACCGATCCGGTTCGGCTTGACGTCCGGCGCGACGGTGTCGATCGCACGGTCACGGTGACCCCGGAGATGGGCTGCTCCATCCCGGTCGAGTATCATGTCGATGAAACGATCAATGCGTCCGCATCCGATTTGAAAATCGTGATCAACTCGGGCTTCCTGGCACTGACCCAGACAGATGCCGAGCTGGCCATGGTCATCGGCCATGAGCTGGCCCACTCCAATCTCGGCCATCTCGACAAGCAGCGCTGGAACACGCTTCTCGGCGCGGCGGCAGGCGCGGCGATCGATATCGGCATCCAGGCCGGCGGCGTATCGACTGGCGGCGCCTTTCGCCGGCAATTCGGCGGACTGGGATCGTTGGCTTATAGCGCCAGTTTCGAACGCGAAGCCGATTATGTTGGCACTTATTACGCAGCTCGCGCAGGCTACGACACCAAAGGTACCGAGGACATCTGGCGGCGCATGGCCTTTGTCCACCCGCACAGCATCCTCAACGCCAGGACCCATCCGATCACGGCGGTGCGTTTCGTGCAGATTCAGAAAACCACGGCCGAGATCGAGGACAAGAGGCGCAAGGGGCTGCCGTTGAAGCCGGCGCTGAAAACTCTTGCCAGCGCATCTTCGGCGCAAGCGGCGGCCGAAGAAATCGCACAGCGATGATCGAGTTTATTTGCAGCCTTTCTCGCTGAAGCAGATGGTCTGCAATTCCGGCCACGGCTTGTAGGCCGCCTTGCCGCACTGCTCGGGCTTTGCGTCGATCAACTGAGTGAGATGCCCGCCGTAGAAGAAGCCGATGCGATCCTTGATACCGGTATATTCGCGGTTCATGTTGCGCGAATTGCTGCGCACACAAACGGCATAGCGCTGTTCGCGGCTACCCTGCGTCAGGAACGGCTCGGTGATGAATGCGTCGCGAATATTGGTCGGATCGTCGAGCTCTTTCTGCAGCGTGTAGATGATCTCGGTCTTGTAGTCCTTCGGGAACAGGTTCGGATCGGGCTCGGCATTTTTCTTGCCGTCACCCGAACAGGCTGCAAGTCCCGCCAACGCCAAAACAAGAGCGATGGCGGACGTTCCGAAGTGCGGTTTGCTGGCGCCGTGCATGACTTCGATCTCCCGCAACTTTAGCCGTGGCGTCCCGGCGTCCAGCCATGATGCACCAAATTACGCTCACCGGCCGATACGCCGATCGGCTCCAGGGTCGTTGCCATGGAGTCGTTCCATCGATTGAGGTAGCCGAAGAGCGCAACGACGCCGATAATTTCGACGATTTCGTCGTCGGTCCAGTGCCGTTTCAGCGCCTGCGCAATTTCGGGCGTGACGCCGTTGGGTACACTGGCTGCAGCGAGCGCAAAGTCGAAGGCTGCCTTCTCGGCATCGGTGAACAGCGAACTATTCGCATAATCGTAGATCGCATTCATGCGCTCTGGGGTCGATCCGAAACGCTCGGCCGCAAGGATGGTATGGGCCTGGCAGTAGCGGCAGCCTGCGGCCTGCGAGGCAACAAAGCCAATCAACCGCTTCTGCTCGGCCGTGACCCGGCCGAGATTTTCCATCACCGCCTTGTTCAGCTCGGTGAAGGCGCGGGCGATTTTGGGCCTCCGCTGCATGGTCAGCACGCTGTTCGGCACGGTGCCGAGCGGGCCACGAAAGAACTGGATCAGATCGATCAGCTCCGGGTCGTGATCTTCGGGCAACGGATCGACCAGCGGCATCGGCTATTCACCCTTCAGGCTGCGCTTGCGCTGACCGAGCGTGCGCAGGCGCAGCGCGTTGAGCTTGATAAAGCCTTCGGCGTCCTTCTGGTCGTAAGCGCCCTTGTCGTCCTCGAAGGTGACGAGCGTCGAGGAATAGAGCGACGCCGGGCTCTCGCGACCGGTGACGATGACATTGCCCTTATAGAGCTTGAGCCGCACCGTGCCCTCGACGGCTTCCTGCGACTTGTCGATCAGCGCCTGCAGCATTTCGCGCTCCGGCGAGAACCAGAAACCGTTATAGATGAGTTCCGAATAGCGCGGCATCAGCTCATCCTTGAGATGCGCGGCGCCGCGATCGAGCGTGATCGATTCGATGGCGCGATGCGCCTGCAGCAGAATGGTGCCGCCGGGGGTTTCATAGACGCCGCGCGACTTCATGCCGACGAAACGGTTCTCGACCAGATCTAGCCGACCGATACCGTTATCGTGGCCGTATTTGTTCAGCTCGGCGAGTAGCGTTGCCGGCGACATTGCCTTGCCGTTGAGACTGACGGCATCGCCGCGCTTGAAGCCGATCGAAATTTCGGTCGGCTTGTCGGGCGCTTCCATCGGCGAAATGGTGCGCTGATAGACGATCGAAGGCGCTTCCTTGGCCGGGTCTTCCAGTACCTTGCCTTCGGACGAGGAGTGCAACAGATTGGCATCGACCGAGAACGGCGCCTCGCCTTCTTTGTCCTTGGTAATGGTGATCTGGTTGTCGCGCGCGAAGTTCAACAGCTCGTCGCGGCCCTTGAAGGTCCATTCCCGCCACGGCGCGATGATCTTGATCGACGGGTCGAGCGCGTAATAGCCGAGTTCGAACCGGACCTGGTCGTTGCCCTTGCCGGTGGCGCCGTGACAGACGGCGTCGGCACCGACTTGGTGCGCGATCTCGATCTGACGCTTCGCGATCAGCGGCCGCGCGATCGAGGTGCCGAGCAGATACTGGCCTTCATAGACGGTATTGGCACGGAACATCGGATAGACGAAGTCGCGGACGAATTCCTCGCGCAGATCGTCGATGAAGATGTTCTCGGGCTTGATGCCGGCGCGCAGCGCCTTCTCGCGCGCGGGGCCAAGCTCCTCGCCCTGGCCGAGATCGGCGGTGAAGGTGACGACCTCGGCGCCGTAGGTGGTCTGCAGCCACTTGAGGATGATCGAGGTGTCGAGACCGCCGGAATAGGCCAGAACGACCTTCTTGATGTCCCGCTTCTTGCCGTCGCTCGCCATACGCATTGCCTATCGTGGATAAGGCCGGCGCGTGGAGCAACCAGCCGAAATGAAGGATTGGCGCGGACTATAGGGCGCTTGCCGCAAGGCGCAAGCGATGAGCGTACGGGACAGGCTCCAGCAGCACGTCCGCTGACACCCTCGCAACATATTGATATTAAAAGGCTTTGCGGCTAGTCGGTAACGTCCTGAAAGACGTCCATTTCCGCCGAGCCGGCCAGCAGCGTACGCCAGCCCTGCAGAAAGCCGCGCACCATCGGATCGCTGGAGATCTTCTGCCGGTTGAGTTCGAGGGCGGCATTTGCCTCATACTCGACCTCGATCACGAACTGCGCCGGATCGTCGACATTCTGCAAAAAGCGGACCTGGGCGCCACCGAGGGCGCGGTAGAAGGGGGCGGTGCTCTTCACCAGAGACAGAACCTGCGCAGGATCGCCGAGCGCCCTGATCTTCATTTGCAGGACGCGGTGCAGGGTTTCCTGCTCTTCCGCCATCGACGCCTCCGACGCTCAAGCGGCACGTCTTGCCGCCATCGGCACTGTAGGCCAATCGGCGCGCAATACCAGTGCGCGTGGCGCAAGTCACCACCAGCCGGAGCGGCGCTTGACCTTGGGATCGTCGTTGGCCTCGGTCGGCGGGCCGGCGATCTCGGTCGCGACACGGTAACCGAACCAGTTCGTCATGCGGCGCCAGCGTGCGGAGAAGCGTTCGAGGCGACGTTCGGAAGCTTCTTCGCTGAGGCGCGTCGACGGCCAGCGGAAGATCACCGCATAAGCGAGCCAGATGATCAAGAACGTGAAGACGCCGGCAAAGATTGCGTCGCTGGCGAAATGGCCGCCGGCCATGATGCGCACAATGGCCATACCGGTGCCGAGCACCAGCGCGGCGCCGACCGCGACAGCGCGATACGGCGGCGGCACCAGCACTGCCGGTGCAATCGTCCACACCGCGCCCGCCACGTCACCCGACACGAACGCGCAATTGCTGCCGCAGCCGCCGCGCGGATCCCACCATGGCGTAAATATCTCGCTGCCGCCCAATTGCGGCACGTCGATCGGCCGCGACCGGCTCCAGCCTTCTTTCAACACCACGTTGACAAGGAGGCCCGGACCAAGCGCCATGGTCACGGCCAGGAACAGCACGGCGCGCCCCGACACGAGCGAGCGGCGCTTGGGAAACACCAGCTTGAAGCCGAGCGCAAGCAACGCACCAACCATAATAATGGTGCCGACCCAGAGGCCAGCATCGCGCGCGATCATCAGCGGCGGATAGATTCGCCAGCCGAAATGGTTACCGTTGATCGTGTGCTCATAAAACACGCGCGAGATGGCGATATCGAGCTCAGGGAACAGGCCGAACACCAGCCCGGCCACGACGCCGATGCCGAGCGCGATGTAAAGTCCGGTTCTGCCCATGAGCCTGCTCATCGCCGCAGGCTGTAGCCGAGACCGCCGAAAATGGAAAGTCGCCGCCCACCCCTCTATAATGAGCCATCATGACGCAGCAGCCATCGCTCGATTTCTGGTTCGAGTTCGCCTCGACCTACTCCTATCCAGCCGCGGCACGCATCGGCCGCCTCGCGCAAGCACGTGGCGTGGCGTTGCGCTGGCGGCCTTTTCTGCTGGGGCCGGTGTTCAAGCAGAACGGTTGGACCACCTCGCCCTTCAACCTCTATCCGGCCAAGGGCCGCTATATGTGGCGCGACCTCGACCGCATCTGCGGAGCGCTCGGGCTGCCTTTCTCAGAGCCGCCGCAATTTCCGCAGAACACGATCCTGCCGGCCCGCGTCGCGCTCATCGCTTTTGACGAAGGTTGGGGCGAGGCCTTCACCAACGCGGTCTATCGCGCGCAGTTCGGAGACAGAAAGAATATCGGCGAGCAGGAGACGGTCGCTTCGATCGTTCGCGACCTGGGCAAGTCCCCCGATGATGTCATAGCGCGGGCGCAATCCGACGCCACCAAGCTGCGCCTGCGCGAGCAGACCGACGAAGCGATCAGCCTGGGCATCTTCGGCGCGCCGAGCTTCATCACCGCGGATGGCGAGCTGTTCTGGGGCAATGATCGATTGGAAGATGCGCTGGACTGGGCGCTTTCGCGCACGCCGCGCTAGGCACGCTCGCGCCAGCGCCCGGCATTGCGGCCGGCGAGCAGCCAGTAGACCAGCCCGAACACCGCGCCAGCGGCGGCGGCGATCTGCAGATCGTGCGACACGACCGGCGGCGGATGGTCGATCGACTCTTCATAGGATGGCGGCGCAAAGCCGGCACCGTAATAGCCAAGCATCAGCATCGCCACGCCGCCGAGCATGTTGAGCGCGAGCGAGCGGATCTTGAAGGTCTCGCCGAGCGCGATGAGGATGAGCATCGGCAGGATGCTCACCGCGCCTGTGCCGGTCGCGCCGATGAAGGCCGTGCCCCAGAAGAACACGCGCTCGACCGGATCGCCGGAAACGCTGCTCCACTGCGTGCCGAGAAGGCCGAAGGCAATGGCAATGCCTGCCGCCATGCTGGCGAGGACGACGGCGAAAAAGATGACGAAGATGCGGCCAATCATTGCCATTAGTTTTTCTTGCGCATGATCTTGTCCGAAAACCGGTTCCCACTTTTCGGGATCATGCGCTTACTCATCCGTCATCGCCATGGCGCGCAGCGCCATGCGCTCGCGCGCGGAGAGCTTTTCGGTCGCGCTCTTGAGTTGGCCGCAGGCAGCGAGAATATCGCGGCCACGCGGCGTGCGCACCGGCGAGGCATAGCCGGCATCGAACACGACCTGCGAGAATTTCTCGATCTGCTCCCAATCCGAACACTCGTACTTCGTGCCGGGCCAGGGATTGAACGGGATGAGATTGATCTTGGCCGGAATGCCTTTGAGCAGCTTGATCAGCGCCTTGGCGTCGGCGATGGAATCGTTGACGCCCTTGAGCATCACATATTCGAACGTGATGCGCTTGGCGTTCGACGCACCGGGATAGTTGCGGCACGCTTCCATCAGTTCGGCGATCGGATATTTGCGGTTGAGCGGCACGAGTTCGTTGCGCAGCTCGTCGCGCACGGCGTGCAGCGAGATCGCCAGCATGCAACCGATTTCGGCGCCGGCTTTGACGATGTTCGGCACAACGCCGGAGGTTGACAAGGTGATGCGGCGCTTGGAAATGCCGATGCCGTCGCCATCCGACATGATCAGCAGCGCGTCGCGCACCGCGTCGAAATTATAAAGCGGCTCGCCCATGCCCATCATGACGATATTGGTGACGCAGCGCTCGCCGGAGGGAATGACACCGTCGGTGGGGCGGGTACCCCCCGGCCAGTCACCCAGACGGTCACGCGCGGCCAGCACCTGACCGACGATCTCGCCAGCGGTGAGATTGCGCACCAGACGTTGCGTGCCGGTATGGCAGAAGGCGCAGGTCAGCGTGCAACCAACCTGGCTCGAAACACAGAGCGTGCCGCGCTCGGTGTCGGGGATGTAGACGCACTCGACATCGTGTGGCAGCTTGGAATCCTTGTCGCCCGGCAGCCGCAGCAGCCATTTGCGCGTGCCATCGACCGAGACCTGCTCGGCGATCACTTCGGGGCGGTCGACCGTGTAGCGCTCGGCGAGCTTCGTGCGCAGCTCCTTCGACATCGACGTCATGTCGTCGAAAGAAGTGACGCCGCGGAAATAGGTCCAGTGCCAGAACTGCTGGGCGCGCATCTTGCGCTGCGCCGGCGGCACGCCGAGTTCGCCGAACACATCGGCGAGCTGCGCCCGCGACAGGCCGACCAGCGACGGCTTGTCCGGCGCGACATAGGCCTCGAGCGGCGTCTTTTCGACGAAACCGGCGGGGGCAGTGGTTTGAACCAAACTCATCACATCTCACTGGCAGCAGTTGAGTGCCGAGCGTTGCCGCTTGCGCACTTTGCCCTCTCCCCTTGGGGGAGAGGGTGGCGAGCGCAGAGCGATAGCGCGCGCGAGCCGGGAGAGGGGTTAAGAAATCAGGTCAGCAACCCCTCTCCCGCCCTCGCATCGCTCGGGCACCCTCTCCCCGTTGGGGAGAGGGGAAAGAGGCGCCGAGCGACGCCTTATATAATCACGGGCGCTGCTATTTACACTCCGCCGCGACCTTGTCGAGGGCGTCGGCGATGCCCCGTAGCGAGTAGGTATCAGTGGTCTTGGTGCCGCGCCCGGACTCGCTTTTTACGACCAGCGTCGAGCCCTTGCGCATGGCGTCCACCATCTGGCCCTCTTCGCCGGCGTTCTTGACCCAGGCGCCGTCGTTCTGCGTGTACAGCACGAACGATCGGGCATCGACGGTCGCGCTAGCGTCGTGATTGGGCTTCTGCGGATAGCCGACGATCAGCGACACCTCGTTCGTCACCTTTTCGGACGGGCGAGTGGAAACGAAGGCATAGGACGCATCACGATTGCGGCCGGCGGGGTCGGTCACGGCGGAGGTGGGCTTCGACAGGGCGAAGCAGACCTTCTTGCCGCCCGGGGTCGCCGTATAGGCTCCCCAATCGCCGAACTGGCCGAGCAATACGGCCTGTTCCGCAGGGTCCTTCTTCTGGGCAAGCGCTGGATTCATGGAGATTGCGACCAACGCCGCGGTGGCGGCGGTCAGGACAATCGCGGGGCTTGGGTGTTTCATTCTCTTCGGGCCCTACCGTTTGAATGGAACGACGCGTGGCACGCCGCCTCAATTTCAGGGAGATATCAACCGCCTAGGGGTCAATATCGGCATAGTGAAGGCACCAAATCGCCTTCTTTGCCCACCTTACCCAGCAAAGGTTAATGGGGCCATGCCCTCGAAATGTGCAGGTATTCGGGTCTGCAGACCGGGCCGTGCTAGAGAAATGCTTACCCCAGGCCAACACGGACGCCCATGAAAGCCCTGCTCTGCACCCATTACGGAACTCCCGAGGAACTTCAACTGGCCGACCTGCCCGATCCTGTACCCCAGGCCGGCGAGATCGTGGTCCGCGTTAAGGCGGCGGCGCTGAACTTCTTCGATACGCTGATCATCCAGGGCAAGTACCAGACCAAGCCAGCCTTCCCCTTCTCGCCGTCGGCGGAATTCGCCGGCGTGGTCGAAAGCGTCGGCCCCGGCGTGAGCGACTTCAAGGCGGGCGACCGCGTGCTCGGCTTCACCGGTTATGGCGCGGCACGCGAATTGATCGCGGTGCCGGCGCAAGCGCTGACACCGATCCCCGATGAACTCGACTTCGATCGGGCCGCCGGCCTGTGCGTCACCTACGGCACCACGCTCTACGCTTTGAAGAACCGCGCGCACTTGAAACCCGGCGAAACGCTGGCGGTGCTCGGCGCGTCTGGCGGTGTCGGCCTGGCCGCGATCGAGATCGGCAAGCTCATGGGCGCGCGGGTGATCGCCTGCGCGTCGTCGCCGGAGAAACTCGACTTCGCGCGCAAACATGGCGCCGATGAAGGCATCGACTACGCGACGGAGAATCTCAAGGATGGGCTGCGCCGCGTGACGGGCGGCACAGGCGCCGATGTGATCTATGATCCGGTCGGCGGCGCTTATGCCGAAGCGGCGCTGCGCGGCATCGCCTGGGAAGGACGTTATCTGGTCATCGGTTTTGCCGCCGGCGACATCCCGAAAGTGCCGTTCAATCTGTATCTCCTGAAGAGCGCCAATGTGCTCGGCGTGTTCTGGGGCGCGTGGACCGAGCGCGATCCGGATGGGCACCGCGCCAACACCGCGCAATTGCTGAAATGGGCCGCCGAGGGGCATTTGTCGTCGCATGTCCATGCGGTCTATCCGCTGAGCGAGGCTGCCGCTGCGCTCAGGGCAATTGCGGAGCGCAAGGTGATGGGCAAAGTGATTTTGCGGCCTTGATCGAGTGCTCCGGATGCGCGTGTTTCATCGCCCCTGTTCTTGAAGGCCCGGGGCGGCCTGCCTTCCCTTCCGTTCCCCTCGGAGACGCCGAGGGGATGGAGCGCCGCGAGGCGCTCTTTTGATTTCGCGCCTTGCGGTGCGCGGTCTCTCCTTGCGATCGGAGAAACCCGCGCCCCACGGCGCTCCATCGCGGTGTCGTTACGACGACGGGCCGCGCTTCTGGCGGCTGATCCATCTTGCGATGGGTAGCGCTCACCATCAGCAAGCTCCTTGCAGGAGGTCATAGTGCCTCCGGCATAGCAGTTTGCTTTTGCGCAAACTGCGTAAACTTGTTTGCGCGTGCCCCGTCGTCGCCCGAGCCCGGAGGTTGCGTTACCTCCCCCGGCCGCGGGCACCGCGCCCTGCTCCGTCAAAAGGACGCCTCTAGATGACGCCCTCGGCCGAGCAGGACGACGAAAGCCTATAATGTCCTAGGAATAAGAGTCAAGGACTATTTTCTGACGAACCCCGGAGGACCGTAGCCCGGGTGAAGCCAACCGGTTGGCGCGAAGCGCCGCCCGGCGGCGCAACCCGGGAAGAAACCCTGCGCCGCACCCGGATTTCGCTGCGCTCCATCCGGGCTACGGGGACCGATAATTGCGAGATCAAGGTTATCGGGAAGGAGCTACCCGCGACGCGTGACGGCTCGACGGCCATCGATGCCCTTCGCAACTCCTGTCCAATCAACAAGGGGATTTTGCCGTGCGAGCTCAGCGGAAGCAGAATTGAATCGGCTCAAAGAATGCAAATCCATAGGGTCGCTGAAGGCAGCCCAGTTCGCATCGCTCGGCGCGTTTCTTGCGTCCGCGACAGTAATGCCGCACCCGACCGCTGGTTGGGTTGCCCCGTACAAATCCCTCAGAAGCTCCTCCGCATGCGTCATCAGGGCAACTTGTCCCTTCAACGCGGCCTCGGCGTTCATCACGGCGGTGTTGACGCGCGCCACCTCGTCAGAATGCCCGCCTACGGTGGTGTGCCACCCCGTCGGGTCGCGGCCAACGTGAAGCAGACAGCTTGTCGGTCCAATACGTTCAAGTATCATCGCGGTGATCGCCTCCGCGGTCTCGACCGTCGGCATGGCCGGATCTCCTATCGGTGCGAGATTAGCATGGCGGTTCTTGTCAGCGGCGGCAAGGGCACTGAGCGACCGACATAAAACGAACGAAGTAAGTGACGCACCGCCCGGTGGCACACCCGGTGAAGATACCATGCGCCGCTCCCGGATTTCGCTGCGCTTCATCCGGGCTACGAAAAAATTCGACGGAGCACGACGCTTTAAAGTCCGCCCATAGCAGACATTGTGGACGGTCTGGCAGTCTCCTACCTTGTCTGCAAGGAGGATCACTATGTCAGAACAAATCAACATGACTCATGATCAACTGGCGGAGTTAATCGCGAAAGACGTGCGGCGGCGCGCTCATTGCGAGGGCTTTTCTTCGATCGCGCTGTACCAGCTTAAGGATGGGCAGATTCCTGGGATAAATTGGAGCGAAGGGCCGATCAATTTTGGAACCGCAGATGAAGACGAGTGCGTTCGGGCATTGCGTGAAATCATTCCGCGAATGCAGAAGCAATATCGTCTCGTGGCGCGCTAACATTACGTGAGGCTCATGACAGCGCCCCCGGCTGGAGTAGAACGGAGCGAGCCTATAATATCCTAGGAATAAGAATCAAGGATTATTTTCTGACTGCCTTATCCCTCCCCGGCTTCGGGGAGGGTGGACGCGAGCGATAGCGAGCGGCCGGGTGGGGTCAGACGCCAACGCTGTTCCCCACCCGTCGCCGCGCTGATCGCGCGGCGCCACCCTCCCCTTTCAGGGGAGGGATAAAAGAAAAAACAAAAACCCCGCCGGACATGTCCGACGGGGCTTTGCATACCCAAAGGCCGCGATCGATCAGATCGCTTCCTTGAGGTCCTTGGCGGCGCGGAAGGCGACCTTCTTGGACGCCTTGATCTTGATCGCTTCGCCGGTCGCCGGGTTGCGGCCCATGCGGGCGGCGCGCTTGCGGACCTGAAGGATGCCGAGACCGGCGATCTTCACCCGCTCGCCCTTCTTGAGGTGCTTGGTGATCATCACGACCAGCTCGTCGAGCATCTCGACGCCCTGCTTCTTGGTGAGCTCGTGCTGCTCGGCCAAGGCGTAGGCGAGTTGTTTCAGGGTGACCGGCTTGGCAGCCTTCGGCTTCGCCGAGGCCGCGGGTTTCGTAGCCATAGATAAGCTCCTTAAAGCGCAAAATGCGCTGTTCGAAGCACTATGAGATTCGCCAGTTTTCGCAAGCGATTGAGCACGCAGGCGGCCGGATAATCACAGGAAGCTGCATTTTAGGCCCTTGGATAGGGCATTTTCGACACAGCTGTGGCCGTCAGGCCCGATGCCGCAAGGCTTTTTGGCGGTATGACGGCCGCGAAAATGCCGCCATCGGCCGGCCCCAAATCCGCCGCCGCTACCGGAAGAAGATGAAGGTGAGCAGCACGAACAGCGGCAGCAGGATCGCCCCCGACCACGCCATATAGCCGAAGAAGCTGGGCATCTTGATGCCGCGCTCCTCGCAGATCGACTTGACCATGAAGTTCGGCGCATTGCCGATATAGGTGTTGGCGCCCATGAACACCGCGCCCGCCGAGATCGCCAGCAGGGTGTGGAATAGCGGCCCCATCAGGACCTGGGCATCGCCGCCGGCGAGATTGAAGAACACCAGATAGGTCGGCGCATTGTCGAGGAAGCTCGACAGCGCTCCGGTGAGCCAGAAATAGGCGGCATTGATCGGCCGGCCATCGGGCCCGGTCACGAAGGCCAGAAGGGACGCCAGCGCGCCATCGTGTCCGGCGCGGAGGATCGCCAGCGCCGGAATGATGGTGATGAAGATGCCGGCGAACAGCAGCGCGACCTCCTGGATCGGTATCCAGGTGAATGCGTTTTCGATGCGGATGTTTCGCCGCGTCGTACGCAATGACATATAGGCAATCCCCAGCAGAATGAGGTCGCGCACCACGCCCTCCAGCGGCATGGCGTTGCCGAAGCCGACCGGCACCGCAATGCCGGGCTTCCAGACGCCACTGAACAGGACGGCGCCGACAATTCCGGCGAGATAGACGACATTGTGCACGCCTTCGATCTTGACCTCGCGCTCGGGCGGATGCGCGACGCGCCGGTGGCGTTCCTGATGCCAGAAATAGCTGTCGATGGCGTAGAACAGGGCGAGCAAGATCAAAGCCGACGTCGCCATCGGCGCAAACATCGCCTCGACGGTCCAGAGGAAATCGACGCCCTTGAGGAAGCCGAGAAACAGCGGCGGATCGCCGAGCGGCGTCAGCGAGCCGCCAATATTGGCGACCAGAAAAATAAAGAACACGAAGACGTGGATGTTGCGGTGCCGGTTCTTGTTGGCGACGATCAACGGACGGATCATCAGCATCGAAGCGCCGGTGGTGCCGACCACGCTGGCCAGCAGCGTGCCGATCGCGAGCATCGACGTGTTGGTCGCAGGATTGCCGGCGAGATTGCCGGCGACGCGCACGCCGCCCGCGACCACGAACAGCGAATAGACGAGAATGATGAAGGGCAGATATTCGAGCGCGGCGGTGTGCACCAGTTCCGTCGCCGTGATCAGGGCGCCGAACATGACCACGCAAGGGATGATGAACGTCGCCGCCCAGAAGGCGGATACCTTGCCGAAATGATGCTCCCAGAAATGCTGGGCGAGCAGCGGGAACAGCGCGATCGACAGCAGCATGCCGGCAAACGGCACGGCCCAGATCAGACCGAGCTGCGCGCCATCGAGATGCGCGCCTTCGGCCGCCAGTGCCGGGACTGACAAAGCCACGGACAACAGCGCGGCCAAAACGATCCGTTTCATGCATCCCCCCAACTGAGGGCGCTATTTCTGCCCGCAATAACAGGAGGAGGCAAGACCAGTTGGTCAATCCGGACGGGTGGCAATGAAGCGATCAGCCCGCCCTCATGGTGAGGAAGCGCCATAAGCGCGTTTACGCGCGTCTTCGACGCGCTATGGCGCCGTCTCGAACATCGGCAGTGGCAGGCTGGATTCCGGGCTCGCGTGCTGCGCACGCGCCCCGGAATGACGGAGGCTCCTTATTCGATCGCCTTGGCCCGGCGGCTGCTCTGCTGCAGCAGGCTGAGATTGCTCAGCACAAAGGTGTTGCCCGGATCGCGGCGCCGCGCCTCTTCGAGCTTCTTGAAGGCGCGCGCATTGTCGCCGCGCAGCATGTAGGAATAGCCCTGATTATTGAGAATCTGGATCTTGGGACCGGCGAGCGCGATCGCCTGCGCGTAGGCGCGGTCGGCCAGATCGAAGCGCTTGAGGTGATCGTAGGACGCGGCGAGATCGAGCCAGGCCTCGGCATCGTTCGGATGCTGTTCGACGGCGCGCCGGAAATGTTTCTCGGCCATGCCGTAATTGGCGGCGCGGAAGTAAGCCTTGCCGATCGACAGATCGTCGGCGGGGTTATCGCCGAGCAGCTTGCCCTGCGGCGTCGGCTCGCCGAACGGCGCTTCTGCTCCCTCCTGAGGCGCCGCGGCGAAAGCATCGGCACCGGATTTTGCGCCGGCATCCGCAAACGTGTCGCCGACCGTATTGCAGCCCGCAAGCAAAAGACCCATGCACGCCGCCAGCACGAGCCGGCTGAAAACCTGACGCATACAACCCCCGGGTAGTCTTAACCGATGACGCCCAGACTAGTTGACGCGAGTTAATGCTCCTCCCGGGAGGTGGCCCAAAATTACCAACGATTTTGCGTATTATTTTCCGGTCAGAAGTAACCGCCAGATGACAGTCGCACGATGACCGGCAGCAAAATGACAACGAACAGCACCGGGAAGATGCAGACCATCATCGGCACCGACAATTTCGCCGGCAGCGCATAGGCCTTCTCTTCGGCGCGTGCCATGCGCTTGTGCCGCATGTCGTCGGAGTAGACGCGCAAGGCGTCGGTAATCGAGGAGCCGAGATCAATCGACTGATTGATCAAGGTGGCGAAAGCGCGCGCTTCTTCGAGCGCCAACCGGTCGGCGAAACGTTCCAGCGCGTCCTTGAGATTGCGGCCGGCGCGGATTTCCAGATTGGTGATATGAATGTTGGCGCTGAGCGAAGGATAGCTTTCGCCCATTTCGCGGCAGACGCGCTCCAGCGACGCTTCCATCGACAGTCCGGCGTTGGAGCAGACCACCAGGAGATCGAGGAAGTCCGGGAAGCCGGCGCGGTGCTCCTCGGTGCGCGACGCGATGCGCTTGTCGATATAGATGCTGGGGCCAACATAGCCGGCGACGCCACCGACCATCACGGCGAGCCATTTCATCGAGCCCTGCAGCGGCCAGACGAAAGGCAGCAGGAAGAATGCCGCCGCGGCGAGCAGCACCGCGAGCACGGTGCGGCCGGCGAAGAACAGCGCGACGCCGCGCGCATCGTAAATGCCGGCCTGGATCAGGCGGCGGCGCAGCACCCGCATCGATTCCTCGTCGGCGGCATAATGCTTGTTGGTGTAATCGACGATGCGGCTGACCGCCTTGGCGCTGGAATGGCGCAGGGCGCGGCGCGGATTGCGCGGCGCATCCATGATGCGGGCATGGCGGCGCTTGACCGAGACGCGCGAGCGCATCACCGCCATGACGGCAAATGCCAAAGTGCCGGCGGCAAGGAACACGAGCAGCGTCAGCAGCAGGCTCTGGCTGTCGCGAAAGGTCCGGCCCAGCATGTCGGCGACGAAGGCCATAGGTCAGATCCTGAAATTGACCATGCGGAACATGATGAGATTGCCGACGCCCATCCAGAAGCCGGCAGCCGCCAGGCCGATCTTGGTCATCGGCTGGTGCCAGACGCTGGCATAGAAGTCCGGCACCATGAGCTGAATGACGAAGAACATCAGCACCGGCAGCGATGACAGGATCAGCGCCGAGGCGCGGCCTTCCGCGGCCAGCGCCTTGACCTTGCGCCGCATCTTGAAGCGCTGGCGGATGACGCCTGAAAGGTTCTCGAGGATCTCGCCGAGATTGCCGCCGGTCGAGGTCTGGATCGCAACAGCGGTGACGAACAAAGGCAGGTCGTCGGTGCCGACGCGGAAATAGAGATTGCGCATCGCGGTCTCTAAATCGGCGCCGTAGGTGATTTCGTCGCCGACGATGCCGAATTCCGAGCCGATCGGATCGGGCATTTCGCGGGCCACCATCGAGATCGCCACCGGCACCGGATGGCCGGCGCGGAGCGATCGCACGATGATGTCGAGGCCGTCGGCGAACTGCGCGCCGAACATTTTCTGGCGGCGCGCGCGCAGGAACTTCAGCACCAGGATCGGCAGTACGAAGATGGCGAACAAGGCGGCGAGCGCGGCGTAACCGACGTTACGCTCGAGGACGAGAACGCCGGCGAAGGCGCCGATGGCGCCAAGGCCGATGAAGAGGACGAGTTTGCCCAGCCCAATGCTCAGCCCGGATTGCAGCAGCAGGCGGTTGAGGTCGAAGAAATTGAACCGGTAGTCGCCGGCCGAGGTCAGGCCGCGCTCGCGGCGCAATTGCACGAGAACGCTTTCGCGATCGGCATTGGCCTCGACGACCTTGAGGCGGCGGTTGATGTTCTTGCGATACGAGCCGGCATTGTAGAAGACGAGATAGATGCCTTCGGCGAACATCGCCGCCGACAGGCCGATCATGACGTAGAAGAGATAGACGGGGTTGAGGTCGAACATTTACAGCGGCTTCGACGGATCGAAATAGGCGCCAGGCAAGGTCACGCCATGCGTAGCCAGTTCGGCGAGGAAGCGCGGGCGCACGCCGGTCGCCTGGAAATGACCTTCGACCGTGCCATCCGGTCCGGTGCCGGTGCGCACGAACTTGAAGATTTCCTGCATCTGGATGATGTCACCTTCGAGCCCCGTGATCTCGGCGATCGATGTGACCTTGCGCTTGCCGTCCGACTGGCGTGAGAGCTGCACGATCATCTGAACGGCATTGGCGATCTGGCCGCGGATCGAGGCCACCGTCATGGGCAGGCCGGCCATGCCGATCATCTGCTCGAGACGGGTGATGGCATCGCGCGGTGTGTTGGCGTGGATGGTCGCCATGGAGCCTTCGTGGCCGGTGTTCATGGCCTGCAACATGTCGAAGGCTTCCTCGCCGCGACACTCGCCGAGAATGATGCGGTCGGGGCGCATACGCAGCGCGTTCTTGACGAGATCGCGCTGGCGGATTTCGCCCTTGCCTTCGACGTTCGGCGGACGCGTTTCCATGCGCCCGACATGCGGCTGCTGCAATTGAAGTTCCGCGGCGTCCTCGATGGTGAGGAGGCGCTCCTTCTCCGAGATGAAGGCGGACAGCGCGTTCAGCATCGTGGTCTTGCCGGAGCCGGTGCCGCCGGAAATGATGGTGGAGATGCGCGCCTTGACCGCGGCGGCGAGCACCTCGGCCATTTGTGGGCGCAGCGCGCCGACCTCGACGAGCCGCGACAGGTCGAGCTTCTTCTTGGAGAATTTTCGAATCGACACCAGCGGCCCGTCGACCCCGATGGGCCGCACCGCGACGTTGACGCGCGAGCCGTCCTGCAGGCGCGCGTCGCAGAGCGGATGGCTTTCATCGACGCGGCGACCGACCGCGGAGACGATTTTATTGATGATGCGCAGCAGATGCTGCTCGTCCTTGAAGCGCACCGGCACCGCTTCGAGCATACCGCCGCGTTCAACGAAGACGCACTCATGGCCGTTAATGAGGATATCGGCGATCGACGGGTCTTTCAGCAGCGGTTCAAGCGGCCCGAGCCCGGTCATCTCGTCGAGAATCTCGGAAACGAAATCGGCCAGTTCCTGCTGGTTGAGCGCGAGACGCTCGGCCAGCACATATTGCGTCACCAGCCCCTGTACCTGGCCGCGGATTTCCTCCTCCGGCATCTTGTCCAGCGCCGACAGATTGATCTCCTCGATCAATTTGCGATGCAGGCGCACCTTGGCGTCGAGCAGCTTGGACGACAAAAGCGGATTAGGCGCGGGCTCGGCCGGTACGGGCGCCGCAGGCGGCACAATACTCGGCGAGGCGATGTTTGGTGCCGCGCTCGTCGAAGCGGCCTGCGGCGCGGCCACGGGCAACTCCGGCGCGGCGGATGGCGGCGATGGCGCGCGGCGCAGCGAAAAGCGTCCGGTCATGTCTTACCCCGCAGCCAACCGGAGCTTCTTCATCAGCGGCTTCACGCCGCCTTCGGCCTTCGGTGCGCCGATGACGATCTTCTTGAGTTCACCGACGATCTTGTTGCCCGGCTGCACCTCGTTGAGCGGCACGCCGCGGTCGATCGCCTCGCGCACCAGCGCGTAATCGTTCGGCAGCGTGTGGAGCGGCGTGTCACCGAGAGCGCGCGTCACGTCGGACAGGCGCAGGCCGGAATTGAACATCTTCTGCTGGAAGCGGTTGACGATGACATGCGGCGACGGAATGCCGGCGAGACGCTCCGTGATGGCGCCGACCAGTTGCTTGGTGTAGCGCAGGCCCGGCACGGTCGCCTCGGTGACGACATAGAGCTTGTTCGAGCCCATCAGCACGCTGTCGGTCCAGGAGAACCAGGTGCGCGGCATGTCGAACACGACATAGTCGAAATGCGCTGACACCAGATCGAGCAAACGGGTCACCACATCCGGATCGAATGAGTGCATCTCCGCCGGCCGGTTCGGCGCAGCCACCACCGCGAGACCGGACGGATGATAGGACAGCATCACTTCGAGCAATTGCCGGTCGAGGCGATCCGGGCGCGGTTCGATTTCCGCAAGGTTGAGCCGCGGCTCGAGGTCGAGATAGTCGGCGACGGCGCCGTGCTGGAAATCGAGATCGACGATGCAGACCGACGGCTTGGCGCGTGCCGGCGCACTCTCCAAGAGCAACAGCGCCGTCTGCACCGCCAGCATGGTAACGCCGGCGCCGCCGACGGCCGGAAGAAACGTGACGATTTGTGCTTCCTTGTGGCCCGCGCCTTCGGCGGGCTTCTTGCCGACACGTGCGCAGGTGCGCACCAGATCGAGGCCGGACACCGGCTTGACCAGGAAATCGGCGACGCGAAGCTGCATCAAGGTGCGCGCCAGATTGGCATCAAAACTTTCCGTCACAGCGACGACCGGCGGCCATGCGCCGGTGCGCGCGGTAAGCCGCGACAACGCGGCAAGTTCGTCGGCGCGACCAATATCGAGATCGACCACGACGACCGTGGCGTCCTCGATGGCAAGCGTGTCGGAGAGCGACGACAGCGTCCCGGTTTCGATGACGAGATCGATGGCGCCGGACGCACCGAAGGTGGCGCGCGCCATGGCGCCGAAATCGGCGTCAGGCGTGGCGATGACAACGCGGGTACGAGGGGATTGCGGAGGCGAAACGTGACGCATGGCGACTGGGCTTAACTCCTGGACTTACTTAACCGGTGCCGATTGCGCGTTCACGGTCGGGCCTAGCGGCGACGCATTCGGTGTCGTTGGTGCCGGCGGCGGCGCCACCGGATCGGACGACAGGCCCTTGGGAGTAATGACGCGGCCGGTGCGATAGCGCGTCATAGCGGTTTCCATCACCGCGCCATCGAAGGCGATATCGCGATTCGCGGCCGCGGCCGGCCATGGATCGACCATCTGCGTGACCTTGTTGCCCTGCACAGCATTGCCCGACTGCCACGACAGCGTGTCGTTGCGGTGGAGATATTCCGAGCAGCCGCCGAGCGCGATCAGCGACAACAGGGCGACGGGGCGGAGACGTTTACTGAATGGCGGCATTGGAGATCCATTTCGGCATGTCGAGCATGTGGCCACCGGCCGATGGCGCGGGCTCCGCGGCCGTGGCGACGCGCGGATCGGCCGACGCCGCCGGGTCGCGTTTGCCGGTGTTGGCGCGGCTGATTTCGGTTTTGCCCATCAAAAAGTAATCGGCATCGTTCGGCGGCCGGGTGTCGTCGGTCGGCGCTTTGATGGGATCGCCCGGCCGCGCCGGCCTGACGAGACGCGGCGTGACGATAATCACGAGGTCGGTCTCGTTACGCTGATAGGACTTCGACGAAAACAAAGTGCCGAGCACAGGTACCGAACCAACCCACGGCAATTGTTCGAGCGTGTTCTGCCCGTTGTTCTGCAACAGCCCGCCGATGACGAAGCTCTGGCCGTCGCGCAGTTCGACCGTGGTTGAGGCGCGGCGTACCGAGATCGCGGGCACCGATATGCCGGAGGCAACCGACACCGAATGCGTCGAGTCGATGGCGCTGACTTCCGGCTCGATCTTCATGTTGATCAGGCCGTGGCTCAGCACCGTCGGCGTAAAGGCAAGCCCAACACCATATTTCTTGTATTCCACCGTGACCGAGCCGAGCGTGCCAGCAACCGGGATCGGATATTCGCCGCCCGCCAGAAAGCTCGCCGTGTCACCCGACAGCGCAACCAGATTGGGCTCGGCCAGGCTGCGCGCGACACCCTTCGTCTCTAGGGCATTGATCATCATGTCGGTCGAAACGCCTCCGGCGACAAATCGCGCGACCATGAAGCCGAACGGCGAGCCTCCGGACAGAACACCGGCGGCGGTTGCAGCCGCAGATGACGTGATCGGCAGATTGTCCGAGGACTGGCGCGAGCCGATATTGGTCGTGCTGTTGCCACCGAACCGGTTCCACTGCACGCCGAGGTCACGGCCTGCGGTGCGCGAGATCTCGATGAAACGCACCTCGAGCATCACCTGCTGCGGCGACATCACCGAAATCGCATTGATGATGTCGGGGCCGAACTGACGCGCAATGGTTACGGCCTGATCGAGCGTGACCGCATCCGGCACTTCACCCGCCAGCATGATGCGGCCGTTGACGGCGGAAGCGCGCAGCCTGGCGTGCGGGAAGCGACGGCGCAGCTCGCTGACCAGGCGGGAGACGTCGTAGGTCACCTCGACGTCGTAGATGCCGACCAGCCGCTTCTGCTCGTCATAGATGGTGACGCGCGTGGTACCAATCTTCTTGCCGAGGATGGACAGGCTGCGGTCGGTCAGCGGATTGACATCGGCGACGTCCGGATCGCCGACGGCAATGTTGACGAAGCTAGCATTGGTGCGGACATCCAGCGACTTGCCGACGATGACCGAGACGTTGGAGGTACCCGCCAGTTCCACTTCGCCGGCCCGGCGCGGTGCCGCCTTGGCGTCGATGGCGGCGAGGAACAGGCTGGCGGCGAGCGCAACGGCGCAAGCCAAGACCAATTCGCGCATCACCTTGCGCCATGCGCCGTCGCGCAAGATCGGTTGCATGCGACTCGTCGCCATCCTTGCCACTCCGTTATACTCCTTCATCGTCAGCGTCCCGATGTGCCGGCCACAGCCCTGGCGGCGCGGTCAACCGCTTCAACCGGAACGGTGTAATCCTGCTTTGCCGCGGCGCGCGTGACCGACACGGTCACGGTCGCCGACGCGCCGGTATCGACCGTCGGTTCCGGCGACGACAAATCATTGAGTGTGATCTTGCGGGTGCGCACCTGCGCGGTCTCGCCGGCCTTGCGCAGCAACAGCGACAGGTTGCCCACGGTGGAGGCGAGCCAGACCTTCTGCGCTTCAACGGTGTCGACCTCGAGCGTCACCGACTTGGCGACCGCCGCCTTGGTGGCGCGCTCGTCGGCGCTCTGGTCAACCGCGAGGACGCGACGATTCTGCAACACGATCTCGGTGGTCGCCTGTCCCTTGTCGATCGAGCGCGTAAGGACAACATCGACATATTCGCCCGGCAGCACGAAGCCACCGACGCCTTCGACGTCGTTGACGCGGATGGTGACCGCCTTCATGCCGGGCTTGACCAGCGCCGATAATGTCGCGCGCTCGCCGGGGCCTGTGATCTTGACCCCGAGCACCGGCTCATGCGGCTCGACGGCGCTGAGCACGATCCGGCGGCCACCCTTGAGCACATCGCCGATCTTGGCGAACGAACCGGCCGGAGCCGATTCCGACGGCCATGGAACCTCCTGCAACATCGCCGCAGTCAGTTCGGTGCCGTAACGCAGCGGCTGTTTGGCGACGACAATGGTGCGTGCCGGCACCTGCGGGGCGACCGCCTCGACCTGGCGGCTGGCCTGATCGGTGAGCCACACCTGGGCGATGAAAACGGCAATGATGCCGAACAGCAGGGCAAAGCCGATCATCACGAGGGTACTTGCACGCATTAAACAAACCTCACCGCACGGGCCGAGCGATTATCTCGCATAAGCCACGGTAATCGTAGCGAGGTGTTGAATTACTAACGAGACGAAACCATCTAGCGCGGTGCTGAACGCCGCTTTGCGCGGCGCTGCGAGATTTACTTCAATTCTGCGAGAAATTTCCGCGCGTTTTCGTGAGGATGGATTTCGTTACTGCGCGAGACGCAGCTGCGACAAAGCCGTGCCAATTTGATTAAAAGTCGTGATCATCTGGTCGGCCGACGTCAGCAGAAAGAATTTGCTGCTGGTGCTGGCACAATCCTGAAGCACCGACTGGACCGGATCGTTTCCGGTGTTCACCTGCACCGCGTAGATGGTGATGTTCGCGGCCTTGATGTTATCGCAGGCCTTCTTCTGCCTATTGTCGATCGAGGACTGGCTCGAGTACCAGCGGTCCTGGGTATTGAGACCGTCGGTCAGAAGGATGATGACCTGATTGTATTGATAGTTGGAGTCGTATGCGGGGATGGTGAACGGCGATGCGGTCAGAGTCTGCCAACCCATCTGCAGGCCGATCGCCTGGTTGGTGTTGCCGGCGGGCTGCATCGCTTCGATCTTGGCCGACAACCCGGTCCAGTCATTGGACAGCTGCATCACCGATACCGGACACGATCCGTATTGCTCGGCCGGATACAACGTGCCGCCCGACACCGGCACATCGTTTGTGGTGTCGTAGTTCTGATCGCGGTCGGTAACGCAGCCGTTCCAGGTGTCATGCGCCGCCGGCGTCCAGACTTTGCCGTTATTCTCGCACGAGCTCTTCGATTTGTAGCTCGTATTGCTGCAGGTGCCGTTCCTGGCCTCCCACAAGGTCCAGTTGATCCAGCTCTGGTCGTATTTGTCGGCGCCGACATTTACGTCCTTGCTGAACGGTACGATCGAGACATAGACGTCTTCCGGCAGCAGCGCGGCGTTTTTGAGCTGGGTCAGCAGATTCTGGCTCGCGGCCTTGAGCGCGGTCATCTTTCCGGAGCTCGACATCGAGCCCGTGTTGTCGAGCACCAACGCGACGCGCAAGCGCGTCTCGCCCCAGGTCGACGTCGCGGCAGCGGCGATGTCTATATCGCCGTAGCCGAGAATGCCGAGCACATTGGTCTTCAGCGTCGCGGTGGCGTTGAGGGCAAGCTTGGAACCCGCGGTGCCGGTGTAGCTCGCAGTGACGACGATGTCGCGCGCCTGCGTGCTCGTGAACAGGGCATTGAAGTAATTCGAGGCCGCGGCCTGCAGATCGGCGGCGCTCTGCGTCGCCGCGGTCTTCGACATCGCGAGCGCGGTGGCATCGAGCGCGGTCTGAAAGGCGGTGCGCGCGGCGTTCGCCTGGCTATAGTCGATGGCGACACCAACGCTGCCGATCAGCGGCACAGCAAGCATCGCCATCATCGGCGCGACGTTGCCGCGTCGATCCCTCAGAAACCTCGAAAACATAGCGAGCCCCCGAAAATGCCGGTCGGAGAAGACCGGCCGCATGCCTAACGTTCGGCAAGACTTTCAGGTGCGTCTTGAAAAGCCGTAATGCGTTCGGCTTGGATAAGCGGCAAATCTGCATCGAATGTGCGTTAAATATCGCGTGAATCCGTATCGCAGTACGGCGCCGCGGAGATCGGTTGCGTTCGCGTCGGTTGCTGTAAACGTCCGGTTGTTCTAAGGCTTATGGGCGACTCGTCGCCGTCCGGACGCGATTTAAAGTTCCACCACGGCGCGGCGCGGTTGACCGCGCCGGCGGGCGACCCCTCTTGAATATCGAACGACCCTTGGCCTCGTATCAGGACAATAAGCGCGGCATCATCTCGCTGACGGCGGGATGCGCGCTGTTCACGGTTACCGACACGATAACCAAGATCGTCGCCTTCACCTTTCCCATCGGCGAGGTCCTGTTCTCGCGCGCCCTGGCCTGCATGGCCTTCGTCGCGGTGGCGTTCTTCTTCGCCTATCGCACCTTCACCATTCGAGGCGGATCGCAAAAGCTGGTGCTGCTGCGCGCCGTGCTCGATGCCGGCGCCAACGCCACCTTCGTGGTCGCGCTGACCAAGATGCGGCTGGCCGACCTGATGGCGATCAACATGATGTCGCCGCTGGTGCTTACCATGCTGCTTGCGTTCTTTTTCAAGGAGCAGGTCGGCTGGCGGCGCTGGACCGCCATCGGGGTCGGCGTGATCGGCATGCTGCTGATCGTCAAGCCGGGCCCCTCCACCTTCGACGTCTGGGCGCTGGTGGCGTTTTCGACGACGTTGTTCTCGGCCACGCGCGACATCGTCACCCGCCGCATCGACCCGGCGACGCCAACATTGGTGGTGACGCTGGTCAGCCTCGGCGGCACGGGAATGGCGGGTCTCGTTCTCGCCATCGTGTTTGGCGAGCGCTGGGCACTCTACTCTTCGGAATATCTTGGCCTGATCGTGATCGGCGCGATGTTCCTAGCCGGCGGCAGCACGCTGGCGGTGTCGGCGTTTCGCAATGTCGACGCCACCGTCGTGGCGCCGTTCCGCTACTCGCTGCTGATCTGGAGCGCACTGGCCGGCTACTTCGTGCTCGACGAGGTCTCGGACCGGATGTCGATCGCGGGTTCGCTACTCATCGTCGCCAGCGGCCTCTACATGCTGCACCGCGAGCGGGTCCGCCACCGCGAGGTGGCCGCCCGCTCGGCGGTGCGCTAGACCATGATCCATTCGGATTGAATCCGGTCATGGTCTAGCTTTTTGTTTGAGCATGATCTTTTCCGAAAACCGGTTTCCACTTTTCGGGATCATGCTCTAACCGCCTCATTCCGCTCGCAAAACGATCCCCCGGCCGAGCCGCAATGATCGTTGCCGGATTCATCGAACTGGGCTATGCAGAGCCCTGTTGGCGCCCGTAGCTCAGCTGGATAGAGCGTTGCCCTCCGAAGGCAAAGGTCGTGCGTTCGAATCGCGCCGGGCGCGCCATAATTCCAGGCGCAAAAACAAAAGCGCCTTGATCACCCAAGCTGCGTCCGATTGACCCGTTGGCAGCGGTCTCTGTTGACATATTGTCTCAGGAACCCGCCCCTGTGCAGCACTGCACTCCCGCCGATCGATGTGTCTTGAATGAAGCTCCTGCTGATCACTTTCATTCCTTTTCTTGGCGCTCTGCTGCCGCCCATCGCCATCAAGGCCGGACGCAATGTCTGCACAGCGGCGACCGCCGCCGTCACCGCGCTGGCGCTCGTCATTCTGCTGACCGAGGCGCCGACGATCTATTCGGGCGGCGTGGCGCGCATGGATGTGCCGTGGCTGCCGCAGATCGGTCTGTCGCTGTCGTTCTTTGTTGACGGGCTCGGGCTGTTCTTTGCCACGCTGATCCTCGCCATCGGCCTTCTAATCATTCTCTATGCGCGCTTCTATCTGGATCGCGACGATCCGATGGGCCGCTTCTTCTGCTATCTGCTGCTGTTTCAGGGCTCGATGGTCGGCATTGTCCTTAGCGACAATATCCTGCTGCTCGTCGTGTTCTGGGAGCTCACGAGCCTCACCTCGTTCCTGCTGATCGGATATTGGTATCACCTGCCGGCGTCACGCGCCGGCGCGCTCATGGCGCTGGTGGTGACGGGCGCCGGGGGCCTCGCGCTGATCGGCGGCATGCTGCTGCTCGGTCATATCGCCGGCACCTTCCAGCTCAGCGAAATCCTGACGCGCGGCGAGTTGATCAAGGCCTCGCCGCTCTATCTGCCGGCGCTGCTGCTGATCCTCACCGGCGCCTTCACCAAATCGGCGCAGTTTCCGTTCCACTTCTGGCTGCCGCACGCCATGGCGGCGCCGACGCCGGTGTCCGCCTATCTGCACTCCGCGACCATGGTGAAGGCGGGCGTCTTCCTGCTCGCCCGGCTGTGGCCGGCTTTGTCCGGTACGCCGGAATGGTTCCTGATCGTCTCGCTGACCGGCCTCGTCACCATGGTGATCGCGGCCTGGATCGCACTGTTCAAGGACGATCTCAAAGGCCTGCTGGCCTTCTCGACCGTCAGCCATCTCGGCCTGCTGACCATGCTGCTCGGCTTCGGCACCCGCATGGGCGTGGTCGCCGCCGTCTTCCACATCCTCAACCACGCGACCTTCAAGGCCGCCTTGTTCATGTCCGCCGGCATCGTCGATCACGAAACCGGCACGCGCGATATCCGCCGGCTCGGCGGCCTGCGGCATCTGATGCCGATCACCTCCGGTCTCGCCATTATCGCCGCGGCATCGATGGCCGGCGTGCCGCTGCTCAACGGCTTCCTGTCGAAAGAGATGATGCTGGAGGAAGCCGCGCACACGGTTTACGCCGGCCAGACATGGCTGTTCCCGCTGTTCGCGACCATCGGCGCACTGCTGTCGGCGGCCTACTCGGCACGGCTCATCTTCCATGTCTTCTTCGGCGCGGAGCGCCACGATTACCCGCACCACCCGCACGACCCGCCCATCGGCATGTGGCTGCCGGTGGCGATCCTGGTCGTGCCCGTCATTGCCATCGGCGTGTTGCCGGCGATGTTCGCCGGATCGATCGTCGAGACGACGGCACGCGCGGTCACGGGCGGCGCCTTGCCCGAGTATCATCTCGCTCTGTGGCATGGCCTGACGCCGGCGTTGGGCATGAGCGTGATCGCTATCGGCGGCGGCCTCGCACTGCTGTGGGGCTACGCCGCCGCCAACCGCATCCGGCTGTCGGTGCCGCGCCCCGACGCGATGACAATGTTCACCACCGCCATCGCCGGCATCGTGCGCATGGCGCGGGCGGTGATGAGCCGCCTCGATGACGGATACCTGCCGCGCTATATGGCCGTGATGGTCTGCACCATCGGCGTGCTGGGCTTCGCCGGATTCATGCACGCGGGACCAGTGACGATTGCGGGCGATCGCGTGACGATCCCGGCAACGCTGACGACCACCACCGGCTGGGTGCTGCTGCTGCTGGCCTGCGGCCTGGTCGTCTGGCGTCACCACGACCGCCTGTTGGCGCTCATCATCACCAGCATTGTCGGCCTTGTCGTGTCGCTCGCCTTCTTGCAGTTCTCGGCGCCCGATCTCGCCCTCACCCAGATTTCGGTCGAAGTGGTGACGACGATCCTGCTGCTGCTGGCGATCAACCTGTTGCCGCGCACGACGCCGGATGAAATGCCGCTGCGTTCCACGCTCGGGGCGGGGGCGCTGGCGGCGGTGGGCGGCCTCGGCGTCGCAGCGCTCACATACGCCGTCATGACGCGCGGCTTCGAAACCATATCCGGCTATCACATCGAACAGTCGAAACCGGGCGGCGGCGGCACCAATGTGGTGAACGTCATCCTGGTGGACTTCCGTGGCTACGATACCTTCGGCGAGATCATCGTCCTCGCCATCGCGGCGCTGACCATCTTCGCGCTGCTCGACTCGGCGATGCATGGCGCCGCGGCCCGTCGCCTGGCGCGGGTGCGCTTCTCGCCGCAGGCACACGATCCGCATCCCTTGATGCTGGTCGTCATCGCGCGTGTGCTGCTGCCGCTGTCGCTGATGGTCGGCGTCTATATTCTGCTCCGAGGCCACAACATGCCCGGCGGCGGCTTCATCGCCGGCCTCATCGTCGCCGTCGCGTTCCTGATGCAATACATGGCGAGCGGCTATGTCTGGGCGAGCCGCCGCGCGCGTATCGACGCCCATGTGATGATCGGCGGCGGCGTGCTGATAGCGGGCGCAACCGGCATTGCCTCGCTTTTGTTCGATCGGCCGTTCCTGACCAGCACGTTCGGCTATTTCCACCTGCCGCTGTTCGGCGAAGTCGAATTGGCCTCCGCCATGGCCTTCGACCTCGGCGTGTTCTTCACCGTGGTCGGCACGTGTCTGCTGTCGCTCGCCACCCTGTCCCGCGTCGAGGAGCGCGCGGAGCAGGCATCCCTGCAGGCGGAGGCGCGCACGCCATGAGCATGGAATTCCTCATGGCAACCGGGGTCGGCGCGCTGACGGCGGTCGGCCTGTATCTCATTCTGCTGCGGCGTACCTTTCCGGTGGTGGTCGGACTCTCGTTCCTCTCTTATGCGGTGAACGTTTTTCTGTTCACGATGGGACGGCTCACCATCGACAAACCGCCGATCATCGACGCGACGCAGCAGGGCTACACCGACCCGCTGCCGCAGGCGCTGGTTCTGACCGCCATCGTCATCACCTTCGGCATGACGGCGCTGATCGTCGTGCTGTCGCTGCGCGCCTTTCTGGAGACCGGCAACGACGATGTGACACTCGATGTTACGCCCGAGGACGAGGCGCCCGGCGAGAACGGCGCCGAGAACGGCGCCAAGGACCGCGAGGCTTCGCGATGACGAGCTCCTGGATCATCGCCCCCGTCGCGATCCCGGCCATGACCGCGGCTTTCCTGGTGCTGGCGTTACGTCACAGCCTCGCCGCCCAGCGCGTCGTGTCGGTCGCAGCGACTGTCCTCCAACTCGCCGTGGCGATCGGGCTTTACGTCATCGCCAGCGACGGCGAATTGCGCACTTACCTCCTCGGCAACTGGCCGGCGCCTTTCGGCATCGTGCTGGTGCTGGACCGCCTCGCCGCCATCATGCTGCTGCTCACCGGGCTGCTCGCCTCCGGCATCGTGCTCGCCGCGCTCGGCGAGTGGGACAAGCGCGGGCGCCATTTCCATGCGCTATTCCAGTTTCAATTGCTCGGCGTCAACGGCGCATTCCTGACCGGCGACCTGTTCAACCTGTTCGTGTTCTTCGAGGTGCTGCTGATCGCATCCTACGGACTGATGCTGCATGGCGGTGGCCCCCGCCGACTCGTGGCCGGCTTCCATTACATCGGCATCAACCTGATCGGCTCGACGGTCTTCCTGTTCGCGGCCGGCTTGATCTACGCTGCCACCGGCACGCTCAACATGGCCGACCTCGCAGCGAAGGTGCCACTCGTCATGCAGGCCAACCAGCCTCTGCTGGCGGCCGGCGCGCTGCTGCTGCTCACCGTCTTCGCCACCAAGTCGGCAATGGTGCCGCTGCACTGGTGGCTGCCAACCGCCTATGGCTCGACGTCGCCGCCGGTCGCGGCGATGTTCGCCATCATGACCAAGGTGGGCGCCTATTCGCTCATTCGCGTCTATACGCTGATCTTCGGCGCCAGCGCCGGCCCGCTGGCCGACATCGCGGCGCCATGGATTCTGCCGGCCGGCATCCTCACACTCGTGCTCGGCACGATCGGGGTGCTGGCGACCCGCCGTATCGTCGATCTCGTCTGTTATTCACTGATCGCCTCGATGGGCACGCTGCTGATCGCCATCGGGCTCGCCACCGAGGCCGCATTGGCTGCCGCGATGTATTACGCCCTGCAGAGCACCGTGGCCGGCGCGGCCCTGTTCCTGCTCGCCGGCCTGCTCGCACCGGAGAAAGACAGCCGCGTATCGTTCGCCTGGCAGACGCAATACGCCACTTTGTTCGCCGGCTTCTATTTCCTGCTTGCCATTGCGACGGTCGGCCTGCCGCCGCTGGCCGGATTCATCGGCAAGCTGCTGATCCTCGACGCCGGACGCGCGGCTTCCGCCGCGGCGACCGTGTGGCCGGCGATCCTGATCACGAGCCTGTTGCTGACCATCGGTTTCGCACGCGGCGGCATCCGCATATTCTGGAAGCCATCGCCAAGCTTGGAGGAGCCGGCGCAGCGCGCTGTTCCCGCGGGGCCGGTCGCCGTGATCGCCGGCATGATTGTCGTCATCGCGGGTCTCAGTCTGTTCGCCGGCGCGGTGATGGACGATCTGACCGCCATGGCGGAACAACTACGCTCGCCGGAGCGCTATATCGCGGCGGTGCTGCGGGCACACGTCACCCTCAACCTGACGGGAGAATAGGTCATGCGCGGCGTGCTTCGCCATCCAGTGCTGATCGCGGTCCTCGCTTTGGTGTGGGTGCTGCTCATCAATGACTTCTCGTGGGGCGCGCTCGTCTTCGGATTGTTGCTCGGGGTCGGGATTACCGCCATCACCAGTTCCTGGTGGCCCAACGGCGTGAAGCTTCGCAACCCGCTGGCGATGATCGAATACGCCGGCATCGTGCTGTGGGACATCGTTGTGTCCAATGTGCAGGTGGCCTATCTGGTGTTGTTCCGCCGCGGCGACAGTTTGCGGTCGCAATTCGTCACCGTGCCGCTGGCCCTGGAAAGTCCCGAGGCGATCGCGACTTTGGCCGGAACGATCACGATGACGCCGGGGACACTGAGCGCGGATGTGAGCGCCGACGGCCGCTCGCTGCTGGTTCATTGCCTCGAGACGACCGACCCCGCCGATACGGTGGCCGGCATCAAGTCCCGCTACGAGAGCCGCCTGATGAGGATATTCGCATGATCGCCGCCGCCTGCACTTTCGCGCTGGTCGCCATATCGGTCTCGCTGCTGATGAATGTCTACCGGCTCATCGCCGGCCCGGACGCGACCGACCGCATTCTTGCGCTCGACACGATGGTGATCAACGCGATCGGCCTGATCGTGCTCGCAGGAATCATGTTCGGCACCACCATGTATTTCGAGGCCGCCCTGCTATTCGCCATGGTCGGGTTCGTCTCGACGGTGGCGTTCTGCAAGTTCCTGCTGCGCGGCAATGTAATCGAGTGACCGTCATGGCAACGCTTCTCGAATTCGTCATCGCCGCCTTCATTGTGATCGGGAGCGTGTTCCTGTTCGTCGGATCGTTCGGGCTCGCCAAGCTGCCCGACACGATGCGCCGGCTGCATGCCCCGACCAAGGCAACCACGCTCGGCATCGGTTCGCTCTTGATTGCGTCGCTGATTTACTTCGCCTCGCACGATGCGGCCGGCATCCACGAACTCCTGATCACGCTGTTCCTGTTCCTGACCGCGCCGGTCAGCGCCGTCATGATCGCCAAGGCGCACATCTTCCGGCACCGCGAGGTGCAGCGCACGCTCTCTAAGGACGCGGGCGGCTCCGGCTGGGCCACGCTGAATGCTGCGCCGGATGCGCCGCCTCAACCAAGTGAGCAGCATTAGCGTGGCCCCTCCTGGCCTGGGCCAGGAGGGCAAATTGCGACTCTAGACAGTGGCCGCACCCACGATGCTCACGGATAGCTGGCAAAGATCTCCGTCGAGCCATCGCGCCGCAACAGCAAGACCTTGTACGGTTCGGAGTTCGGTCCAGGCTCGCCCATGCCGGGCGAACCGGATGGCATGTCAGGAACCACGAGCCCGATCGCATCCGGACGCTCTTTCAGCAACCTCGCGACCTCGCGAGCCGGCACGTGCCCCTCTACGACGTAACCGTCGATGAGGCCGGTGTGACAGGAGGTTAGCCCCTCTCTCAGTCCGGCTTTCATTTTTCGGTTCCACAGATCGCCGGCCGGCAAGTATTTGAGTTTGGTCGCATAGCCATTTTCCTGCAGATGGCGCGACCAGGCGACGCAACAGCCGCAGCCTGCCGTCGACAGTATCTCGACCGTGCCCGCGGCCGAGGCGACAACCGTCATCGCCAACAGCCCGACCGCCGATATAGCGCCTCTAAGCATATTGATCATCATTCGCTCCTCAATTCGCTCTCGTTGCGCAGCGGTGAGTCAACCAAGGTTGTCATAGGTCAGGTAAGCCATCATGCCCGTCGCCATGTGGTAGAGATGATGGCAGTGCAGCGGCCATTTGCCGGCATTACTGGCGTCGAAGACAACGGTAACCGCACCGCCCGGAGGCACCAGCACGGTATCGCGCACCGCGCCGGACATCTGGCGGTCGTCTATGGCGATCACCTGGAAGTGGTGACCGTGCAAGTGCATCGGATGCGCCATCATCGAGGCGTTTCGCATCGTGACCTCGATGCGCTCGCCGCGACGCGCACGTAGCTCGGCGGCGCCACCGATGCCCCAAACATAGCCGTGCATGTGCCCCATCAGTGTCAGCGCGAAACGCCGGTCGGCCGGCCGTGCCGTGAGCGGATTGCGCGCCCGCAGCCTTTGTTCGAGCGATGCATCCACGATCGGGCCGGCGGCCTCGGCCACCGATGCGATGCGATGCACGGCTGCGCCGGGCGTCGCCAGAATGACGCCGGTGCGCTCCACCGCCCCTTCACGGACGGCGAGAACCGGGTAGGCGCCCGCGCCTTGCGGCAAGGTCAGGCTGATGTCGAGCCGCTGCCCCATGCTGATCGGGAAAGCGGTGCCATTGATTGGCTCGATCTCCTGCCCATCGACCGCGACAAGGCTCCCCTGAACGCGGCCGGTGTCGATGCTGAACGCGGTCGCCGTAGCGCCATTGATGATACGCAGGCGGACACGGCCGCTGTTTTCGACGCGCACCACTTGCGGATCGTCGAGGGTGCGGTCGTTGGCGAGATAGGCGTCGTAGTCGATGTCATTGAGGTCCATGCCGGCCATCGGCATCCCGGCCATGCCGCCGCCCATAGGCATCTGACTCATGTTGCCGCGCGCCGCTGCCGGAGGGCTCATCATCGACCCGCCATGCATGCCTCCATGCATCCCGCCCATGCCGCCCATACTGCCGCCGGAACTCCGCGGACCCATCTGCGAACCGTGCCCCTGATCTTGCGTCAGTTTGGCCAGCAGTTCCTGTGCAGGCGTGAAGGAAAAGTCATGCAGCAGAATGACCACCTCCTGTTCGTCGCGCTGGAGGTCGGCGGCCGTCCTGACGATCAGCGGCGCGGCGAGCAGGTTCTGTTCCTGAAGGGTGTGGGCATGCATCCAGTTCGTGCCGCCTGCGCCGACTGGAAAAGTATAGCGGCGCGCGCTGCCCGGCGCGATCAGTGGCTCCGGATTGTCCGGAACGCCGTCCGACTTCCAGGGCGGCGTGAGGCCGTGCCAATGGACGATCGTCGGTTCGTCGATGTCGTTGCGAAGCTCGACATCGAATGTGTCGCCGGCGTTCAGGGTGACACCGTGCGTGCCGTCGGCTTGCAGCAGTCCGAAGACACGCGCTGCCTTGCCCTTGATATCCAAGGTGCGGCTGACGATTCCAAGCTTGATCGGTGGAGCGCCGATCGTCTGGGCCCAGCTTAGACCGGGGTTCAAGAAACTGTTTGTGCCGAGGGCCGCGGCACCGGTCATCATTGTTTTAAGCAGTTCACGGCGATTCATGATTCAGACTCCCGTCTTGCCTGCCTCTCGCAGGCGATGCGATCCGGCGCGTCGCCAGGACGCGCGTCGATATCCCGATGCGACATCGGGCATCTTCAGGTGGATCAGCTTCGAGGAGGTCCGTGAGGGGGCGCGACGGCGATGCCGGCGGCTGGCTCATCTTGTATGCGGTCGTGGCCGGTGGCCGCCAGTACGCCCGGCTGCTCTACGGCCGCGACAATCGCGCTGCAGTCAGCGCACATCGCCGCGCAACAGCGATCGACCTGCATCGCACCGGCTTTGCCATTCTCATCATGGTCGGCATAAACCGGGGCCTCGTCGTGAGCGACGTTGCTCACGGCAATGCCCGCCGGCTCGGCACCGTCGGTGCAATTGATCGCATGAGCGCTTGCCATGGGCGCCACAAGCAGCGCCAGCACAAGCCCGGCGACCAGCGCCGTTCTCGCCAAGGCAGCAAGTTTTGCCAATGAACTCATTTGGCCAGTCTAGTGCAAAATGAGCCGGAATTATTGACAGGGATCAAAGCGCTTAAATCAGCTTCGCCGCCGCCAGGTCCCGCATCAGCGACCGCGTGCCATAGGTCCAGTGCGGGCAATCCGGCGAGTATTTCACGCGGTTGACCAGCGCGCCGAGCTTGTCCGACGCAATCGTGACCGTGTCGCCGATCTTGTGGGTGAAGCCGCGGCCCACCTCGCCGCGATCCTTCGACGGCACGAACATGGTGCCGAGATAAAGCGCCATGCCATCGGGGTATTGATGATGCGGCCCCATCGCCGCCGCGACCAGTTCCTCCGGCGAGCGGCTGATCTCGGCCATCGAGCTCGAACCTTCGAGGAAAAAACCGTCGGTGCCTTCGACGGTCAGGTTGACCCGCGCCTTTTTCACATCGGCGATGGAAAAGGTGTCGTCGAACAGGCGGATGAACGGACCGAGCGCGGCGGAGGCGTTGTTGTCCTTGGTCTTGCCGAGCAGCAGCGCCGAGCGGCCTTCCATGTCGCGCAGATTGACGTCGTTGCCGAGCGTGGCACCGACGATGCGGCCGGAGCTGGCGGCGATGACCGCGATTTCCGGCTCGGGATTGTTCCAGGTCGAAGCCTCGAGCAGCCCGATATCGGCGCCGAAACCGACCGACGACATGGGCTGGCATTTGGTGAAAATCTCGGCGTCCGGGCCAATGCCGACTTCGAGATATTGCGACCAGACGCCGCGCGCGATCAGCTTGGCCTTGATCGCCATCGCTTCCGGCGAGCCCGGCCTGAGCTTCGACAGATCCTCGCCGATCAGGCCGTGAATGTCGGCGCGGATCGCCTCGGCCTTGTCGGCGGAGCCGCGCGCCTGCTCCTCGATGACGCGCTCGAGCAGGCTGACGACGAAGGTGACGCCAGCCGCCTTCACAGCGTGGAGATCGACCGGGGACAAGAGGCGAATGGCACTGGCGGCATGGGTGAGGCTTCCCGCCGTAATCGCATCGAGCGTTGCGATGGTTTTGCCGTTGACGCCGCGCACATAGGCGGCGGGATCGTCCATCTCGCAGATGTCGCGGACCGTCGGCGCATGGACCGAGGTGATATCAATGACCGCGCCGTCGCGGACGGTCACGACCAGCGGATGCGCGGTCCCCGGTGCATGAGCGCGGCCGAGAAAGGTGCCGCTGCCCGGCAGACGCATGGAATGGCTGGCCATGAACTCCCCCGAAATTGTTATTGCGCGGGAGTTTAGAACGCCGGGGGCGGCCAGCGCCAGCCTCGGCTAGGCGGCGTTAGCGGCGGACGTCGGCGGGATCGAGTTCGAGGTCGGTCGACATCTTGCGCGGCTGCGGCACATAGGCATCGCCAAGCTGCACCATCGGGCGCGGATTGATCACGATCGAACTCAGGCGATCGTGCAGCGCCTTGGCCGAGGTCGGCTTGACCAGGAATTCGTTGATGCCGGCATGCAGTGCCTGGACCACCGACGAGCGGTGGGCGCGCGAGGTCAGCATGATGATCGGCAGGTTCGGCCGCGGAAACACGCCGGGCGAACGAACGATGCGCACGACCTCCATGCCGTTGAGAAGCGGCATGTCCCAGTCGAGCAGCATGACATCGGGATCGGAATTGCGGATCTGCTCGAGGGCGGCGAGGCCGTCGGCGGCTTCCATCACCGACTTGGCGCCGAGATTCATCAACATCATGCGCGTGACCTTGCGCATGTAGGCGTTGCCGTCCACCACAAGGATGTTCAGCCCTTGAATCATCGATTCGAGCGGACTTTTCGGCATACGCGACCGGTAACCTTTCATAAAGCCCGACCAACTTACCGGCCAAACTCTGTCAATTTCGCTAAAACCGACCGTTCAATTTGTCGCGTTTGTTCCGCCTGCCCCCTCGCGGACCTACATCTGCCTTGCCAAATTGGATGGGAGGCCGCGCGCCGGACAAGGACAGGACGCCATGAAACAGCCCGGACCCGACCATCCCATCGCGATTTCGCGGAACGGACGGCGCGTCCGCGTAACTTTCGCCGGCCGGACGATCGCCGACACGACACGGGCCCTGACGCTGACGGAAGCGCGTTATCCTGCCGTTTACTATATTCCGCAGGAGGACGCCGACATGGCGCTGCTCACGCGCACCGCGCATGCGAGCCATTGCCCGTACAAAGGCGACGCCAGCTACTTCTCTATCTCGGTGGATGGCCGCACCGCCGCGAACGCAGTGTGGAGCTACGAGGCGCCCTTCCCGGCCGTGGCCGCGATCAAGGACCATCTCGCCTTCTATCCGGACCGGGTGGATGAGATCGAAGTTGCGTGAGCCTCAATGCACCTTCGGGCCCTTGAGGAATTTGTTGCGGTCGGAGGAATTCACCCGCACGTCGAAGGTGACGCCGTCGCGATGCAAGGTCAGCGGCACCTCGACGCCGGCGGTGCCGAGCGCCCAGATGCCGCGATAAAGCTCGCCCAGGGTCGAAACCTTCTGTCCGGCCACCGCCACGATCATGTCGCCGGTCCTGATCTCGGCGCGCGCCGCCGGGCCCTTGTCGGCAACGCCGACGATCACCAACGTCTCCTCGATCTCGGTGGTGAAGATGCCGAGCCATGGCCGCACCGGACGATCGACGCGGCCGAACCGCGACAGATCATTCAGCACCGGCTTCAAGAGGTCGATCGGGATCATCATGTTGAGATGCTCGCCGGCGCCGCCGCTCTCGCCGCCGGTGGCGCGCTCGATCTGCAGCGAGCCGATGCCGACGAGATCGCCGCGCGATGAGATCAGCCCGGTGCCGCCCCAATGCGGGTGCGCCGGAAATGTAAAGATCGCGTCGTCGATCAGATATTCCCAGTAACCGGCGAATTCCTGCCGGGCCGCGACGCGCGCCGCGAGCGACTGCGTGCGTCCGCCGGCGGCGCCGATGACGACGCGGTCGCCGAGATCGACATCGCGCGACGAGCCGAGTTCGAGTATCGGCAGATTGGGCCGGCCGAGCGCCTGCACCAGACCGAAGCCGGTCTCCTGATCGGCGCCCAGCGCGTGGCCTTCCATGACGCGGCCATCCGACAGATGCAGCCAGATCGTCTCGGCTTCGGTGATGAGATAACCCACGGTCAGCACCAGGCCGTCGCCGATGAGCACACCGTTGCCGGCGCGCTCGACGCCGAGCGTGTCCGCCGTGAAGGCGTCGTGCGGGATGATCGAGTGCAGGCCGACCACCGACGACAGCGCGCGGTCGAGATCGAAGCCGTAGTCCTCCGGACGCGGCTGCTCGCCGGGCGGCACCTTGAATTCCATCAGCGAAGCCATCGGTAAACACCCCTCTGTCTTCGTCCTCAGATAGGGATGATGATAGCCGCCGCCATAGGCGCCTGAAAACCGCAAATTGCGCCTCACGCATAGGTGTCATTGCCGGACTTGACCCGGCATTCCCGGATGCCTTTCTAAGGAGAGCATTTTCCCGCCGGCCTCGTGCCAGAGAGAATTTATGACCGCCCTCTCCGTTCTCGATCTGTCGCCGGTGTCGTCCGGATCGACCGGCGCCCAAGCCCTGCGCAATTCCATCGATCTGGCGCAGCTCGCCGACAAACTCGGCTATGTCCGCTACTGGGTGGCCGAGCATCACAACATGCCGATGATCGCCTCGTCGGCGCCGGACATCATGATCGGACAGATCGCCGCAGCCACGCAGCGCATCCGCGTCGGTTCCGGCGGCGTCATGTTGCCCAACCATGCGCCGCTGACGGTGGCGGAACGTTTCAAGGTGCTGGAGGCATTGTTCCCCGATCGCATCGACCTCGGGCTTGGCCGCGCGCCGGGAACCGATCAGGTGACCTCATACATGCTCCGCCGCCGCCAGAATGTCAGCGAGGAGGATGATTTTCTCGACCGCTTCTCCGAGCTGATGGCGCTGGAGACCCGGCAGTTTCCGGAAGGTCACCCTTTCAGCAAGGTGCAGGCCATGCCGGCCGATGTGAAGCTGCCGCCGATTTTCCTGCTCGGTTCGTCCGACTACAGCGCACAGCTCGCCGGCCAGATCGGCGCGGCCTTTGCCTTCGCCCATCACTTCGCGACGTTTCCCGCCGAAGAGGCAATGCGTATCTATCGCGACAGCTTCAAGCCGTCGGTGTCGCACGACAAGCCTTACGCCATCCTCGGCACGCATGTGGTCTGCGCCGACACCGACGCGGAGGCCGATCGGCTCGCTTCGACGATCGACCTCAATTTCACCCGCCGCAACAAGGGCGAATTCCTGCCTTTGGCGTCGCCCGAAGAAGCTTTGGCCTATCAGTATTCACCGGCGGAACGCGCGCGCGTCGCGCAGAATCGCACCAAGCTGTCGATCGGCGCACCGGCGGCGGTGAAGGCGAAGCTCGATGAGTTGATCGCGGCGACGCAGGCCGACGAGGTGATGGTCACGACCATGATCCATGACCATCAGGCGCGCCGGCATTCGTATGAGCTTCTCGCGCCGCTGTATGTCTGATACTCGCGCACCGGTCTCGCCGGTGCTAAAGACATCCGCCGTCACGCCGCGAACTTCGGAGGTTCCCTTGGGCACCAAGCTCACGCTCACCGCCAGCGACAAGCACACTTTGGGCGCCTATCGCGCCGACCCAAAGGGCGCGCCGAAAGGCGGCATGGTCGTCATTCAGGAGATCTTCGGCGTCAACAAGAACATCCGCCACATCTGCGATACGCTGGCTGGACACGGTTACGCCGCCATTGCGCCGGCGATGTTCGACCGCTTCGAACGCGACTTCGACAGCGGCTATTCGGCCGACGAGATCGCGCATGCGCGCAGCTTTCTCGGCAGTCTCAATTGGGATCACATGATGCTCGACGTGGCCGCCGCCAAGGCCGAGCTGAAAGACGTCGGCCCGATCGGTATCATCGGCTTCTGCATGGGCGGCTCGGTCGCGTTCCTCGCTGGCTGCCGCATCCCCGGTCTTGCCGCGGCGGTGTCCTTCTATGGCGGCGCCATCGGCAAGTTCGCCGATGAGAAACCTAAATGTCCGGTGCAGATGCATTTCGGCGAGAAGGACGAGAGCATTCCAATGTCCGTCGTCGAGGACATCAAGAAGAAGCAGCCGCAGGCGGAGACCTACGTCTATCCGGGCGCCCCGCACGCTTTCTCCAACGATGATCGCCCGAGCTTCCGCCAGGACGCCGCTGACCTGGCGTGGAAACGGACCTACGAGTTTCTGGCGAAGAATATGAAATAGCGCTCGGTGTCATCGTCCGCGAAAGCGGACGATCCAGCGCTTGATTGGTTTGAGCAGAAGAAGCGCTGGATCCCCGCCTTCGCGGGGATGACCGGCGGTTTCTAAAACCACCGCTCCTTGATGACGATGGTGTCGCCCGGCAGCAGCGGATAATTCAGCGGGACATTGCCGCGCATCTGCTGGCCCGGCGCATTGCGCGTCAGTTCGACGGTTTTCTTCGAGGCACGCGGGCCGAAGCCGCCGGCAATCGCCACCGCGGTCTCGACCGTCATGTTGGCGACATAGGGATACTGGCCCGGCGTCGTAACCTCGCCGAGAATGAAGAATGGCCGATAGGTTTCGACCTCGACAGTGACATGGGGCTCGCGCACATAGCCCCGGCGCAAGCGGTCGGCGATGGCCTTGGCGAGCGCTTGCGTCGAGGTGCCGCGCGCCGGGACCGCGCCGATGAGCGGCAGGTTGACGTTGCCGCCGGCATCGACGGTGTAGCTGTTGGTGATGCCGTCCTGCCCGAACACCACGACGCGCAACTTGTCGCCGGAGTCGAGCGTGTATGCGGGCGCCGCCGGCGACACCGCGGCATAGCCATAGTTCGGCATCGGCGCGGCGGCCGGGGCCGGGATGTAAGGTCCGCCACGTGGCGCGACGGCCTGCGGCGCGGGTGCTTGCGCCATCGCGGCCGGAGGCGGCGTGTATTGCGCGACGTACGGCTGCCGAAGTGCCGGCTGCGGCTGGACGTAAGTCTGTGTCTGTCGGCCCGACGAGAACAGGCCGCGGCCACTCGCGGTCCTGGGCTGCGGCGTCGGTTGCGGCGACACATATTGCGCCTGCGCGTAAGCCTGCTGGGCATAAGCCGCCGAGCTTGAATAGAGCGAACGCGACGAGGAGGTCGCCGGCGCGGCGTATGTCTGCGGATAAGCTTGCGGGGCGGGGGCCGGATAGGCCTGTGCTTGCGCGTATTGCTGCTGCTGCGTCACGACCGGCACGGGCTGACCGGTCTGCGGGTCGATGATGTACTGGACCTGCGCTGTTTTGCGCGCGCAGCCGGCAGCCGCGAGGGCGGCCATCAGCACGAGCAAAATCTTGGCATTCCGCATTGAAGCGAATCCGGGGTCGCGGGACTTAAAATCGACGCCCGATTAGCGCTTTATATGGTTAAGAAAGTCTGACTGGGGCCCGCGTTCCCTCCCCCTGCAAGGGGGAGGGGGAGGGTCAGGGAGGGGGTCAATATGATGACGAAAGACCCCCACCCGCCGACCAAAGGTCGGCGACCTCCCCCTTTCAGGGGGAGGTGAAGAAGCAGCTTACGCCGTCGCCGCGGCCTTCACCCCGGTGCCGATCGGGCAGGACACGCCGGTGCCGCCCAGCCCGCAGTAGCCATAGGGGTTCTTGGCCAGATACTGCTGGTGATAATCCTCGGCGAAATAGAACGGCGGAGCGTCCACGATCTCGGTAGTGATCGCCCCGTAGCGCCGGGCTTTCAGCTCCTTCTGGTACATCGCCTTCGAGGCTTCGGCGGCCGCCTTCTGCTCGGGCGAGAAGGTATAGATGCCGGAGCGATATTGCGTGCCGATGTCATTGCCCTGACGCATGCCCTGGGTCGGGTCATGGCTCTCCCAGAACGTCTTGAGGAGAGTCTCGTAGGACACCTTGTTCGGGTCGTAGACCACGAGCACCACCTCGTTGTGCCCGGTGCGGCCTGAGCACACTTCCTCATAGGTCGGGTTCGGCGTCAGACCGCCGGCATAGCCGACCGCGGTGACGTGAATGCCGGCGCCCAGCTGCCAGAATTTGCGCTCGGCGCCCCAGAAGCAGCCGAGGCCGAACAGCGCCTTTTCGCTGCCCTTCGGATAAGGGCCCTTGAGTGCATGGTGATTAACGAAATGCTCATCGGCCGTCGGGATCGCACTTGAGCGCCCGGGCAGTGCCTCATCTTTCGAGGGCATCGAGACTTTCTTGAATCCAAACATGGTTTGGCTCTCCCGTCTTTGTTGAGCCCAATATAAGCACTCGCCCCCGGTTCCGGTACCTGAGGGTGATCACGAGTAAGCCAAGGCGGCGTGAAGCAGAGTTGTCGTCCCCGCGAACGCGGGGACCCATACGCCGTGCCCTATCGAGAGCGCACGGAGTATGGGTCCCGGGTCTCCCTCGCTTACGCTCGGTCGCCCGGGACGACGGAGCCTTTTACCGCGCGTAGCCGATCAGTGGGCGGCGCGGCCGGCCCAGCAGCATGAACAGGATCGCCAGCACGCCGAGGACCGCCCAGCTCGGCCAGGACAGAAACGTCATCGCCACCGGGTCCCACAGCACACCACCGGCATAAGGCGACAGCAGCGGCTGTAGCGTCGCCAGGCTCTTCGGGCTCAGCAATGTCCAGAGGTCGCCGACGCTCGTCAAAAACAGGCGGTTTCCGGCGATGGACTTGGTGCCATCGTAGATCACCAGCACGAAGGCGGCCGCCAGTCCAAATAGCCCGAGGGTGCGCAGCAAAAATTTGATCATGTGATGAGCATACAATGCCGGCGAGACGAATACTGCTCAACTAGCCTCAAACCGGCACAGCCTTCAACCCTCCCGCTGCATTGCGGCATAGCGCCCTTGCCAACTGGCTCGTCATCTTGAGTTGCCGGGGTGCCTTCCGCTAGACCATATCCCAACAGCTTGGCCGCGGACCTCTCCGGGGAAAGAAAAGCTGCAAGAAAAACTGCCCCCATGGAGTGAAAATGGCCAAACGTCCGCGTCCGACCTTCACCGAGCAAGAAGCCCTGCAGTTCCACAGCGGCGGCCGCCCGGGCAAACTGGAGATTGTCGCCACCAAGCCGATGGCCACCCAACGCGACCTGTCGCTGGCCTATTCTCCGGGCGTCGCGGTACCGGTGCTGGCCATCGCCGACGATCCGCTGAAGGCCTACGAACTCACCACCAAGGGCAATTTCGTCGCCGTCATCACCAATGGCACCGCCATTCTCGGCCTCGGCAACCGCGGTGCGCTGGCGGCAAAGCCGGTGATGGAAGGCAAGGCGGTGCTGTTCAAGCGCTTCGCCGATATCGACTCCATCGATCTGGAAGTCTCGACCGAGGATCCGGACGCTTTCATCAACTGCGTCAAATATCTCGGCGCCGGCTGGGGCGGCATCAATCTCGAGGATATCAAGGCGCCCGAGTGCTTCATCATCGAGCAGAAGCTGCGCGAGGTGATGGACATCCCGGTGTTCCATGACGACCAGCACGGCACCGCCATCATCTCCGCCGCCGGCCTGATCAACGCGCTGCATCTGACCGGGCGCGACATCAAATCCACCAAGCTGGTGTGCAACGGTGCCGGCGCCGCCGGTATTGCCTGCCTCGAATTGTTCAAGGCATTCGGCTTCGCCGCCGAGAACCTGATCCTCTGCGACACCAAGGGCGTCATCTACCAGGGCCGCACCGAGGGCATGAACCAGTGGAAGTCGGCTTACGCCGTGAAGACCGACAAGCGCACGCTGGAAGAGGCGATGGTGGGGGCCGACGTGTTCGTCGGGCTTTCGGCCAAGGGCGCGGTGACCAAGGAGATGGTCAAGTCGATGGCGGCCAAGCCCATCATCTTTGCCTTGGCCAATCCCGACCCGGAAATCACGGCGGAGGAAGTGGCGGAGGTGCGCGACGACGCCATCATGGCCACCGGCCGCTCCGACTATCCCAACCAGGTCAATAATATTCTCGGCTTCCCCTTCATCTTCCGCGGCGCGCTCGATGTGCGCGCCTCGACCATCAACATGGAGATGAAGATCGCCGCCGCCCATGCGCTCGCCGACCTGGCGCGCGAGGACGTACCCGATGAAGTGGCCGCCCTCTATGGCACGCGGCCGAAATTCGGCCCGGACTACATCATTCCGGTGCCGTTTGATCCGCGTCTCATTTGGACGGTGCCGCCGGCCGTTGCCAAGGCGGCGATGGAGACCGGCGTCGCGCGCAAGCCAATTCCGGACATGGAAGCCTACAAACACCAACTCAGCGCCCGCCGCGACCCGATCGCCGGCACGCTGCAGCAGGTCTATACCAAGCTGCGCCGCTCGCCGAAGCGCGTCGTCTTCGCCGAAGGCGAGGAGGAGCAGGTGATCCGCGCGGCGGCGTCCTTCGTGACCCAAGGGCTCGGGACCGCGCTGCTGGTCGGCCGCGAGGATCGCGTCAAGGCGACCGCCGCCGATGCCGGCATCGAGCTGGGCGAAGGCATCGAGGTCATCAATGCCGCGCTGTCAAAGCGCAATGGCGTCTATCTCAACTATCTCTATGAGCGCCTGCAGCGGCAGGGCTATCTGCTGCGCGACGTCCAGCGGCTGGTGAATACCGACCGCAACCATTTCGCCGCGCTGATGGTGGCGAACGGCGACGCCGACGCCATGGTAGCCGGCGTGACACGCAATTTCTCGGTCGCGCTCGAGGACGTGCGCCGGGTCATCGACGCCAAGCCCGGCCATCGCGTCATCGGCATTTCGCTGGTGGTGGCACGCGGCCGTACCTTGCTGGTGGCCGATACCGCGATCACCGAGCTGCCGACTGGCGAAGAACTCGCCGAGATCGCCATCGAGGCCGCCGGCGTCGCAAAGCGCTTCGGCTATGTGCCGCGCGTCGGCATGCTGGCCTTCTCCACCTTCGGCCATCCGGCCGGCGAGCGCTCGGAGAAGGTGATCGAGGCCGTGAAAATCCTCGATCAGCGCCGCGTCGACTTCGAGTACGAAGGCGACATGGCGGCCGACGTTGCGCTCAACCCGGATCTGGCCGCGGCCTACCCGTTCAACCGCCTGTCCGGCCCGGCCAATGTGCTGGTGATGCCCGCGTTCCACTCGGCGTCGATCTCGACCAAGATGCTCCAGGAACTCGGCGGCGCCACCGTCATCGGCCCGATACTGGTCGGCCTCGACCGCCCGGTGCAATTGGTGCAACTCGGCGCCAACGACACCCAGATCGTCAACATGGCGGCGCTCGCGGCCTTCAATGTGAGCGGCTGACCGCCGACGCCCGGAGACACCTCAATGACTGCTTCCCTGTCCGGCGTCATCGCCGCGATCGCCACCCCGCTCGACGAGAATTTGTCGCCGGATATACCGCGCGCCATGAAGCTGGCGCGCTGGCTGCTCGACAATGGCTGCGACGGCCTCAACGTGCTCGGCTCGACCGGCGAGGCGACCTCGTTCTCGGTCGAGGAGCGCAAGGCGGTGATGAGTGCCTACAAGACCAACGGATTGCCGATGGACCGCCTGATGGTAGGCACCGGGGCCGCATCGATCGCCGACGCCATCGCGCTGACGCGCCACGCCGCCGAACTCGGCTTCGCCGGCGCGCTGGTGCTGCCGCCGTTCTACTACAAGGGCGTGCCGGATGACGGCCTGGTCGCCTATATCGGCGCGCTCGTCGAGGCGACCGCCAGCCAGAAGCTGCCGATCTATCTCTATCATTACCCGCAGCTTTCCGGCGTGCCGTGGCATGTCGAGCTGATCAAGCGCCTACGCCAGAACTTCCCCGGACGCATCGTCGGCCTCAAGGACTCGTCGGGCGACATGGCCTATGCGCGCTCGGTGGCGGCGATCGCCAAGGACTTTGCCACCTTCCCGTCGACCGAGGCCTGCCTGCTCGACGCCCGCAAGGGCGAATTCGCCGGCTGCATCTCGGCGACCGCCAATGTGAATGCCGACCTTTGCCAGCGCGCCTGGAAGGATGGCGATGCCGCCGCGCATGACAATGCGGTCGCGATCCGCAAACTGTTCGAGGGCCGGCCACTGGTGCCCGGGGTCAAAACACTGCTCGGCCACATCCATGCCGATACGACCCTCGCCCGTGTCCGCCCTCCCTTTGCCGCCGTGTCGGCCGCCGACCGGACCGCCATTACCGCCGGTTACGACGCCATCCGGGCCCAAAACGCCGCCTAAGGGGCTGGAAACGCCCGGATTCTTCGGGCGTTGACGCCCGGGCGTAGGCCAACTATAAGCCACGCGCAATTGGGGCCGGATTTCCGGCCCCGTTTATTCTTGGCAACAGACGGGCTCGTGAGCGCGGCACTTCCGCCGCATGCGGCCAGTCGCGTTAGAGACCGAACGAGATTTCAGATGGCCAACACCAAGTCCGCCCGCAAGGCGACCCGCAAGATCGCGCGCCGCACCGCGATCAACAAGTCGCGCCGCACCGTGCTGCGCAATTCGGTGCGCAAGGTTGAAGAAGCGATCACCGCCGGCGACCGCACCGCGGCCGTCGAGGCGTTCAAGACTGCGGAGCCCGCGATCATGCGTGCGGCGCAGCGCGGTACCGTTCACAAGAACACCGCCAGCCGCAAGGTCTCGCGCCTCTCGCACGCGATCGCCAAGCTCGGCAAGTAATCGGCGAGTAAGCTGCAGCAGCCGAGTTCGCCGAACTCGGCGGAATGGCGACTGGTACCGCCCGCGCCGCAGCATACACCGCAAGAACGCCGGGCCGCACAACGCGACGTTCGGCACTGCGGAATTGTTTGGCGCTTTTTCAAAAAATCGATGACAATGACATGGCGCGGACGTTGACGACGTTCCGCGCCCGCGCGCGTTCGTCAAACCGTCATGAGCGTGTCAGACAGGTGTGGGCGTTACGCATATTCAGCGTTTCTATGATTTTCTTTTTGCGACAACTCAATAATCGCAACGATTTTCGCACCGGGGCTACCTTCATTCATCGCACAAAAAATTCGGCGTTTACATAATGACTTAGGCCGAATGTGACGGCGAGGACCCGGAAATGCCTGTGCCACAATGGCAAAGCGACCTCGGACGTGGCGTTTTTTTCAAACAACATACCGCTGCATCTTAGATCGCCGGCACGCGCAATTCCGCACGACTCATCAACATGTTGGTTAGCGAACGGTAGAAAATTCGAACATGTCGCTGCGCGCCGCACAACTGGAGCGCAGTAATCGTCCGACAATTCGAAATTGCTCAGCCGCGCACGTCGTGTATTTTGACAAACGCGCCCGGACATTCTCCGCGGCGCATTCAGAAACAAGGAATGGTTCTGCGCTCATTGGCAGATGAGAACGGCTATCTGTTGCCCGGTGGCGGGAGTTCCGCCGGCAAAAAAGATGAGCGGGCATGACGACAATCTTGATTTGCCCGCGCCGGAATTCTCGCTGACGATGAAAAGACTGAGTGGTACCTGAGGCGGATCGAAGCGTCGCAAAGTCGAATTGAAAGCAGTTCGGATTTGGCGAAGATGGATCGGCAACAGGACCAGATCGATAGCGAGCCTGGGCGAAAGCCCGAAGATGGGGGGACTGTGATGATGGCGAACTCTGACACGAATAATGGTGACGGCGTCTCCACGACGTTCTACACCGGCTCGTTCAGCGTGTTCTCTCGTCAGGTCTCCGACGTTCACTTGGGTAACGCGCCGCCCAATATCTAAAGGCGCGATTCCGCCTCCTTCAAAACGATATCGCGCCGTACCGGTAGGCCCGGCCAAGATATCCCGTAAGCGTGTTGCGTCTCGTATCGGCGCGTCGACGGCTCACGCCGTCAGGCCGAGCAACTCATTGTCCGTTCAACCAACCAGACCAAAACAAAAGAGAAGAAGAAAATGCCGAACGACGATCAGGAGAGCTGGCTCAGAGTCAAAGCGCGCCTGCGCTCGGAAGTGGGCGACGATGTCTTCTCCAGCTGGTTTGGCCGCATGGAACTCGAAGGCATCGATGACGGCGGCGTGCGCCTGTCGGTGCCGACCCGCTTTCTCAAGAGCTGGATCCAGTCGCACTATGCCGAAAAAGTGCTTTCGTGCTGGCAGTCCGAGCGTAACGAGGTCGGCCGCATCGAGCTGATCGTCCGCTCGGCCGTGCTCAAGACCACGGCGCAGCCCAAGGCGAAGGCCGAACCCGCCGCGTTTACCGGCGCCGGCGAAGGCCGTCCGCTCAACGGCAATGGCGCAGGGCGTCCGATCCCGGCCGGCGACGCGGCCGTGCACGAGGCGCTCGGCGGTTCGCCGCTCGATGCGCGGCTGACCTTCGACTCCTTTGTCGTCGGCCGCTCCAACACTTTGGCGCAGGCCGCCGCCAAGCAGGTCGCCGCTGCGCGCCGCACTGACCCGGTGATGTTCAACCCGCTCTACATTCACTCGGGCGTCGGCCTCGGCAAGACGCATCTGCTGCAGGCCATCACCTGGGCCGGCAACGCCAATGGCGAGCGCAAGGTGCTGTACCTTACCGCCGAGAAGTTCATGTATGGCTTCGTCGCCGCGCTACGGGCGCAGAATGCCATCGCCTTCAAGGAAGCGCTGCGCGGCATCGGCGTGCTGGTGATCGACGACCTGCAGTTCCTGCAGGGCAAGTCGACGCAGGCAGAGTTCTGCCACACCCTGAATGCCCTGATCGATGCCGGCCGCCAGGTCGTCATCGCCTCCGACCGGCCGCCATCCGACCTCGAAAGCCTCGACGAACGCGTGCGTTCGCGCCTTGCCGGCGGGCTGGTTGTCGAGATGGGTGGTCTCGGCGAGGAGCTGCGCCTCGAAATCCTCAAAGCGCGCGTCCAGGCCGCGCGGGCGCATCACCCGACCTTCGACGTACCGCTGCCGGTGCTCGGCTATATCGCCAAGACCGTCACCCATAACGGCCGCGACCTTGAAGGCGCGCTCAACCGCCTGCTGGCGCATTCCAAGCTCACCGGACAGTCGGTGACCATGGAAATGGCCGAGCGCGAGGTGAAGGACCTGATCCGGCCGCAGGAACCCAAGCGCGTCAAGATCGAGGACATCCAGCGCATCGTCGCGCGCCAGTACAATGTCAGCCGCTCCGACCTGTTGTCGTCGCGCCGTACCGCCAATGTGGTGCGCCCGCGCCAGGTGGCAATGTATCTCGCCAAGACCCTGACCCTGCGTTCGCTGCCCGAGATCGGCCGGCGCTTCGGCGGCCGCGACCACACCACGGTGCTGCACGCCGTCCGCAAGATCGAAGGCCTGGTGAGCAACGACCTCGCTTTGTCGGAGGAGATCGAGATCCTCAAAAGGCAGTTGCAGGAGTAGGTGGCTCTTGTTCCGGGCGCTGCGCGGCATGAAATGGCGCGCTGCAGACCCGGGACCGCCTCGAACCGGAACGGCCCCGGCTCAGCGCCGCACCGCTCTGCCATAGCGCGTCAAAGACGCGCGTAAACGCGCCTATGGCGGCGCGTCCGGGGCAAGTATCCCCTGTGGACGCCCTGGGGATAGGAACGGGGACTTCGTCCCGGCCCGCAGCCCGCTCTTGCGGATTTCCCCCACTCTTGCCACCTTTGCCCCCCGGCTTCCGCCGGCTGGCGCCAGGGGTTGGGTAATTGGGCGCCGAAGCGGGATTTTCCATGAAAATAACTGTCGAACGCGCCGAACTCCTCAAGTCGCTGAGCCACGTCTACCGTGTGGTCGAGCGGCGCAATACCATTCCGATCCTGTCCAACGTGCTGATCCGCGCCGACAACGGCCAGCTCAGCATGAAGGCAACCGATCTCGATCTCGAGGTCACCGACTCGATCGCGGCCGAGGTCGCGCCGGGCGGCGCCACAACCGTGCCGGCGCACATGTTCTACGACATCGTGCGCAAGCTGCCGGATGGTTCGCAGATCGTCATCGAAGGTTCCGGCGAACGCGCGGTGCTGACCATCCGTGCCGGACGTTCGCGCTTCACGCTGCAGACCTTGCCCGAGAGCGACTTCCCCGATCTCGCCGCCGGCGAGATGAGCCACTCGTTCAAGGTGCCGGCCGCCGACTTCAAACGCCTCATCGACAAGACGCAGTTCGCGATCTCGACCGAAGAGACGCGCTATTACCTCAACGGCATCTATCTGCACGCCGCCGGCTCGGCCAAGACCGCGACCTTGCGCGCGGTGGCGACCGACGGCCATCGGCTGGCGCAGGTCGAACTGCCGCTGCCGGAAGGCGCCGCCGGCATGCCGGGCATCATCATCCCACGCAAGACCGTCGCCGAAGTTCAGCGCCTGATCGAAACCGGCGAAGGCGACATCGCCATCGAACTGTCGTCCGGCAAAATCCGCTTCTCGATCGGCAACGTGACGCTGATCTCCAAGCTGATCGACGGCACCTTCCCGGACTATGGCCGGGTCATCCCGGTCAATAATGACAAGAGCCTCGTCGTCGACAAGAAGGATTTCGAAGCCGCGGTCGATCGCGTCTCCACCGTATCCAGCGAACGCGGCCGCGCCGTGAAGCTGTCGATCAGCGGCGGACGGCTGGTCCTGTCGGTGACCAACCCGGATTCCGGCAGCGCCACTGAAGAGCTTGAGGTCGATTACGAATCCGATCCGCTCGATATCGGCTTCAATTCGCGCTACCTGCTCGACATCGCCGCGCAGATCGAGGGCGAGGTCGCGGTGCTCAAGCTCGCCGATCCGGGCTCGCCGACGCTGATCCAGGACAAGGACGCCAAAGGCGCGCTCTATGTCCTGATGCCGATGCGGGTGTAGGCGGTTTACGCGACGGCCTATCGGCCTTACCCTCTCCCCTTGCGGGAGAGGGTGGCGCGCGGAGCGCGCCGGGTGAGGGGTCGGTGCCTGCAGGATTTCACCACCGTCCAATCGCTAAGCAAAATCGCAAATTTGCGAAAGCGATGCGTCACGCTCCGACTGACGCCGAAACGACAATGTGGCGCCTTCTGCGAGATCGGCGCCTGATCGGCGTCAAGTTCCGCCGTCAAGCGCCTGTCGAAGGTTACATTCTGGACTTTGTTTTCTTTGACCGGAAAATCGTCATTGAGATCGACGGAAGCCACCACTTTCAATCGTCTCGTGATGAGGAACGAGATCGTATTCTTCGCGAGCTGGGCTTCCAGGTCGTGCGCTATTGGAATAACGAGGTCCTTCAAACGCCCAACGCCGTGCTCGAAGATATTTTCGCCCGCCTCGCGAATGGCAAGGATTGACCCCTCACCCGGCGCGCTGCGCGCGCCACCCTCTCCCCCAAGAGGAGAGGGTGGGCTGCGACGCGCGGCACCACTTTGCCAATGACCGCCGCCTTTCTCCGACGCCTGTCGCTCACGAATTTCCGCAGCTACCACGCGGCGAAGCTCGAACTCGACCGTGCCGGACCGGTGGTGCTGACCGGCCCAAACGGCGCCGGCAAGACCAACCTCCTCGAAGCGATCTCGTTGCTGGCGCCGGGCCGTGGACTCCACCGTGCCACGCTCGACGAACTCGCTTTCACCGAGGGCGACGGCGGCTGGGCCGTGTCGACGGAAATCGAAGGCATGCTGGGCCTTGCCACGCTCGGCACCGGCATCGAGCCGCCGGCGGGCGAGGAGATCACCAATTCGCGTAAATGCCGAATCGACCGCGAGAAGGTCGCGTCGGCCGCCGCCTTCGCCGACCATCTGCGCATTATCTGGCTGACGCCGGCGATGGACCCGCTGTTCGTCGGCCCCGCCGCCGATCGGCGCCGCTTTCTCGATCGCCTCGTGCTCGCGGTCGATGCGCAGCATTCGAGCCGCGTTTCCGCGCTCGAGCGCTCGCTGCGTTCGCGCAACCGGCTTCTGGAGGACGCGCGCAGCGATCCGCACTGGCTGGACGCCATCGAGCACGAAACCGCCGAGGTCGCCGTCGCCGTCTCGGCGGCGCGCTACGAGACCGTGAACCGCCTCGCCGGCGCGCTTGAGGCCGCGCGCGAGGAAGCGCCCGTCTTCGCCATGCCGCGCATCGCGCTCGAAGGCTGGATGGAAAACCAGTGGCCGCTGAGCACAGCCCGCGAGATCGAGGATCGCTATCGCGATCTCTTGCGCGAGAGCCGCGCCCAGGACGCCGCCGCCGGCCGCACGCTGGAAGGCCCGCATCGCGCAGACCTCAAGGTCATGCACGCCGGCAAGGGCATTGCCGCGGCGGATGGCTCGACCGGCGAACAGAAGGCGATGCTCATTCGCCTCATGCTGGCGCATGCGCACCTGATCAAGGACATGACCGGTTATGCACCGGTGATGCTGCTCGATGAAGTCGTGGCGCATCTCGACCCGTTGCGGCGCGCCGCGCTCTACGACGCGCTCGCGGCGCTCGGCACGCAAGTATGGATGACCGGCGCCGATCCGGCCGCCTTTGCCGATATCGCCGACCGCGCCCAATGGTTCGACGTGACGCCGGGCGGCGTGTCAAAGCGCGGCTGAAGTTCCAAGCTCGCACTAACGCTCGATTAATCGTGATATTTTGAAGTCTCGGAAAACCGGAACAATTGCAGTTCCTCGGCTTTTACCTTGCGCCGTATGTGAAACGACGGCGGATTCGTTTTTGAAGTGATGGACACCTATGACGGAACAAGGACATCCGGTCGAGCGATTGGCGTGCGAGATGCATCGCGCGCTCGACGCCATTGACATGCAGTTAATGCGGCTGGAAATCCTCACCGCCGCAATGGCCGCGTTCAGCCGCCCGGTGCCCGACTACGAGACAAGCTTTCAGCACCAGAGGCATTTGACCGCCAGCGCCACCGTACTGCGCAATACGCGTTAGGAGTTTTACAGTTCCCCGGTGAGTGCGCGGCGCTGCCGTTCGGAGGCATCCGAAAACCGCCGTAGCGCATGGGCCTCGGACAGCATACCGACCACCTGCGCGCGCTCGAGACTATCCACCACGGGCAAGGCTTCGGCCTCGAATTTCTCGAAGGCCTTGATCGCTTCCTGCGCCGTCATCTGCTGCAACAGCATTTCGCCCTTGTGGCGCAGCAAATCCTTGAGCGGCGTTACCGCTGGAACCTCGGATGAGTGCGCTTCGGCCACCATCACCATGCCGGCATAGCGGCCGTCCTCATCAACGGCGAGCACCTGATTGGTCGAGCCGAGCGGAAAGGTCTCACGAAATACCGGCAGCGGCGTCTCGGTCGAAGTGGTCCGCACGTCGGCGCGCATCATCTGCGCCACCGTGAGATCGCGAATCCAGCCAACATCGGCGCCGCCGCGGATGGTCTCGCCGCGCAGATGGAAGCGCCAGGTGGCGAAAGAGTAGCCGAACAGTTCGCGCGTCACCTGCATCGACACGATGACGGCGATCAGCACGGTGCCGGTCAGCCAGAGGTCGCCGGTGGTTTCCAGCGCGATGAAGCACATGGTCAGCGGTCCGCCGATCACGGAGGCCGCGAGCGCGCTCATGCCGATGATCGCGTAGGCGTCGGGATTGAGCGCGAGCGACGGCCACATCGTGTTCAACGCGGTGGCAAAAAGCTGGCCGCCGAGCGCGCCCATCAGCAACGACGCGAAGAACAGTCCGCCGCGAAAGCCGCTGCCGAGCGACACAATGGCGGCGATGGCCTTGAGCAACAACAGCAGCAGCAGCGTCTCGACCGGCAGCTTGAACAAAGTGGTCAGATGGAGCGCGCCATGGCCCGACGACATGATGCGCGGCGTGATCATGGCCAGCAGGCCGACAACGGCGCCGCCGAGCATCGGGCGGAGCCAGGGCCGTACACCGACCCGGCCGAGCAGCAGTTCGCAGGCGGCAACGCCGCGCATCAACCCAATGCCGAAAAAGGCCGCGAGCAGGCCGAAACCGCCGGCGATCGCGAGATCCCGGAATCCTATCGTCGCCATCTGGCCGGCCTCGATCCCGAGGTGGTCCGGGGTGAAGGCCGCGGCCGTGAAATATCCGAACAACGCCGCGATCCCGACCGGCGCCAGACTGCCGACGGCATAGCTGCCGATGATCAGCTCGAAGGCATAGAAGGCGCCGGCCAGCGGCGCGCCAAAGGCGCCGGCAATGGCGCCGGCCGCCCCGCAGCCCACCAGCAGGCGCATGTCGCTGCGGCGGAGGCGGAAGGCCTCGCCAATTTTCGAGGCAAGACCGCTGGACAGCTGCGTGTAGCCAGCCTCGAGCCCGACCGAAGCGCCGACCCCGCTCGACCAGATGGTCTGCGCCGCCACGATCAGGCTGCCGCGCATCGACATACGGCCACCATGCAAGGCATTGGCCTCGATGGGATCGACCTCGGTGCCGCGCCAGCGCGAAATCGTGCGGGTGGCGAGACCAAGCACCAAGCCGCCAAGGCACGGCACCAGGAAGGCATAAACCGGATCGATCGAGCCGCGCGCCGACAACCGCTCGCCCGCCTCCAGGCCGAAAAAATGGAGGTGCATGAAGCTTACAACCGCGCCCATGCCGGCGACCACCAGCCCCGCCAGCCCTCCGGCAAGCGCGGCCAGCAGGATGATGCTGGACTCGCGGGCACGGATAAAGGCGCGAAGACGATGGGGAACTTCAAAGCCGCTGAAGGCGCTCATTGCGGACGACCGGCATTCGCGTTGAATGACCTCGCTTAGAAGCCAGGTCGCGCGCCAAGGCAACGCCCAATGCCGGAAGGCAGGTCCGCAACCGCGGATTCTTCATGCATTCCGGGCCGTGTTTCCCGTCCGGAATAAACACCCTGACGATGCCAGAAACCGCCCCCGGCCAGAGGCTCAAAACCGGCCTTTTTGCGGGGCAAAAAAGGGGCGATTCCGGGCGTCGCGCCTCTTTAAAAAGCCGTTTTGGATCAACATATTAGGCCTTGCGACTTTGCTCTGTACGCGGGTCGCATTTCGTGTCACACAAAATGCTCTTGCTGATTCATTTTCAGCGTGACGAGAGCGCTCGTCCCCAAGGCTTGTCCCAAGGCTCATCCATGGCTGAACCAGCCCGCGATATTCGTCCTGAATCGTCCGACTACGGCGCCGACTCGATCAAGGTCCTCAAGGGCCTCGATGCCGTGCGCAAGCGTCCCGGCATGTATATCGGCGACACCGATGACGGCTCCGGACTGCATCACATGGTCTACGAAGCTGTCGACAACGGCATCGACGAAGCGCTGGCCGGCCACGCCACCGAAGTCTCGGTGACACTCAATCCCGACGGGTCCTGCACGGTGCGCGACAACGGCCGCGGCATTCCGACCGCGATGCATGCCGAGGGCGTCTCGACCGCCGAAGTCGTGATGACGCAGCTCCATGCCGGCGGCAAATTCGACCAGAACTCCTACAAGGTCTCCGGCGGCCTGCATGGCGTCGGCATCTCGGTCGTCAACGCGCTGTCGACCTGGCTGAAGCTGCGCATCTGGCGCGACGGCAAGGAGCACTTCATCGAGTTCCGCGACGGCGAGACCGTCGCGCCACTCGCGGTGGTCGGCGACGCCAACGGCCAGAAGGGCACGGAAGTCACCTTCCTGCCGTCGCCGAAGACCTTCACGATGGTGGAGTTCGATTTCGCCACGCTCGAGCATCGGCTGCGCGAACTGGCATTTCTAAATTCCGGCGTCTCGGTGGTGCTGACCGACGCGCGCCATGCCGTCGAAAAGCGCGAGGAGATGAAATACGAAGGCGGCGTCGAAGCCTTCGTGCAATTCCTCGACCGCAACAAATCGCCCCTCATTCCGAAGCCGGTGATGATCCGCGCCGAGAAGGACGGCATCACGGTCGAGTGCGCGATGTGGTGGAACGATGCCTACCACGAGAACGTGCTCTGCTTCACCAACAACATCCCGCAGCGCGACGGCGGCACGCATCTCGCCGGTTTCCGCGGCGCGCTGACGCGGCAGGTGACGCAATATGCCGAGACGCTCGGCACCTCGAAAAAGGAAAAGGTCGCGCTCACGGGCGACGACTGCCGCGAGGGCCTGACCGCCGTTCTGTCGGTGAAGGTGCCGGACCCGAAGTTCTCGTCGCAAACCAAGGACAAACTGGTTTCATCCGAAGTCCGCCCCGTCGTTGAGAACGTGGTCAATCAGGCGCTGCAGGACTGGTTCGAGATTCACCCGTCCGAAGCCAAGGTCATCGTCGGCAAGGTGGTGGAAGCCGCCGCCGCGCGCGAAGCGGCGCGCAAGGCCCGCGACCTGACCCGCCGCAAGGGCGCGCTCGATATCTCGTCGCTGCCCGGAAAGCTGGCCGATTGCCAGGAGCGCGACCCGGCCAAGTCCGAACTCTTCATCGTCGAGGGCGACTCGGCCGGCGGTTCCGCCAAGCAGGGCCGCAATCGCGAATTCCAGGCCGTGCTGCCGCTGCGCGGCAAAATCCTCAATGTGGAACGCGCGCGCTTCGACAAGATGCTGGGCAGCCAGGAAATCGGCACGCTGATCACGGCGCTCGGCACCGGCATCGGCCGGGACGAGTTCAATGCCGACAAGCTGCGCTATCACAAGATCATCATCATGACGGACGCCGACGTCGACGGCGCGCACATCCGCACGCTACTGCTGACCTTCTTCTTCCGGCAAATGCCGGAATTGATCGAGCGGGGCTACATCTATATCGCGCAGCCGCCGCTCTATAAGGTCAATCGCGGCAAGTCCGAACAATATCTCAAGGACGAACGCGCCCTCGAGGACTATCTGATCGCGACCGGCGTCGAGGAAGCCGTGCTGAGACTCGCCAATGGCGAGGAACGCGCCGGCGAAGACCTGCGCAAACTGGTCGAAGAAGCGCGTGCCGTGCGCAACCTGCTCAACGGCCTGCACTCGCGCTATAGCCGTCAGGTGGTCGAACAAGCCGCCATTCTCGGCGTACTGAACCCGGACATCTTCGGCAATGCAGAGATGGCCAAGGCCGCAGCGCCGTTCATCGCCAAGCGCCTCAACGTGCTGGCCGAGGAAACCGAGCGCGGTTGGGAAGGTGAGTTCAACGAGCAGGATGGCTTCGTTTTCAACCGCACTGTGCGCGGCGTGAAAAGCATCGCCATCATTGACCATGCACTGCTCGGCTCAGCCGAGGCGCGCAAGCTCGACGAGCATGCGGTGTCGCTGCAGAAGGTTTACGAGAAACCGGGCACTTTGCGGCGCAAGGACGAGAGCTGGCCGATCTACGGGCCGGTCGGTTTGTTCGAAGCCATCACCGGCGCCGGACGCAAGGGCGTGTCGATGCAGCGCTACAAGGGTCTCGGCGAGATGAACCCCGAGCAGCTCTGGGAAACCACCCTCGACGTCAACGCCCGCTCGCTCTTGCAAGTGCGCATCAAGGAAGTTGACGAGGCCAATGTGCTGTTCGACCAGCTCATGGGCGACGTCGTCGAGCCGCGCCGCCAGTTCATCCAGGACAACGCACTTTCGGCCAGCGTGGACGTCTGATCTTTCAGCTTCGATGAAACAGACCCGGAGCGGGACTGCCGCTCCGGGCTTTTTCGTTTGCAGGCGGCCGTCGCTTCAGTAGCAGACGCGCGAACTCGCCCAGACCCAGCCGCCATAACCGTCGGAGACCCGGACGCGGCGCACGGTACAGCTATCGCCATAGCTGACGCGATAAGGCCGGTAGCCATCGTAATACCCGCCATCATAGCGATACGGACGGCCGTCGTGGTAAGGCCGGCGATAAGGTTCGCTGTACACCGCGGGACGATAATAGGGCTCGCTGTAGCCTACCGTGCGATAGGGCGATCCGTGATAGTATGCGCCATGATGATGGCGCGGCGCGTAATAGCCGTGGCGATAGCCGTCATCGACGCGCACATAGCGAACAGTGCGAACGGTTCTGACGACCTTGCGATAGCAGCAGCTCGACGAATACGAGACGGCGCCGGCGCGATAGCCGTAGCCGCCGTGGTAATATTCGCCGGCCTGGGTTGCGCTCGGCGCGAAGGCCCAGACGAAAACAAAGGCGCCCAGACCGAGAAGCATCGTGGCAGTTCGACGCATGACCCTACTCCTGACAAAGAACCGGCCGGGACAGGCCGATCGTTAGCATTTTAAACAATGTTAACACTTGTGGCGATGCCCCATTGCAGCTCCGCAAGTCTTTGATTTTATTGAATAGTAGTAGAGTCGTGCCGCTGCGGACGAGCCGTCACGAGGTCAATTTGGCGCCGATCGCCAGCCCGATTGCGATGGCGCCGACGAACAGCACCAGGAAGATGCCGGCCAGCCATTTGGCGATGGTCGCCGAGGCTTCTTCGACACCGGTGAAGCCGAACAGGCCGGCGACAATGGCGATGATCAGGAAGATGAAAGCCCACTTCAGCATGGCGCGCCTCGTTATTCACGGCTGCCGATAGAACGACGGCAGGCCGTTCGAGTTCCCTCGCGTCACACTATGCCGCGAAGCGGCACCGGTGAATTCAGAACAGATCGAGGTATTCGCGCTGCTCCCAGGGCGTGACCCGCAGCGGATCGTCGGCGTGGGCCGGCTCTTCCTTCTCGAACCGCTCCCGCTCCGCATCCTTGATGTGGGCGTAATAATCGACGAAGCCCGCGCCGAAGCTGTTGCGGAAGACATCATCGGCCCGCAATGCGGTCACGGCCTCACCCAAAGATTTCGGGAGCAATGCCGCCGCCGTCTCATAGGGCGTGTCGGCCGACACGCCGGGATCGATCCGGTTCGCAATGCCGTCGAGACCGGCGCGGATTTGCGACGCCATATAGAGATAGGGATTGGCCGCCGGTTCGCCGACGCGGTTTTCCAGATGCGTCGACGACGCGCCGGCTTCGCCCAGCAGCCGCATCATCACGCCGCGATTGTCGCGCGCCCAGATGGCGCGATCCGGCGCCAACGAATAAGGCCGGTAGCGCTTGTAGCCGTTGACCGTCGGCGTGGTGAAAGCCGCGGCCGCGCGCGCATGCGCCAGCAGCCCGCCGAGATAATACTGCCCGAGGCTGGACAGTCCGTCCGGATCGACAAAGGCGTTGCGCTTCGACTTTCGCTCGATCAGCGACTGATGCAGATGCCAACCACTCGACATCATGTTGGGCAGGCCGGGCCGGCACATGAAACTGGCAAGATAGCCGTGCCTGCGCGCGATCTGCTTCACGGCTGCGCGGAACAGGATCATGGTGTCGGCGGCTTCGAGGCTTGTCTGCGGGCGGAAGGTGAATTCGATCTGGCTCGGACCCAGCTCCAGTTCGACCGACCGCAACGGCAGGTCCAGCTTCTCGATGCCATGACGAAGAACCTCGACCGCCGGATCGACCATGTCGAAGCGCGACTCGGTGAGATACTGATAGCCCTGCGTCAGCAGGCTGACCTTCGGCGCCTGCGGCGGCCAGGTCGCGGCCTCCGGCGTCAGCATGGCGTCATCGAGCTTGAACAGGTGAAACTCGACCTCAAGTCCGGCGAGAAAGTCGTAGCCCGCCTTGGCGAGATCGGCCAAGGCATCGCGATAGATCGCACGCGTCGAGAACGGCACCGGCGCGCCATTGCCGAAATAGATGTCGCAAAGCAACCAGCCGGTCTTGTTCGCCCACGGCAGAACACGGAACGTCGTCGGATCGGCGATCATAACGAAATCGGCGCCGCCCTGCATTTCCGCCATGCCGAAGCCGCCGCCCGCGGTGAACACCGGAAAAACGCTCTTATGCGAGGTGTCCTTGGCCAGCAGCGTCGTCGTCATGTTGACGCCGCTACGCATGGCGCTCACGGCTTCCGATGCAACGAGCGTCTTGCCACGCAGCACACCGTGCTGATCCGCGAATGAGAAGCGAATGACTTCGAGCTTGTTGGCCTTGATGGCGCGCTCGACCTCGGCCGCGGCCTTCTCCTGCGCGTCCGACCACAGGCCGTGACGCGAGACGAAGGAGGGAGAGGATTTGGCGGGCTTACGCGGCGGCATCTCGCTTTACCTCCCCCTGCAAGGGGGAGGTCGATCCGCGAAGCGGATCGGGTGGGGGTCACGTTTCAATGAAGACGACCCCACCCCGCCGCGCTTCGCGCGGCGACCCTCCCCTTTCAGGGGAGGGATAAGAAAGAACGTGCGCACTTATGCCCCCGCCTTCCAGCTCATCGCCTCGCGCCGCTCGGCTTCGGAGCGCTGGTAATATGCCCTCCAGTCATGAACGGGGCCGATGCCGTCGATCGCCAGCGGACCGGTGATACTGGCCGCTTCCTTGTCGTCGACGACAAGGATCGGCTTCTCGCCCTTGCCGGATTTCTCCAGCGATTGCCGCAACAGCTTGCGATAGGCGATGATTGCCTTGTCCGAGGTGCCGAGATGTTCCTGCGTGCGGTCCTGGATCGTGCCCATGGATTCGCAAGCCCACTGGTCATGCACGTTGATGTCGGCGCCCATGCCGGTATAGGTCTCGCTCTCCTGCTCGTGCGGATCAAAGCCGTAATCGTTGCTCTTGTTGCGGTTCGGGATGTAGTCCGGCAACTGATAGAGTTCGAGGCGCTGATTGCGCATCGTGTCCTTGTCGACCGCCTTTCCGAACGACGTGAAGATCGCGTACCAATAGTGCTTGGTATCGTCGATCGGCACATGCCACTGCGAGATCGTCATCTCGCGGCTCATCGGAATCATGAAGGCGTTGGGGAAGACGAGATTGGTGACGCGCACATGGGTCGATGCGTCGCTGATCTGCCGCAGCGTCACGATGCGGAAGCCGTAATCGGTCTCGTCGACCTCGATGCGCGGCCGCGTCACCTCGCGCATGATCTGGGTCATCGGCATGTCCGCGTCCTTGGTGTTGTCGCGGAACATCTTGCCGTAACCCTTGGTCGGGTCCTCGTCGTGGAAAAAGCGATGCAGGAACGAGGTGTGCACGGGGTCGATGCCGACCTCGAGCGACTGCAGCCAATTGCAGTCGATCATGCCCTTGAACGCGAAGGTGTGGCTGTCGGGCGCGACGAAGCAGTCGAAATGCGGAAACGCGGGCGCCTCGCCACCGCCGAGATAGGCGAACAGGATGCCGCTCTTCTCGACGACCGGATAGGCCTTCTGTTTGATGTTGGCGCAGAGATTGCTGTTGTCGGGCTCGGCCGGCGTCTCGAGACACTTGCCGTTCACATCGAACAGCCAGCCGTGGAAGGCACAGCGCAGGCCGCCGTTTTCCAGGCGACCGAAGGCGAGATCGGTGCCGCGGTGCGGACAGTGGCGGCCGACGAGGCCGTAGCGGCCCTTGTCGTCCTTGAAGATCACGAGGTCTTCGCCGAACAACCGCACCGGCTTGATCGGCCGGTTGCCCTTGAGCTCGTCCACCAGCGCCGCCGGCTGCCAATATTGCCGCATCAGCCGCCCGGCCGGCGTGCCCGGCCCGGTGCGGGTGATGAGATCGTTCTGTTCGGCGCTCAGCATGGTGGCTTCCCCTCGTGTCTTTTGCGTCGTCTGCAGACCGGCTGCTGTTTTCACGGGCGGTCGGCAGTTTTGCTTTGGACTTATTCGATCACAGACCGGGAGGATGAAAAAGACGTCGATGCACGAAAAAAGCCGGCGCTTAGGCCGGCTTTTTCGATATCGGAAATATGTTTCGCGTCAGCCGGCGTGACGTGCGGCCATGCCGTGGTCGAGGCGGCGGCGCCAGGCACTCTGGCGCAAGCTTTTGAGGCTCCGCGCGGCGGTCTTGGCCTCGGCGCGGCTGGCCGTGGCATAGGTGCGATATTCGAGATCGTTGACGCGCGACACCAACGGCTGCTTGCCAAACAGGCGGGCGAAGGCGCTCACGCCACCGTTGACCTTGAGCTCGGAGATCGCATTGGCGACATTGTTCGCCGAACCGAAAGCGACGACGCGGCCAGTCATCGTGTGCCGCACTTCATAGACGCCAGGCCCTATCGGTGCTTCGACAACACCACCCGCCTGCGCGTCGGGAAACCGCTTCCACGCACTCCAACTCTGTACCATGACCGTAAGCCCTTACCCGGCAGAAACCCGTGTTAGAACACACGACGTAAGCATTGGTTGCGCGCCGTCAACTCGGACGTGTTGATAAATATCAGCTATGCGCCCTTCTTAAGCGAATCCCCTCTCACATCCACGTGACAGGGATCACAGAAGTGCGCTTTTGCCGGACAGGGGGGCCGCATATTCGGGCATGCCCGGAAATTGACCAGGGCCGACGTCGTCCCCCTAATGGCCCGGCATTACTAAAATTTTCGGCTTCGCTGGTAATGTTGTCTTGGAAATCACGGTCGATGGTATTTCCAGAACTTCGACCTCCCATTCCTGCCGCATGCGCGTGAGGAAACGGTCGAGCGAGTAGCCGCTGAAGTAGTGCATCGGGATCAGGAGCGGCGCCTTCAACGCGTGCAGCACCTCGATCATGCCGTCGAGATCAAGCGTGTAACTGCCATCGACCGGCACCATCACCACATCAACGCGGCCCATCTCGTCAAGCTGCGCCTGCGTCAGTGTGTGATGCAGATGGCCCAGATGCGCGATACAAAGATTGGCAATCTCGAAAATGAAAATCGAATTGCCATGACGTTCGGTCTCGCCGCCGCCCCAGGTGCGGATATTGGTCGGCACATTGCGCACGCGCACATCCTTGAAGGTCATGTCGATACGCGCCGGCCGCTCGTTGCCAGCCCAGCCGCGCAACACATGGGGAATGCCCGGGTCGGGGCGGTCGGTGTAATGGGTCGAATGCGCGTGATTCATCGTGACGATGTCCGGCAGCACATTCGGCCGAACGTAGTCGTTGTAGTCGGTCGCGATGCGGACGAGCTGCGGGCTTTCGATCAGAAACGTCGAGTGGCCGACAAAGGTGATGCGGACCTGATCGGCGGCGAGCGTCGCGAGCTTCAACGCAGCAGGGTCGAACGAAGCGCGCTGAAACAACGGCGAACGAGATGCCACCAGCCCCGGGCAGTTCTCGCGCATTTCCGGTTTGGCTGGCTGCGCCGGAGAGACGCCTTGCGCCGTCGCCTGAGCGCTCAAGCCGCCGGCAAGCCCCGCCGCCAGCAGTGCAATCCTCAGAGTCGTGCTTCCCATGTCAAACGGTCCGCGCTGATCCGGCGGCGTCAAATCTGACATGGTTCGGATGCGGCCGCCACCGGCCTCACGGCAATATGAAGCGGCGCTTGATCGCGTGATTTGGCCGCTTGACGCGGCGCTCTTAGAAGGCGCGACGGTCCTGCATCGACACGATGATGCCCTTGGGCGTGGTCACCACCCAGCGGCCATCGAGACGGCGGATCGATTCGACGGGCCCGAGACCAGGCAACGGCGCACCGGGGACGACCTGATAGACGTCGCCGGAACGGCCCTGCACGTAGACATAGCCATTGTGGGCACCACGCACCGACCAGTCGCGCACGATGGGCGGGCGCGATGTCTGGGGCTGTGCCATCGCCATACGGGGCGCCGGCTTCGGCGTCGGCACGTCGGCATAGGCCGGCGTGGCAGGCATTGTCTGCGGCGGCGAGATCGAGCCGGTGACCTCGGCCTGCTCTTTCTTGAAACGCTCAGCGATGCGCTCGTTGATCCTGTCGCTGATCCTCTTTTCAAGGCTCGCGGTTTGCGTCTGCGATGACTTGCTCGAAGCCTCAAGATTGGCTTTGAGCGCGGTCAGCTCCTTGGCCATCTTGGCCATGGACTGCTGCATCGCCTTCTTTTCTTCCTGGGCGGCGACATCGACCTTCGGCGCGTCCTTGAAGCCGCCCATGACGTAAGTGCCGGCGATGGCGCCAAAGCCTGCAGCGAGAGTAACAGCGGCAGCGAGCCGCATGGCGCGCCAGTGGCGCGGCTTGAGCGTTGCACGGCGGCGCGGCTCCTCAATCTCCAGCGGCTCGAACGGCGGCTCGTTGTCGAACTTGCGCGGCACCAGAACCAGCGCCTGAAGCGTTTCGCTCCGCGCGGCCTCGATCTCGGGCTCTGCCTTCGGTTCGATCTTCTCTTCCTCGATAGCAACCGGCTCGCTGACGGCCGGAGAGATCGACGGCGATTCGACCTCGGGCAAATCGCCTGGTGCCTTGGCGGTGGTCTCGGCCGTTGGCTCAGCGCTGGCGGCAGGCGGCAACAGGCCGCGATCATCACCCTTCTGCTCGAAACCTTTGCGTTCGGACTCGTTGCTGTCGGCCATGGGATTGCTCCGGGCAGGTGTTCACCAATCGGTAACCATTAAAGGTTTCCAATTGGTTACCGACGCTCGGAGAGGACCAGCCTGCCGCTCGGCCGGTGGCCTACAGGATGAGGCCGTTTTCGGCCGCCAGCGCCTGCAGCGACACGGCCGGCCGGGCGCCCATGTGCTGGATGACTTCCGACGCCGCCAGAGCCCCGAGCCTGGCCGAGGTCTTGTTGTCCTTGCCGCGGGCGAGCCCGGACAGGAAGCCGGCCGCAAACAGATCGCCAGCGCCGGTCACGTCGACGACCTTGTCGACGCGCATGGCCTCAACGGCTTCGGTCCGGTCCGGTGTCACCACGACACAGCCCTTCTCGCTGCGAGTCACCACGGCGAGCTTCGCGTCCTTCTGCAGCGCCACGGCGGCGGTGGCGAAGTCGGACGTCTGATAGAGACTGTGCAGCTCGTGCTCATTGGCGAAGACGATGTCGACCGTGCCCTTGCGGATGAGATCGAGGAATTCACCGCGATAGCGATCGACGCAGAATGAGTCCGACAGGGTCAGCGCCACTTTTCGGCCGGCCTTGTGGGCAATGTCGGCGGCCTTCACGAAGGCCTCCTTGGCGTGCGGCGGGTCCCACAAATAGCCTTCGAGATACACGACCGCCGCCGACGCGATCATGTCCTCGTCGATGTCGGCGGGCTTGAGGTCCTGTGCCGCGCCCAGATAAGTGTTCATGGTGCGCTCGCCGTCCGGCGTCACCATGATGTAGCAGCGCGCGGTCGAGGGACCGTGGCTCGCCGGCTTGGTTTCGAAGGCGACGCGCGCGGCGCGGATATCGTGGGCAAAAGCCTTGCCGAGTTGATCGTCCTTCACTTTGCCGACGAAGGCCGCCTTGCAGCCGAACGACGCGACACCGACGATGGTGTTGGCGGCCGAGCCGCCCGAGGCTTCCGTCGCCGGACCCATGGCGTCGTAGATCTTGGCAGCACGCACTTCGTCGATCAGCGCCATACCGCCTTTGTGCATCCCCTGCGCCACCAGGAAGTCGTCTTCGGCGCGGGCTATCACGTCGACAATGGCATTGCCGATGCCGAGCACGTCGTAGCGGGGAGCGGTCATGGAAAATCCTTTTCTTGAGGCGGCGCACGTCAGACGCGCGGCACTATAAAGAACGGCGCAGCGGGCCTCAAAGCCCTAATGAACCGGCGGGAGTCTCTTGAGCACTTCGAGACTCCACCACAGGAAGTAGCCCCCGATCAGAATGCCGAGAACGATCTTCACCAACTGAACGACAAGTTCGTCTTTGCTCATGAGCTCACCGGGCGCGCGAACGAAGCGGCTTCACCTATAGCGTTTTCGAGCGAAGTGGAAACCGGTTCGCGTGAAGAAAACGCGTCGAAAAATAAGCTAGGGCCCCAGCTTTGATTCTATCAAAGCCGGACAGGCTCTAGCATTCAACGTCCGCCGTCACAAACCTTGCTTTGCCCACGCGACGGGCTGGCGACGCATATAAAGCCCCCTTGCATCACGCCGCCCCGGCGTGAGATAGACGCCCCCGCAGCGCGCTCCACCTGCGCAGGCCGTTAAGGGTACCGCTATGTCATTCAAGGAATTGGTTTTTTCCGGCGTCCAGCCGACCGGCAACCTGCACCTCGGCAATTACCTCGGCGCCATCAAGCGTTTTGTCGAACTGCAGAACAACCATGACTGCATCTATTGCGTCGTCGACATGCATGCGATCACGGTGCCGATCGCGGTCTGGGGCGGCCCCGAAGGCCTGACCCGCGCCACGCGCGAGGTTACCGCAGCCTTCATCGCCAGCGGCATCGACCCGAAGAAACACATCGTCTTCAACCAGAGCCAGGTGCACGAGCACGCCGAGCTCGCCTGGGTGTTTAACTGCGTCGCCCGCATCGGCTGGCTCAATCGCATGACCCAGTTCAAGGAGAAGGCCGGCAAGGACCGCGAGAATGCGTCGGTCGGTCTCTACGCTTATCCGAATCTGATGGCGGCCGACATCCTGGTTTATCGCGCCACGCATGTGCCGGTCGGCGAAGACCAGAAGCAGCATCTCGAACTGGCCCGCGACATCGCGCAGAAATTCAACAACGACTTTTCCGAGTCGATCGCCGCGCGCGGCTTCGGCGATATGTTCTTCCCCTTGCCGGAACCGATCATCCAGGGCCCGGCGACGCGCATCATGAGCCTGCGTGACGGCTCGAAGAAGATGTCGAAATCGGAGCCATCCGATTATTCGCGCATCAATCTTACCGACGATGCCGACGCTATCGCGCAGAAGATCCGCAAGGCCAAGACCGACCCGGAGCCATTGCCGAGCGAAGAAAAAGGGCTCGAGCCGCGCCCCGAAGCCGACAACCTCGTCGGCATCTACGCCGCGCTCAGCGATACGACCAAGGCCGACGTGTTGCGCGAATTCGGCGGCGCGCAGTTTTCGAATTTCAAGTCGGCGCTGGTCGATCTCGCCGTCGCCGCGCTCGGGCCGATCGGCGGCGAGATGAAGCGGCTGGTGCAGGATCACGCTTATATCGACGCCGTTCTCGCTGACGGCTCGCAGCGCGCTTCGGCGATCGCCGGCAAAACAATGAAAGCCGTCAAGGAAATCGTTGGCTTCGTAGGCCGATAACACAGACGCTGCTTCCGTTGCGTAAAATGCGAGCAGTACCGCGCGCAAGCGAGGCTTGTCGCGTGCCGTCGCGGCGTGGCAGCATGGGCGGCTTGCGCGTCCGTCATTGCTGACATCCGTCAAGGGGAGCCCCGATGCCGAAGAAACGCCGCAGCAACGAGGCCGGCCACAAACGCAAATACCTGCTGATCATCGACGACTCGGAAGAGTGCGATCGCGCCGTATTCTGGGCGGCCTCGCGCGCCAACCGCACCCAGACGCAGATCGTGATGCTGCGCGTCATCGACACCAGCGAGCGTAGCCAGCAATGGCTCGGCGTCGCCGACATCATGAAGGCCGAAGCGATGGAAGCCGCCAATGCGGCGCTCGACAGGTTCGGCGCCATGGTGAAGAGGATCACCGGCGCCGCACCCGACCGCGTCATTCGCGAAGGCACGGTGAACGATGAGATCCTGAAGCTGATCGAAGAGGACACCGACATCGGCATTCTCGTGCTCGCTGCCGGCACCGGCAAGGAAGGCCCGGGCCCCTTGATCTCCGGCCTGTCGAAAACCGCTGCGACCTTTCCCATCCCGATCGCCATCGTGCCGGGCTCGCTCAGCGACGAGGAACTGGAGGCGATGGCGTAAGCCTCTCAAGCGAGGCGTGGGACTTACGCGAATTCAGCTTCTCCGTTCGTCCCCGCGAAAGCGGGGACCTAGGAGCCAGGATGACAGACTTAGCGTTGTGGCTCCTGGATTCCCGCTTTCGCGGGAATGAACGGAGTTTGTGTCAACTTCCGTAGATCATTCTCCGATGTCGCGCGCCGTCCGCCTGCTCGATCTCGTTCAACTGCTGCGCCGTCGCCGTCACCCGGTCAGCGGTGACGTGCTGGCGAGCGAACTCGGCATCAGTCTGCGCACGCTCTACCGCGACATTGCCAGCCTGCAAGCACAGGGCGCGCCGATTGAAGGCGAGCCCGGTCTCGGTTACGTGCTGCGGCCCGGCTTCACGCTGCCGCCTTTGATGTTCACCGAAGACGAAGTCGAGGCTCTGATGCTCGGCTCGCATTGGGTGGCGGAGAACGGCGACCCGCGGCTTGCGCAAGCGGCCATGGATGTGATGGCCAAGGTCGCAGCAGTTTTGCCGCCTGACCGCCGCGCGCAATTCGAGACGCCCAGTCTGCTGATCGTCACGCGTACCAAGGAACAACTGAACGCGATGGCGCCGATCCGTGACGCGATCCGGCGCGAGCGCAAGCTGGCAATCGACTATCGCGATGCCGGCAGCGCGGCGACCCACCGCACGATCTGGCCTTTCGCGGTCGGCTTCTTCGACAACGCCCGCATCGTCGCGGCGTGGTGCGAGTTGCGCAACGACTACCGGCATTTCCGCATCGACCGCATTGGCGGCCTTGCCGAAACCGACACGCGCTATCCAAAGCGCCGGGCGGTCATGCTCAAGGAATGGCGGAAGCAGATGGGCATTGGGCCGCGGTGATCGCTACTGACAATAACTGACAGCGACGCGTCCTAAGCCTCCCGCATCACAGAGGAGGATCAACCATGCTGCCTTTCGGACTCGTTGTGCTGTACGTCAAGGACATCGCCGCCAGCACTCATTTCTATCGCGGCCTGCTCGGCACCGAGCCGGTCGAATCGTCGGCGAATTTCGTGATGTTCCCGATGCCGCCGGTCATGCTCGGATTGTGGGTGCAGGACGAGGTCAAACCGGCACCTGCCGGGGGGCCGGGCGCGCTGGAACTCGACTTCACCATGGACAGCGCCAAGGCCGTGACGGACTTCCACGCCGAGTGGGTCAAACGCGGCTTCAGGATCGCCCAGGCGCCCGAGAAGATGGACTTCGGGCATACTTTCGTGGCGCTGGACCCGGACGGCCATCGCCTGCGCGTGCTGGCTCCGAACCCGTCCTGAGCCGCCTCCGGTCCGGTTGACCGGCTCTCCCAAACCGCCCATGTAAGGGGTGTCCGCCGGGCCTTGAACCCGGCGGGATGGGAGAACCTGAGATGTTTATCCAGACCGAATCGACGCCGAACCCGGCGACATTGAAATTCCTGCCCGGCAAGCCGGTGCTCAATCAGGGCACGCTCGACATGCCGACGCGCGAGGCCGCGGCGCAATCGCCGCTCGCCGAGAAGCTGTTCGACATTCCGAATGTCGGCGGCGTATTCCTCGGCGCCGATTTCATCTCGGTCACCAAGACCGATGGCGACTGGCAGCAGATGAAGCCGGCGATCCTCGGCGCCATCATGGAGCATTACATGTCCGGCGCGCCGATCGTGGCGAGCGGCGCCGAGCCTGCCGACGACGACGAGTTCTTCGAGGCGTCCGACAGCGAGACGGTCGCCACCATCAAGGACCTGATCGAGACGCGCGTGCGCCCGGCCGTGGCCGGCGACGGCGGCGACATCACCTTCCGCGGCTTCAAGGAAGGTGTCGTTTACCTGCAGATGAAGGGCGCCTGCTCGGGCTGCCCGTCCTCGACCGCCACCTTGCAGCACGGCATCCAGAACCTGCTCCGGCATTTCGTGCCGGAAGTGACGGAAGTCCGGCCGGTTTGATTTTCCACTGCTGTCATGCCCCGCGAAAGCGGGGCATCCAGTAGTGGCGAAATTTCGGCTATATCCGTCCATCGAGATTACTGGATCGCCCGCTTGCGCGGGCGATGACGACGCCGGAAGTTTATGCGCATTCTCGCCATCGATACCGCGCTTGAAGCGTGCTCGGTCGTCCTCATGGACGGCGACGACATCGTCGCGCGCGAACATGAGGCGATGGCGCGCGGCCATGCCGAAGCGCTGATGCCGATGATCGCGCGGCTGCGTGAACAGGCCTCACTCGACTTCACCACGCTCGACCGCATCGCCGTCACCGTCGGCCCCGGCAGCTTCACCGGCTTACGCGTCGGTATCGCCGCGGCGCGCGGTATCGGTCTCGCCGCCGGCAAGCCGGTGGTCGGTATCACCACACTTGCCGCGTTCGCTGCGCCGCTGATCGCAGCGGACACATCGACGCCCGTGGTGGCCGCCATCGATGCGCGGCACGACCACGTCTACCTGCAGGCCTTTGACGGCAACGGCGCGACGCGCATCAAACCGGTCTTCATTTCCGTCGCCGACGCGGCGCGACGCATCGCGCCCTATGCACCGCGATTGGTCGGCAATGCCGCGCAAATCCTCGCCGCCGCGTGGCCGGCGGTTGAGGCAGCGCCCGCCGCTGTCAAGTACCGGACAGCGCCCTCGATCGACTGGGTGGCACGGCTCGGCACCGTGGCCGACCCAACAACGACGCCGCCCAAGCCCTTCTATCTCAAGCCGGCCGATGCCCAGCCGCAATCCGCGGCGCACATCCCCTTGCAGGCGGCGCCATGATCTCGTTCCTGCGCCGGCTGTTTGCGCGCGGCACGCCGCAGATCACGCCGGCGCATTTGCGCGACGCAGCCGCGATTGCCGCGCTTCACGCCGCCTCGTTTCATCGCGGCTGGAGCGATGAGGAAGTTGAGAACCTGCTGCTCGATCCGCAGGTGCTGGTGCACAGCCTGCGCGTCGGCGGCGCGTTCGCCGGTTTTGTCATGTCGCGCTCGGCCGCCGATGAGGCGGAAATCCTGTCGATCGCCGTGTCACGCCGCTGTCAGGGGCGCGGACTGGCGCGCCGGATGCTGGATATTCATATGGGCCGGCTGGCCGCGCTGGGCGTGAAATCGCTGTTTCTCGAGGTCGCTGAGAATAACGGGCCGGCAATTGCGCTATACCGGAGAGCCGGATTCCAGGACGTGGCCAAGCGGCCGAATTATTATCCCTTGCCTGGTGGCGCGACCGCCGCCGCCTTGGTATTGCGGCGGGATATCGCGTAAACTTGGCTTACGATGACGACGCACAGCAGAACCAAACCCGGCCTGGTCGTTTCGACGCCCGACAGGGGTGCCGGCAAACCGAATATCGAGGCGCTCTGCGCGGCCAAGGGCATGCGCATGACCGAGCAGCGCCGGGTGATCGCGCGCGTGCTCGCCGAGGCCGAGGACCATCCCGACGTCGAGGAGCTTTACCGCCGCTGCGCCAAGGTCGACGACCGCATCTCGATCTCGACGGTCTATCGCACCGTGAAGCTGTTCGAGGATTCCGGCATCATCGAGCGCCACGATTTCCGCGAGGGCCGCGCGCGCTACGAGACCAGCTCGGAGACGCATCACGACCACCTCATCAACCTGCGCACCGGCGAAGTGATCGAATTCCAGTCCGAGGAAATCGAGCGCCTGCAGGCCGAGGTGGCACGCAAGCTCGGCTACAAGCTGGTCGATCACCGGCTCGAGCTTTATGCGGTGCCGCTCGAGGACGACAAGACCTCCTGATGTGCTCCTCCGCCTACCACACACCCGTTCGTTCCCGCGCAAGCGGGAACCCAGAGCGGAATACCCGAACGCTCATGCGTCGCCTTCTGGGCCCCCGCTTTCGCGGGGGCGAACGGATGTGAGCTGATGCTCTACTCGCTGTTCGTCGCCGTGTTCTTCTTCACCATGACGCCGCTGGTGATCGCGGTGCAGTGGATCATCGGCAAGCTCGGCCTGCCCGGCTGGGGCACCGTGGCTGCGGGCTACTACGCCGTGCTGTGCAAACTCTTACGCTTCAAGATCCGCATCGTCGGCGTACCGATCCGCGACCGTGCCGTGCTGTTCGTCTCCAACCACGTGTCGTGGGCCGACATTCTGGTGATCGGCTCGATCGCGCCGATCGCCTTCGTGTCCAAGGCCGAGGTCGGCAACTGGCCGCTGGTCGGACCGACCGCCCGCCTGCAGCGAACCGTGTTCGTCGACCGCTCGCGCCGCCAGCAAACCGGCGACGCCATCGCCGACATGGTGCAGCGCCTCGAATCCGACATCTCGGTCGTGCTGTTCGCCGAAGGCACCTCGAACGACGGCAACCGCGTGCTGCCGTTCCGTTCCGCCCTGATCGGCGCGGTGCGCGAGGCCGCCTCGCGCGCCGAAAGCGGCATCATCATCCAGCCGATGTCGATCAGCTACACGTCGATCCACGGCATTCCGATGGGACGTCAGCATCGGCCGCTGATCGCCTGGTATGGCGATCTCGATTTTCTGCCGCACTTCAAGGCGTTCCTGCGCCGCGGCGTCATCGACGTGGTGGTGAGCTATGGCGAGCCGATCGCGGCCGACGCCACGACCGACCGCAAGAAGCTGGCGCGGCAGTTGGAGGCCGCGGTGCGCGGTCTCACCACGTCCACGCTGCTCGGCCGGACGCGCCCGCTGCACGCGGGGAAATAACCGCTTCAGGGCAAGTCGATCCAGCGCTCGAGGCTGTAATCGAAATAGCGCCTCACCCGCGCGCCGTCCCATTCATACTGCAGGTGACGCTCCTGCACCGGAATGCCGACGACATCCGGCCAGAACGCGGCAACGCATTCGAAGCCCGTGCGGCGGACGCTTGGATAGACAAAGCCGTCCGAGCCGGCATCGCGGCGCGCCACCGCGTAAGGCTGGCTCTTCGAATAGCTGACGCTGTCGAGCAGGCCGGCCTTGATGTCATCGTCAAGCGCGAAGATATCCTCGAACTCGTGGTCCAATGCGCCGACCAGCACGCGCATGTCCTCACGGCGCGCGGGGTCGCCCGAGTCGGCCGCAAAGATTCCGAAGTGATAGACCGTCTCGGCAATCGCCGTCTCCAGCGTGTCGGCGGCGTAATAAACGCCGAACGTGCCATCGGAGAAGCGTGAGCCGCGCTTGTTGATGTGCGTAAAGGCCGCCATCACCCAAGATGCATTGGCGCCCGACACGCGGCGCTCCGTCGGCACCAGGCTGATCTCGCCAGCCTCGTCGCGCAGCCGCGGATTGGTCATCTGCTCGAGCGCGATCAGCGCGTCCCAGACCTTGGGATCGTCGGACACGCGTTCGAACAGATCGATGGGCGGGAAACGCGACGCAATGATGCGCCACGCTTTCGGCCAGGTGACGCGACGCGACGGCATAGAGCGCCTGTCAGGACCAGGGCGATCTTGCTGCATCGATGTAGTCTCTGACGGCGGCGAGATCGGTGACGTCGCCCGCCGCCATCCGCGCCAAAGGCGTCTGGCCACCGAAGGCGCGGTTCGGCCGGTTAACCCAGGAGTCGGCGAGTTGCGGATCGGAGTAGACGATCTGCAGCGCTTTCCAGATGCCGGCGACGTAGCCGATGCGTCGCAACGTATCGTTCGGCAGGCGCGCGACCCTGCCCTTCTTCCAGTCGAAGAAGGTGCGTTCGGCGGGTGACCCGAGTACAGCCCGCATCACCTTATTGTCGGCATCCCAGCGGCTCATGATGCCGAAGAAGCCCTGCATGGCCAGATCGTGGGCCTCGACCGGCAGGAAGTCCGCTTTCTGCAATTTTGCATTCATTCGCTATAATCCGGCATAATTGCAGAATATAGTTTAAAGCCTTGAATTGCAAGGGAGTTCCCGCTGGGGTAGACATCCGGCCGCAGAGCGGGTGCCATGACCGCTTGAAATCGTTCGATAAATCAGAGAGTTAGTGAGGGGCGACAAAGCCGGCCTCGACCGGCTAGGATGCGCTTGCTCGAAAGAACCGGCATGAACAGACCGCGCAAAGTCCACGTCAAATCCTTCGGCTGCCAGATGAACGTCTACGATTCGCATCGTATGGCGGACACGCTCGCGCCTGAGGGCTACGTCGAGACGCAGCTGCCGGCCGAGGCCGATCTCATCATCCTCAACACCTGCCACATCCGCGAGAAGGCGGTCGACAAGGTCTATTCCGAGATCGGCCGCATGCGCGAACTCAAGGACCAGGCCGAGCTTGAAGGCCGGCGCATGCTGATCGCCGTCGCCGGCTGCGTCGCGCAGGCCGAAGGCGAGGAGATCGTGCGCCGTACCGACTCCGTCGATGTCGTGGTTGGTTCGCAGAACTATCACAAGTTGCCGGCGCTGATCGCCCGCGCGCTCGACGGCGAGAAGATCGTCGACACCGAATTTCCCGCTGAGGACAAGTTCGACGCGCTGGCGCAGCCGTCGCCGCAAGCGATCGCCAAACGCGGCATTTCCGCTTTCGTCACCGTGCAGGAAGGCTGCGATAAATTCTGCACTTTCTGCGTCGTGCCCTATACGCGCGGCGCCGAAATATCGCGGCCGGTTGCCAAGGTGCTGGCCGATATCGAGCGCCTCGCGGCCAATGGCGTGCGCGAAATCTCGCTGATCGGGCAGAATGTGAATGCCTATCACGGCGTCGATGCCAATGGCGATGCCGTGACGCTCGGCGCCTTGATGCGCCGCATCGCCCGCGTGCCGGGCATCGCGCGGCTGCGCTACATGACCAGCCATCCGCGCGACATGCTCTCGCCGGTTTGCGACGATCTCATCGCCGCGCATGGCGATTTGCCCGAATTGATGCCTTACGTGCATCTGCCGGTGCAGGCCGGTTCGGACCGCATCCTCGCGGCGATGAACCGCAAGCATACGCGCAAGGAATACATGACGGCGATCGAGCGTCTTCGGGCCGCGAGACCCGACATCGCCTTCACCTCGGATTTCATCGTCGGGTTCCCGGGCGAAACCGAAGCCGACTTCCGCGAGACCTTGTCGCTCGCCGAGGAAGTCAATTTCGCCATGGCCTACACCTTCAGCTACTCGCCGCGCCCCGGCACCCCGGCGGCGAAGCTCGACGATCAGGTGCCAAATGCCGAAAAACACGAGCGTTTGCTGCGCTTGCAGGCCGTGATCGACCGGCAATGGAAGGCCTTTAACGGCTCATTTGCAGGCAAAACCATGGAAATTCTTCTCGAAAAGCCCGGAAAACTCACTGGGCAACTGGTCGGCCGCTCCCCATATCTGCAATCGGTCCATGTGATGGCGCAGCCGTCGCTGATCGGCCAGATCGTGCCGGTTCGCATCACCGATATCGGGACCAACACCCTGTTCGGCGAACTCGCGGACACCACGCGCGCGCCGGCTTTGGCCAGTCTGGGAGCTTGAGAACAACTTTGCGCACACCGGATCCCGTGATCCCCGCCGCCGCCGTTTCCGACGAAACGGCCACGACGCAGGTCGTGCTCGCTTTCGAGGACAACAAGCTCGCTTCGGTGCTGTTCGGTCAGTACGGCCAGAACCTGGCGCTGGTCGAGCGCAAACTCGGCGTGAAAGCCGACTCGCGCGGCAATCATGTCACGCTCGAAGGATCGCGCGGCGGCGTCGAACAGGCGCGTCACGTACTAGAAGGGCTCTACGAGCAGATCAAGCGCGGCCACGATTTGTCTTCGGGTGATGTCGAAGGCGCCATCCGCCAGGCCATCGCGCAAGGCTCGCTGTTCGATTTCGATTCGAGCCAACCGCGCCAGGCCTTCGAGGAAATCAATTTGCGCAAGCGTCCGGTGCGCGCCCGCACCGCCGCGCAGGACGCCTATATGCGCGCGCTCAAGCGCCACTCGCTGGTGTTCGGCATCGGCCCGGCCGGCACCGGCAAGACGTGGCTCGCGGTCGCACAAGCGATCCAGATGTTCGAGCGCAAGGAAGTCGATCGCATCATCCTGTCGCGTCCGGCGGTCGAAGCCGGCGAACGTCTCGGCTTCCTGCCGGGCGACATGCGCGAGAAGGTCGATCCTTACCTGCGGCCGATCTACGACGCGCTGCATGACTTGATGGACCCGCGCATCGTCGAACGCGCGTTGGAGCAGGGCGACATAGAGATCGCGCCGCTCGCCTTCATGCGCGGCCGCACTTTGGCCAATGCCTGCGTCATTCTCGACGAGGCGCAGAACACGACATCGATGCAGATGAAGATGTTTCTGACTCGCTTGGGCGAGAACAGCCGCATGATCATCACCGGCGACCCGTCACAAGTCGACTTGCCGAACGGTCAGGTGTCGGGCCTTGCCGAAGCGACGCGCCTGCTGAAGGGCGTCGAGGGCATCGGCATGGTCGAGTTCGGCGCCGCCGACGTCATCCGTCACGAACTGGTCCAGCGTATCGTCGAGGCTTACGACCGCGCCGGCACCTCGCGCGAGACCCGGAAATGACACCCGTCACCGCCGATATCGTGGTCGAGTCCGACCTCTGGGGCGCCGAGCCTGAGGCCGAAGCGACTGTCGCAACCGCGATTTCGGCCGCCGCCGAGTTCTTGAAGAGCCTGCCCTCAACACGCGGCGGCGAAGTCAGTATTCTGCTGTCCGATGATTCGGAGGTCCGTGACATCAATCGGCAGTTTCGCGGTCTCGACAAGCCGACCAACGTGCTGTCGTTCCCGGCGGCCAACACACCGGCGACACAGGGCCATCTCGGCGATATCGTCATCGCCTACGAAACGCTGCGAAGGGAGTGCGAGGCTGAAGACCGCCTGTTTCTTCATCACCTCGCGCATCTGACCGTGCATGGTTTCCTCCACCTCATCGGCTACGATCACGAGACGGACGCGCAGGCGGACGAGATGGAAGCGCTCGAGAGCCGCATCATGATTTCGATGGACATGCCCGATCCCTGGCGGGATGCGCTCCCCGCCCGCGATCTTCAACATGGCGATGCGTAATGCCCGATAGCGACCCTACCAGTACCAACTTGCCGTTCGACGCGCGCAATCTGCCGGTGCCCGTGCCGGCCAAGCGCGACAGCGACGGCAACTGGTTCGTGCGCGTCTTCCGCTCGGTGTTCGGCTCGCGCGCCAGCACCATCCGCGCCGACCTGACCGATGTGCTCGATGCCATGACGCCCGGCGAATCCGGCTTCTCGCCGGAAGAAAGCCGGATGCTCAAGAATATCCTGGGCCTGCGCGAACGCCGCGTCGTCGACGTGATGGTGCCGCGTGCTGACATCATCGCTGTTCAGCAGGACATTCAGCTCGGCGATCTCCTGATGGTGTTCGAGAAGGCCGGCCATTCGCGCCTCGTCATTTATAACGATACGCTCGACGACCCCGTCGGCATGGTCCACATCCGCGACCTCATCGGCTACATGACGGCGCACGCGACCATCGATCCGGCCAAGAACGCCAAGCGGCGCAAGCCGCTGCCCGCTGGCCTCGATCTCAAGGCGATCAACCTGGCGACGCCTCTGACGGCCGCCAAGATCGTCCGCGAAGTCCTGTTCGTGCCGCCGTCGGCGCGCGTCATGGATCTGCTGGCGCGTATGCAGGCCAAACAAATTCACCTCGCGCTCGTCATCGACGAATATGGCGGCACCGATGGCCTCATCTCGATCGAGGACATTGTCGAACAGATCGTCGGCGAGATCGCCGACGAGCACGATGAAGACGATGCCGCGGATATCGTGCGCCAGCCGGACGGCTCCTATGTTGCCGATGCGCGCGCCTCGCTCGAGGATGTCGTTGCGACTTTGGGCAAAGACTTTGTCGTTGACGAGGACATTGCCGAGGAAGTCGACACGCTTGGCGGCTATCTGACGACGCGCGCCGGCCGCCTGCCATTGCGCGGCGAATTGATCCCCGGCCCCGGCCTGTTCGAGTTCGAAGTGCTCGATGCCGATCCGCGCCGCGTCAAGCGGGTGCGCATCTCACGGCTGACCGAGAAGCGCCAGAAGCCGCGCGAGCCGAAGAAGCGGGGCGAGCCCGATGCGGTGCTGGCCGGTGTCGCGCCGCCGCAGCTCAACCTCGATGCGCCGCCCAAGGACGCGGGCTCGCAGAACCCATCGCGGTCCTGATCTTGGCCGGCACCATCACACGAATTGCTCACGCGATCCTGCTTGCCGACGGATGGCGCCGCGCGGGCATTGCCCTTGCCGCTGGCGCGGCCTCGGCACTGGCGATGGCGCCGTTCAACGCCTGGCCCATTCTGTTCGTTACTATTCCGATCGCGGTCTGGCTGATCGACGGCTCGGCCTCAGGCCGCTGGAGCGGCGCGTGGTCGGCGGCGATCGCCGGATGGTGCTTCGGTTTCGGTTATTTCGTCGCCGGTGTTTACTGGGTGGGCTACGCCTTCCTCGTCGACGCCAAGACATTCGGTTGGCTGTTGCCGGTCGCCGTCGCCGGTCTGCCGGCTTATCTCGCGCTCTATACCGCGCTCGGCTTTGCCGCGGCGCGATTCCTTTGGGTCCGCGGGCCCGAACGGCTATTTGCCTTTGCCATTGCGATGGCCTGCGGCGAATGGCTGCGCGGCCACATGCTCACCGGCTTTCCGTGGAATGCATTTGGCTATGCGCTGACGCAACCATTGCCCATGGCGCAAAGCGTGTCGCTGGTCGGCATCTGGGGCCTGACGTTCCTGGCGCTGCTCATTTTCGCAACGCCGGCGACGTTGGCTGACGATCCGGTGGATACACCGCGGCCTTACCGGCCGGTGGCGCTGGCGGTGGTCGCGCTGGCTGGATTGTTCGCGTTCGGCGCGGCGCGGTTGTCCATGCATCCGACTGCCTATGTGAAGGATCTGAAGCTGCGCATCATGCAGCCGAACTTGCAGCAGGATGCGCGTTTCAACTACAGCGCCAAGAACGAAGTGATGGCGCGTTATCTCGCGCTGTCGGATCGCGCCACCGGACCGCAGTCGAATGGCGTGAAAGACGCCAACATCCTGATCTGGCCGGAATCGGCGTTTCCGTTTTTTCTCACACGCGAACCGGACGCACTGGCGCAGATCGTCAACCTGATCAAACCGGGGACCTCACTCATCACCGGCGCGGTGCGCCCGGGCAATGCCACCGGCGCCAAGGGGCCCCGCGCCTATAATTCGATCTACGTGATCGATCCCGACGGCTCGATCCGCGGCATCTACGACAAACTGCATCTGGTGCCGTTCGGCGAATTCCTTCCCTTCCAGAACTTCATGGAGCGGCTTGGCTTTCAGCAACTGACCAAGGAAGTCGGCGGCTTTCTCACCGGCAGCCGGCGCCGTGCGATGGATGTGCCCGGCGCCCCGCCGATGCTGCCGCTGATCTGCTACGAGGCTGTGTTCCCGGACGAAGTCATGACCGAAGGTCAGCGTCCCGGGTGGCTGATCAACCTCACCAATGACGGCTGGTTCGGTATCAGCAGCGGGCCTTACCAGCACTTTCATCAAGCGCGGGTTCTGGCCATAGCCGAGGGGTTGCCCATGGTACGCGCAGCCAATACCGGCATTTCCGGCGTGATCGACCCGCTCGGCCGTATCACGGCATCACTGCCTCTCGGTGTCGAAGGCGTCATCGACGCCAGCCTGCCGCGCGCGCTCGGTCCGACGGCTTTTAGCCATTATAGAAACACGCCATTTATTCTATTTTTGGTTGTATCTCTGGTATTCGTGGGCAGACGACGCTTTCGCGTTTAGAGTGTTGTGAGCGTTCGCCCCGGTTATGAAGTTGCTATGCGTGCAAATTATTTTTTCGCGAGCTCGGGCTTACCTACATCAAAAAGATGTAAAACCCTTTGAAATTTCTACGGTATTTTGAACAACTCGCCCTCTTGGCGTTATTGCCTGCCGCTGAAATCATGGATTGATTTGCCGGGCGAACATGTGACATTACGTTTGGCGATAGTTTCATAGGAGATATTTATGGCCAAGAAGGCACCTAATCCGATCGACAAACATGTCGGTTCGCGCGTGCGTATGCGCCGGATGATGCTGAGTATGAGCCAGGAAAAACTCGGTGACGCTCTCGGCCTCACCTTCCAGCAAGTGCAGAAGTACGAGAAGGGCACGAATCGGATCGGCGCCAGCCGTTTGCAGGCGATCGCCAATATCCTGCAAGTACCGGTTTCATTCTTCTTCGAAGGCGCGCCCCACGGCCCAGGCGGCCACGTCAGCACCGGCATGTCGGAAGCGCCGTCACCCGCCTACGTATCGGACTTCCTTGCCACCTCGGACGGCCTGTCTCTGACCAAGTCGTTCATGCGCATCAAGAGCTCGAAGCTCCGCCGCCGCATCGTCGATCTGGTCGAGCAGATCGCCGGCGACGAATAGACCATCAGGTCAGCAGACCTTTACAGACTGCAGCAAAGGCCGCCTCACGGCGGCCTTTCGTTTGGGCCCATTACCGCATGGCAAATCGTCCCGCCCTGCCCCTCTTTCAAAGAAGGGCTTTGCCCGTTTCATTCGGCCATCGGTACGGCTATTGCCCACGGCGGCCCGCACCTTGACGTTGCGAACGACCGCTGTAAGAACGGCCCCCCGACATACACCGGCGCGGCTCCCCCCGCGCCAAAGGGGGAGATCAGCGTGGCTCACAAGAACTTTCTTTTCACCAGCGAATCGGTTTCCGAAGGCCATCCGGATAAGGTCTGCGACCAGATCTCCGACGCGGTGTTGGACGCCTTTCTGGCCAACGACATCAAGCTAGGCATCGCTGATGACAGCGCGGTGAACACGCGCCTCGGCTGCGAAACGCTGGCCACCACCAACAAGATCGTCATTGCCGGCGAAGGCCGCGGCCAGGCGCCGTTCTTCCGCAAGCACGGCGACAAGGTCGTCGTCGACCGCGAATACATCACCCAGATCGCGCGCGATGTCGTCAAGGACATCGGCTACGACCAGGATGGTTTCTCCTTCTACGGCGCCGACGTCGAGGTGCTGCTGCACGGCCAATCGCCCGACATCGCCATGGGCGTCGATGCCAAGAAGAAGAAATCGGGTGAGGAAGAAGGCGCTGGCGACCAGGGCATGATGTTCGGCTTCGCCTGCACCGAGAGCGAAGTCTACGAGAAGAACTCGTTCATGCCGGCGCCGATCTATTTCGCACACAAGATCCTGCGCTCGCTGTCCGAAAAGCGCCACTCCAAGGCGCTGCCGGATTTGCAGCCCGACGCCAAGAGCCAGGTGACGGTGCGCTATGTCGACGGCAAGCCGGTCGGCTGCACCAAGGTCGTCGTGTCGACCCAGCACAATGAGAAGAGCCGCAACGGCAAGAAGTACACGCCGGGCATGGTCAAGGACATGATCGAGCAGACCGTGACCCAGGCGCTGCCGAAGGGCTGGATGCCGGAGAAGTCCTCGGACTTCCTGGTCAACCCGACCGGCAACTTCGTCATCGGCGGTCCGGACGGCGACTGCGGCCTCACCGGCCGCAAGATCATCGTCGATACTTACGGTGGCTACGCGCCGCATGGCGGCGGCGCCTTCTCCGGCAAGGACCCGACCAAGGTCGACCGCTCGGCCGCTTACGCCGCGCGTTACCTCGCCAAGAACGTGGTCGCCGCCGGTCTTGCCGAACGCTGCACCATCCAGGTCGCCTACGCCATCGGCGTTGCCGACCCGATGTCGCTGCTGGTCGACACCCACGGCACCGGCAAGGTCGATGAGAAGAAGCTGGAGAAGATCCTGCCGCAGCTCTTCCGCCTGACGCCGACCAATATCCGCCGCACGCTCAAGCTGAACAAGCCGATCTACCGCCGCACCGCCGCTTACGGCCACTTCGGCCGCGCGCCGGAAAAGGACGGCGGCTTCTCGTGGGAGCGGACCGATCTCGCCGCGCAGCTCAAGAGCGCTTTCAAGTAACCGGTCACTCGACCGGTCATCCCCGCGAAGGCGAGGATCCAGCAATTAGTAAAGGCCGGGCTGATGCCCGGCCTTTTGCTTGTTACGTGATATTTTCTGTTGTCATGCCCCGCGAAAGCGGGGCATCCAGTAATCACCAACGCCAGCGAATACTGGATCGTCCGCTTTCGCGGACGATGACACCATGAATGACGACCGCGACGACGACATTCCGCAACGCGCCTTCTTCGGCCGGCGCAAGGGCCATCCCTTGCGCGCGCGGCAATCCGAACTGTTCGACGAGTTGCTGCCGAAGCTCGCGCTCGATCTGACCAAGCCCGCGCCTGCAGAACTGTCGTCGCTGTTTCCGCATGCGCCGAAAACGCTGCGGCTCGAGATCGGCTTCGGCGGCGGCGAGCATCTGGTCGCACAGGCGATGGCGCATCCTGACCAGGGTTTCATCGGTGCCGACGGATTCCTCAACGCGGTCGGCAAACTTCTGGTCGCCATCGACGACGAGGACCTTACCAACATCCGCGTCTTCCACGGCGACGCCACCGACCTCATAGACTGGCTGCCGGCCGGCGCCTTCACGCGCATCGATCTGCTGTATCCCGATCCGTGGCCGAAGCGCCGGCAATGGAAGCGCCGCTTCATTCAGGACGACAGCCTGCCACGCATCGCGCGCCTCTTGAAGAGTGGCGGCGAATTCCGCTTCGCCACCGACATTCCGAGCTACATGACTTACGCGCTGACACGCATTCTGCGATCGAGTGATTTCGTCTGGAGCGCCGAGCAAGCCGACGATTGGCGCAAGCCGTGGGATGGCTGGACCCGCACGCGCTATGAAGCCAAAGCGATCCGCGAGGGCCGCACGCCGGCGTATTTTATTTTTCGGCGCAATTAGATTCGTTGTGAGAATTAATCATTGGTCATTGTAGTGATCCCCTTGTGAAAAGACCCGCAGTGAGGTTCTTTTCTGGTCTCGACCAATCAGGCGCAAACTGACCGCCCGAGTATCCCTTTAGGTCAAGAAGCCATGGAAGCTTTTGGAGAATCCCTCGGGTGACTGGGGCATTCGTCATTTCGATCACGACCTTAGGTGGCCTCACGTCAGCGCCGAACACCTGCGGAAATTCATGTGGCCCCACGAACCGAGCACTCTTGGGATCTTTGAGATCGCTAAAGGTCACCAGGTTCGGCAAACGAGATGCCGGCACCTCACGCTTTCCCTCCAGTTTTGGAAGCCTCGCCCATTCCTCGAACGGCAAGCTGAATAATCTAGGAACTATGTCGATGGGGTAATTGACGTTCTCCACGGGCAGACCGGCAGCCAGCAAAGCAATGACGTTGCGTCCTTCACCGAGGTCGACGAAGATCGCTTCGCCGCGGAACCTACTCGTGTAGCGAGGGACACTTCCGCCTTCGCGCTGCGTAGCGATCTTGACCTCGATGACACTCTCGCCGGAGCGGAGCTTGCCGCCAACCTCCACGTCAACGGTCATGCGGTAGCGATAGGTGTAAGTCGGATATTTGATCGTGTGCCAGACGACAAAGCCACCGATCGGCAGCGCGATGATCAGCACGACAGCCAGCAAAACCCTCCCAAGCGTGCGCATGGACTCGCATCCTCTGGACGGGCCAAAACAGCGGGAGCCGCTACTCCCCCGTCCCCTGCCTGACCTGCCAGAAGCGCACGACGCGCTGGGCGGTCGGGCCGGTGAGCCGCTCGAAGTTCTCGTGCGCGGCGTCGATCACGGATTGCGTCGGCTTCGGACCCGGCCGCGAATTGATCACCGCCTTCACTGTCGGCCAGCCGAAATCGACCGAGCGCGCGAGGATCAGCACCGGATCGGCGCGTTCGCCGTTCATCAAACGATCGACGACTTCGACCGGCACGGCGCAGATCGTCGACAGCGCGGCGATGGTCTCTTCGTATTTGCCGCTTTCGGCATAGTTCGACACATCGGCCTCGGTGAGCTTGCGCTCCTTGTGCAGCGCGCGCACGGTGGCCAGCGCCGCCGTGTAATTGCGCGGCGCCGCCTTGGCGCCGACTTCGTCGGTGACCTTGGCGAGAATCTTGCGGATATCCGCTTGCGTCTCGGGGCTCGCGGCGGCGAGCAGGCGCTTCTGTACGACTTCGCTCGCCTGCAGCAGAAGCTGACGGAACAGCCGCGGCGGAATGTCGGTACGGCGACCGACCTTCTCGGCGAGATCGCCATCCATCTGCGCGCGGTTGATCAGGTTGGTGAAAGCGCGTTCGGACAGACTGGCGCCGGGATTGATGACGACGCTGTGCGCGACGTCACGGTCGCCGCGTTTCACCAGCACGTCGGACACCACTTCACTCAGCCGCTGACGCGACGCCATCGCCAGGAGATGCGCCTGGCTCTTGGTCTCGGCGATGGCCACAAGATCGGGATCGGACAGCCGTGCCGTCTTCAGCACAGGCCCGGCAACGTCGATGTCGTCATTCTTTGCAAGAGTGGCGACCACGCGCTCGGGCGCGTTGTCGACCGGCGCAATGCGCCGCGCGAGTTCGGCGAGCGCTTTGGCCTCGATCTCGGCGATCAGGCAGCCGATGACATCGTCGAACAGCGCGACATGGTGGTCGTTGAAGCTCGGTGCGCCGTCGAGAAATAAAGTCGTGATTCGTCGCAGCGTCTCGGCCCGCTTTTCGGCGGAGCCGTGCTGGACGACCTCTTCCAGTTCGGGAAGCAGGGAGGCAGGAGCAGCCATCACGCAATACCTGATCGGCGCCGCTAATGACCCCGCGCGGCGCTTTAACCAATCGTAAGGGCAAGTCGTGAAGGAAGCGTTAGCCTTGGCGGCCGGCCGCGACCCTTGCGCGAGGCTGAAAATTCGCTATATTTGCGCTGTCAATCGATACACCCTCAAAACCAAATCAGGTTCTGAGAGTGGGTCCCCCGGGGCCCGCTCTTTTTCTGTTACAGGCATAGCTCAGCGCAATATGGCCTCAGGCGAGCGCGACGAAAATCAGGTTTCCGGCGTGGAACTGGCCCCCCTGGATCAAGGGATGGCCGGCGACGAACCGCGTCTCATTGCCGAGACCGGCCTGCCGGCCCGGGTCGCCGCGATTGCCGGCCCGGTGGTCGAGCAGCTTGGCTATCGCCTTGTTCGGATTAGAGTTTCTTCCGCCGAAGAATGCACCATCCAGATCATGGCGGAGCGCCCGGACGGCACCATGACGGTGGACGATTGCGAGGCGATCTCGCGGGCTTTGTCGCCGGTTTTCGACGTCAACGAGCCGATCGACCGCGCCTACCGGCTGGAAATTTCCTCCCCCGGTATCGACCGGCCGCTGGTGCGCCGCTCGGATTTCGAGCGCTATGCCGGCCACCTGGTGAAGGTCGAAATGGAAGTTCCGGTCGCCGGCCGCAAACGCTTCCGCGGCATCCTCGACGGCGTCGAGGGCGACAATGCGCGCCTGACGCGCGACGACCCGAAAGCGGGCGAAGACCCGGCAGTGCTGCTGCCGATCACGGACATGAGCGAAGCAAAGCTCGTCCTCACCGACGAATTGGTGAGCGAAGCCTTGCGCGCCGAGAAGGCCGCCAAGCGCGAACTGCGCGAGGCGAAGAAGGAACAACGGCGTCTGAAGCAGGCCAAAAAGGCCGCCAAATCCGCCACCCGATAAACGAACGAAAGAGGAGTCCTCAGCTATGGCTGTTAGCGCCAACAGGCTGGAACTGTTGCAGATCGCCGATGCGGTCGCCCGTGAAAAGTCGATCGACCGCGGCATCGTCATCGCGGCGATGGAAGACGCCATCGCCAAGGCGGCACGCTCGCGCTACGGCGCCGAGACCGACGTTCATGCCGAGATCGAGCCGAAGACCGGCGAGCTCAAGCTGATGCGCCACATGCTGGTGGTCGAAGCGGTTGAGAACCCGTCGTCGCAGATCACGCTCGCCGATGCGCGCCGCCGTCATCCGGCCGCGCAGGTTGGCGACACCATCGCCGATCCGCTGCCGCCGCTCGAATACGGCCGCATCGCCGCGCAGTCGGCCAAGCAGGTCATCGTGCAGAAGGTACGTGAAGCCGAACGCGACCGTCAGTATGCCGAGTACAAGGATCGCATCGGCGAGATCGTCAACGGCGTCGTCAAGCGCGTCGAATATGGCAACGTGGTGGTCGATCTCGGCCGCGGCGAAGCCATCGTCCGCCGCGACGAACTGTTGCCGCGCGAAGTGTTCCGCAATGGCGACCGCATCCGCGCCTATATCTACGACGTGCGCCGCGAGCCGCGCGGACCGCAGATTTTCCTGTCGCGCACGCATCCGCAGTTCACTGCCAAGCTGTTCGCGCAGGAAGTGCCGGAAATCTACGACGGCATCGTCGAAGTTCGCGCCGTGGCCCGCGACCCGGGCTCGCGCGCCAAAATCGCCGTGATCTCGCGCGATTCCAGCGTCGATCCGGTCGGCGCCTGCGTCGGTATGCGCGGTTCGCGCGTGCAGGCCGTGGTGAACGAGCTGCAGGGCGAGAAGATCGACATCATCCCGTGGTCGCCGGATATCGCGACCTTCGTCGTCAACGCGCTGGCGCCTGCTGAAGTCGCCAAGGTCGTGCTCGATGAAGACAAGGAACGCATCGAAGTCGTGGTGCCGGACGCGCAGCTTTCGCTCGCCATCGGCCGCCGCGGCCAGAACGTGCGTCTGGCTTCGCAGCTCACCGGCTGGGACATTGACATCCTGACTGAGCAGGAAGAATCCGAACGCCGCACCGCCGAGTTCGAAAGCCGCACCAAGACCTTTGTCGAAGCGCTCGATCTCGACGAAGTGGTCGGTCAATTGCTCGCGTCGGAAGGCTTCTCCTCGATCGAGGAACTGGCGCTGGTGGACGAGAAGGAAATCGCCAGCATCGAAGGTTTCGACGAGGACACCGCCAAGGAATTGCAGAGCCGCGCCCGCGAATATATCGCGCGGCAGGAGAACGAGCTCGACGAGAAGCGCAAGGAACTCGGCGTCGCCGACGAGCTGCGTGAAGTCGAGGGCGTCACCACCGCGATGATGGTCAAGCTCGGCGAGAACGAGGTGAAGACCATCGAAGATCTCGCCGGCTGCGCCGCCGACGATTTGGTCGGCTGGACCGAGCGCAAGGACGGCGAGACCAAGCACGAGCCGGGCTTCCTCGACGGTCTCGATGTCTCGCGCGAAGAAGCCGAATCGATCGTCATGCAGGCGCGCCTCAAGGCCGGCTGGATCACCGAGGCCGAACTCGCCGCGATGCAGGCGCCGGCGGAAGCCGAAGCCGAAACCGCAGAGCCGGCGTAAGGAGGCGTGTCGCCGGAATGCTCGCCTTCGCGCAGCCTGACGCAGACGAACTCGACCGCGGCGCGACGTCCGTCGCCGCGGGCAGCGAGCGTTTCTGCGCCCTGACGCGCGAGGTGAAGCCGGTCGCCGAGTTGATGCGCTTCGTGGTCGGGCCGGCCGGCGAGGCCGTACCGGACCTCAAGCGCAAACTGCCGGGCCGCGGCCTCTGGATCACCGCGACCCGCGCGGCGATCGGCGAGGCGGTCAAGCGCAACGTCTTTTCCCGCAGCTTCAAGCGGGAGATGAAGGTGCCGCGTGACCTCGCCGCCGACGTCGAGCGCCTGCTGACGAAATCCGCGCTGGATGCGCTATCGATGGCGGGGAAGGCAGGCAACGTCGTCACCGGCTTCGCCAAGGTGGAGGCGGCCTTGTCGGAAAAAGGCGTCCTGGCACTGGTTCATGCGGCCGACGGCGCCGAGGATGGCAAACGCAAACTCAATTCTGTCTTGCAGCGCAATAATCAGTCCCAAAATGGGGAAATAGCGCTGATCGAGGCATTTCCGGGCGCGGATTTGGATTTGGCATTGAACCGCCCAAATGTGGTACATGCTGCCGTGCTTGCCGGACCCGCGAGCGAGACATTCCTTGCCCGTGTCGCGCGCTTGATGCGGTATCGGTCCGGAAACTCGCCCGATTCAACGAGTGCGGCCGCGCCGTAGAGGCGCCCGCGAATGTAATGCGCCTGAACTGAATGCGCCCTCCGGGGCAAAAGGAAAAAGCAGTACTGAATGAGCGACACCAAGAACCCTGGCGAAAAGAAAACATTGACGCTGAAACCGCGCACGGAAACGGGCGTGGTGCGCCAGAGTTTCAGCCACGGCCGCAGCAAGTCTGTCGTCGTCGAGAAGATCAAGCGCCGCACCATCGGCGGACCGGCCGATGTCAAGGCCGAGCCGGCCCCGGTCGAAGCGCCGAAGGCCGCCGCACCGGCGCCGAAAGCGCCGCCAGCTCCGCCGGCGCCAAAATCCGGTGTCGTGCTGCGCACGCTGACCGAAGAAGAAATGGCCGCCCGCGCCAGCGCGCTTGCCGACTCGCGCGTGCGCGAGGCCGAGGAGCGCAAGCAGGCCGAGGAAGAGGCCAAGCGCCGCGCCTCGCGTGAGTATATCGAACAGGCCGAGCGCGAAGCCGCCGAGGCGCGCAAGCGCGAGGAAGACGCCCGCCACAAGGCCGAGGAAGAACAGAAGCGCAAGGCCGGCGAAGTCGCCAAGAAGCGTCTTGGCGATGACGAGAAGAAGCCGGCCCCTGGCGCCCGACCCAAGCTCGAAGCCGAAGCCGACGATGAAGCGCCGCGCACGGCGCGCCGTGCAGGTGCCGGTGCAGGCGCCGGACGTCCGGCCACGGCGCGCCCCGCCGCGCCGCGCGCCGCGCCGCCGAAGGAACGCGGCCGCCTGACCCTCGTGACCGCGCTTCGCGCTGACGAAGTACGCGAGCGTTCGGTCGCGTCGTTCCGCCGCCGCACCCAGCGCATGAAGGGCCACGTCGCCGAGCAGAAGGAAAAGCTGACGCGCGAGGTGACGATTCCGGACGCGATCACCATCCAGGAACTCGCCAACCGCATGTCTGAGCGCGCGGTGGATGTCATCCGCCTGCTGATGAAGCAGGGCCAGATGGCCACCATCAACGACGTCATCGACGCGGACACGGCGCAGCTCATCGCCGAGGAAATGGGCCACACCGCCCGCCGCGTGTCCGAATCCGACGTCGAAGAAGGCCTGTTCGATGTGGCGGACGATGAAGGTGCGCTGGAGTCTCGCGCGCCCGTCGTCACCGTCATGGGCCACGTCGATCACGGCAAGACGTCGCTGCTCGATGCCATTCGTCAGGCCGACGTCGTTTCCGGCGAAGCCGGCGGCATCACCCAGCACATCGGCGCCTATCAGGTCACGTCAGCATCGGGCGACAAGGTCACCTTCATCGATACGCCGGGCCACGCCGCGTTCACCGCCATGCGCGCCCGCGGCGCCAAAGTGACCGATATCGTCATCCTGGTGGTCGCTGCCGATGACGGCGTCATGCCGCAGACGGTGGAAGCTATCCATCACGCCAAGGCGGCCAAGGTGCCGATCATCGTCGCCATCAACAAGATCGACAAGCCCGGCGCGACGCCCGATCGCGTGCGCACTGAACTGCTGCAGCACGAAATTCAGGTTGAATCTCTCGGCGGCGACGTCGTCGACGTCGAAGTGTCGGCGCTGAAGAAGACCAATATCGACAAGCTGCTCGAGATGGTCGCGCTGCAGGCCGAAATCCTCGACCTCAAGGCCAATCCCGATCGCGCCGCCGAAGGCACCGTGATCGAGGCGAAGCTCGATCGCGGGCGCGGACCCGTGGCGACCGTGCTGGTGCAACGCGGCACGCTGCATCCGGGCGACATTGTCGTGGCCGGCGCCGAATGGGGCCGTGTGCGCGCGCTGGTATCCGACACCGGCGCGGCTGTGCAGACCGCCGGTCCGTCGACCCCGGTCGAAGTGCTTGGCTTCTCCGGTACGCCGGACGCCGGCGACCGTCTTGCCGTGGTCGAGAACGAAGCCCGCGCCCGCGAAATCACCGATTACCGCCAGCGCCAGAAGCGCGAGAAGTCGTCCGCGCGCGCCACCGGCATGCGCGGCTCGCTCGAGCAGATGATGGCGCAGGCCAAGACCGCGGGCCGCAAGGAATTTGCGCTCGTGATCAAGGCCGACGTGCAGGGTTCGCTCGAAGCCATCGCCGGCGCGCTGGACAAGCTCGGCACCGACGAAGTCGGCGCCCGCGTCCTTCACTCCGGCGTCGGCGGCATTTCGGAATCGGATGTCACGCTTGCCGAGGCGTCTGGCGTGCCGATCATCGCGTTCAACGTCCGCGCCAACAAGGAAGCGCGCGAGGCGGCCGAACGTGCCGGCATCGAAATCCGCTACTACAACATCATCTACGACCTCATCGACGACGTGAAGAAGGCGATGTCGGGCCTGCTGCCGCCGACATTGCGCGAAACCATGCTCGGCAATGCGCTGATCCTCGAAGTCTTCAAGGTGTCGAAGGTCGGTAACATTGCCGGTTGCCGTGTCACCGACGGAAACGTCGAGCGTGGCGCCAGCGTTCGCCTGATCCGCGACAACGTCGTCGTGCATGAAGGCAAGCTCTCGCAGCTCAAGCGTTTCAAGGACGATGTGAAGGAAGTGTCCGCCGGCATGGAATGCGGCATGGCCTTCGAAAACTACCAGGACATGCGCCAAGGCGATGTCATCGAGTGCTACCGGGTGGAGACGATTCAACGCAGCCTGTGAGTCCAAATCTCGCGGCTTCGTCAGAAATCCAGCTTCATCTTTTCCCCGTCATGGCCGGGCTTGTCCCGGCCATCCACGCCTTTCTTGGTGAAAAGGAAGACGTGGATGCCCGGCACAAGGCCGGGCATGACGATGTTTTTAACTGGATCGATATGTCACGGAACAAGAACACCCGTCGCCACGACGCGACGCCCGCCGGCGGCTCGCAGCGCCAGTTGCGCGTTGGCGAACTTATCCGCCACGCCATTGCCGAGATGCTGACGCGCGGCGACATCCACGACCCGGTGATCGAGGGCCACCTCATCACCGTGCCGGAAGTGCGCATGTCGCCCGATTTGCGGCTCGCCACCGTCTACGTCATGCCGCTTGCCGGCCGCGATGCCGCCGAGGTCGTGGCCGCGCTTGAGCGCAACAAGAAATTCATGCGTGGCGAAGTCGCCCACGCCGTGAACCTGAAATTCGCGCCCGATCTGCGCTTCCACATCGACGATCGCTTCGCCGAGGCCGAGCGCATCGAAAAGCTCCTGCGCTCGCCGCAAGTCGCGCGCGATCTCACAAAGGACGACGAGTGACCGACACCGCCGACAATCTCATCGCGCCGGCGGCGCCTGCCGAAGGCCAGGCGCCCCGCAAGCCGAAGCGTCAGCAGTTCAAGCGCGACAAGCGTGATGTCCACGGTTGGGTCGTGCTCGACAAGCCGGTGGGCATGACCTCGACGCACGCCGTCAGCATCATCAAGCGGCTGTTCTCGGCCAAGCGCTGCGGCCATGCCGGAACGCTCGACCCGCTCGCCTCCGGCTGCCTGCCGATCGCCATGGGCGAGGCGACCAAGACCGTCCCCTTCGTCATGGACAGCCGCAAGCTGTACCGATTTACCGTCCAGTGGGGCGAGGAGCGGGATACCGACGATTCCGAGGGCCGCGTCACCGAGACCAGCCCGACTCGGCCGACGGCCGACCAGATCCGCGCCGCCCTGCCCGCTTTCACCGGCACCATCCAGCAGATCCCGCCGCGCTATTCGGCCATCAAAATCGAGGGCGAACGGGCTTATGACCTCGCCCGCGACGGCCAGGAGGTCGAATTGCAGGCCAGAACGGTGAATATCGGCCGTCTGGAGCTGATGGAGACCCCGGACGCCGATCACGCGGTTTTCGAGGCCGAATGTGGCAAGGGCACTTATGTTAGGTCGCTGGCCAGGGATTTAGGCCGCCAGCTCGGCTGCTACGGCCATATTTCGGCGCTGCGCCGGGTCTCGGTCGGCGGCTTCACCCCCGAAACCATGATTCTACTGGAAGATTTGGAGGCTCTGTGTCATAGAGCCGCCGCTGGCGAGGCTAGCCTCGCCGACGCGCTCATGCCCGTCGAGACCGCGCTGGACGACATCCCGGCGCTGGCCGTCAACGGGTCTGATGCGGCAAGGCTCCAACGGGGCCAAGCCGTTTTGTTGCGCGGACGGGACGCTCCCAATTTCCGCGGTCCGGTCTACGTCACGGTCTCGGGCCGTTTGCTCGCCCTTGCCGAAGTCGACCGCGGTGAAGTCGTCCCCAAGCGCGTGTTCAACCTCGCCGGCCTGATTGGCAGAGCCGGTGTCAAGAAAGGATAACCGATGTCGCTGACGACTGCCCGCAAGGCCGAAGTGATCAAGGCCAATGCGACCAAGGCGAATGATACCGGTTCGCCGGAAGTTCAGGTTGCGATCCTGTCGGAACGCATCAACCAACTCACCGAGCACTTCAAGGTTCACGCCAAGGACAACCACTCCCGTCGTGGCCTGCTCAAGATGGTGTCGCAGCGCCGTTCGCTGCTCGACTATCTGAAGAAGACCGACGAGAAGCGTTACAAGACGCTGATCGAGAAGCTCGGCATCCGCCGTTAACAAGTTTTGCGCGCGGTGCTTTCAAAAGCGCCGCGCGTTTTTGCAATCGGCAGGCTGAAGCATCGCCGGTTGATATCGAAGCAGGCGCCGGTTGCGCTCGCTGTTGCCAAACGAGCGTTTGTTGCGTTCGTTTTTAAAAGTCCGGGAAGCGATGGCGCTTCCGGACAATCCGGGTCGGGCCATAGTCCCGGCCGTAAAGGCGAAGGCTCTTGATGGTCATGGCAGGATCGCCAGACGCTGTTGCATTTCCGCATGGCGCGGAAGGCAGCAGTTTCTTGCCGTCTTGCACATGGCTTTCGGGAGCCTTTCCGAGAACCATGAGAGAAACAAGCAATGTTTAATATCCATCGAGTTGAACTCGATTGGGGCGGGCGCAAGCTCACCCTTGAGACCGGTCACGTCGCGCGTCAGGCCGATGGCGCCGTGCTCGCCTCCTACGGTGAGACCACCGTGCTGGCCACCGTCGTCGCCGCCAAGGCGCCGCGCGAAGGCGTCGACTTCCTGCCGCTGACCGTCGACTATCAGGAAAAATTCTACGCTGCCGGCCGTATCCCGGGCGGCTACTTCAAACGCGAAGGCCGTCCGACCGAAAAGGAAACGCTGGTTTCGCGCCTGATCGACCGTCCGGTGCGTCCGCTGTTCGCCGACGGCTGGCGCTGCGAAACGCAGGTCATCGTCACCACTTTGTCGCACGACCTCGAGAACGATCCGGACATCCTCGCGATGGTCGCGTCCTCGGCGGCGCTGACCTTGTCGGGCGCGCCCTTCATGGGACCGATCGGCGCGGCGCGCGTCGGTTTCATCGAAGGCGAATACGTGCTCAACCCGCAGATCGACGAGATGGCCGAGAGCAAGCTCGACCTCGTCGTTGCCGGCACCAATGACGCCGTGCTGATGGTCGAATCGGAAGCCAAGGAACTGTCCGAAGAGATCATGCTCGGCGCCGTTATGTTCGGCCACCGCCACTTCCAGCCGGTGATCCAGGCGATCATCCAGCTCGCCGAAAAGGCCGCCAAGGAGCCGCGCGAGCTCGTCGTCGAAGACAACAAGGCGCTGGAAGATGAAATCCTCGGCCTCGCCGAGAAGGATTTGCGCGCCGCCTATTCGATCCCGATCAAGCAGGAACGCTACAAGGCGGTCGGCGCGGTCAAGGACAAGGTGATGGCGCACTTCTTCCCGGAAGGCGTCGAACCGAAGTACCCGAAGACCCGCGTCGCCGGCGTGTTCAAGGAGCTCGAAGCGAAGATCGTTCGCTGGAACATCCTCGACACCAAGAAGCGCATTGACGGCCGCGATCTCGTGACCGTGCGCCCAATCGAAGTGCAGGCCGGCGTTCTGCCGCGCACGCACGGTTCGGCGCTGTTCACCCGTGGCGAGACCCAGGCGCTGGTCGTCACCACTCTCGGCACCGCCGAGGACGAACAGTGGATCGACGCGCTGCAGGGCACCTACAAGGAATCGTTCCTGCTGCACTACAACTTCCCGCCCTTCTCGGTCGGTGAAACGGGTCGTCTCGGCGGCACCAAGCGCCGCGAAATCGGCCATGGCAAGCTGGCCTGGCGCGCGATCCATCCGGTGCTGCCGTCGAAGGAAGAGTTCCCCTACACGATCCGCGTCGTCTCGGAGATCACTGAGTCGAACGGCTCGTCGTCGATGGCGTCGGTCTGCGGCGCCTCGCTGGCGCTGATGGACGCGGGCGTGCCGATGAAGCGCGCCACCGCGGGCATCGCCATGGGCCTCATCCTCGAAGGCGATCGCTACGCGGTTCTGTCGGACATCCTGGGTGACGAAGATCACCTCGGCGACATGGACTTCAAGGTCGCCGGCACCGAGGAAGGCATCACCTCGCTGCAGATGGACATCAAGATCGCCGGTATCACCGAAGAGATCATGAAGGTCGCGCTTGGCCAAGCCAAGCAGGGCCGCGTTCACATCCTTGGCGAAATGTCGAAGGCGCTGACCTCGGCGCGCGCCGAGCTCGGTGAGCACGCGCCCCGCATCGAGACCTTCAAGATTCCGACCGACAAAATCCGCGAAGTGATCGGCACCGGCGGCAAGGTGATCCGCGAGATCGTCGAGAAGACCGGCGCCAAGATCAACATCGAGGACGACGGCTCGGTGAAAGTCGCCTCGGCGTCGGGCGAATCGATCAAGGCGGCGATCAACTGGATCAAGTCGATCGCGTCCGATCCGGAAGTCGGCCACATCTACGAAGGCACGGTCGTCAAGGTCATGGACTTCGGCGCCTTCGTGAACTTCTTCGGCGCCAAGGACGGTCTGGTTCACATCAGCCAGCTCGCCCCGCATCGCGTGCAGAACACCAAGGACGTCGTCAAGGAAGGCGACAAGGTCAAGGTGAAGCTGCTCGGCATGGACGATCGCGGCAAGGTGCGCCTGTCGATGAAGGCCGTCGATCAGACGACCGGCGAAGACATCGAAGGCAAGCAGAAGGCCGAAGGCGGCGAACAGCCGGCGGCGGAGTAATAGACAAGGCTCGCGGAAGCGCCGCGCTGCACCATATCGTGGTGCCTCTCCGAACCCATTGTCCTCATTATGAGTCAGAAAAGGCGGCCCTTGGGGCCGCCTTTTTTATTGGAATCTCAGCCCCTTAAGACAATGCGCCGATTTGTGACCCCTATCACAGCCGCGCCTCAGTCATCGGCCTAGTTTTTAAATATCAGGAACCCACGTTCCCACACCAACAAAGAAGGGAAGGCCAATGAGCGCTTACTTGCCGAAGACTGTTCTGCTCGCCGCTGCCACCCTGCTTCTCGCCACGGCAGCCCTGGTGACCGACATCATCAGCCCCTATGCCGGTGGCGCCGCGAACAAGCCCGCGCAGGTCCTCGAAATGCCCGCGCCCTCGCAGCTCCGGGTACCGGTGAAAATCGGCCCCAGCGACATCGCTTTCATTAGCTCTCGTCACGCGAGCTAACCCCCGACCGGCCTCGCCCCCCAATAACAACCACCGAGGCCGGTGGCTTACCCCAGCCCACCTCATGCGGCCCGCCCGGCGGGCCGCATTTTTTTGCGGCGACCGGACAACCGGCATCCCTGTGACGCCGGTCACAGCGCGGAACGCCGGCACGCAATAGGTTGTTAGACAATGGCCTTGGCCCAACGAAGGGAGAGCATCATGAAATCCGCCCTGATCAGCGTCGCCTTCCTGGTGCTGGCCGGCGCCGCCTTTGCCGCGAACCTCGTCATCCACACGCCGCAGTTCAACGACGGTATCGATCCGCTTAAGCCGATCGCCGTAATCATTGCCATCGATTAACGGTACCTTGGCCCTGCCGCGAACCCATCCGCCGGCCGGCCGCCGCCGATATCGCGCGCCGCCGAGGAACTCTGCTACATTGCCGACGGGCGGGTGACGTCAAGGCCGCCTCCAGTCGGAGTCTCGCAATGGCGGCCGCCGTTCCGGCGAAAAGCAACCTTCTGTCCGACCTGCCGAAGGACCTCTCGTCCGACCTGATGGCCGGCGCGACGCCGCGCAAGCTGTCGGCGAACGAGGTGCTGTTCCTCGCCGGCGACCCGGGCGACGGGCTTTATCGCGTCGACGAAGGGCTCCTGAAGGTCAGCATCGCCTCGGCCAGCGGCGCCGAGCGTATCCTCGCCATTCTCGGGCCCGGCGCCGTGGTCGGCGACCTCGCCATCATTGACGGCCTGCCGCGCTCGGCGACGGTGACGGCGCTGCGTGATTGCAAGCTGAGCTTCCTCAGCCGCTCCGCCTTCGATGCCTTCGTCGCCAGGGAGCCTCGCATTTACAAATATCTGGTCACCATACTGGCCGCGCGGCTGCGCGATACGGACAAGCTGGTGGCCGCCGGAAGTTTCCTGCCGCTGAAGGGCCGGGTCGCCCGCGCGTTGCTCGATCTCGCCCATGCCTTCGGCAACGAGGTCGCCGGCGGCCGCGTCGTCATCCGCCACAAGGTGAGCCAGACCGAACTCGCCGCCATGGCCGGCATCGCCCGCGAGAATGTCAGCCGCATCATGAACGACTGGATGCGCGCCAAGACGGTCACGCGCCTGTCCGGCTATTACTGCCTGGAGAAGCCGGCCGCGCTCAAGCGCGAGAGCGAACTTTAAAGGTCGCCGCCGACGTCTGATCGCGCTCGTGCGCGGCCGCCATGGCTTCGCCCAACGCCTCGAAATCGTCGACCCGCGGCGACGTGCGCCGCCAGGCCAGGCCCACCGAACGGCCCGGCTCGGGATCACGGAAGCGCAATAGTTTGACGCGCGGATCCTGCATTTTTGCGTCAATCGCCACCTCCGGCACCAAGGTTACGCCGTAACCATTCGCGACCATCTGCATCACGGTCGACAGCGAGGTCGCGCCAAGGCTCGCTCGTTGGCCGGCCGGCTGATCGCCGCGCCGGGTGGTACAGAAGGCGAGCGCCTGATCGCGCAGGCAGTGGCCTTCCTCAAGCAGAATGAGCCGCCGCTGATCGACATCGCTGACATTGACGCGCGCATTTGCCGGCAATGGATCGTCGGCGGGTACGGCCAGCAGGAAAGCGTCGTTGAACAAAGGCAGCGTCTCGACATCACCGCCTTCGGGCGGCAGCGCCAGCATCACAACGTCGAGGCTGCCACTCGACAATTCGTCGACGAGCGCCTTGGTCTGGGTTTCGCGTACCTCGAGGCGCAACAGCGGATAGTGCTTCTGCAGATGCGGCAGCACGCGTGGCAGAATGTAAGGCGCCAGCGTCGGGATGATGCCAAGCTTCAAGGGCCCGGCCAGGACTTCGCGATGGCGGGCGAAGTCGACGAGATCGCGCGTCGAAGCGAGGATGTGTTCGGCGCGTCGCGCCACCTCCGCGCCGATCTCCGTGAGCACGATGTCGCCGGGTCGGCGCTCGACCAGTTCGGCGCCGATTTCGCGCTCGAGCTCGCGCACCTGCATCGACAAGGCCGGCTGCGTGACGGCGCAATCCTCGGCGGCTCGGCCAAAATGGCGGTGCCGGGCGAGCGAACTCAGGTAACGCAACTGACGCAGCGTGATCATCTGGCCTTCCTTGGCTATAAATTATTCTTATCGCTAGGCACATGCAATACGATTGGACCTGATTGGAACTGTTCAATACAACGCCATCAAGCGCCCTTAGGGTGCTGCTCACCCTTCCCAGAACCAGAATGGGTCCGCGCAGGCGGACCGCCGCGAACCAGAATCGGAGAGACGCATGGACGCAAAAACCGAGGGCAAATGCCCCTTCACCGGGAGCCGGGGCCACAGCAACCGCGACTGGTGGCCGGACGCGCTTGACGTGTCGATCCTGCATCGCAATTCGACGCTGTCCGATCCGATGGATGTAGGCTTCGACTACGCCAAGGAGTTCAAGAGCCTCGACCTCGACGCCGTCATGGCCGACCTGAAGAAGCTCATGACCGACAGTCAGGACTGGTGGCCCGCCGACTTCGGCCACTACGGCGGCCTCATGATCCGCATGGCCTGGCATTCGGCCGGCACCTATCGCATCACCGACGGCCGCGGCGGCGCCGGCGCCGGTCAGCAGCGCTTCGCGCCGCTCAATTCGTGGCCGGATAACGCCAACCTCGACAAGGCCCGCCGCCTGCTGTGGCCGATCAAGCAGAAATACGGCCGCAAGCTTTCCTGGGCCGACCTGATGATCCTGGCCGGCAATGCCGCGCTGGAAACCTGCGGCTTCAAGACGTTCGGTTTCGCCGGCGGTCGCAAGGACGTGTGGGAGCCGGAAGAATTGTTCTGGGGTCCGGAAGGCACCTGGCTCGGCGACGAGCGCTATTCGGGCGAGCGCCAGCTCGCCGAACCGCTCGGCGCGGTGCAGATGGGCCTCATCTACGTCAACCCGGAAGGCCCGAACGGCAACCCCGACCCGATCGCCGCCGCGAAGGACATTCGCGAGACCTTCTTCCGCATGGCGATGAACGATGAAGAGACCGTCGCGCTCATCGCCGGTGGCCACACGCTCGGCAAGACGCACGGCGCCGGCGATGCGTCGCTGGTCGGTCCCGATCCGGAAGCCGGCGCGCTCGAGGATCAGGGCCTTGGCTGGAAGAGCAAGCACGGCACCGGCATCGGCGCCGACGCCATCACCGGCGGCCCGGAAGTCACCTGGACGCAGACACCGACGCAGTGGAGCAACTATTTCTTCAAGAACCTGTTCGAGAACGAATGGGAGCTGACCAAGAGCCCCGCTGGCGCCAAGCAGTGGGTCGCCAAGAATGCCGCGGCGGATGTGCCGGACGCCTTCGACAAGACGAAGAAGCATCGTCCGACCATGCTGACCACCGATCTGGCGCTGCGCTTCGACCCCGCTTACGAGAAGATCTCGCGTCGTTTCTATGAGAATCAGGAAGCGTTCAACGACGCCTTCGCCCGCGCCTGGTTCAAGCTGACCCACCGTGACATGGGTCCGCGCGTGCGCTATCTCGGCAAGCTGGTGCCGAAGGAAGAACTGATCTGGCAGGACCCGATCCCGGCGCCGAGCGGTGAAACGATCGGCGACAAGGACATCGCCGATCTCAAGGCGAAGATCCTCGCCTCGGGCCTGACCGTGTCGCAGCTCGTCTCGACGGCCTGGGCTTCGGCCTCGACCTTCCGTGGCTCCGACAAGCGTGGCGGCGCCAATGGCGCGCGCATTCGCCTTAGCCCCCAGAAGGATTGGGACGTCAACAATCCGCCCGAACTCGCCAAGGTGCTGAAGACGCTGGAAGGCATCCAGAAGGACTCGGGCAAGAAGGTGTCGATGGCCGATCTCATCGTGCTCGGCGGCGTCGCTGCCATCGAGAAGGCGGCGAAGGATGCCGGCGTCGATGTGAAGGTGCCGTTCGCGCCGGGCCGCACCGATGCATCGCAGGAGCAGACGGACGTTCCGTCCTTCGCGCCGCTCGAGCCGCGCGCTGATGGCTTCCGCAACTACGTCAACGCCAAGAAGCATCAGTTCATGTCGCCGCAGGAAGCCCTGATCGACAAGGCACAGCTTCTGACGCTGACCGGTCCGGAGATGACCGCGCTCATCGGCGGCCTGCGCGTGCTCGGCGCCAATGCCGGCGGTTCCAAGCACGGCGTCTTCACCAAGACACCGGGCAAGCTGACGAACGACTTCTTCCTCAATCTGCTCACCATGGACACGGTGTGGTCGCACAAGGACGGCGACGTCTACGAAGGCAAGGACCGCAAGACAGGCGAATTGAAGTGGACGGCGACCAATGTCGACCTGATCTTCGGCTCGCACTCGCAGCTCCGCGCTTTCGCCGAAGTCTATGGCTGCGCCGACTCCAAGGAGAAGTTCGTCAAGGACTTCGTCGCCGCCTGGACCAAGGTGATGAACGCCGATCGCTTCGACCTCGTCGGCGGCGGTACGCAGAAGGCGGCGTAAGTTTTCTGCATCGATTGAGAATGAAACGGCCCGGAGAAATCCGGGCCGTTTTTTCTTTCCGGACGCTTGTAGCCCGGGTGGAGCGAAGCGAAACCCGGGAATAGATCGATCCATCGCCCCCGGATTTCGCTTCGCTCCATCCGGGCTACAAGAATGCGGCCCAGTCAGGCGTTCGCCGCCCGCATTTCATCGAGCCTGGCGCGGGCGGCATCGCGGTGTTCGGGCTTGATGTGGCTGGCGACGACTTTGAGCGCCGTCATCAGCACCGCGGCGTCGTCGGTGAAGCCGAGGACAGGGAGAAAATCGGGCGCCATGTCGAACGGCAGCACGAAATAGGCAATGGCGCCGACCAAAGTTCCCTTGACCTGCAGCGGCGTCGCCCGGTCGAAGGCGCAGTAGTAGGCGGCCAGCAGATCCTCGGCAAAGGGGATGCGCGCCGCAACGGTTGCGAACTTGCGCCAGAATTTGCGCGGCAACGACGGGTCGTCGCCGGCGGCGGAAGTTCCGAATGTGGTATCGGCGGTGCGCATCGTCAAAATGTGGTGAGGATCGAGCGGGAGTTCAAGCGTTGGAGCTAGCTCACGAATCCGCAATCATCTCCATTGCCTCGGCGAGATTGATGTCGAGCTCAGTGACACCGCCGGCATCATGGGTCGACAGTGTCACCTCGACGGTGCGGTACACGTTGAACCATTCCGGGTGGTGGTTCATTTTCTCGGCGACCAGCGCCGCCCGCGTCATGAAGCCGAAGGCCTCGTTGAAATCGCCGAAGGTGAATTTCTTGGCGATGGCGTCGCGATCCTTGACGTCGGCCCAGCCGGACAGCCTTGCCAGCGCCGCCTTGCGGGCCTCGGGCGACAGTTTTTGCGCCATGTCATGCTCCTCGCGTCAAATTGGTGGCAGGATGCATTGCAACGCCGTGGCCTCGCAATCGGTTCGGAACAGCACTATTTCAGCACCATAAGGGCGTTCAACGAGGGTTTCATGTCCTGGTCCTTGAGCATCGGCAAAATCGCCGGCACCGTCGTCCGCGTCCATCTGACATTTCTGCTGTTCCTCGCCTGGATTTTCGCCGCCGGCTACAGCCAGGGCGGCAGCACGGCGGCGTGGGACAGCGTCATCTTCATGCTGCTGCTGTTTACCTGCGTGCTGCTGCACGAATTCGGCCACATCTTCACGGCCCGCGCCTTCGGCGTTGCGACGCCTTATGTGACGCTGCTGCCGATCGGCGGCGTCGCGCAGCTCGAGCGCATTCCCGAGGAGCCGAGCCAGGAATTCCTGATCGCCATTGCCGGCCCACTGGTCAACGTCGCCATCACGATCCTGCTTATCGTGTTCGGCGGCGCCGCGCTGACGCAGAGCGCCGCGGCGGCCATCGACAACGGACAGATTTCGATGGTCGACCGGCTTGCCGCCGTGAACCTGTTTCTGGCGGTGTTCAACCTCATTCCGGCTTTCCCGATGGATGGCGGCCGTATCCTGCGCGCCGCGCTCGCCGCCCGGCTTGGCTATGTGCGCGCCACCGAGATCGCCGCGGCGATCGGCCAGTTCGTCGCCTTCGCGCTCGGCTTCATCGGCCTCTTGTACAATCCGATCCTGATCTTCATCGCCATCTTTGTTTATCTCGCGGCCTCGGGCGAAGCGCACATGGTGGCGCTGCGTGCGGTGTCGCGCGGCGTGCCGGTGAGCCACGCCATGATGACGCAGTTCGCGACGCTCACGCCGGAGTCGCATGTCGACGAGGCGGTGCAGACGCTGCTCGCCACCAGCCAGGGCGAATTTCCGGTGGTCGATGGCGCCGGCAAGCCGGTTGGCCTGCTGACGCGCGCCGACGTCATCAAGGCGATCAAGACTTTGGGCCCCGATGCCCGCGTCGCCGACGCCATGAGCCCGGACATTCCGACCATCGGCCACCGCAGTTCGCTCGACGAGGCCTTCAAGCTGCTGCAGGAGAAGGAGGCGGCCGCGATCGGCGTCACCGACGCGGCCGGTCGCCTGACTGGGCTGATCACGTCCGAGACCATCGCCGAGATGGTGATGTTAGGGGATGCCCTGCCGAAGGATGCGCGCGGTCCGTGGGGGCGGACGGCCGCGACCTGAGGGGGCCGCCGAGCCGGCGGGGTCTGGTCGTTCATCATCCCGCCGTTTTTTGGCCGATTCCGCGTGAAAATACGCGTCCGCGGCGGTTGCCAGTTGTTATTTCATCGCTATATTGCGCCGCAAAAGTGCTGCGTCGCGGGCCCTTGGAAAGCGGCCCGCGCTTTGGTTTCTGGAACACCCCGCGCCCCGCCCCTGAGACAGGAACCGGCTCCGGCTCAGGGCCCCGCGCAAAAGGCAAAACTTATGGATCTCCGCAATATCGCGATCATCGCGCACGTCGACCATGGCAAGACCACCCTCGTGGACCGCCTGCTGCAGCAGTCCGGCGTCTATCGCGAGAACGAGCGCCAGGTCGAGCGCGCGATGGATAGCAACGACCTCGAGCGCGAGCGCGGCATCACCATTCTCGCCAAGGCCGCCTCGGTCGAGTGGAAGGGCACGCGCATCAACATCGTCGATACGCCGGGCCACGCCGACTTCGGCGGCGAGGTCGAGCGCATCCTCAACATGGTGGACGGCGCGCTGGTGCTGGTCGACGCCGCCGAAGGTCCGCTGCCGCAGACCAAGTTCGTGGTGTCGAAGGCGCTGAAGATGGGCCTCAAGCCCATCGTCGTGATCAACAAGGTCGACCGTCCGGACGCCCGCGCCAACGAAGTGCTCAACGAGGTGTTCGACCTGTTCGCGGCGCTCGACGCCACCGACGAGCAGCTCGACTTCCCGATTTTGTTCGGCTCGGCCAAGCAGGGCTGGATGTCGACCTCGCTCGACGGTCCGCAGGACCAGGGCATGACGCCGCTGTTCGATCTCGTGCTCAATCATGTCAAGCCGCCGGTGGTCGAGGAAGGCCCGTTCCGCCTGCTCGGCACCATCATCGAATCCAATCCCTATCTCGGCCGTATCGTCACCGGCCGCATCTTCTCCGGCAGCGTCAAGCCGAACCAGGCCGTGAAGGTGCTGGACCGCGACGGTAAGCTCGTCGAGAGCGGCCGCGTCACCAAGGTGCTGGCGTTCCGCGGCCTCGAGCGCGTGCCGCTCGACGACGCCGAAGCCGGCGACATCGTCGCCATTGCCGGCCTGCCGAACGCCACCGTCGCCATGACGATTTGCGATCCGGCCGTGGAAACCGCGCTGCCGGCGCAGCCGATCGATCCGCCGACGCTCGCCATGACCTTCCGCGTGAATGACTCGCCGCTCGCCGGCACCGAAGGCTCCAAGGTCACGAGCCGCATGATCCGTGACCGCCTGATGGCCGAAGCCGAAGGCAACGTGGCGCTGCGCGTGCGCGAATCCGATGAACGCGACGCGATGGAAGTCGCCGGTCGCGGCGAATTGCAGCTCGGCATTCTGATCGAAACGATGCGCCGCGAAGGCTTCGAGCTTTCCGTGTCGCGTCCCAAGGTGCTGCTGCGCAAGGGCGACAACGACCAGATCGAGGAGCCGATCGAGGAAGTCGTCATCGACGTCGATGAAGAGCACTCGGGCGTCGTCGTGCAGAAGATGTCGGAGCGCAAGGCCGATCTCATCGAGATGCGCCCGTCGGGCGGCGGACGCACGCGCCTCGTCTTCCACGCGCCGACGCGCGGCCTGATCGGCTATCAGGGCGAACTGCTCACCGACACCCGCGGCACCGCGATCATGAACCGCCTGTTCCACGGCCACGCGCCGTACAAGGGCGCGATCCAGGGCCGCCGCAACGGCGTGCTGATCTCCAACGACAAGGGCGAAGCGGTCGCCTACGCGTTGTGGAATCTGGAAGACCGCGGTCCGATGATGATCGAGCCGGGCTGGAAGGTGTACACCGGCATGATCGTCGGCGAGCACACGCGCGACAACGACCTCGTCGTCAATGTGCTCAAGGGCAAGCAGCTCACCAACATCCGCACGACGTCGAAGGACGAGGCGGTGCGTCTCACGCCGCCGATCCGCATGACGCTGGAAAAGGCGCTGGCCTATATTCAGGACGACGAACTGGTGGAAGTGACGCCATCCTCGATCCGCCTGCGCAAGAAGTTGCTCGACGAGAACGACCGCAAGCGCGAAGAGCGCAAGAAGGAAGCCGAGCTGGCGTAATCGGCGCGGCGCTCCAGGCGCCGCGCTACCGGCCGCACCTGTGCCGACCTGTGACATTGACGGGCGGCTGGTACCTTTTTGCTCATGAAAACCGCCCTGTGGCCGGTAATCCACACCCGTTAACCCATCGTTAATCATAGGGCTTGAAGCGCACAGGGTTCATTGCTTGAATTCCGCAATGAGCACGACCCTCATCGAGATTCGACGCGCCAAGACCGCCGACGCCCAGGATGTCGCGGCAACGCATGACGAAGCGTGGCGGACGGCCTATCAGGGCATCATCCCCGGCGCCGAACTCGACAAGCTGATCAACCGCCGCGGCCCCGATTGGTGGCAGTCGGCGATCCGCAAGGGCAGCCGCATTACCGTGTTACAATTCGGCGACCGCATTGCCGGCTACGCCAATTACGGGCGCAATCGCGCCCGCAGCCTTTTCTACGAAGGCGAAGTCTACGAGCTTTACCTCCGCCCGGAGTTCCAGGGCCTCGGCTTCGGCCGCCGCCTGTTCAACGCCGCGCGCAAGGATCTCGGCCAGAGCGGGCTCAAGAGCCTCGTCGTCTGGGCGCTGTCGGACAACCAGCCGGCGATGGAATTTTACCGCACGCTCGGCGGCCGCGCCGTGGCCCGCTCGTCCGAAAAGTTCGGACCGAAGACCCTCGACAAGGTCGCCTACGCCTGGCCGCAGGGCTAGCGCCGTCGTCCCCGCGAAGGCGGGGACCCATAACCTCTGAACTAATTGGGTTACGCAGGCAGGCCATTATCCATGGTTCAATCGCGTTCGCTGCGGCGTATGGGTCCCCGCCTTCGCGGGGACGACGGTTAGATATTAGCCTTCACCCCATTCAACGCGCACGCCGCGCGCAGAGTGTTGAGCATCAGGCACGCGATCGTCATCGGTCCGACGCCGCCGGGCACCGGCGTGATCGCGCCGGCGACCTTCACCGCTTCATCGAACGCCACATCGCCAACGATCCGCGATTTGCCGGCTTGTTGTCCTTCTTGGCCCGCCACACGGTTGATGCCGACGTCGATGACAATGGCGCCCGGCTTGATCCAGTCGCCGCGCACGAACTCGGCCTTGCCGATCGCGGCGATGAGCAGATCGGCGCGGCGCGCCAGCGCGGCGAGATCCTTTGTCTTCGAATGCGCGACCGTCACGGTTGCGTTCTCCGCCAACAGAAGCTGCGCCACCGGCTTGCCAACGATATTGGAACGGCCGATCACCAGCGCGTCGAGACCGGCGAGCGACGGCTTCACCGTCTTTGCCAGCATCACGCAGCCATAAGGCGTGCACGGCACGAGCGCCGGCAGGCCGAGCGACAGGCGCCCGACATTCACCGGATGAAAACCATCGACATCCTTGGCCGGATCGATGGCCGCGATCACCTTCTGCGGATCGATCTGCGGCGGCAGCGGCAGCTGCACCAGAATGCCGCTGACGGCTTTGTCCTTGTTGAGCCTGTCGATCAGCGCCAGCAGATCGGCTTCGCTCGTCGTCTCCGGCAGTTTGTGATCGAACGGCGTCATGCCGGCCTCGACCAGCGCCTTCGACTTGGAGCGCACATAGACTTCGCTCGCCGCGTCCTGCCCGACCAGCACGACGGCGAGGCCGGGCACGATGCCATGCTCGCGCTTGAGCCGCGCGACTTCCGCCGCGACTTTGCCCCGCAGCTCCGCCGCGATCGCCTTGCCGTCGATGATGGTTGCGGTCATGCCTCGTCCGTTCTTACGCCCAAGACCATTAGCCGTTTTGGACGGCCGCTTTCAATTGGGCCATCAACGCCGCACCATCACCCGCGATCTCGAGCCGCTTCACCCGCGATGTCGCGCCGGCAGCCAATGTCACGTCACGCGCCGGCACATGCAGCGATTTGGCGATCAACTTGCACAGAGCGGCGTTGGCCTCACCCTCGCTCGGCACGGCACGCACGCGCACCTTGAGCACGCTGCGGCCGTCGCTCATGGTCTCGATGCCGTCGATGGCGTCGCGACCACCTTTGGGCGTCAGGCGCACATGAAGCACAAGGCCGCCGGACGTGACCGACCACGGCTCCCCAGCCATGAGAGGCTAGAACACGTTCGGATAGACGTAGCGGATGATGACGTTCTCGAGCAGCAGGATGAGCAGGATCAGGATCACCGGCGAGACGTCGATGCCGCCGAGATTCGGCATGGCGCTGCGGATTGGGCGCAGCACCGGCTCGGTGATGCGGTAGAGGAAATCGCCGACCGTCGCCACCACCTGGTTGCGGGTGTTGACGACGTTAAAGGCCACCAGCCACGACAAAACGGCCGATGCGATCAGTAGCCAGATGTAGATCTGAAGAACCAGGAGGACGATATCGAGAATGGCGCGCATGAGACGGTTTTCCGATCCGAAATGTGGGCGGAAACTAGCTTGTCGCCTCCGCCCGAACAAGCTGCCGCGCCGACGCCTGATCGGGCCGTTCCGGACCACGATCCTTGACAGGAAGGATGCCCGGTCCTAAATGGCGCCCACTCAGCAAAAAGCGCGGGTTTCGGCTCTTGTCCGGCACCGCCTTTGGGAAGGGGCCATAGCTCAGCTGGGAGAGCGCGTCGTTCGCAATGACGAGGTCGGCGGTTCGATCCCGCCTGGCTCCACCACCCACCCTTCCAAGGTTCCGAAAAAGCGCCTCAGGCCCGCTCGGCCGTGGACGCCCGCTTGCTCTGCCGTCGGCTCACCAGGCCGAGCACAATCCGGCGCGGCAGGATGCGCGCCAGCACCATCACCACCCGGTTGCCGAAGCCCGGCACCACGACGCGGTGGCCCTCCATGAAGCCGCGATAGCCGGCCTCGGCGACCGTCGCCGCGGTCTGCGTCAACGCACCGGGTCCTATCTTGTCCTTGACCCCGGCGCGCTCGGCGAACTCGGTCGGCACCGGCCCCGGGCACAGCACCGTAACGCGGATGCCGCGCGGTTTGAGCTCGGCATACAACGCCTCGGAAAACGAGAGCACATAGGCCTTGCTGGCGTAATAGACGGCGCTGCCCGGACCGGGAAGAAAGCCAGCCACCGAGCCGACATTGAGGATGCCGCCCTTGTGGCGCTCGAGACTGTCGATGAAAGCGAGCGACAGTTCGGTCAGCGCCCGCGCATTGACGTCGATGATCTGCAATTGCTCGGCGCGATCGAGATTCGACGCCTGACCCACCAGACCGAAGCCGGCATTGTTGACGACGTATTGCGGCTCGACGCCCGCGGCATTGAGCGCGTCGGCAACGCTGCGCGTTGCGCCCGACAGCGTAAGGTCCGCCGAGATCACCAGCGGCCGTGGCTGTCTCATGGCTTCGATTTCATCGGCGAGCGCGTTGAGTCGCTCGACGCGGCGCGCGGTCAGCGCCAGCGCGAAACCGTTGCGCGCGAAAATACGCGCCAGTTCGACGCCGATGCCGGATGAGGCTCCGGTGATGAGGGTGATGGGTTTGTGCATGCGGTTCACCCACCCGTTCGTCCCCGCGAAAGCGGGGACCCAAGGGCCAAGCTGTAAGGAAGCAAGAGTGGGTCCCCGCTTTCGCGGGGACGAACGGAGTATAGGTCAGCGCTCAAGGAACATCACGTCGCGGATTACTTGCCCGTCTCCTGCTCGCCCGCCACCCGCGTTTTGAGTGCGATGCGCTGTTCGCGCGACACATGCAAGAGATCGGCGGCGCGCCAGATCAGGTTGTCCTCGAATTCGGTCACCTTGCCGTCGGCGAACACCACCTGCCACATCATCTCGACGATGCGGGCGCGCTGCTTGTCGTCGAGCGCGCGGTTGAGCCGCGTCGTGAACTGATAAAGATCGATAGCCTTCTCGTCGGCTTCCTCGGCACGATTCAGCAGCTTGTCGGCCGCTTTGTCGTCGAGCTTGAAGCGCTGCTTGATCAGATCATGCAGGCTTGCATGTTCCACGTCGCTGATCTGCCCGTCGACGCCCGCCGTGTGTACGAGCAGCGCCGCCGCGGCGAGCCGGTAATCGGTCTCGGCGAAGTCGTCCGAACGAGGCTCATCCTCGTTCAGCTCACCGATGAATTTCATGATCGCATCGAACATGGCCGGTCCTGATAATCTGGCGCTTTTCTGACATGCGCCGTCTTCCGCCCTTAATCTAGGCCGGATCGGATCGGATGCTCGTGACAAATTCGCAAGGTTTAGGCAACGCGGCCGTGGGCCGCGACCGTCCTCAGCGGACGGTCTTTAACGGACGGTCTTGCCCTCGCTGGAAGCCAGCAGCGCCAGGTTGTTAGCAATATATTTGTTGCCCGGGTCGAGCTGCTGGGCCGCTGTCAGGATCTCGCGGGCCCGCTTCAGATCGCCGCGCAGGATGTAGGAATAGCCCTGATTGTTGAGCACCTCGGCGGTCGGACCGACGATCTCGCGGGCCTTGCCGTAGGCCCGGTCGGCCTGGGCGAAGTCGCGCAGCCGGTCGGCCGAGGCCGCCAGGCCAATCCAGGCCTCGGAACTGCGCGGGTCGAGCTGGGTGGCGCGGCGGAACAGGCGCTCCGCCTCACGGAATTGATTGGCCCGATAGGCCGCCCGGCCGTCAGCGATCGCCTCGGCGGGGCTGGAGCCCCCTCCGGCGACGGGCTCATCGCCGGGCAGGACCAGCGCCGGCTTGGCATCGGCCGTTTTTGGCTTCTCGGAGATCGAACCGGTGACGTCGCCCGGCGGCGCCATTGCGAGCGCATGGGTGGCAGCCTGAGGCCCTTGTGGCTTGCCGGCGGCCAGGTGGTCGCTGGTGGTGTTGCAGGCGGCCAGCATAAGCGCGGCGCCGGTCAGGAGGACTGCTTTGCCGGGAGCGATAGGCATCGGTCGGACCCATGGAATCGCGTTGAGCATGCGAGCCGCAGGCTAGGGCGGGCATGGTTAATGGAACCTTACCGATGGTACCTTGGTGCTCCTCCTTTTGGGGGCGCCGGGCCGGATACCCGCCGGTGACGCCGCTGTGGTATGGGCGTTTTTTGGATTCTTGTTTTGTCGCGTTTTCTTCACGCGAACCGGTTTCCACGTCGCTCGAAAACGCTCCGAGGAGCCCTCAATGCCGTCGACCTATCTCGATTCCGCCGTGTTCCGCGACGTCTTCACGACGCCGGCGATGCGTCAGGTCTGGTCGGACGAAAACCGCACCCAGAAATATCTGGATTTCGAGCGGGCGCTGGCGGTGACGCAGGGCCGGCTGAAGATCATCCCTCAGGACGCCGCCGACGAGATCGCCCGGCACTGCGTGCTGGCCGAACTCGACATGGCCAAGCTCAAGGAGGCGACCGAGCGCGTCGGCACGCCGATCATGCCCGTGGTCCAGCAACTGGTGAAGCTGTGCAAGGACAAGCACGGCGAATGGGTGCACTGGGGCGCGACCACGCAGGATGTCATGGACACCGCGACGGTGCTGCAAATCGCCGAGTCGCTCGATCTCGTCGACGCCGAGCTTGGCGGCATCTGTGACGGCCTTGCCGCGCTCGCAAAAAAATATCGCGACACGCCGATGGCCGGCCGCTCTTATCTGCAGCAGGCGGTGCCGATCACTTTCGGCTGCAAGATGGCGACCGTGCTCGCCGGCTTCGAACGCCATCGCGAGCGGCTGAAGCAACTCAAGGCGCGCGTGCTGGTCGGCGAATTCGGCGGCGCCGCCGGCACTCTGTCGTCGCTCGGCAAGGATGGCTTGGAGTGCCAGGCCGAACTGATGAAGGAACTCAAGCTCTCAGCCCCGGCGATCACCTGGCACACGGTGCGTGACACGATCGCCGAGACCGGGACGTTCCTCGCGCTGGTCACCGGCTTGTGCGCCAAGATCGCGCTCGACGTGAAGCTCTTGATGCAGACCGAAATCGAGGAGGTCTATGAGCCGTCGGCGCCGGGCCGCGGCTCGTCATCGACCATGCCGCAGAAACGCAATCCGATTTCGTCGGTCTACATCACGGCGCAGAACGCGATGGTGAAGCAACACGCCGGCGCTTTGCTGGAATCGATGGTGCAGGACCATGAGCGCAGCGCCGGCGCCTGGCAGATCGAATGGCTCGTGCTGCCGGAGATTTTCATGCTGGCGGCGGGCGCGCTGGCGCAAACGCGCTTCCTCGCCGAAGGCTTGCAGATCAACGAAAAGAACATGGCCGAGAACCTGACGATCACCAACGGCCTCATCATGTCGGAAGCGGTGATGATGAAACTCGGCGACCGCATGGGCCGTGACCATGCGCATCATCACGTCGCGGCGATCGGCCGCGAAGCCGCCAAATCGGGACGCCCGCTGATCGACCTGCTCGCCGAGGACAAGGAGATCGCGCAATACGCCACGCGCCAGGACCTCGAGGCTATGATGGACCCGGCGAATTATCTCGGCGCCGCCGGCGAGATGGTCGATCGGGTGATTAAGGGGCGGGGAAAGTAAGTCTTCATCTTCGCTGCCACACAGGCGTCGTGCCCCGCGAAAGCGGGGCATCCAGTAACCCCGGACTTTCATTGAGCCGAGCGCTCAGTGGCTACTGGATCGTCCGCTTTCGCGGACGATGACGACGCGGCCGCAGGCATCGTCCGCGAAATCAGCGAAGCGACGATGAACGTCGCAACGCCGATGCCCGCGAACAGCATCGGCAGCGTCGCGCCGACATGCTGCAGCAGCGCCACCAGCACTGTGCCGCCCGTCATAAACGCGGCATTGAGCACGTTGACCGCCGCGACCGTGCGCGCGCGATAATCCTTGTCCGACCAGGCCTGCACCGCGGCGAAGGACGGCACGATGAACAGGCCACCGGCGATGGCGAGGCCGGCGAGATCGACGGCAACGCGAACGCCGAGCGCGGTGGAAAACACCTGCGTTGGCGTCTGTCCCGCCGCGACGGCGACCTCACCGAAGGTGGCGAAGCCAAGATCACAGGCGAATGCGCCGAGCAGCAGCGCGCCGAAGAAGGTGATTCGCAGCACGATGCGGCCGCGCGCCAGGATGGCGGCAAGCCCGGAGCCGATGCCGACCGCGACCGAGAACAGCGCGAGATAAGCGGTCACCGTGTCCTCGTTGCCGCCGATCAAGGTCTTGATCAAAGGCGGCAGCAGCGACAATACGACGATGCCGACCAGCCAGAACCAGCTTGTCACCAGCGCACCCCACCACAGCCGGGGATCGGCGCGCAGGTGGCGAATCATCGCCACCGTGGAGCGCGCGATGTTGCGGCTGATCTTGAGATGCGGCGCGCCTTCGCCGCTCGGCGGAATGCGCAATGCCGCGAGCCAGCACGACAGGGCAAAGCCGATCACCAGAACGCCGAAGGTGGCGGCGCCACCGCGATGCGCGGCGATGCCGCCGACAATGGTGCCGGTGAGGATGGCGATGAAGGTCGCGCCCTCAATCAGCGCGTTGGCGGCCGGCAATTTCTCCGGCGGCTGATGGTCGGGCAGGATGCCGTATTTGATCGGACCGAACAGCGCGGCGATGACGCCGAACAGGCCGAGCGCCACGAACATCAGCGCGACCGACTTGTGCATGTGGCCGTATAGCGCGAGCGCGGCGACGAAGATCTCGACGAACTTCACCCATTGCGCGACCCGCGCCTTGTCATAGCGGTCGGCCAGCTCACCGCCGAGACCGGACAGGAAGAAATAGGGTGCGATGAAAACCGCGCCGGCCAGCGTGATCAGCACCTCGGCCTGGCCCGACGTCACATTGGCGCCGAACAGGATGAGGAAGACCAGCGAGGTCTTGAGGAAATTATCGTTGAAGGCCGCGAAGAACTGGCACCAGAACAGGGGTGCGAATCGGCGCGACAACAGGAGCGGCGTGGCCATGCCGCTCCATAGCATGATGATTCGCAATGAGCGCCTGATTTACCTCAGGCGCTCACAGGAATGGCGGACGCGCGATGGCGCGTTTGGGGGAGTTGTCAGCGCGCGCGGCCGACGCGCCGACGGCGCTTGGGCTCGGCGGGCTGGAATTCGCGGTTCTGCAAAATCAGCGCGGCGGTGCCGCAGGCAAGAGCGATGGCGAGCGCGATCGTGAACAGATTGATCCACATGGTCTGGCTCCTTCGCTGGCGCGCGGGACAAATCCGCGCCTGTTCCGAAAATCCGGCCGAAGAGAACGCATGGCCAGATATTTCGTTCCACTCTACGAGTGGCAGCAGGTTACCTGCTGGAATCACAATAAAAATTTTAGCCGGTCCGGCGCGCCATCACAACCGCAGCGACGACTGCAGTTCACCGAGCAAGACGCGCAGGTCGAGCTCGCGCAATTCGATATAAGCTTTACGCAGCCAGCGCTGCAATTCGATATGCGCATCGAGCGGAATGTTGCGGGCATTGGCCAGTCGATCGTCGGCGAAGGAAAACGGCGGCGTCTCGACGAATTTGCGCAAGCCCGGCGCCAGAGCCGGCAGGCGCAGGATGGCGCCGCCGCGCGCCGCGGTCGGAAAACGATCGCGATGCTGCGTCGGGCCCAGCATTTCGTTATGCACCGGCGTCAGCGCCGCGCTCGGAAAGCGCGCGCGCAGAGTGCGATAGGCGTCGCCGGCCGCCTTGTCGGATGAAATCATGAACAGGATGACCGGCGCGATCTCGCGCTTACGCGCTTCCTCCGCAAATCCGATGCGATAAGCGATGTCGAAGAATGCCTGAAAAGAGTCCGCGCCGACATCGACGATCTTGCTGCCGCCCTCTTCGCTGACGAGCTGATCGAACAAGGCCATCTGGCCCTGCACGCTGCCGATCTCGGCGATGACGGTGTCGTCCGGCGCGAATTGCTGCAGCCGGTTCTCGGCCTGGCCCTGACCTTGGCCGAGGTCGAAGGCACACGCGACGCGACCCTCGTGCTTGTGATAGTCGATCAGCACGCGCGACAGCAGCGTCTTGCCGACACGCGGCCGCGGAGACGCGACGATGTAGACGGAGTGGCGAAACGACATCGTCTCTCAAGCCAACTGGCGAACGCTACGAAATACGTCCAGTAAAGACAAACGGCGCTGTCGTCGAGACAGGCGCCGTTCGCAACGCGGATGCGCGAGAAAATCCGGAGGGCTTAGCCGGCGACCTGACGGACGTTGCTTTCCGCCTTCGGCGACAACAGGTCGACGAGCTTGACCTTGTCGTATTCGGCCCAGACCTGGCCGAGCCAGTGGCGCACATAGCCGCGCAGCACGAACGAATAGTTGGCAGCTTCGCCCTTGCCCGACTTGTTGGCGACAAACTGCACGTAAGGCACGCTCGCCACTTCGACCTGCTCGGTCGCCATCTCGTTGAGCTTCGGGATGGTGATTTCCTGCGCGTTCTTGATCTGGTTGAAATACGAATTGTAGGTCGCCGGGTCCCAGTCGAAGAACGAGGTGTCGTTGATGTGGTTCTTGACCAGGAAATAGCTGGCGTCGCCGACGAAGCGCGCGGTCTCGGCGATCTCCTGCAGCGAGGCGATCGAGGGCCCGAGGATGTGGAACACCGCGAAGGTGATCTGGCCCTTCTTGGCGGATTCGAGGAAGCCGATGTCGCTCAGCGCCTGCAGTGTCGAGGACAGGAGGCCGGCGCGGATGTCGATCACCGTGACCTGCGCCGGCGTCGAGCCGAGCGTGTCGAAGATTTTCATCTGGTCGGAAACCGAATTCACATCGACGATGTCGGTGTGGTCGGGATGAAAACGGGTCAGCGTGCCGCGCGGCGTCTCGGTGTCGAAGGCGCGCGTCGGGATGTGGTGGGCACCGAAATAGTCGAGCAGCGTGCGGGCGACGGTGGTCTTGCCAACTCCGCCTTTGTCGGCACCCACGATAACGACGGCTGGTTTTGCCATTTGGTCACTCTAGAAGCGAATTGCGACAGTATTGGTGTCGCGCCAAGTTTACCCAAAGGGACCGGCCCGGACTGGCCATCACCGGCCGCCACGCCGACATACGCCCCGCTACCCCCGCCGTGAAGCTGCCCGGAATCGTGTTCGCTGGCAAGATTGAACGACAATTCGCATGGAAACGACGGATTTTGCCGATTATTCGGCACGGCCGGACCGATCCGCCGTCATCCGTTCGTCGTAGAGGGGAGTCGTTGTCGTAAAGGGGAGTGGTGCCGATGGAGGGATTTGAACCCCCGACCACCCGCTTACGAAGCGGATGCTCTACCGCTGAGCTACATCGGCGCCATAAGGCGCTTTAGTATCGGCGTCGCTCCGGATTGGCAAGTTTGGCAAGGGGCTGCCAAGACCGACGCCGCACCTGAACAGCTTACCGGAACAGCTTGCCGCCGCGCGGCCAGCCATCGCCCGGCAGGGGCTTTTCGGCCAGCGGATCGGGATCGAGGCCGGCATCGGGGCCCGGATCGTCCGGCACCTGGATCAGCGGCACAATCGGCTCGGCTGCCGCGGGCTTCGGCACAGGCTTGGACATGGTTTTGGTGGGCTTGGACGGCAAAGGCGCCGGCCCCGGTTGGGCTGGTTCGGCTTTCGGCGCTTCGCTCGGCGCCACCGCCTTGATCTCGATCGGCGCGGGCGCTTCGTCGACCGGCTTGAGTTCCGGCATCGGTGGCGGCGGCGCATCGACCACCGGATGCGTCATGCCGATTTCCGCGAGCGGCACGCGCCATTCATAGCCATCGAGACGACCGCGCGGCGACACCGGCAGCCAGCGATCCGACACCACGCCATCGGCGGTCCACACCGGATCGGGCGCGGCGCGCATGGCGCGGCCGAGCCACTCGCGCACACGACCCTCGTCGCCATGCTCGGTCTCCTCGATCTCGGCCATCAAGGTGGCGATGCGTTTCGACGGCGCGTTGAGATAAGGCGCCAGTGCATCGCGCGCGATCTTGAACTCGCGCGCATCGATGGCGGCGCGCGCCACCGCTATGGCGCCTTCGCGAATGGCGGTCGGCTCCTCCGGCGATTTCTCCGCCAGTGATTGCATGCGCGTCAGCCGCGCGCGGGCGGTGTCGCCGGGCCGCAGGTTGGCGTAAGCCTCGGCGATATCCGGATGCGGATTGAGGCGCCACGCCGCGATCAGCACCTTGCCGGCGCGGCGTTGATCGCCCGCTTCGGCAAGCCGACGCCCCGCAAAGGCGGCGGCCGGCACCAGTCCCGGCGCCAGCTTGACGGCATCGAGCACGGCGAGCCGCGCGGCATCGCGATCGCTCTCTTCCAGCGTCAAGGCTCGCGCCGTCAGCAGCACGGCGCGCTTGCGACGATAGTCGTCCTTGTCGAGCGACGAGCGCATGGCGTCGAGCGACTTGAGCGCGCCGCTCCAGTCGCCTTGCGCGCAGCGATCGTCCAGCACCGCCTGTCCGGCCCATGTCAGCGCCGGATCGGCTTCCGCCGCCTGCTCGGCGACGCGGCGCGCGGTGATGGCATCGTTGCGGCGCTGCGCTTCGATGTAGAGCCCGCGCAGGCCGAGCAGCTTCGTATTCTCGTGCCGCGTCATCTCATGAAAGGCGCGCTCGGCGCCAACACGATCGCCGGCCAGTTGCGCCGATTGCGCGGTGAGCAGCAGTGTCAGCGGATCGCCGGGCGACAACCGCGCCGCTTCATCGGCGGAACGGCGCGCCAGCCGGGCGTCGCCGGAGCCGATGGCAATAAGGCCGCGCGAGATGGCGAGATAGCCTTTCATTGCGCGGCGATGCCGGAAGAACAGCGAAACCTGCTCGGGCGAGCGCCAGATGGCGCGCGCCACCGACCAGAACATCACGCCAATGACGATCAGCGCCGCGACCGCGAGCAGCAGCACCATCACCGATGTTTCGACGTGATAGCCGAGCCAGGTGACGACGACATCGCCGGGACGATCGGCGAGCCAGACAAATCCAGCGGCGATCAGCGCAACGGTGATGAGAAAGAGAACGACCTGGATCATGCCGCCCTCACTTCGAACCCAGAGCGCGCGTCGCGCCGGTCGCAAAATCGCGCGCGGCATCGAGCGCCTTCTGCCGCGCGGTGGCGCGCGTCACCCAGTTGGCCGCGACCTGCCGGGCCGCCTCCGGCAGCGTGCCGATATCGGCGAGCGCCGCGGCGATGTTGTCCTGCGCCGCGCTCTGCTCGATGCGCGCCAGCACCGCGGCAGCATCGTTACCGGCCGGCGCGTCGGCCGGACGCACGCGCACCAGATTTTCGGCGTTTGCCTGCAGCCGCTCAAGGAAGCCGCCGCTCGATGCCGGCGTGCCGGCGGCCTTCTTCATCTGCGGCAACAGATCGGTCAGCTCTTTCGCCAGCGTCTTCGCGCTCGGCACTCCCGAGGCCGCGAAAGGCCACAGCAGCGCCAACGCCTTCTCGTCGGCGCCGAGCGCTTTGGCCTGCGCCAGCTCTTCGGCAAAGGGCGCGCCGCGCAGCACGGCGTCGCGCACCGCAGCGGCACTCAGCGCGAGCCGCGCCGATTTGTCGGACTCGGTCGCTTTTGCCAGTTGGGCGCGCGCCGTCTTGGATTGTTCTTCCAGCGCGGCGAGCCGCTGCTGCAACGACGCCAGATCGGCAGACGACGCGCCCGCGGCGGCGGTCTTCGACACGTCCTGCACATTGCTGCGCAAATCGGCGGCGGCTTTCTCAGCGGCTTCGGCGCGCGACTGGGCGGCGCGGGTCGTCGCGGCGAGTTCGTCGGTGCGGCGGCTGAGTGCGGCGAGCGCGACGCCGAGTGACTTCATGGCGTTGTCGTCGACCGGCGCCGACGCGATTTTCGAAACGCTGTCCTCGATCTTGGCAATTCGGGCAGCGAGTGCGTCGGTCGCGCCGGTATTGGCTACAGGCGTCCCCGGACGGCTCTGTAGCTGTTTGATCTGCGCTTCGAGCGTGGCGATGCGCGGGTCGGGCGCTGCGGTCTGTTCGGTCGCAAACAATCCGGCGGACCAGCCAATGGCGATCACGATGGTCGCGGCGGCGGCGCCCGCGATACCGCCGATCACCAGCGGCTTGAGCACGCCGCCGCGCTCGGGCGGCGGCGGTGCATCAGCGGGCGGTACGGAACCGGGCGCATCGGATGCCACCGGCGGTTCGGGCGGCGCTTCGACAACGGATTCAGGCGCAGTTTCAGGAACCGCGGTGTCCGGCGTCTCGGCCGGCGGTATTTCCTTCGCCTCAAGATCGATGGTCGGCGCGGCGCGCTTGCGGCGGCCGGCGGATTTGTCGGGCGTTACACCATCAGGAGTGGGATTCGTGTCGTTCATGCTGTGCGAACCCTACCGATTTGAAGCCCTGGCCGCAGCAATTAAAACCGCGAAGGTGACGAAACCATAAAGCGTCAGGACTCGAGGAGCGCCATCATCGATTGCTCATCGGGCCTTTTCGCGACCGCCACATTGCGGGCACCGGCCTGAATCAGCACCGCAGCGATCGGGCCCGAGAGGCAAAGCTGCCGCAAGCGCGTCGCCTGCGTGGCGACGCCGGCGACCTTGGCACCGGTGATGAACTGCTCGGCGCTGCGCATCGAGTAATGCATCGCCGCCTCGACCGCGCCGCTTTGCAATGCGCCGATCAGTTCCGGCGAAAACGGCAGCGGCACGGCGCGATAGACCACCGCAAGATCGGCAGCGATGCCGTGCATGGCGAGATCGCCGATCAGGTCGCCGCTGCGATCCTCGCCGGCGAGATAGAGTATAGGCGCGCGCGCATCGGGACGCTGCTCGGCGATCAGCCGCACCAGGTCGTCGACATCGCCGCCCGCGGTGTGAACATCCGTGAAGCCAGCGGCGCGCGCCGCCTCGGCGCTGCGCTTGCCGACGGCATAGAGCGGCAAGGCGGTCAACGCCGCGCGCGCCGGATGATCGGCAATCGCCGCAGCCGCATTGGCGCTGGTGATGACGACGGCGCCGTAGGCGTGATCGAGCGCCAGCGGCAGATGTTCGACCCGCAGCAGCGGCGCGACCACGGCGATATGGCCGCGCTCACGCAAGGCGGCGGCGGTGCGTTCGCCGTCCTCCTGAGGCCGCGTCACCACGATACGCATCGTTACCCCTCGCTGCGGAATGGCCGCACGAATGTCAGTCGAAGAAATCCGGGCCGCCGATTTTCTTCAATGCGCGCCCGGCCTCTTCGCCGATCCTGACTGCATCGCGAATGTGACCGTTGCCGGTGATGTCATGCGCGGCGGTGCCGTCCGGCCGCGCAATGAGGCCGCGGAAATGCAGCGTATCGCCGGACAAAGTCGCGTGACCGGCGAGCGGCGTCTTGCACGAGCCATCGAGCGCGGTGAGGAACGCGCGCTCGCAGGCCACCGCGATGAAGGTCGGCGCGTGATTGATCGGCGCCACGAACTGCCGCGTGCGGTTGTCATCGCCGCGCGTCTCGATGCCGATCGCGCCCTGCGCTACCGCCGGCAAGAACTCATCGGCCGGCATGATGTGAGTCGCGTGGTCCGCGAGCCCCATCCGGTTGAGCCCGGCAATGGCGAGCAGCGTTGCATCGACCTCGCCGGCTTCCAGCTTGCGCAATCGCGTTTCGACATTGCCGCGCAGCGGCGACACGACGAGATCGGGCCGTGCTTTCTTGACGATGGCCTGCCGGCGCAGCGAGGCGGTGCCGAGCCTTGCGCCCTGCGGCAGATCGGCCAGCGACTTCGCCTTCAGGCTGATGAAAGCGTCGCGCGGATCCTCGCGCTCGAGGCAGGCGGCCAGCATCAGGCCGGGCTGCGAAATGGTCGGCATGTCCTTCGCCGAATGCACGGCGAGATCAATGCGGCCGGTGAGCAGTGCCTCCTCGATCTCCTTGGTGAACAGGCCCTTGCCGCCGACCTCGGACAAAGGCCGGTCCTGGATGGCATCGCCGGTGGTCTTGATGACGACGATCTCGAATGCCGTTTCCGGCGCGCCGGTGGACCGCGCCAGCAGCGTGCGCACGAGATTGGCCTGGATCAGCGCCAGCGGTGAGCCGCGCGTGCCGAGGCGAAGAAGGGGGGCCGATTGCGCCATATGTCCTCGCGGTGCTAGGGGCGTCTTTTAGAGCAGCCGGCAGGCAAATGGAAAGGCACCAACGCGCCATGCTCGTCCTCGGTATCGAGACGACCTGCGACGAAACCGCCGCCGCCGTGGTCGAGCGCAAGGCCGACGGCACCGGACACATCCGGTCCAATGTCGTGCTCAGCCAGGTCGACGAGCACGCGGTATTCGGCGGCGTGGTGCCGGAAATCGCCGCGCGCGCCCATGTCGAGGCCATCGACGTCATCATCGACGAGGCGATGCGCGAGGCCGGCACTTCTTATGACGATCTCGACGGTATCGCCGCCGCCGCCGGGCCCGGCCTGATCGGCGGTGTCATTGTCGGTCTGACCACCGCCAAGGCCATCGCGCTGGTGAGAAACAAGCCGCTGCTTGCGATCAATCACCTTGAGGCGCATGCGCTCACCGCGCGGCTGACCGACAACACCGCGTTTCCTTATCTCCTGTTTCTCGCCTCCGGCGGCCACACCCAGCTCGTCGCCGTGCTCGGCGTCGGCGAATACGTAAGGCTCGGCACCACACAGGACGACGCCATCGGCGAAGCCTTCGACAAGACAGCCAAGCTGCTCGGCCTCGGCTATCCGGGCGGGCCGCAGGTCGAGCGCCAGGCCTTCAGCGGCGACAAGACCCGCTTCGCCCTGCCCCGCCCGATGCAGCATCGCAAGGAGGCCGACTTTTCTTTCTCCGGCCTCAAGACGGCCTTGCGGCTCGAAGCCGAGCGCATCGCGCCGCTGTCGCCGCAGGACGTCGCCGATCTGTGCGCCTCGTTTCAGGAGGCGGTCGTCGATGTGGTGCGTGATCGCCTGCGCGCGGGATTGAAATTGTTTCGGGATCGTTTCGGTGAACCCAGCGCGCTGGTCGCTGCCGGCGGCGTCGCCGCCAATCAGGCGATCCGCGGCGCACTGACCCGCGTTGCCATGGAGACCGGCACGCCGCTCGCCGTGCCGCCGCTCAAACTGTGCACGGACAACGGCGCCATGATCGCCTGGGCCGGGATCGAGCGCCTCGCCCTTGGCCTCACCGACACCATGGAATTTGCCCCCCGCGCGCGCTGGCCGCTCGATGCCGGTGCCGCGGCGCAAGGTGCGCTGACCCGCACGGCCGCGTATAAGTAGCCTCCCGATCCTGCCGGAAAACACCCGCATGACCATTCAACGCATCGCTGTTCTCGGAGGCGGCGCCTGGGGCACCGCGCTGGCGCAGACCGCCGTGCGCGCCGGACGCGACGTCACGTTGTGGGAATTCGATGCCGGCCATGCCGAGCATCTGGCCACGCAGCGCGAAAGCCGCTTCCTGCCCGGCGTGAAGCTGGAGCCCGCGATCAAGGTGACGCGTGCGCTCGGCGAAGCGGCGCAGAACGACGCCATTCTGCTGGTGGTGCCGGCGCAAGCGCTGCGCTCGGTGGTGACGCAACTGACGCAAACCATGAAGCCCGGCACGCCACTCATTGCCTGCGCCAAGGGCATCGAGCACGGCACGCACAAGTTCATGACCGAGATAATCGCCGAATGCACCGACGCTGCGGTGCCGGCGATCCTGTCCGGGCCGAGCTTTGCCGCTGACGTGGCGCGCGGCCTGCCGACCGCGGTGACCATCGCGGCGGCGGATTCGCTCGTCGCCGAGAAGCTGGCGCATGCGCTCAACTCCGGCAGCTTCCGCCCCTATCACTCGACCGACATTCGCGGCGTCGAGATCGGCGGCGCGGTGAAGAACGTGCTGGCGATTGCCTCCGGCATCGTCAATGGCCGCGGGCTGGGCGCGAGCGCGTCCGCCGCGCTGACGACGCGCGGCTTTGCCGAAATGGTGCGCTTCGGCCGCGCATTGGGCGCACGGCCGGAAACGCTCACCGGCCTGTCCGGCCTTGGCGACCTCATCCTCACCTGCTCGTCGCCGCAGTCACGCAACTTCTCCTACGGCGCCGCGCTCGGCCGCGGCGAAACGCCGAGCGGCAAGCTCGCAGAAGGCGCCTTCACCGCGCCGGTGCTTCTGGAAATGGCGCGCGACAAGAACATCGACATGCCGATCTCGGCCGCTGTCGCCGCCGTGCTGGCGGGCGAGCACAGCGTCGATGAAGCGATCGCCGCGCTGCTGTCGCGGCCGATCAAGGCGGAGGAGTAGCCGCCGCCGTCATGCCCCGCGAAGGCGGGGCATCCAGTACGCTGCAGCGCTTGCGAGGGAAGCGAGGTCCGTGATTACTGGATCACCCGCTTGCGCGGGTGATGACACTGAGTGTTGCCGACGCTGGAGACACAAATGCCCTACTGGCTTCTGAAATCCGAGCCCGATGCCTGGTCGTGGGACCAGATGGTGAAAGCCGGCGCCAAAGGCACCGCCTGGACCGGCATCCGCAACCACACCGCCAAGCTCAACATGATGAAAATGAAGAAGGGCGACCGCGGCTTCTTCTACCACTCCAATGTCGGCAAGGAGATCGTCGGCATCGTCGAGGTCATCAAGGAGGCCTATCCCGATCCGACCGCGAAGGCCGGCGAGCCCTGGGTTTGCGTCGACGTCAAGGCCGTGGAAGCGCTGCCGAGGCCCGTGACCCTCGCCGCCATCAAGGCCGAACCGAAGCTCGCCGAGATCCAGGTGCTCAAACAGTCGCGGCTATCGCTGCCGGCGATCACCGACGCCGAATGGAAGCTGGTCTGCAAGATGGGCGGGCTGTGACCGCCACCTGGCGGGGCGGTATCGGGCCGAACAGCCGCCCCACCTTGATATTTCCCAAAGGTCGCACACGACGAAAGTCGCACGCCCGGCGCTTGTGACCGGTTGCTCCCACAGCGCATAATGGCCCCGGAACCATAAGCGCCCCCGGGCTCAACCGGGGTGCCGCGCCATGCCGCGATACCGGGAGGGGAGTACGATGTCCGACGAGAAGATTTACGGCGTTCCGGCCGACTGGAAGGCCAAGGCCTATGTCGACGACGCGAAGTACGAGGAAATGTACGCGCGCTCGATCAAGGACCCGAACGGCTTCTGGGGCGAGCAGGCCTCCCGTATCGACTGGATCAAGAAGCCGACCAAGGTCAAGAACACGACCTATGACACGCACAATGTCTCGATCAAGTGGTTCGAGGATGGCACGCTGAACGCCTGCTACAACTGCGTCGACCGCCACCTGCCCAAGCGTGCCAATCAGACCGCACTGATCTGGGAAGGCGACGACCCGAAAGACGACAAGACGATCACCTACAAGCAGCTGCACGAGCAGGTGCAGGTCTTCGCCAATGTGCTCAAGGCGCGCGGCGTCAAGAAGGGCGATCGCGTCACCATCTACATGCCCATGATCGCCGAGGCCGTGGTCTCCATCCTCGCCTGCGCCCGCATTGGCGCCGTGCATTCGGTGATCTTCGGCGGCTTCTCGCCGGACTCCATCGCCGGCCGCCTCGAGGACTGCAAGTCCACCGTCATCGTCACCGCCGATGAAGGCCTGCGCGGCGGCCGCAAGGTGCCGCTCAAGGCCAATGTCGATGCGGCTTGTGACAAGGTCGGTGGCGTCACGACCGTTATCGTCGTCAAGCGCACCGGCACTGCCGTGAACATGGAGCCCGGCCGCGATTTCTATTACGAAGATCTCGCAATGACCGTACCGGCCGAATGCCCGTGCGAAGAGATGAGCGCGGAGGATCCGCTGTTCATCCTTTATACGTCGGGCTCGACCGGCAAGCCGAAGGGCGTGCTGCACACCACCGGCGGCTACCTGCTCTATGCGTCGATGACGCATCAATACGTCTTCGACTATCACGATGGCGACGTCTACTGGTGCACCGCCGATGTCGGCTGGGTCACCGGCCACAGCTACATCGTCTATGGTCCGCTCTCTAACGGCGCCATCTCGCTGGTGTTCGAAGGCGTGCCGAACTACCCGACCACGTCGCGCTTCTGGGAAGTCTGCGACAAGCACAAGGTCAACATCATCTACACCGCGCCGACCGCGATCCGCGCGCTGATGCAGGGCGGCGAAGGTCCGGTGAAGAAGACCTCGCGCCAGTCGCTGCGCCTCCTGGGCTCGGTCGGCGAGCCGATCAATCCGGAAGCATGGGAGTGGTACTATCACGTCGTCGGCGACGACCGTTGCCCGATCGTCGATACCTGGTGGCAGACCGAGACCGGCGGCATTCTGATCACGCCGCTGCCCGGCGCGACCAAGCTCAAGCCCGGCTCGGCGACGCGGCCCTTCTTCGGCGTGGTGCCGGAGATCGTCGATGCCGAAGGCAAGGTGCTGGAAGGCGCCACCTCCGGCAATCTGTGCATCGCCGATTCATGGCCGGGCCAGATGCGCACGGTCTATGGCGATCATCAGCGCTTCATCGACACTTATTTCAAGACCTATCCGGGCAAGTACTTCACCGGCGACGGCTGCCGCCGCGACGAGGACGGCTATTACTGGATCACCGGCCGCGTCGACGACGTCATCAATGTGTCCGGCCACCGCATGGGCACGGCGGAAGTCGAAAGCGCCTTGGTCGCGCACGCCAAGGTTTCGGAAGCCGCGGTGGTCGGTTATCCGCACGACATCAAGGGCCAGGGCATCTACGCCTATGTCACCTTGATGGCCGGCGAGAAACCGACCGACGAGTTGCGCAAGGAACTGGTGCAGTGGGTGCGCAAGGAGATCGGCCCCTTCGCGGCGCCCGACCTCATCCAGTTCTCGCCCGGCCTGCCGAAGACGCGCTCCGGCAAGATCATGCGCCGCATCCTGCGCAAGATCGCCGAGGACGAGTTCGGCAATCTCGGCGACACCACGACGCTCGCCGATCCGGCCGTGGTCGACGACCTGATCAGCAATCGCCAGAACAAGAAAGAGGGCGCGAAGGTTTAAGCGTTTTTCCTTTTGTGAAGCTACAAGGCGCGGGCCCGCGAGGGCTCGCGCCTTGCTCTTTATGACATTTCGTCGAATTTGTTTTGCGTGCTAAAATTTCGCAGATCAATTCACGAGAACATGATGCTGAAATTGTTACGGATCGACCGCTCCGGCCCAATCGGCATCGCTGTTATTATTCTTGCCTTGGCAACAGCCGCGCACGGACAGCAACCTCGCGCTTCGGCAACGGAAGAGCAGACTCTCGCGTTTTTCTACAAAGATCCGAAGCCTGAAAGAATGGCGCGTCTGATGGAGGCGCTTGCCACCAGTCAGGCACCTGCCAATGCCTATCCGCCCGTCGCTGGAGCGCTGACCATCATTCTTCTCAAACAACCTTCGGTGCTCGAAAAGGTCATGCCCGCGAACCTGACGCCGCAAGCCGCAACGGCGATCGCGGCGGCGGTGACTTTGTCCGGCGGACCGCCGATCTCCGATACCGCACGAACCCGGCTGGGCAAGGCGGGCAGGGACAATTGGTTATCGCTCGAATTCGCGAACTTGCCTGACCGGCTTGACGATCTCGTGGTCCGAACGCCGACACACCTGGACCTCTTGTGGGGCGCTGCTTTAGCCAGCGGCGACCCCAGATATGTTCGTAAAATCATCGGGTATTTCGCCGCGACCGCCAACGAGTCGGAGCTTGTTGCTATCGACGTCGCTCGAACCGCTGTCGCAATGGCCGGCGGTCCCAAGGAAATCTACAATGAGTTAAAGTCGAAGTATGGCGAGAAAGGCCGCCAGATTATTTTCGCGGGCGTTGCATTGTGGGCCCTTCAGAGCAATGCGCGGCAACACGAGTTCGTCGATCGGGAGGTTGCGGCTTACTTGAGCACCAATCCCGGGACGCCCGCATCGAAAGCATTGTCGGCGCTTCGTTCGAAACGCACATAGCTGTCCTAAATCGAGAAGTTCCTTACGCCGCGTTTACGTTACCGGCAGCTTTCCGCCGTCCGGTATCGGCCTCGCCTTATGATCCGCCCGGTAATTCCGGGCGGCTAAGGCATGTCTCACGTACTCATCAAACGAACGGTTCTGTTCGTCACCTTCGTCCTGTGCTGGGCGGCGTTTGCCGCCGTCGTCGCGCAAGGTGCGCCCTATACCGGTGCGCCCGCGCCGGGCGAGCGCGGCGTCGTGGCGTTTTCCGGCTTCGCGCCCGGCACCATCGTGGTGCGGACCAATGAGCGCTATCTCTATCTTGTGCTCGACGAATATCGCGCGCTGCGCTTCCCCGTCGGCGTCGGCCGCGAGGGCAAGACCTGGACCGGCAAGGCGCGCATCGAAGGCAAATACGTCAAGCCGGCCTGGGCGCCGCCGGAAGACATCCGCCGCGACAATCCGAATTTGCCGCAGGTGATCGCCGGCGGCGACAAGCGCAATCCGATGGGCGATGCCGCGCTCACCATGCGCGGCGGCGACTATGCCATTCACGGCACCAACAATCCGCGCTCGATCGGCGGCTTCGTCTCCTATGGCTGCATCCGCATGTTCAACCGCGACATCCGCGAACTGTATCGCATGGTCGATGTCGGAACGCCGGTCATCGTTGAACAGTGACCGCCAAGGTCTGAAGTTTGCCATGACGTTCCTGCCGCGCCTCGGCGCCCTTCTCCTTCTTCTCGGTTCCCTGATCGGCGTCCAGCCGGCGCTGGCGCGCGGCGATGTCGTGCAGTTCCGTAGCGCCTACAGTCCCGGCACCATCGTCGTCTCCACCGGCACGCGGCAACTTTTCTATGTACTGCCCGGCGGGCAGGCGATCCGCTATCCGGTCGGCGTCGGCAAGGCCGGCATGGCCTGGCACGGCCGCGCTTATGTCGCCGCCAAGCACATCCGCCCGGCCTGGGCGCGTATTCCTGGCCGCACGCCAACTTATCCGGGAGGTTCGCCGCAGAACCCGATGGGCGCCGCGGCGATGGGGCTCGACCGCGGTAATTACGCCATCCACGGCACCAACGATCCGTCCTCGATCGGCGGCTATGTCTCCCATGGCTGCATCCGCATGCACAACGCGGACATCATGGACCTCTACCGCCGCACGCCGCTTGGCACCGAGGTCTATGTGGTGCAGTGAGCCTGCCCCCAGATACTGCACGCACTTTTTCGTCATGCGCTCGCGCCAGCGACACAATTCGTGGCAATAAGGGGGTCATGGCGCGCGCGCGAATCGCCCCTCAAGCTGAAGTCCCCGGTCTGGCCGCCCGGCGCATCGCCACGGATATCGTCGACGGCGTGCTCCGCCGCCGCATCGCGCTCGACGATCAGCTCTCCGGCAAGACCGCGCATCTGGGCCTCGCGACGCTTCCCGACCGCGACCGAGCGCTGATGCGCCGCCTCGCCGCCACCGTGCTGCGGCGGCTCGGCACCTTGCGCCATCTGGTCGGCGGCTTCCTCGACAAGGGCTTTCCGGCCGATGCACCGCGCACCGAGACCATTCTGCTTGTCGGTGCCGCGCAGATCCTGTGGCTCGACGTGCCGGATCACGCAGCGGTCGATCTGTCGGTGCGCCTCGCGCAGGCCGATCGCCGCGCCTCGCGCTATGCCGGCCTCGTCAACGCCGTGCTGCGCCGCGTTGCGCAGGCGCGAAAGGAGTTCGACTCGTCCGATGTCACGCGCGACACGCCGTCCTGGCTGTTCGCGCGCTGGCAGAAGACCTATGGCGATGCCACCGCGCGCGCCATCGCATCCGCCAACGGCCATGAGCCGGCGCTCGACCTCACCGTCAAGCAAGACGCGGCGCATTGGGCCGAGCGTGTCCACGGCAAGGTGCTGCCGACGGGAACCGTACGCACCTTGGCGCATGGCGCGATTTCACTGCTGCCCGGTTTCGTCGAAGGCGCCTGGTGGGTGCAGGACGCCGCCGCGTCGATCCCGGCGCAGCTGTTCGGCAACCTGGCCGGCAAGGATGTCTGCGATCTGTGCGCCGCGCCTGGCGGCAAGTCGGCGCAGCTCGCCAATGCCGGCGCCCATGTCACCGCGGTCGATCGCTCGCCGGCGCGCATCGCGCGGCTGAAGGAAAACTTCGCGCGGCTCAAGCTCAATGTCGAGACCGTGGCCGCCGATGCGCTGGAGTGGCAACCGGACAAGCAATTCGATGCCGTGCTGCTCGATGCGCCCTGCACCGCGACCGGAACCATCCGCCGCCATCCCGATGTGCCGTGGCTGAAGTCGGAGAACGATCTCGGCGTGCTCACCTCGCTGCAAAGCCGGCTGCTCGACCGCGCCGCGGGCCTGCTCAAGCCTGGCGGTATTTTGGTCTACTGCACCTGCTCGCTGGAACCGGAAGAAGGCGAAGCCCAGATCGCCGCCTTGCTGGCGCGCGATCCACGCCTTATGCGCGCACCGATCGCCGCCGCGGAGGTGTTCGACCAGGCCGAATTCGTCAACACGCAGGGCGAATTGCGCACCCTGCCGCATTACCTGCCGGACACCGACCCGCGCTGGAGCGGCCTCGACGGCTTCTTTGCCGCCCGCCTCACCCGGAAACCGGGCTGACGGGACTTATGCACCGCCGCCCGCGTTAGCGGCGGCATCATTGGCCCGGGCCGGACCCTTCCGCTATCTTACGGATTGCACGCGGGAATCGCCCACGTCGCTGGGGACGAATAGAGGCAATGCGGGTCACGCTCGGCGAACGAGCCAGGCTGTCTTTGCTGGTCGGGCGCCGCGCCTTGCGGAGTCTTGCCGGCACCGTCGGCACGCATCCGCTCACGCGCTGGCGCTACGGCTCGACCAAGACCGACCGCCTCGTCATCGCGCCGCAGGACCTGCGCACCGCCGACGCCACCCGCGCCGCCGAGATCTATGCCGGGCGCTTCGCCTTCGCCGGCAAGGTGGTGATCTGCGACCGGCGCTCGCCCTTCGAGATGGTGCCACCGTCGGAAGAATGGGCCACGGTGCTGCTCAACTTCTCCTGGCTACGCCATCTGCGCGCCGCGGACTCCGCGATCACCCGCGCCAATGCGCGCTCGCTGATCGACGAGTGGATCACCCATCAGGGCAGTTGGCATCCGATTGGCTGGCAGCCGGAGATCCTGTCGCGCCGCATCGTCTCGTGGCTGTGTCATTCGCCTTTCATCCTGCAGGACGCCGATGCGCGCTTCTATCGGCGTTTCATCCGCAGCCTGCAGCGTCAGGTGCGTTATCTGCGCGGCACGACGAACAACGCGCGCGCCGGCCTGCCGCGGCTGCAGGCGCTGATCGCACTGACCTACGCCACTTTGTGCCTCAACGGTCTGTCCGGCCAGTTGCGACCGACGGCGCGGCGGCTGATCGACGAACTGCGCGCGCAGATTCTGCCCGACGGCGGCCATGTCAGCCGCAACCCCGGCACATTGATCGAGATCGTCATCGACCTGCTGCCGCTGCGGCAATTGTTTACCGCGCGCAATCTGCAACCGCCGCAGGCGATCAACAACGCCATCGACCGCATGATGCCGATGCTGCGTTTCTTCCGGCATCCGGACGGCAATTTCGCGCAGTTCAACGGCATGGGCCCGACCGCGGTCGATTTGCTCGCGACCGCGCTCGCTTATGACGATGCGCGCGGCGCGCCTTTGTCGAACGCGCCGCATTCCGGCTATCAGCGCATCGACGCCGACGCCACGGTGATCCTGATGGATACCGGCAGGCCGCCGCCGGTCGCGCTCTCGACGGAAGCCCATGCCGGCTGTCTGTCGTTCGAGATGTCGTTCCGTCAGCATCGCGTCATCGTCAATTGCGGCCTGCCGTCGATGAACCGCGAGAACTGGCGCCAGGTGGCGCGCGCCACCGCGGCTCATTCGACGGTCACCTTCAACGATACGTCGTCCTGCCGGTTTCTCGAATCCAAATCATTGCGCCGGCTACTCGGCGGTACGCCGATCGTGTCCGGCCCGCGCAAGGTCACGGCCGAGCGCACTGACGCCGAGGAGGGTGTCACCATCGTCGCTTCGCAGGACGGCTATGCGGGCGAATTCGGCGTCGTGCAGACGCGCACGATCAAGGTCAGCGCCGACGGCCGCACCATCGACGGCGAAGATGAATTCACGCCCGCCTACAAGGCTTTCGACATCCGCAAGGGCGACGAATACGCGGTGCGCTTTCATCTGCACCCCTCGATCAAGGCGAGCCGCCTGTCGGAAGGGCGCGGTGTCATCCTGCTGCTGCCCGACAAGGAAGTCTGGACCTTCGCCACCATGGGCGAGACGGTGGAGGTGGAGGAAAGCGTATATCTCGCCGGCTCCGACGGCCCTCGCCGGGCGGTGCAGATCGTGGTCTATGGCCATGCCCGCCAGGACGCCAAGGTGCGCTGGACCTTCCGGCACACGCCGCCGGTATCGCCAGGCACCCGTCTGGACCGCGCCGAAGAGCCGGAATTGCCGTTGTAGTGGCGCGCTTGGGGCGCTATTCCCCGGTCAACTCTCAACGCAAAACGACGAGCTCCCATGTCCAGCCACCCGCGCCGCGTCACCCGCGCTTTGCTGTCGGTTTCCGACAAATCCGGCCTTATCGACTTCGCCAAGGCGCTGGCCGGCTTTGGCATCGAACTCGTTTCCACCGGCGGCACGGCGAAGGCGCTGAAGGATGCCGGCCTGCGCGTCGCCGACGTGTCCGAGCTGACCGGATTTCCGGAGATGATGGACGGACGGGTCAAGACGCTGCACCCGAATGTCCATGGCGGCCTGCTCGCCATCCGCAACAATGCGGAGCACGCCGCGGCGATGAAGGCGCACAACATCAAGGCGATCGATCTTCTGGTGGTGAACCTATATCCATTTGAGGAAACCGTCGCCAAGGGCGCCGCTTACGACGACTGCATCGAGAACATCGATATCGGCGGGCCCGCGATGATCCGCGCTGCGGCGAAGAACCATGGCGACGTTGCCGTGGTCGTCGACACCACCGATTACGCTCTGGTGCTCGAAGAACTGACAAAGCACAACGGCATGACCACCTACGAGACGCGCTCGAGGCTCGCGGCCAAAGCTTATGCGCGCACTGCGGCTTATGACGCCGCGATTTCCAACTGGTTCGCGGCCACGCTGAACAACGACGCGCCGGATTACCGCGCCTTCGGTGGCAAACTGGCGCAGCCTCTGCGCTACGGCGAGAACCCGCACCAGACAGCAGCTTTCTATCGCACGCCGAATGTGCGCGCCGGCGTCGCCACGGCGCGGCAGGTGCAGGGCAAAGAACTCTCTTACAACAACATCAACGACACCGACGCCGCGTACGAGGTGATTGCCGAGTTCGATCCAAAGCGCGCGGCGGCCTGCGTCATCGTCAAGCACGCCAATCCCTGCGGCGTCGCCGAAGGCTCATCGCTGCTCGACGCCTACAAGAAAGCATTGGCCTGCGACTCGACGTCGGCCTTCGGCGGCATTGTCGCGCTGAACCGTCCGCTCGACGCCGAAGCCGCGAAAGCCATCACCGAGATATTCACCGAGGTGATCATCGCGCCGGATGCCAGCGACGAAGCCATCGCCATCGTCGCGGCGAAGAAGAACCTGCGGCTGCTGCTTGCTGGTGGCGTGCCCGATCCGCGCGAGAAGGGCCTGCTGGTCAAGTCGGTGGCGGGTGGTCTTCTCGTTCAGTCGCGCGATGCCGCCGTGGTCGACGACATGGAATTGAAGGTCGTCACCAAACGCGCGCCAACCGCTGCCGAACTCAACGATCTGCGCTTCGCCTTCCGCGTCGCCAAGCACGTCAAGTCGAACACGATCGTCTATGCGAAGGATCTTGCCACCGTCGGCATTGGCGCCGGACAGATGAGCCGCGTCGACTCGGCGCGCATCGCCGCGCGCAAGGCCGAAGATGCCGCCAAGGAACTGGGGCTGTCCGCGCCGCTGACCAAGGGCTCGGTGGTCGCGTCCGATGCGTTCTTCCCGTTCGCCGACGGCTTATTGGTCGCCATCGAAGCCGGCGCCACGGCGGTGATCCAGCCCGGCGGCTCGATGCGCGACGCCGAAGTGATCGCGGCGGCCGACCAGCACGGCATCGCGATGGTGTTCACCGGGACAAGGCATTTCAAGCATTGAAGTCCGTCATTCCGGGGCGCGGCCGCAAGGCCGCGACGTGGCGTCCCCGAATGACAATTATTCTCGCGCCAGATCCCCCAGCAAACTCGCCGCCACGCTGAGCTTCGACAGCGTCAGTCCCGACCCTGCGATCTCGTGAATCGCGGCGCGGATGCGTTCGACTTCCTGTTTGCGCGGCTTGAGCCATTCCTCCACCGCCGCCGCGCCGGCGTGGCCGTTGCCGACCATTGCGGAGGTCAACCGCCGCTCGGCATCGCCGATCTGGTCGACGGCGCGGTCGAGCGCTAGGCGGTCGAAGTAATCCGACACGACAATACCCGGCACCGCGTTCGCCACCTTGTCGAGCTGGAAGAAGGCTTCGGTGGCGAAATAGGTCGCGGTCACCTCCGCGATCGGCTTCTTGGCGCGGTCGGCGACCATGACGATATCCGGCGCCGCCTTAGTCAGCGCCAGATTGGCGATGCGGCGCCCGATAGCGTCCGGCACGCCGTCGCGCGTCAGCTGCGCAATGTGGGCGTCGCGCGCCGCGGCCGCCGGCTTCGGCAGCGCGGTGTCGAGCGCGGCTTCGACCTGGGTGATGCCGTCGCGATAATGCGCGACGATGGCTTCCAGCCCTTCCCTGAGATCGACATTGCGCAGGAACCACACAAGGCGATCGAGCAGCAGGTCCTGCACCGCGGCATAGAGCGACAACTGCATGTCGCCCGGCACCTTGTTGTCGAGCGTGTCAATCTCGCCATTGAGGCCGATCAGATCGTAACTGTTGCGCACGGCGGCGAAGGCGGCCGCGATCTGCGCTGGCGCGGCGCCGGTCTGGTCGGCGATCCGCACGATAAGCGTAGCGCCGCCGCGGTTGATCATCGAGTTGGTGAGTTGGGTTGCGATGATCTCGCGGCGCAGGCGATGCGATTGCAGCGCGCCAGCATAGCGCTCCGTCATCTCCTTGGGGAAATAGCGATTGATCTCGCGGCCGAGGAATGGATCGTCCGGTACGTTCGAATCGAGCAGCACTGAATAGAGCGTGAGCTTGGCATAAGCGAGCAGCACGGCCAGTTCGGGCCGCGTCAGCGGCAGGTTGCGCTTGCGCCGGTCGGCGAGCGCCATCTCGTCCGGCAAATACTCCACGGCGCGGTCGAGCAGGCCCTGCTGCTCCAGCGTCTGCATCAGGCGCTGCTGAAAGCCGAAATCCTCCAGCCCGCGCCGCTGCGCCAGCGACAGCGCTAAAGTCTGTTGATAGTTGTTGCGCAAGACCAGCCGCGCCACCTCGTCGGTCATTTCGGCGAGTTCGGCGTTGCGCGCCTCGAGCGTCAGCCGGCCGGCGCGAACCGGCTCGGCATAGGCGATCTTGATATTGACCTCGACGTCCGAGGTGTTGACGCCGGCCGAATTGTCGATGGCATCGGTGTTGAGCCGCACGCCATTGAGCGCCGCCTCGATGCGGCCGCGCTGGGTCATGCCGAGATTGGCGCCCTCGCCGACCACCTTGACCTGCAGGTCGGCGCCGGTGATGCGGATCGCGTCGTTGGCGCGGTCGCCCGCGGCCTCGTCACCCTCGGTCGCGGCGCGCACATAGGTGCCGATGCCGCCGAAGAACAACAGGTCGGCCTTGGCCTTCAGGATCGCCTGCATCAACTGCGGCGGCGTGACTTTCTCAGCGGCGCCGAGCAGCTTCTGCGCCTCGGGCGACAACCGGATTTCCTTGGACGAGCGCGGATAGATGCCACCGCCTTTCGACAGCAGCGCCTTATCGTAATCCTGCCAGCTCGAGCGCGGCAGATCGAACAGCCGCTTGCGCTCGGCGAAGCTCGTTTTCGGATCGGGATCGGGATCGATGAAGATATCGCGGTGATCGAAGGCCGCGACCAGCTTGATCGTGTCCTCGCGCAGCATGCCGTTGCCGAACACATCGCCCGACATGTCGCCGACGCCGACCACGGTGAACGGCGTGTCGTGGATGTTGATGTCCATCTCGCGGAAATGGCGCTTCACCGATTCCCAGGCGCCGCGCGCGGTGATGCCCATGACCTTGTGGTCGTAGCCGGCCGAGCCGCCCGAGGCGAAGGCATCGCCGAGCCAGAAACCGTGCTCGACGGCGAGACCGTTGGCAATGTCCGAGAAGGTGGCAGTTCCCTTGTCGGCAGCGACGACGAGATAGGGATCGTCGCCTTCATGCCGCACCACATTATCCGGCCGCACAATGCTTCCATCGGCGGCATAATTGTCGGTAATATCGAGCAGCGTCGAGATGAACAATTTGTACGATGCGATGCCCTCGGCCATGAACTGGTCGCGCGTCGGGTTCTTCGGCATCTGCTTCGGCACGAAGCCGCCCTTGGCGCCGACCGGCACGATCACCGCGTTCTTGACCTGTTGCGCTTTCACGAGACCGAGAATCTCGGTGCGGAAATCCTGCGGCCGGTCGGACCAGCGAATGCCGCCGCGCGCCACCTTGCCGAAGCGTAGATGAACGCCCTCGACACGCGGCGAATAGACGAAGATTTCATAGAGCGGTCGTGGCAGAGGCATGTCGGTGATCTTGCCGCTCTCGAATTTGATGGCGATCAACGGCTTGAGCTTGCCCTCCGCATCGGTCTGGAAATAGTTGGTGCGGATCGCCGACTGCACCGCATTGACGAAGAAGCGCAGGATGCGGTCCTCGTCGAGGCTCTCGACCTTCGCCAGCCCTTGCTCGATGCGCTCTGCAATCATTTTCTGATTGAGATCGCGCAGGTTCGCCGCGTCGCCGCGTGGATCGAAGCGGGCATGGAACAATTCGACGATCTCGCTGGTCACCGCGGCGTGCTTGACCAAAGTCGCCCACATGTAATCCTGCGAGTGAGGCACACGAATCTGGCGCAGATAGCGCGACAGAGCGCGGATCAGCGCTACATCGCGCCAGCCGAGCCCTGCCTGCAGCGTCAACGCGTTGAAGCCATCGTTTTCGGCCATACCGCGCATGACGTGCAGGAAGGCTGCTTCCAGCCGCGCTTTGCCGGACTGCAGATCGATGCCGGTGCCGTCTCCGCGGGTCAGCAACATGTCGTGGAACCACAGCTTCTCGGCATTGGCCGGCGAGATTTGATAGGTGCGCTCGTCGACAACCTTGAAACCCATGTTTTCAAGGACGGGCACGCGCTCCGACAGCGGCAGGGGCCGCCCCAGGCTCCAGACCTTGAGGCTGACATTCTCCTGCTCATGCTCGTCGCGATGGCGGAAATCGACCGCCAGCGGCCGGTCTTCCGACAGGGTCTCGATGGCGCGAATGTCATCAGCCGCGCTGGACGGCATATAGAAGTCGTGGAAATCCGCCGTAAAAGCCTCGCGATAGCGCTCGAACAGCGCGCGCGCCTTCTCCGGCGCGTGCGTGGCGGTCAGCGCGTCGGACAGCCCGTCGGTCCAACTGCGCACGATCTGCGCGATGTCGCGCTCCAATATCTCGGGCGCCACGTTCGGCGTGGCGCCGCCGCCGCGACCGATGATGAAATGCACACGCACCAGCGGGCCTTCCGGGAAGAAAGGATAGAAGGCGGTGACGTGCCCCTCGAAAGCCTTGGCGAGATAATCGCCGATGCGAACCCGCATGATGCTGTCGTAGCGCTCGCGCGGTACATAGACGATCGCCGAGACAAAACGGTCGAAGCGATCGTGACGCGCCAGCACGCGTACCCGCGGTCGCTCCTCGAGGCGCATGATCGCCATGGCAAAATGAAAAAGCGTATCTTCGCCAATCTGGAATAGCTCGTCGCGCGGATAGTGCTCAAGCACGTTCGCCAGCGCCTTGGCCGAATGACTGTTCGGCGCGAAGCCGGCACGCTCCTCCACCGCGGCGATCTTGCGCCGCAAGTAAGGGATCTCATGCGCGGTTCGCGTATATGCCGACGACGTGAACAGGCCGACGATGCGATGCTCGCCGACGAGAATACCCTCGGCGTCGTATTTCTTGACGCCGATATAGTCGAGAAATGTGCGCCGATGCACATGCGCGTGCGCGTTCGCCTTGGTGATGATCAGCGGCCGCGGCTCGTTGAGAAACGCCATGATCTCCGGCGTGAGATCGAGGTGCTGGTCACCGCGCTTGAGCACGCGCAGGCTGGCGTCGCGCATGATGCCAAGGCTGCTGGCGAAATCCGCGTCAAGCGCGTGCTCGCTGAAGACGTAGTCGCGCAGGCCGAGGAAAGTGAAGTGATCGTTGAGCAGCCATTGCAAAAAATGAATGGCCTCGCCGATCTCGTCCACCGGCAGCGGTGGCGGATTGGATTTCAGGTTCGCGACGATTTCCTCGGTCCGTTCGCGCATCGGCCGCCAATCCGCGACCGCGACGCGCACCTGACCGAGCACGCGCTCGATCGCCGCTGCGATCTCGGCACGCAGCTCCGCCGATTCGATCGGTTCCATATGGATATGGATCACGCTCTCGCGCGCGCCGGCGGCCGGCTCGCCGAGCGCATTGAGCTTGCCGTTGTCGTCGCGTTTGACACCGAAAATGGGATGCGCCACCAGCCTCACGTCGAGGCGCCGCGCGGCCAGTTCGCCCATCACCGAATCGACCAGAAACGGCATGTCGTCATTGACGATCTCGATCACGGTAATGTTACGCGGGGACGTCGGCGCCCCGATCTCGATCGTCTCGCAGGTCATCCGCGCGGCGCCCGGCTTGCGCTGCTGCATGAAATCCCAGACCCGCGCAGCGAGTTGCGCAAGCTCGCTCGCCTCGTAACGCGCAACGTCTTCGGGCACGACCTGGCCGAACAGGCGCTCGGCGAAGCCATCAGGAATCTCGCCCCGCCGCAGCTTCAGCGCCGCGCCCGCTTGCGCGATCGCCTCATGGGCCGCCGCCTGTTCTGCATCGGAAGCATTGATGGCTGCCAGTTTGTCGAGCACGAGGGACCTCATATGACTGGGAACGACGGCAGGTCTGCACCGGTGCAAAGGCCGCTTCATACGACAATGCGTGGTCTGGGAATCGGTCTTCGCTGACGGGGCAGTCTTCACCTTCCCGACGCATTGGTCGAGAGCGACGCTTGGCTTAGCCTTCGAGCATGACCGCTTTATGTTTTCGTGGCGATCACGATCAAGCCGCTGAAATACAAAATGAATATCCCTGCCTTTGGCTATGTTCGGCAGACTGGAAGCATTGTAGGCTCGGCGCTCGGCGTAAAGAAATTTTTACAGGTGCAAGCATGGCCGGGACCGTCGCCAAAGCCGCAGGCAAGAACCCTCGTAAATCTGCTGACAAGAAAGCCGCTGCACAAGCAGCCGTACGATCGGATGACGATCCGATCATCGCGCTCAAGCTGCCGCGAGGCGAGTTGTCGCCGGCGATGACGGCCTACTTCCAGAAATGCCAGGACAAGCTTGGCTTCATCCCGAATGTGCTGGTGGCCTATGCCTTCGACAACGCCAAGCTCGAAGCCTTCGCCGCCATGTACAATGACCTGATGCTGGCGCCGAGCGGTCTGTCCAAACTCGAGCGCGAGATGATCGCGGTCGCGGTGTCGGCGCAGAACCGCTGCTATTACTGCCTCACCGCGCACGGCGCTGCCGTGCGGCAATATTCCGGCAATCCGCTGCTCGGCGAGCAGATCGTGATGAACTATCGTGTGGCAAAACTCGACAAGCGCCAGCGCGCCATGCTGGATTTCGCAGTGAAGCTCACCAACACGCCGGCCGAGATCGAGGAGCACGATCGCGAGAGCTTGCGCCGCGCCGGATTCGAAGACCGCGACATCTGGGACATTGCGGCGATCACCGGCTTTTTCAACATGTCGAACCGCGTCGCCTCGGCAACCGACATGCGGCCGAACCCGGTCTATCACGAGCAGGCTAGATAAGTCGCTGCGCCGACCCCATACTCCGTTCATTCCCGCGAAAGCGGGAATCCAGCTAAGCCAAAAAATGGGTCCCCGCTTTCGCGGGGACGAACGGGTAAATCATCGCTGATGGTCAAACGACTCTTCTCAATCACCCTCGCCCTCCTCCTCACCGCCTCGCTCGCGCTGGCGCAGTCGACGCCGCAGTTGCAGAACTCGCAGCCGTCGTTTCCGCCGGCGCAGGGCATCGTCGGCGAGACCGGCATGGTGGTGGCGCAGGAGCGCATGGCCGCGCGCATCGGCGTCGAAATTCTCGATCGCGGCGGCAATGCCGTCGATGCGGCAGTTGCGGTCGGTTTCGCCATGGCGGTCACCTATCCGCGCGCCGGCAATCTCGGCGGCGGCGGTTTCATGGTGATCCATCTGACGAAGGATGGCCGCAACACGGCCATCGACTATCGCGAGACCGCGCCAGCCGCGGCGACGCCGGACATGTTCCTTGACGCGCAGGGCAATCCCGATCCGGTGAAGTCGCGCGACTCGGGCCTCTCAGTTGGCGTGCCCGGCACAGTCGCGGGTCTCGCCATGGCGCACGAAAAATACGGGTCCGGCAAACTCTCCTTGTCCGACCTGTTGCAGCCCGCCATCCGGCTCGCCGATCAGGGCTTCGCCGTTCAGGACGACACCGCCGACTCACTGCCGGGCGCGGCAAAGAAGCTGGCGCGCTGGCCCTCATCCGCAGCCATCCTGCTCAAGAACGGCGGCGAGCCTTTGCAGTCGGGCGACCGGCTGATCCAGTCCGATCTTGCCGACACGCTCAAAGCCATCGCCGCCAGGGGCCTTGACGGCTTCTATCGCGGCGAGGTCGCGCGGAAGATTGCCGCCGCCGTGCGCGAGGCCGGCGGTGTGATGACCGCGGACGACCTTGCCAATTATCGCGCCGTGGAGCGCGATGTCGTCAAGGGCAGCTATCGTGGCAGCGACATCGTCTCGATGCCGCCGCCCTCGTCCGGTGGCGTGCATCTCATTCAGATGCTCAACATTCTGGAAGGCTACGATCTTAAAAAGCTCGGCCGCAATGACGAGGCGCTGCACTATTTTATCGAGGCCATGAGGCGCGCCTATGCCGACCGCGCCGTCTATATGGGCGATCCGGATTCGGTAAAGATGCCGATCGCCGGTTTGATCTCGAAGAAATATGCCGCCGCGCTACGTGCGGGCATCACCGACAAGGCGACGCCGTCGTCCGACATCAAGGCCGGCAAGCCCGCCGACTTTGAAGGCCAGAACACCACGCATTTCTCCGTCATCGACCGCGACGGCAATGCCGTGTCGAACACCTACACGCTGAACTTCTCCTACGGCCTCGGCCTGATCGCCGACGGCACCGGTGTGCTGCTGAACAACGAGCTCGACGACTTCACCGCCAAGGCCGGCGCGTCGAACGCCTACGGCCTCGTCGGCTTCGCCGCCAATCTGCCGGGGCCGAACAAGCGGCCCTTGTCGTCGATGACGCCGACGATCGTGCTGAAGGACGGCAAGCCGTTCATCGTTACAGGCTCGCCGGGCGGCAGCCGCATCATCACCGCGGTGTTGCAGGTCATCACCAATGTCATCGACTTTAAAATGCCGATCGCCGCAGCCGTCACCGCGCCGCGCATCCATCATCAATGGATGCCAGACACGGTCTATGTCGAAAGCGGCTTTCCGCAGGCCGTGCTTGATGGCCTTGCCGCGCGCGGCCATAAACTAGAACCGACTCGGCCCGCGACATCGGTGAATTCGATAGAGGTCCTGCCGAAAACCGAATTCCAGCCGCGACGTTATGTCGGCGCCGCCGATCCCCGCACGCGCGGCTCCCTCGCCGCCGGTTATTGAGAAAGCCTCAGAGAACAAGTCCATGAACGAAACCACGCCATCGGTCGAACGCGTGCGCGCCGCTTTGCTTGCCGCCGGCCAGCCCGATACCATCGACGTCTTTCCGGACGGCACCCGCACCGCGCAGGATGCCGCCAATGCGGTCGGCTGCACCGTGGCGCAGATTGCCAAGTCCATCGTGCTGCGCGCCGGTGAGCAGGTGGTGCTGGTGGTCGCCTCCGGCGCCAACCGCGTGAACACCGCCAAGGTCGCCGCTTTGCTCGGCCAGCCGGTCAAGGCGGCGGACGGGCGCTGGGTGCGGGACGTCACCGGCTTCGCCATCGGCGGCGTTTCGCCGATCGGTCACCAGAGCCCGCCGCGCATTTTCATCGACCAGGACCTGATGGCCCTCGACCCGGTCTGGGCCGCCGCAGGCTCGCCCCGCCATGTATTCCGCACTTCGGCCGAGGCACTGGCCGCCATGACCGGCGGCACGGTGGCCGATATCCGGGAGGGGTAGGCCCCCGGGGCGGCCTCTTTGCGACGCAGCCGCGATGGGCTACCAAAGGGCGTCGAATTCAAGGAAGGACCGCTCATGAAGCGCCTGATCAAGTCCGCCGCCGCCGTCGCCACCAAAGACGACATCGGCTCCCGCCTGCTGTTCGGCTTCGCCGCCGTGGTGATCGGCTCGCTCCTCCTCGCCGCCTCGGCGCGCACCCAGATCCCGTTCTGGCCGGTGCCGATGACCATGCAGACCATGGCGGTCGTCCTGATCGGCATGACACTGGGCTCGCGGCTCGGCTTCATCGTCGTCACCGCTTACGTGCTGGAGGGCCTGATGGGCCTGCCGGTGTTCGCCAACTCGCCGGCGCGCGGCACCGGCCTCGCTTATATGATGGGCCCGACCGGCGGCTATCTCGTTGGCTTCTGCGTCGCCGCTTATGTGTCCGGCTGGCTCGCCGAGCGCGGCTACGGCCGCGAGCTGTTCACCGCCGTGCTGGTCAACATCATCGGCACGCTGATCATCCTCACCTTCGGCTATGCCTGGCTGGCGCACCTCATCGGACCCGTGAAGGCCTATGCCGCGGGCATCCACCCGTTCCTGTTGTCGTCGCTGGTGAAAATCGGCCTCGGCGCCGGCCTCGCGGTCCTGATCGCGCGCTCGCCGCTGAAGCACATCGGCCCCAATCGGTAGGCGCCGACTCGCTGGAGCATCTCGCCCGCGCCATCGATTCAACGGCGCGGGACGAATGACGCATCAGTCGTCGCCGAAATACCCCTTGGCGGCGTCACGGTGACAGGCGACGCAATTGGCTTTCGATTTGACGCGCGGGTCTTTAAAGGCGCTCGGACTGACCTCGCCGCGATGCTCGCGAATCCACCACGGCAATTCAGTGATGCGTAGGGGCGTTTGATCGGGTTTCACGCCACGTAACTGACGCGCGCCGCGTCCACCCGCATCGGCCGCGTTGGCGACGAGATAATCGGTGATGTGTTTCGTTGTCTTGGCGTCGAGTGCGGCGTTCTCGCCAAAGTGATCGTCGAGCTTGTCCATGATCGCCTGCCATGAACGCGTCGGCAGCATGCCGGCCGGATAGGCCATATGGCAGGCGCCGCATTCGGTTTGCACGGTTTTGTCGGTGACGACCGCAAACGGGGCGCCGCCTTCCGCAACGGCGGAAGGCGCCATCAGCGAGCTGATGGCAAGGACGATACTGGCGGAAGCGAGCGCGGCACCGGCCGGCCAGAGCACGGAACGAAAACGTGAAACGCGCATGACGGTTTCCTTTCGGGTTGGGCCGGACACCATCGCGGCCCGGCATGGATGATCGGCGGACGGCTACTGACTCGCCATGAAGGCGATGAAGTCGGCTTTCTCGGCATCGGTGCAGGCACGGCCGAGCACGGTGTTGCAATTGCGGCCAAACCACTTCTCGACCTTGGCCGGATCGGTGAAGCGGCCGGGCATGACCGACACCGCCAGCGGTTCGACAGCCTTACCGGCACGGGTGCGGCCGGCGCTGTGCGGATCTTGGCCATGGCAAGACGTGCAGGATGCTGTCTCGGGCTGGCCGCCGCTGTGCGTCGCGAGGAAGAATGCCTTGCCGCGTTCCGGCGACGGCTTGGTGCCGGCTTTCGCCGCATAGCCGTCGAGGATCGCTTGGCGCGCCGGATCGGCGAGCGCGACAGCGGATGCCGTGACAAGAGCCGCTGCAACGACGATGGATATCGATTTCAGTTTCATGTTCGGTCTCATGGTGTGGCCTCGTCGGGAATGTCGATGTTGCCGGGATAGAAACGTCCGCTGCTGGCGTCGGCATGGCAGGCGACACAGTTGCCGCGACCGCTAACCGCTTTCGACGCAAACACCGCGTCGGGAATGCCCGCGTGCCGGCGCGTCCAGAACGGCGTCGCGGTGATCGTAAAAGGCTTGGCCGCTTCGACCTGTCGCAAACGATTGGCAGGCAACGTGTCGGCAGTCTCAGCCGCGTTGGTGGCGAGATAGTCGCCGAGCCTCGCCGCGGTCGCCGTGTCGAGGCTGGCGTCTTCGCCGAAATGATTATCAAGACCGGCGATCAGCGCGCCCCACGATGCCCGCGGCAATAGACTCGGGTGATAGGCGGTATGGCACGCGCCGCATTCTTTGGTGTAGACCGGATCGACTTTGGCAACCGGCACTCCAAGACCAGGCCGCAGGCTCAGCGTCCATATCGTCACTGCCGTGGTCGCAAACAAAATGGCCGCGATCGACGCCGCCAGAAACGGCTGGGCCCGCCGTCGCACCGAGACGTGATCGCCGTGCCGCACTTCCTTGCGGCCGTCGACCATGGCGCGCACGAGATTTTCGCACGTGCGCCAGCTTTCGAAGAGCGCGCCGGCAATGTGCAAGCCGACCAGGCCGAGCAGTATCAGCGCCAGCGCTTCGTGAATTTGACGCGCCTGCCAGCCGGCGGCGAATGTCGTAGCAAAGGCGAGCGGACCAGCTTTCAGGACGCCGCCGAAGGCAAGCACGCCCGTGATCGCAATGGCTGCGACGACCGCAAGCAGCGCGACAATCATCGCCGCGCCGAGCGGATTGTGGCCGCGATGACGTTCGTTACGGCCAGCGAGCAGCGCGCGCATATGCGCCAGCGTCGTCCTCGGCGACACGATGAAATCGGAGAACCGCGCGTGCGTCGTGCCGAAGAATCCCCAGACGACACGGCCGGCGATCAATGTTGCCGCCGCGGTGCCGGCCCAGACGTGAATGTCGATCCACGAGACGCCAGCGAGATAGCCGGTCGCCGCCGCGAGTGCGATCGCCGCGACCAGCAACCAATGAAAGCCGCGCACAACCCAATCCCACACCCGCGTGCGTGGTGGTGGCTTGCGCGTGGCAACCGGCGACGGAGATGGCACGGCCTCGCCTTCGACGAGAGAGGTCGCGACGTGATCGTGCGGCATGTCGTGCATCGGTCCATCGCCCAAGGCGGATCGCGGATGCACATGACGATAGGGAGATGGAACTGACGGCCCCCTGACAAGGCATGTCAGCGAATTGTCAGTGAATTGTCAGGTTGCAGTGGTTGAATACCGAGCCTAGGCAAAAGACCAGCCTTGCCGGCTGTATTTTCGTGACCAATAGCGATTTGTGGGTCGGTTTGACTGGAGCGGGCGAAGGGATTCGAACCCTCGACCCCGACCTTGGCAAGGTCGTGCTCTACCCCTGAGCTACACCCGCATCCGTCAGTACATTGGCCGGTCAAGACTTTACCGGACATGAGCCGGTCAAACCGTCGCCGGCCGCCAAGGCGGCCCGTATGCCAAAAGCGGCGGGGCTTTGCAATGGGAGAAATCCCGGGGTTAATGGCCGCCACGCCAGGGGTTCCTCCCAGGCCGCCTGAAGCCCCCGAAAGACCCGTAATGCCCGCGACCCCCGACCAGCTTTTCGCCCTCCTCGACAGCCTCGGCATCGCCCACCCGACCGTGAGCCACCCGCCTTTGTTCACCGTGGAACAGAGCCAGTCCCTGCGCGGCAAAATCCCCGGCGGCCACACCAAGAACCTGTTCCTGCGCGACAAAAAGCAGGCGGTTTACCTGGTCACGGCGCTGGAAGACGCCGACATCGACCTCAAGGGCCTGCACCGGGTGCTCGGGGCCTCGGGGCGGTTCTCCTTCGGCTCATCCGACCTGCTGCTCGAGCTTCTGGGCGTGACGCCCGGCTCGGTGACGCCCTTCGGCGCGATTAACGACACCGCGGGCCGGGTCATCGTGGTGCTGGACGCGCCGCTGATGGAGCACGCCATCATCAACGCCCACCCGCTCACCAACACCATGACCACCTCGATCGCGCGCGAAGACCTCGTGAAGTTCCTCGAAGCCACCGGGCACACACCGCGCATCGAGCGGGTATCCAGCCTCGCGCCCACGGCCGATTAAGGCCGGAATTGCCATTTCCGGGGCTCCTCCCCATCTATTTCCGGTGTTCAGAGGCGGCAAACCGGGGTAAAGCCGGAACCGCATAAAGGGGTCAGACGACGATGCTGGGAATGGGCGGCGACACAACGGCGGCGGTGGCCGGCGACCTGATCAAGGACACCACCACACAGGGGTTCATGAAGGACGTCATCGAGGCGTCCAAGACCCAGCCCGTGCTGGTCGATTTCTGGGCCACGTGGTGCGGCCCCTGCAAGCAGCTCACGCCCGTGCTCGAGAAGGCAGTCAAGGCGGCCAAGGGCAAGGTCAAGCTGGTCAAGATGGACATCGACAAGAACCCGGAAATTCCGGGCCAGATGGGCATCCAGTCGATCCCGGCCGTCATCGCCTTCGTCAACGGCCAGCCGGCCGACGGCTTCATGGGTGCGCTGCCCGAGTCGCAGGTGATGGCGTTCCTCGAGCGCTTGACCAAGGGCAAGATCGAGGACGAAGGCGCCAATCTGCTCGAGGCCGCCGACGCCGCGCTTGCCGAGGGCGATGCCGCCGCAGCCGCCGACATCTACGCGCAGCTGCTGCAGGAAGATTCATCGAACATCGCCGCGCTGGCGGGCCTTGCACGCTGCTATGTCGCCACCGGCAATTTCGAGCAGGCCAAGAAGACGCTCGCCATGATCCCCGAGGCGAAGCAGAACGACGCCGCGGTCGCCGCCGCGCGCGCCGCGCTCGATCTCGCCATGCAGGCAGAAGCCGCCGGCCCGCTCGACGAATTGCAGAAAAAGGTCGATGCCGATCCGCTCGATCATCAGGCCCGCGCCGATCTGGCCGCCGCGCTCAATGCCGCCGGCAAGCGCATGGAAGCGGCCGATCATCTGCTCGCCATCGTCAAGAAAGATCGCAAGTGGAACGAGGACGGCGCGCGCAAGCAGCTCGTGCAGTTCTTCGAGGCCTGGGGCGCCACCGATCCGGCGACGCTCGAGGGCCGCAAGAAGTTGTCGTCGATTTTGTTTTCATGAGCCGTGCGCGGCGAACGCGCCGCGCTCTTCAAACCCGAGGCATGCCGAGGACGCTCCATGCCGATGAACCCCCGATATCGCAGCCCGGCCGAATTGCCCGGCGTCATCCCGGTGTTTCCTCTCGCCGGAGCACTGCTGTTGCCGCGCGGCCAGTTGCCGCTCAACATTTTCGAGCCGCGCTATCTCGCCATGATCGATGACGCACTGCGTGACGGCCATCGTCTTATCGGCATGATTCAGCCCGACGGCGTCACCGAAGCGCCGAAGCTCAAGCCCGCGCTGTTCAAGATCGGCTGCGTCGGCCGCATCACCCAACTCGCCGAAAGCGGCGACGGCCGCTACATCATCGAGCTCACCGGCGTATCGCGGTTCCGCGTCGAGGAAGAGCTCACGGTCAACACCGACTACCGGCAGTGCCGCGTCACCTACGCGCCGTTTGCAGACGACTTTATCGCCCGCAAGGGCGAGGATGCGGTGAACCGCGACGCGCTGCTGCGCGCGCTCACCGACTTCATGACCGCCAACAACATGACGGCCGACTGGGACGACATCAAGCAGGCGCCCACCGAGGCCCTGGTGAACGGTCTGTCGATGATGTCGCCTTACGGCGCGCCGGAAAAGCAGGCGCTGCTGGAAGCGCCCGACCTGAAGACGCGCGCCGAACTGCTGGTCGCCATCACCGAAATCGAACTCGCCAAGAAAAACGTCGAAGGCGAACCGCCGCTGCAATAGCAACGTGAGAACCATCGCATGACCTTGCCTTCCGTTCCCGAGCGCCCCGCGCACAGCGTCGATCCGAAGCTCTTGGAGATCCTGGTCTGTCCGCTGACCAAGACCACGCTGGAGTACGACGCCAGCAAGCAGGAACTGATCTCGCGTCAGGCCAAGCTCGCTTATCCGATCCGTGATGGCATCCCGATCATGCTGCCGGAAGAAGCGCGGCGGCTGGATTAGGACGTCTACGCCCTATCAAAACCATCACCAAGGAAGAATCCAATGCTCAAAATCTGGGGCCGCAACACATCGTCCAACGTTCAGAAGGTGATGTGGGCAATCGGCGAACTCGGCCTCACCCATGAACGCATCGATGTCGGCGGCGCCTTCGGCAAGAACCGCGAAGCCGAGTATCTCGCCATGAATCCGAACGGCCTGGTTCCGACACTGCAAGAAGACGATGGCTTCCTGCTGTGGGAATCGAATTCAATCGTGCGTTATCTCGCCGGCAAGTTCGACAAGTCGGGCATCGTCGAGCCCAAGGACCTCAGGCAACGCGCCGTCGCCAGCCAGTGGATGGACTGGCAGCTGTCAGTGGTCGGCCCAGCAATCACGCCTTTGTTCTGGGGTTTAATTCGCACACCGCCGGAGAAGCGCGACATGGCGGCAATCAAAGCCGGCCGCGACAAGACCGTCGAAGCCATGACGATGCTCGACCGGCATCTCGCCAAGAACGATTACGTCGCCGGCCTGGCGTTCTCCTATGGCGACATTCCGGTCGCCATCATGTGTTATCGCTATGTGCAGCTCGTGCCGGACCGCCCGGCAACGCCAAATCTCGATCGCTGGTACGCCGCAGTGTCATCACGCCAGGCGTTCAAGGATCACGTGGGCGCAGTGCCGTTGTCGTGACTTATTGTCGTCCCCGCGAAGGCGGGGACCCATACACCGTGTGCTCTCGATAACGCGGTGGCTATAGGTCCCCGCCTTCGCGGGGACGACATAGAATTAAACCATCTCGCCTTTCATCAGCTTCGGCACCTCGCCAGTCACACCAGCCGCTTCGCGGATGAATGTACGCTTCAATTCCGGCATGCGCTCGACCAGGCCGAGTCCGATGTCGCGCACCAGCCGCAACGCGTTGGAGTGGTTGGAGAACAGCCGGTTCAGCCCGTCCGTGGCGACACTCATAGTCATGGTGTCGAAGCGGCGCCAGCGCTGATAGCGCTCCAGCACCTGTGGACCGCCGATATCGAGGCCGAGCCGAGCCACGTCGGCGATCGACTCGGCCAGTGCCGCGACATCGCGCAGGCCCATATTGAGGCCCTGCCCGGCGATCGGATGAATGACATGCGCGGCATCGCCGATCAGGGCCAGGCGGTCAGCGATGAACGAGCGCGCGTTGTACAGGCCGAGCGGATAGGCGCGGCGCGGACCTGCGATTTTCAACTCGCCGAGATGCAGGCCGAAGCGCTTCTCCAACTCGGTGTGGAATTCGTCATCCGGCAGCGCGACAATGCGCTCGGCGTCGCGCGTCCGTTCCGTCCACACGATCGACACGCGATTGCCGGTGAGTGGCAGGATGGCGAAAGGTCCGGCCGGCAGGAAGTGCTCTTCGGCGCAGCCATTGTGCGGACGTTCATGCTCGACAGTAGTGACGATGCCGGACTGCCCGTAGCTCCAGCCATGCGTGGCGATGCCGGCCTGCTCGCGGATCGCCGATCGCGCGCCATCGGCACCGACGAGAAGGCGTGCCTCGATTTCGTTACCATCGGCGAAAGTCACGACAACCGCTTTAGAGGTCGTCTCGTAACGGCTCACCGCCGTGGCGCGCAGATCGATGCCCATATCCTTGGCCCGCTTAACCAGCGCGTCGATGAGATAGCGGTTCTCGACCATGTGGGCGAAGGGCTCGCCTTCTTCGACTTCGCCGCCGAAGGTCAGGAAAGTCGGACGCACCACGTCGTCGAGCTTTGAATCGGTGACCACCATATCGAGGATGGGCTGCGCGGTCGGCGCCACTGCGTCCCAGACTTCGATAGCCTCGAACAGCCGCCGCGCCGCGGCGGCAATCGCCGTAGCGCGGGGGTCCTTCGACGGCACTTGCGCCAGCGCCGGATCGGCCACCGTGATCGCAAAACGCTCGCCGAGCGCCTGGCGCAATGCGATCGCCAATGCCAGCCCCGCGAAACCGGCGCCGCCGATGACCAAATCATTCCGCTGCAACATTGTCGCACCCTGTCACGAGAGCCGAGGCTTACACCCCTTCTTCGTTTGCAAGACTAGCTCATTCAAGTGCTTACCGCACGCGCTCATCCGCTTTGCGGCACCTGCTAACTTTTTGATTCAGATCAAAAATTGCCAGAGACTTAGACTAAAGTCTAATATTGAGTCGTGACCCGCCGGGGCACGGCGAAAACCAGGAAGATGGGCAATGACCACTGAAACGCAAAGCGGCATGGACCGGAACCAGATCATCATCTGGATCGCGATCGCCATCGTTGTCATTGGTGGCCTCTATTATCTGGTCTGACATCGTCTCATCTGACCGGAAGACAGCAAGCGGGCGGATTTCGCCCGCTTGCTTTTTTTGTGGCGGCGGCATTGCCTGTCGATAGACGGACCGGCAGCAACGATCGTGCGGCCCGCAAGAAAGGGCAAAAAAGGATTGCATGATGACGTCCGCCGTCGCCGACCTGCTCAAGATTCTCGATCTCGAATTCCTCGACGTGAACCTGTTTCGTGGCAACTCGCCGCAAGCCGGCTGGCAACGGGTTTATGGGGGACAGGTGATCGGCCAGGCGCTGGTGGCCGCGATCCGTACGGTCGATTCGGGACGCTCGCCGCATTCGCTGCACGCCTATTTTCTACTGCCCGGCGATCCCAAGGTGCCGATCATCTACGACGTTGACCGCATGCGCGATGGCAAGAGCTTCACGACACGGCGCGTCACCGCCCGCCAGCACGGCCATCCGATTTATTCGATGCTGGTGTCGTTTCACGCCGACGAAGCTGACCAGCTTTCGCATCAGGCGCAAATGCCGGATGTGCCAAAGCCGGACGCTCTGCCGAGCGAAGCCGAAGTGCGCAAGAACGTGCTGCCGACGATGCCCGACCCGGTCCGGCGCTATTACGAGCGCGAACGGCCGATCGAACTGCGCCCGGTCGAGTATGAGCGCTATCTTGGCAAGAAGATTCCGGACGGTCGCTTCAATGTCTGGTTCAAGGCGACCGGTCGACTGCCGGACGATCCCGCGATTCATCAATGCGTCCTCGCTTATTCCTCGGACATGGGCCTGCTCGATACCTCGCTGGTGCCGCATGGCCGCACCTTGTTCGAGAAGGAATTCATGGCCGCCAGCCTCGATCATGCGCTGTGGCTGCACCGGCCGTTCCGCGCTGACGAGTGGCTGCTCTACTCGCAGGACTCGCCGAATCTGAACGGCGCGCGCGGATTTTCGCGCGGCCTCATCTTCACGCAGGATGGCACGCTGGTCGCGTCTGTGGCGCAAGAAGGTCTGGTGCGATTGCGGCGTGATCCGTGAACCGCGACAGGGCTATACGACTTGTCGAACAGTGCTAGTATTTCGCGCCGGCGCGCCGGAATTTGGGGAGCAGATGCCATGAAACTCGTCACCGCGATCATCAAGCCGTTCAAGCTCGACGCCGTGCGCGAGGCGCTCAACGCCATAGGGGTGCATGGCATGACCGTCACCGAGGTGAAGGGCTATGGCCGTCAGAAAGGCCACAAGGAAATCTACCGCGGCGCCGAATACGCAGTGAGCTTCCTGCCGAAGCTGCGAGTCGAGATCGGCGTGGCCAGCGACCGGACCGACCAGGTGGTCGAGGCGCTGACCGGCGCGGCTCGCACGGGCGAGATCGGCGACGGCAAGATCTTCGTCGTTCCGATCGACCAGGCTGTCCGCATCCGCACCGGCGAGGTCGATGCCGACGCGCTCTAAGGCCACGCTCTAAGGCCACTTGGCTCGAAAACGCTTCAGAAGCCGCGCAGCAGGTATTTTCGTAGTCTGATTATTTTTTGTGCAGCAGTGCCTCACTCTGACGCCTCATTAGGCGGCGGCCAGTCGGCGCTTCTTTAGCACAATCTCATTTCCGAAATTACCCGTTGGTTATCAGCCGGTTACTGGCTGCCTGCACAACTGGCACGGGGCTTGATTCTCCTTGCGCGGTCATGCCTGCGAAGCGTGCTTCGTGCGGCCCGGCTCAGTGAAACGGCCCGCACTGTGTGGAAGTCAAAACGGGCTCAAGCGGGGATCGAATCCATGAAAATCGTCATGGCCATTATCAAGCCTTTCAAGCTCGACGAGGTTCGGGACGCTCTGACGTCGATCGGCGTCCAGGGTCTCACCGTCACCGAGGTCAAAGGCTACGGCCGGCAGAAGGGCCACACGGAAATCTACCGTGGGGCAGAATACGCGGTGAGCTTCCTCCCGAAGGTGAAGGTGGAGGTCGCGGTCGCGTCGAACCAGGTCGACAAAGTCATCGGCGCCATCTCGGGCGCGGCCAAGACCGGACAGATCGGCGACGGAAAGATTTTCGTCTTCGGGCTCGACAGCGCCGTGCGTATCCGCACCGGCGAGACCGACGCGGCGGCTCTCTGAAAACCCCGCACACACATCACCGATAGGAGTTAGACCATGACGTTGAAGAAAATCTCCAGTGCGGGGCTGCTTGCGCTCGCCGCACTGACCGCCGGCCTGCTTGTTGCCGACGGTGCCCTGGCGCAGACCGCAGCACCCGCTGCCGAAGCTGCGCCTGCCGCTGCCGCCGCCGCGCCGAAACTCGATACCGGCGACACCGCGTGGATGCTGACCTCGACCGCGCTGGTTCTGCTGATGACGATCCCGGGCCTCGCCCTGTTCTACGGCGGCATGGTCCGCAAGAAGAACGTGCTGTCGGTCGTCACCGCGTGCTTCGCCATCACCTGCCTCGTCACCATCCTCTGGATGGTCTACGGCTACTCGCTCGCCTTCACCGAAGGCAGCATGAACGCCTATCTCGGCGGCATGTCGAAGGCGTTCTTCGCCGGCGTCACCAACGAAACGATGAACTCGCTCGCCGCGACGATCCCGGAGTGGGTGTTCATCATCTTCCAGATGACCTTCGCGATCATCACCCCGGCCCTGATCATCGGTGCCTTCGTCGAGCGCATCAAGTTCTCGGCGCTGCTCTGGTTCATCGGCCTGTGGCTCACCTTCGTGTACCTGCCGGTCGCGCACTGGGTCTGGGGCGGCGGCTTCCTCGGTTCGGCTGGCGTGCTCGACTTCGCCGGCGGCACCGTGGTGCACATCAACGCCGGCATCGCTGGCCTCGTCGGCTGCATCATCGTCGGCAAGCGCAAGGGCTACGGTCACGTCTCCATGGCGCCGCATAACCTGACGCTGTCGATGATCGGCGCCTCGCTCCTCTGGGTCGGCTGGTTCGGCTTCAACGCCGGTTCGGCCGTTGCCTCGAACGCGCTGGCCGGCGCCGCCATGGCCAACACCCAGGTTGCCACCGCCGCGGCGGCGCTCGCCTGGATGTTCGCTGAATGGATCGTCGCCAAGAAGCCGAGCCTGCTTGGCATCATCTCCGGCGCGGTCGCGGGCCTCGTCGCCGTTACTCCGGCGGCCGGCTTCGTCAACCCGACGGGCGCTCTGATCATCGGCATCATCGCCGGCATCATCTGCTACATCGCCTCGGTGCATGTGAAGAAGGCGCTGGGCTACGACGACTCGCTCGACGTGTTCGGCGTGCACGGCGTCGGCGGCATCGTCGGCGCGCTCCTGACCGGCGTGTTCGCGGATGTTGCGATCAATCCGCTCGGCAAGGATGCCAGCCTCGCGACGCAGTTCTACGGCGTCGCCGTCACCGTGATCTACACGGCGATCGTCACGGCGATCATCATGTACATCGTGAAGGCGGTCATCGGCCTGCGTCCGACGGAAGCGCAGGAAGAGGAAGGCCTCGACATCACCCTGCACGGCGAGACGGTGCAGTAAGCCAATACGCGGCGGCGCGGACTTCGGTTCGTGCCGCCGCAGCTCCAGCGGTAGGGGCGGAAACCCGGCACTGTCCCTTCCGTCGAGGCCCTCGGTTCGCAAGAGCCGGGGGCCTCTCCTTTTTTGGAGAATCGGCTTTTTGGCGCCGGCCTTCGTGACGAATACTGTCAGGGTTGTCTGCAAGGCAACTGCAGCATCGGGCAACTCAACAGCGCCCTAAGTTCCGCTTACCTAAAACCTCCACCTGGGCAACGGCTTAGGAAACTGCCGCCCACGCCTTCGCAACTGCGAGCGCCGGTGCAACCCTGCGGAGTCTGCTTGACACGCTCTCGGCGCGTTGAGGTACGTCAAGAAGGGGCGACCCGCCTCACGTAACCTGCCTGCCAAATACCGCAAAAGCTCAAGGATTGCGGATGGGCAATACGGCCAAAATCGTCTTCATCGGCGCGACCAGCATCTCGTTCGGCATGAGCATGCTGCGCGACGTCATGTCGAGCGAGGAGCTCGCCGGCAGCACGCTTACCCTGGTCGGCAGGCACGCAGATTCCCTCGCGCGGGTGACAGAGCTGGCGCGCATGATGAACGCCAGGTCCGGCGCGGGGCTAACGATCGAAGCGACGACCGACCGGCTTGCCGCCCTGGACGGCGCGTCCTTCGTTGTCAACGCCAGCGCCATCGATCGCAACAGGCTCTGGAAGTACGACTTCGAGATTCCGCGCAAGCACGGCATTCGTCACACGCTCGGCGAAAACGGCGGTCCCGGCGCGCTGTTCTTCACGCTCCGCACCTTGCCCTTGCTGTTTGATATCGCTCGCGACATGGAGCGGCAATGCCCCGGCGCATTGCTGATCAATTTTTCCAACCCCGAAAGCCGCATCGTGCTGGCGCTCGGCAAATACAGCCCGATCAAAAACATCGGGCTGTGTCACGGCGTCTTCATGGCGCGCGACTATCTCGCGCACATCATGGGCCTGCCCAACGAGCAGGTCGACGTTCTGGCCGCGGGCATCAATCACGCGCAGTGCCTCATGCACGTGCGGCGGCACGACACCGGCGAAGATCTGTACCCGCTCTTCCGCCAGAAAGAGCGGGGCTTTGATCCAACCTACCAGCCACTGTCACGCCGGCTGTTCCGCACCTTCGGTTACTGGATCGGATGCGGCGACAGTCATGTCGGCGAGTTCCTGCCGTTTGGATGGGAAGGCGGCGAAGCCGGCTACGACTTCAAATGGGACGAACGCAACCGGCAGGACATGGCCAAACAGATGGACGACATCGTCGCCAACCGGACTCCGATGCCAAAGGATTGGCTCACACCCTCGGGTGAACGTGGCGTTGCCGTCATCACCGGCATCCTCCACAACCGTCACCGGTTTATCGAATCCGCCATCGTTCCTAATGGGGGCGTCATTCCGAACCTGCCGACCGATGCGGCCGTCGAAGTGCCGGTCATGGTTGACGCCGCCGGCGTTCATCCTGTTTCGCTCGGCCCGCTGCCGGACGGCGTTGGCAAGCTCCTCGGCACGCAGGCCGCGGTGCAGGAACTGGCGGTCGAAGCGGCTGTCCGCGCATCCAAGGAAATCGCCTTGCAGGCCTTGATGATCGACCCGGTCGTCAATTCAGCGGACGCCGCCGTCGCGATGCTGGACGAGCTCTGGGAAATCAATCGACCCTACATTCGTGAATGCGTCTAGCCGGAACCGCATATGAGCAGCAACAAGCGCAAAGCAGATTTCGTCTGGGGCGTCTCGACCTCGAACTATCAGATCGAAGGTGCCGCCCATGAAGACGGTCGCGGGCCCGGCATCTGGGATACGTTCAGCGCGCAAGGCAAGATCGCCAACAACGACAACGCCGACGTGGCATGCGACCACTATCATCGCTATCCCGAAGATATTGCCCTTATGCGGGACATGGGCGTCGACGCCTACCGGTTCTCGATTTCATGGCCGCGCGTGCTCCCCGAAGGACGCGGCCGCATCAACGAAGCAGGGCTGGCGTTTTACGATCGGCTGATCGATCGGCTGATCGCCACCGGCATCGAACCCTGGCTTTGCCTCTATCACTGGGACTTGCCGCAGACCCTCGAGGATCTTGGCGGCTGGACCGCGCGCGACAGCGCGACGTGGTTCGGCGACTTCGCCGCTCTCGTCGGCCGCCGCTATGGCGACCGCGTCAAGCGAATTGCCACCTTCAATGAGCCGGCGGTGTTCTCGCTGCTCGGCTATGCCTACGGTTCACATGCGCCCGGAAAGGTGAACCACGACGCTCTCCTGAAAGTCATTCACAACGTCAATCGCGCCCATGGCCGCGCGGTGGACGCGATCCGCGCGAGCGTCGAACGCGCTTCGATCGGATCGATCCACAACGTGCAACCGTGCCGGCCGGCCAGCGACAGCGCCGTCGACCGGATCGCCACTGAAAGGTTCGACGAGTACTGGAACCGGGCGTTCCCCGGACCGCAGATTCTCGGCACCTATCCGCCGCAGCTCGCCGAGGCGCTCGCGCCATTGATTCTGCCCGGCGATCTTGCCGAAATATGCCGGCCGATCGACTGGTTCGGCCTCAATCACTACGGTCCGCTCTACATCAAGGAGAGCACCGACATGCTCAAGAGCGGATTCGGTCCGGTCCCGGCCCATATTCCGCGTACCAGCATGGGATGGCCGATCGAGCCCGACGGCCTCCGGGAGACGTTGCTGATGCTGGACCGAACCTATTCGTTGCCGATCTATGTGATGGAGAACGGCACCGCGACCATCGACCACGTCGGCGACAACGGCGAGGTGCTGGACCAGGACCGCATCGATTACCTGAAGGCCTACATCGCGGCGATGGATGATGCGATCGCGGCGGGCGCCGATGTCCGCGGTTACTTCGTATGGTCGCTCATGGACAATTTCGAATGGAATAGCGGCTTCAAGGAACGCTTCGGCCTGATCCACGTCGATTACGCCACCTTGCAACGGCGGCCGAAGGCGTCGGCGAAGTGGTATGGCGAGCTCATCCGCGCCCGGCGCGGCAAGCAGATGGCCGCGCCCGGCGCCGAAACCGCAGGCTGAAAAGCCATGCCGACAGAAGCGCCCGCAGGTTCGCCGGACATGAAGGCCAAACCGAAGGCCGAACGCAATCCGGCGCATGGCAGTTCGAATCTTCGACTCGTCTCGCGTTTCTGGGCAAGCGCCAGCGGCTACTGGCGACACGACTCGCGAACCGCCTGGATGCTGACCATCGGCTTGATTATTCTCATCGCCGGCAATCTCGCTGTTGGTCTGGTGCTCAATCGCTGGAACAAATGGTTTTTCGATGCCCTCGAACAGCGAAATGCCGCGGAACTGCTCCGCCAGGGGTTGATCTTCGTGCCCTTGGCCGCGAGCAGCGTCGCCCTTGGCGTTACCAGTGTCTATTTCCGGATGACGATCCAGCGCCTGTGGCGCGCGTGGATGAACGGGCATGTGCTCGACCGTTGGCTCGCCCACGATCATTACTATCAGCTCAATCTGGTTCGCGGCGAGCATCAGAATCCGGAGTATCGGATCGCGGAAGATCTTCGCGTTGCCACCGATGCTCCGGTTGATTTCGCCGTCGGCCTGCTGACGGCGGTTCTGTCGGCATCGGCGTTCATTATCGTCCTGTGGACAATCGGCGGGTCGCTCACATTGGCGATTGCCGGCGTCACCGTCACCATTCCGGGCTTTCTCGTGCTCGGCGCCATCGCCTATGCACTGATCGGAAGCCTAGCCATGGTGTTCATCGGCCGGCGCTTCATCACAGTGTCCGAGCAGAAGAACCAGACGGAAGCCGAGTATCGCTTCGTCCTGCAGCGGGTGCGCGAGAACGGCGAAAGCATTGCGCTGCTCGGCGGCGAGCAGGAAGAGCGCGCCGGGCTCGACCGGTCGTTCGCCGGCGTGCTTAGCCGCTGGCGGGACCTTTGCTTCCAGCACATGCGCACGACAGTCGTGTCGCAGACGAGTTCACTCGTCGTCTGGGCCGTGCCGGTGCTTCTGGCCGCCCCGAAATATCTCGATGGCTCGATGACGCTCGGCGCGGTGATGCAGGCGACGTCGGCCTTCGTCATCGTGCAGGGCGCATTCGGCTGGATTGTCGACAACTATCCGCGCTTTGCCGATTGGACGGCATCCGCGCATCGCGTCGCGTCGCTGCTGGTGTCCCTCGATGCTCTGGCGGCCGCCGAAAAGACCGGCAGCGGACATATCAGCCGCGGTGTCACCGAGGAGGCGGCGCTCCGGCTGCGCAACGTGTCCGTCACACTCGACGACGGCACGTCAGTCGTCGACGACACCGAGGTCAGCATAGCACCCGGCGAGAAGATCCTCGTCGTCGGCGAATCCGGCACCGGCAAGAGCACACTGGTGCGGGCCATTGCCGGATTGTGGCCCTGGGGTGAGGGCGAAATCCTGTTTGGGCCCGGCTCGAAGCTCTTCCTGTTGCCGCAGAAGCCTTACATCCCCGTTGGCAGCCTGCGGCGCGCCGCAACCTACCCGACACCCGCCGATAAGATCGACGTCGAGCGCATCAAGGAAACGCTGGAGGCCGTCGGGCTCGGCTATATCATCGAGCGGCTCGACGAAGAGGGCGTGGCCTGGGACCATGTGCTGTCGGGCGGCGAGAAGCAGCGCATTTCCTTCGCCAGGCTGCTGATCCATAGCCCGTCGATCGCCATCCTCGACGAGGCAACCTCCGCTCTCGATCGCGCCAGCCAGGAGCGAATGATGACCCTGGTGGCCGAACGCCTGCCCAAGACGACGCTGATCAGCGTCGGGCACCGGCCCGAACTGGAGGCGTTCCACGACCGGGAACTGGTGATGGAATGGCGGGCCGGCGGGTCCAGGCTGGTGCGCGATATCGACCTTAAATCCTGGCTTCCGGTCCGATCCGGCCAGTCCGGGTGGTGGCGCCGCCGCGGCGGATGAGGGTCTCAGCATCAGCATTTTCAAACGCCCTGCGCTGACGATTGGGCGCACAAAACCCAGAGCCCGTACTAAGGTCGGATGAAACTAAAAGTAAATAATATCAATAACTTATATTGATTCATGCGCGTTGGTAGACGGTGACGACCAACCCCGAAACCCGCTCATGGTTAGTCGGGTCTTAACCTCGCCCCTCCTATTGTGCTTCACGTTTCGCCACGGGGGCCCCCACGCGATCCCGACTGCCGGGAGCCGGTTCAGCGGAATCGATCGCGCGCCAACCCTCCCCGGCAATGTGTCGTTTATGTCCCTGCAGTCCGCCCAGCGCGAAAATCCCACCTCCGCCGCGGCGGCCACTGAGGCCAGCCGCTCGCCTTTCGTGCGGCTGACCGATCTCATCGCCGGCATTGCGCCGGGCAAGCCGGTCATCAATCTGTCGGTCGGCGAGCCGCAGCACGCCATCCCGGATTTCGTCGGCCCCGTCATCGCGCAGCATGTCGCCGAGTTCGGCAAGTACCCGGCCAACAAGGGCACCGATCCGTTCCGGCAGGCCGTCGCGCAATGGCTCGGCCGCCGTTACGCGCTGGAAAAACCCGTCAATCCGGAAAGCGAAGTACTGGTGCTCAACGGCACCCGTGAGGGCCTGTTCCTCGCCGCCATCGCCGCCAAGCGCTACGTCAAGAACCGCGCTGGAACGCCGGCGATGCTGATCCCGAATCCGTTCTATGCCGCTTATGCCGCCGGCGCGGCGGCGGCCGAATGCGAGCCGGTCTATCTGCCATGCCGCCGTGAGACCGGCTTCCTGCCCGATCTCGACGCGCTCGATCCGGCGTTGCTCAAGCGCACCGTCGCCTTCTACTTCGCCTCGCCGGCCAACCCGCAGGGCGCGGTCGCCGATCGCGCCTATCTTGACAAGCTTGTGGCGCTGTCACGCCGTTACGGCTTCATCATTTTCGCCGACGAGTGCTATTGCGAGATTTACACCAAGGACAAGCCGGCCGGCATGCTGGAAGCAGCCGGCGCCGGTTTTGCCAACACCATTGTCTTCCATTCGCTGTCGAAGCGCTCGAATCTGCCCGGCCTGCGCATGGGCTTTGTCGCCGGCGATGCGAGCTTCCTCGCGGCCTTCCTCGAACTGCGCAATGTTGCCGCGCCGCAGGTGCCGACACCGCTGCAGCACGTCGCCGTCGCTGCCTATAATGACGAGGCACACGTTCAGAAGAACCGCGAACTCTACAACGCCAAGTTCGATCTCGCCGATCAGATCATCGGCGATCGTTACGGCTACAAGCGGCCGGCCGGCGGCTTCTTCCTCTGGCTCGACGTATCGAAGCAGGGCGGCAGCGAAGCGGTGACCAAGCTCCTGTGGGCCGAGGCCGGCGTGCGCGTCGTGCCCGGCAAATATCTGGCGCGCGAACAGGCCGACGGTTCCAATCCGGGCGCCGACTACATCCGCGTCGCCATGGTGCAGAACGCTGAAACCACCGCCGAGGCACTGCACCGCATTGTGGAAGTTCTCGGCTGACAATGAATTATTCACCGGCACTGGCTCAAAAGGGTGATGTGAAGGGGCACTAGAGAGAAGAATGGCAGCCACTGACCGCAATCTCGATGTCGTCGCTTTTGTCGCGGATCATTTCCGCGACATTCTGCGCCGCCGTCTGAGCGAGCTGGCGGGGCTCGCGCTGCTCTCCTGCGCGCTGCTCGGCGCTATCGCGCTCGCCACCTGGTCGGTGCAGGACCCTTCGCTCAGCCACGCCACGCAGAAGCCGATAAATAATCTGCTCGGCCTGCCCGGCGCCATCTTCGCCGATCTGGCGATGCAGCTGCTCGGCCTCGCCAGTGTCCTTTTGTTGCTGCCGGAGGCGATCCTCGGCTGGCGGCTTCTGTCCCACAAACCGGTCGGCGAAGGCTGGCGCACGCTGGTCTGGATTCTCGCGGCCTTTCTGACCGCCGGTTTTGCCTCGACGCTGCCGCGCATCGGCACCTGGCCGCTGCCGACCGGACTCGGCGGCGCCTGCGGCGATGCCGTGCTCATCCTGCCGGCACTGATCCTCGGCTCGGCTTTCAAGGGTGTCGGCCTGATCATTGTCGCCGCTGTTCTGGCACTGATGGCAGTCCTGGCCGTCGCTGTCGCGGCCGGCGCCTTCTTCAAGCGCCGCGATGAACTGGCCAAGGCCGCCGAGGCAGACGACGAAGAAGAGGACGACGAGGAAGCAGAGGAAGCCGACCGCGGCTCGCCGTTCCTCGGCATGATCGTCCATGCGTTGCTCAGCTGGAAGGCGCGTTTCGGCCTGTGGCTGCGCGGCCGCCTGGAGCGCCGGGCCGAGCCCAAACCGGTCGTCGCCAAGGGTGCGCGCCAGGAGCCGCGCTTCGATGCACTCGGCCGTGTCGCCGCGCCAAGCACGGCGCCGGCGATGGAGGAAGAGGACGAATACGAGGACGACGAGGAGGAAGAAGAAGCTCCCGCCAAGGTCAAGCGCACCACCGCGCCGGCCAAGAAGAAAGGCGGTCGCTTCCAGCTTCCCTCGCTCAATTTCCTCACAGCGCAGAAGCCCGGCGAACGCACGGCGATGCCGAAGGATGTCATCGACGCCGCGGCGCAGCAGCTGGAAAGCGTGCTCGGCGATTTCGGCGTGCGCGGCGAGATCGTCAATGCGCGTCCCGGTCCGGTCGTCACCTTGTACGAACTCGAGCCCGCGCCCGGCATCAAGTCGTCGCGCGTCATCGGCCTTGCCGACGACATCGCCCGCTCGATGAGCGCGGTGTCGGCGCGCGTCGCCGTGGTCGCCGGCCGCAACGCCATCGGCATCGAACTGCCGAACCCGGTGCGCGAGAAGGTCTATTTCCGCGAACTGCTTTCGACCAAGGACTACAACGAATCCTCGGCGAAGCTGCCGCTCTGCCTCGGCAAGACGATCGGCGGCGAAAGCGTCATCGTCGATCTGGCGCGCATGCCGCATCTCTTGATCGCCGGCACCACCGGCTCGGGCAAATCGGTTGCCATCAACACCATGATCCTGTCGCTGCTGTACCGGCTCACGCCGGACCAGTGCCGCCTGATCATGGTCGACCCGAAGATGCTCGAACTCTCCGTCTACGACGGCATCCCGCATTTGCTCACGCCCGTCGTCACCGATCCGAAGAAGGCGGTGGTCGCGCTCAAATGGGCGGTGCGCGAGATGGAAGGCCGCTACAAGAACATGGCCAAGCTCGGTGTGCGCAACATCGACGGCTATAACCAGCGCGTCGCCGAAGCGAAAGCCAAGGGCGAGGTGCTGACGCGTACGGTGCAGACCGGCTACGACAAGGAAACCGGCCAGGCGATCTACGAGAAGGAAGAACTGGCGCTCGAGCCGCTGCCCTTCATCGTCGTCATCGTCGACGAAATGGCCGACCTGATGATGGTCGCCGGCAAGGACATCGAAGGCGCTATCCAGCGCCTGGCGCAAATGGCGCGCGCCGCCGGCATCCATGTCGTGCTCGCCACCCAGCGCCCGTCGGTCGACGTCATCACCGGCACCATCAAGGCGAACTTCCCGACCCGCATTTCCTTCCAGGTCACCTCGAAGATCGACTCGCGCACCATTCTCGGCGAGCAGGGCGCCGAACAACTGCTCGGCCAGGGCGACATGCTCTATATGGCCGGCGGCGGCCGCATCAGCCGCGTCCACGGACCTTTCGTTTCGGACGCCGAAGTCGAAAAGATCGTGAACCACCTCAAGACGCAAGGCGCGCCGGAATATCTGGAAGAAGTCACCGCCTCCGACGAGCTGGAAGAGGGCGAGGACGGCGCGGTGTTCGACAACACCAGCATGGGCGCGGACGGCGGCGGCGATCTTTATGCGCAGGCGGTCGCCGTCGTGAAGCGCGACCGCAAGGCGTCGACCTCCTACATCCAGCGGCGCCTGCAGATCGGCTACAACCGCGCCGCCTCGCTGATGGAACGCATGGAAAACGAAGGCATTATCGGCCAGGCCAACCACGCCGGAAAACGCGAAATTCTCATTCCCGAGGACCCGAACAGCGACCGTTACTGAATTTCGGACGCTGGATTTCGGGCTCTCGCTGCTGCGATTTGGCCCGAATCACCGCATGATCCGGATGTTCCGGGTCGTGAAATAGCCACAGCCGCTTCCTATCTCTTCCTGTCAGGGACGGCGGATCGACAGGCGCGAGGCGCGGAGATTTTGATGTTGCGAGTAGCGGCGACCATCACCACGGCGGCCATGTTGTTGGCCGCGCCGGCTCTGTTACTGGCTGCGCCGGCTTGGGCGCAATCGGTGCCGACGCCGAAGCCACGGCCGACCGCGGCCGCCCCCGCGGCAAAGACGGCGGTCAAGTCTGCGGCCAATGTCAACGACATGACCGCCTCGATCATCAAGCAGAAGAATATTCCGCGCGAGGCGCTGGTCGTCCGCGCTCAGGCGCCGAACCCCTCGAGCAATCCCTTTGCCGGATTGCTCGGCAAGACCCCGACCTCCACCGCGCAGCTCACGCCCGAGCAACGCAGCATCATCGACCGGATCAACGGCTATCTGTCGAACACGCCGCGTCTCACCGGCCGCTTCGTGCAGGTCGGTCCCGACGGCCGCCGTGCCGAAGGCGAGTTCTATTTGTCCAAGCCCGGCCGTGTGCGGTTCGAATATGACGATCCGAGCCCGATCGAACTGATCGCGGACGGCGACTCGGTCGTGATCCGCGACCGCAAGCTGGCGACGCAAGACGTCTACCCGCTGTCACAGACGCCGCTGCGCTTCCTGCTCGCCAACCGCGTCGACCTGATGCGCGACGCCAACCTGACCGCGGTCTATGCCGACGACACCTTCATCACCGCCGTGGTCGAGGAAAAGAACGGCGTGGTCGGCACCAGCCGGTTGATGATCATGTTCGACGCCAAGGACATGCAGCTCAAACAGTGGACTGTCACCGACCCGCAGGGCTACGACACCACGGTCGCGGTGTACAATCTCGACACCACCAAGACGCCGGACCCGAGCCTGTTCAAGGTCGATTATACACGGTACCGGTAGGGCCATGCTGTCGTCCCCGCGAAAGCGGGGACCCAGTAATCACCGAACTATCGGTGGATACTGGATGCCCCGCTTCCGCGGGGCATGACACCAAGAGTATGCTACCTTCATGCCCCTCAAAATCACCACCTGGAATATCAATTCCGTCCGCCTGCGCATCGATCTCGTCGCCAAATTCCTGAAAAGCGCGCGCCCCGACGTGCTGTGCCTGCAGGAAACCAAGTGCCCCGACGACGCCTTTCCGCTCAAGCGCTTCCATCGGCTCGGCTATGAATATACGGCACTGAGCGGGCAGAAGGGCTATCACGGCGTCGCCATCATCTCGCGCGTGCCGTTCGAGAGCTTCAGCATCGAGAACTTCTGCGGCAAGACCGACTGCCGTCACATCTCTATTGTTCTCGGCGAGCACGCCGGCCTGAAAGATCCGCTGACACTGCATAATTTCTACGTGCCGGCCGGCGGCGACGAGCCGGACCCCGAGATCAACGTCAAGTTCAAACACAAGCTCGACTTCCTCGACGAGATGACCGTGCTGCCGTCACTGCGCCCGGCCGCGGGCCAGCGCGCCATCCTGGTCGGCGATCTCAACGTCGCGCCGCTGGAGCACGATGTGTGGAGCCACAAACAGATGTTGAAAGTGGTGTCGCACACGCCGATCGAATGCGAGAAGCTCACCGCCGCGCAGAAGGCCGGCGGCTGGATCGATGCCATGCGCGTACTCACGCCGGAGCCGGAAAAGCTCTTCACCTGGTGGAGTTACCGCGCGATGGAAAACTGGCTTACATCCAACCGCGGTCGCCGGCTCGATCACGTCTGGACCTCCGACGCGCTCGCCGGACAGGTGTCAAAGATCAAGATCGCCAAGGATTTCCGTGGCTACGAGAAGCCTTCCGATCATGTGCCGGTGACGGCGACGGTGGAGGTTTGATGTCTTCCTTCCCCTCTCCCCCAAGGGGAGAGGGGAAGAAAAAGAGGCGGCTCAGCCGCTCCCCTTCTCCATCATCTTCTTCACGGCATTGAGTTCGCCCTGCCAGCCATCGAGGCGCTTGGCGAACAGATCGCGCAGCGCCACCGCCGCGGCCGGGTAGCCTTCGAGCATCTTGCGGAACAGGTTGCGCGTGATACGCACCACCGTCACCGGCTCGCGCGCCACAGCGGTGAAATGCCAGACCATGTCGGTCAGCATTGCCAGCTCGCCGATCAAAGTGCCAGGACCAACCACACGGTCCTTGCCTTCGGCATAAGTGCCGGACTCGAGCGACAGCGTACCCTCGAGCACAATGTAACCGCCATCGGCGAGATCGCCGGCATAGAACAGCACCGAGCCCATCTGGAACGACCGCGTCTCGGCGCCGATAGCGAGAATGCGCACGGCCTCCTTGTCCAGCGCCGCGAACAGCGGCACCTGACGGAAGAAGACTATGTCGTCATCGAGGGACATTACTATTCGGCTGCCCCGTTCGTCGCGGTAACATAACTACCCGCTTCATTTCTGGATTCCCGCTTTCGCGGGAATGAACGGAGTTTGTGACCACTCACAATACTCACGGCACCAGCTTGTAGCCGCCGGCTTCGGTCACCAGGATGGCCGGCGTCGCGGCGTCCTTCTCGACCTTCTGCCGCAGCCGATAGATGTGTGTTTCGAGCGTGTGCGTGGTGACGCCGGAATTGTAGCCCCACACTTCCTGCAGCAGCGTCTCGCGCGACACCGGCTTCTGCCCGGCGCGATAGAGATAGCGCAGGATCGCGGTTTCCTTTTCGGTCAACCGGACCTTGCTGCCCTTCGGGTTGAGAAGCAGCTTCGAGCTTGGCCGGAATGAATAGGGCCCAATGGTGAACACCGCGTCTTCGCTTGCTTCATGCTGGCGCAGTTGCGCGCGGATGCGCGCCAGCAACACGGCGAAGCGGAACGGCTTCACCACGTAATCGTTGGCGCCCGATTCGAGACCGAGAATCGTGTCGCTGTCGGTATCGTGGCCGGTCAGCATGATGATCGGCGCCTTGAAGCCGCCCTTGCGCAGGATCTTCACCGCCTCGCGGCCGTCGATATCGGGCAGGCCGACATCCATCAGAACCAGATCGACCTGGTCGGTCTTGGCGGTCTGAACGCCCTTGGTCCCATTCTCGGCGGTGACGGTGTCGAACTCGTCATGCAGCGCCAGCTGCTCGACCAGCGCTTCCCGCAGTTCGGCATCGTCATCGACAATCAGAACGGTCCGCTTGCTGGGCATCGCTCGGCAGTCTCCTCACGGGTCACGAACGTCATCTTATCGGCGCGGGAAGGAATAGGAAATTCCTGCGGCCTTATCCATCCTGTGCCAAAAAAGGCAAGTCGAAACTGGCATTTAGGCTCGAATCGCGGTTACGCTACCGCCCAGAATGATTACCCGCACACTCTCCGCGCTCCGCGTCCGGCGCCGCCCGGGCAACCCCCGGCAGGGCTGGCTGACCGCCGGTCCCTTTGTCCTCCCGGTCGCCATCGGCCGCGGAGGCATCAAGGCCAACAAGCGCGAGGGCGACGGCGGCACCCCGCGCGGGACATTCCGGCTGAAGCGGCTGTGGTGGCGTGGCGAGCGCCATATCCGGCCACCAACCTTGCTGCCGTCCCGCCGCATCAAGGCCGATGACGGCTGGTGCGAGGACCCGGCGTCGCGGCATTACAACCAGCCGGTCAAGGTGCCGCCCGGCTCAAGCGCCGATCGCCTGGCGCGCGCCGACCACCTCTACGACTTCATCATCGAACTCGACCACAACACCCGGCCGCGCATCGCCGGCCGCGGCAGCGCCGTCTTCATTCACGCCGCGCGACCGCAATTCGCGCCCACCGCCGGCTGCGTCGCGCTCGACATTCACGCCTTGCGGAAACTTATCGGCCGCTTCGGGCCGCGCACCCGCATCGTGGTTGAGTAAGCGTTAAACAAGTCGCCGGCCGCCGCTACCGTTCCTTAAGCATGCGCGCGGCCACCCCTGCGGCCGTCATCCATTTTAACGGTCAACCCATCGGGGCCTGTTATTTGTTGCTTCGGGCGGACGTACAACGTCCCACAAAGCAGGCACGCCTCGAGGGCGGATATGGACACGATTCAACCCACCGGCATTTCATCGTCGTCGCAGCCGTTGGGCCGCGTAATCGCCGTCACCGGCGCTCAGGCCAGCGTCGATATCAACGGGCGCCCCCTGGGCTCGGAAACACCGACCGTCGGCAAGTTCATGGCGCTGACGACGGCGAAGGCGCTGATCGTCGCGCTGATCACCGACGTCCGGGAAGAGCCGATCGCCGGCGCTAGCGGCAACGCCGCCTATCGCAAGATCGCGCATCTCGACCTGATTGGTGAAATTAAGAACGTCGACGGCAGCCAGCGCTTCCAGCGCGGCGTCACCGAATATCCCAATATCGGCGACCAGGCCGCCATGCTGGGCGAACGCGAACTGCGCTTTGTTTACGGCGGCGCCGACGGCAACCACGCCTATATCGGCGACCTGCAGCAGAACCCCAAGATCGGCGTCCATATCGACATCGACAGTCTGGTCAGCCGTCACTTCTCCATTCTCGGCACCACCGGCGTCGGCAAGTCGAGTGGCGTCGCCATCATCCTGCAGAAGATTCTCGAGACGCGCCCAAACCTGCGCATCTTTCTGGTCGATCCGCATAACGAATATGGCCGCTGCTTTGGCGACAAGGCCAATGTCCTCAATCCGCGCAACCTGCGTCTGCCGTTCTGGCTGTTCAATTTCGAGGAAACCGTCGATGCCTTCTTCGGCGGGCGGCCCGGCGTCGAGGAAGAAGTCGAGATCCTCGCCGAGGTGATCCCGCTCGCAAAAGGCGCCTATCTGCAATTGCGCAACGGTGGCGGCAATAATGGCAACGGCCTGCTGACGAAAAAGAAGGAGGCCCGCGACTTCGGCTTCACCGCCGATACGCCGGTACCCTACCGCATCGAGGATCTCATCGGCCTGCTCGATGAGCGCATGGGCAAACTGGAAAACCGCTCGCGCGCCACCGTCTATCACCGCCTGATCGGCCGCATCCAGACCTTCCGCAATCACCCACGCTACGCCTTCATGTTCGAGAACGCGAACATCGGCGGCGACACCATGGCGGAAATTCTCGGCTCGCTGTTCCGCCTGCCGCCGAATGGCAGACCGATGACGGTGATGCAACTCGCCGGCTTCCCGGCCGAAGTCGTCGACTCGGTCGTGTCGGTGCTGTGCCGCATGGCGTTCGATTTCGGCCTGTGGAGCGACGGTGTCGCGCCACTCCTGTTCGTCTGTGAAGAAGCGCATCGCTACGCGCCGGCCGACAAGAAGATCGGCTTCGGCCCGACCAAGCGCGCGCTCTCGCGTATCGCCAAGGAGGGCCGAAAATACGGGGTTTTCCTCGGCCTGGTCACGCAGCGTCCCGCCGAGATCGACACAACCATCATCTCGCAATGTTCGACGTTGTTCGTCATGCGCCTCGCGAGCGAAGGCGATCAGAAGCTGATCCGCTCGGCCGTCTCCGACGCCGCCGCCAGCCTGCTCGATTTCATTCCCTCACTCGGCACCCGCGAAGTCTTCGCCTTTGGCGCCGGCGTGGCGCTGCCGACGCGCATGCGCTTCCTCGAGCTCACCGCCGACAAGCGGCCGAACAGCGAGGCCTCCGGCTCGACGCAGTCGCAGGCGGGCACCAACATGGATCGCGACCTGCTGACGTCGGTCATCGACCGCTGGCGCAGCGCCAGCATGAGCCAGCGCATCAGCGACGATCTCTACGACGACGGCTCGTCCTTCGACGCGCCGCCGCTGCAGCCCAGCCAGCCAGCCGCTTATCAACCAGCGCCGCCCGTGGCGCCAACGCCGCCCAATCTCGGCTCGCAATATGTGCAGGCGCCGGCGCCGTCCTACGCGCCGGTTACAGCGGCGCCTTACACTGCGCAGCCGGCCGCGCCGGCACAACGGCCGGATGGCTTGCGTTCAAGCCTGTTGAAGAAGCCGCTCGACCAGCTCGGCAGCGGCAGCCCGAGTGCCGGTTCGCCGAACAAGCCGATCCTGCCGTCGCGATTTCGATAACACCATCGACTATTCACGCAGCGTTGCGCCGCCCACTCTTCCCCTCTCCCCTTGAGGGAGAGGGTGGCGAGTGCGGAGCGATAGCGAGCACGAGCCGGGAGAGGGGTAATTTCTACGCTCGACCCCTCTCCCGCCTCGCTCATGCTTTCGCATTCGCTCGGCACCCTCTCCCTCAAGGGGAGAGGGGAAAGAAGGCAACGACTTTCTGAGGCGAAACGAAAGCGCCTACTTCCTTCCCACCAGATCGATCAGCGCCGACAGCCCGGCATGGCCGGGGCCTTCGTGGATTTCGGCGTCGTACTCACGAACGTCGATCGACATGAAGCCGGCGAAGGCCGCTTCGAGCATCTCGCGGGTGTAGAGGTTCTCGAGCTTGCCCGGACCGCCGGTCTTGTATTCGAGCTGCTTGGGCCGATAGCCTTCAAGCAGCAGGAGGCCGCCGGGCTTCAACGCCTTCCTGATGCCGGCGAAAATTTTCGCGCGGTCATGAGGGCTCGCGAACTGGAAAAAGATCGCGGCGATCACATCGAAGGCATTGGCCGGCCAGTCCCAGTTGATGATATCGACCTGCTCGACGCCCATGGTCACGCCGCGCGAGGCCGCGAGCTTGCGCGCCTTGGCCTGCGCATTGGGCGAGAAATCGACCGACAGCACATCGAGGCCTTGTTCAGCGAGAAACACGCCGTTGCGGCCTTCGCCATCGGCGATCGCCAGCGCTGTCTCGCCCTTGCGAAGCAGATGCGCGTGCGCCTTGAGAAAGGCGTTCGGCTCGGTGCCGAAGCGATACTCGTCGCCGGCGAAGCGCTCCTGCCAGTGATCGAAGTCCGTCTTCTCGCTCATGTCTCCGATCCCTTGAACGGCGGCCGCGCGCCGAAAATGGCGCTGCCGACACGGACATGCGTGGCTCCGAGCGCGATGGCGTCGGCGAAATCGGAGCTCATGCCCATCGACAACAGCTTGAGCCCGTTACGCTGCGCGATCTTGGCAGTCAGCGCGAAGTGCGGCCCCGGCGCTTCCTCGACCGGCGGAATGCACATCAGGCCGGAAATCGTCAGGCCGTAAGTCACGGAACAAGCCTTGATGAAAGCATCCGCATCCTGCGGCAACACACCGGCTTTCTGCGGTTCGGCGCCGGTGTTGATCTGCACGAACAAGGTCGGCGCCTTGCCGGCCTTGTCGATCTCCTTCGACAGCGCCTCGCACAGGCTGGTGCGATCGACCGAATGAATGGCGTCGAACAGCGCCACGGCTTCCTTGGCCTTGTTGGACTGCAACGGGCCGATCAGATGCAGCTCGATTCCCGGATACTTCTCGATCAGCGCCGGCCACTTGCCCTTGGCTTCCTGCACGCGGTTCTCGCCGAACACACGCTGGCCGGCCTCGATCACCGGTACGATGTCTTCCGCCGGAAACGTCTTCGACACCGCGATCAATGTCACGCTCGCGGGATCACGGCCAGCATCCTTGCAGGCGCGCGCGATTTCGGTGCGGACGTGAAGCAGATTTTCAGTCGTCATTCTGTCATGACCGGCATGTCCCGGCCGTCCCGAGCGAAAGGCGATGCTTCTGCCTATCCAAGCGCGCCGCCCGCGACAAGCCCGGCGCTGAAGGCGCGCCGCAGACCCTAGATAAACGGGCGGTTTTTTTGCGGCGCGGGCACGGTACCGGCCAGGCCGTGGAGCACGCCTTTGTCCAGCAGCTCGAAATCCCGGCCTTGCCAGCGGATCGCCTTGGTCGCCATCAGGCGCTTGAGCGTCTTGTTGGTATGGACCAGCGACAGGCCGAGCGCGTCGGCAAGGTGCTGCTGGGTGAAGGGAAACTGCACGACATTGTTTCGCGCCATGCCGAGTTCGCTGGCGCGATTGTAAAGATGGAGCAGAACGTAGGCGACGCGCTCGAGCGCGCTGCGCCGGCCGATGCTGACCAGATGCTCTTCCAGCATCTGCTCCTCGCGCGCCGCGAGCCATGTGATGTCGAAGGCCAAGGTCGGATATTGGGAATAAAGCTCATAGAGCCGGTGTCGCGGCAGAACGCATAAGGTCAGCGGCGTCAGCGCCTCGACCGAATGCTCCATTTCCTCCATCACCGCACCTTGCAGGCCGACCATGTCCGCAGGCAGCGCGAAATTGAGAATCTGGCGACGGCCGTCATCGAGCATCTTGTAGCGGAAGGCCCAGCCCCTGAGCACCGTATAGAGGTGCTCGCTGCGTGAACCCTCGTACAAGAAGCTGGCGCCGGGTTCGACGCGTAGTTCGTCGACCTTGAATCGCTTGACGAATTCGAGCTCGTTCAGCGTAAACTCGCGCAAGCACGGCAGCCGCCGCAGCGGGCACTGCTCGCACGGCGTGATTTCGCCATTCGGCTTCGCGTTTCCAAGAATCATGCGGGGCCTCTCTAGCCCCAATCCTGCCGCATGCCAGCCATGATGCGCCGATAACGCCCCGTAAATATGCGAAACGCTATGTCTTATTTAAATGCGCCGCACCGGTAACTGATGAGACAAGCCTTGGGTTCCATACCGGAACCAGGAGTCATTTCATCGTGCCAACGTCAGAGCGTCCTCTCGCCGGCAAGCACGGCCTTGTGGTTGACGATGAATTCCTCATCGCGCTGGACCTCGAGGCGCTGCTGGCGAACGCGGGCGCACAGGTCGTCTGCGAGGGCAGCCCGGACAAGGCGCGCGCCGCGCTCGATGACGGAACATTCGATTTTGCCATTGTCGACCTCCATATTGGCGGCGGCATCGACAGTGGAGTATCGGTCGCCACGCTGCTGCACGAGCGCAGCATTCCCTTTGTCTTTCTGAGCGGGGTCTTCAGCAACGATCCGCAAGTCACCCGCTTCAATGCGCCGCTGGTGGAAAAGCCCTATCGGCCGGAAGCGCTAGTCGCGACGATCCGCCAGCTTTTCCACAAACCATAGGCAAAGCCGTCAATCGCGCAGCTCGATGCGGGCTCCGTCGGTCACGCGATCGCCGGGGTGCAGGACGACCTGCTCGCCCGCCTTGAGCCCATCGACCACCCGCGCCGCGTGCAGATTGCGTTCGGCGATCCTGACAGGCCGGCGCTCGGCGCGGCCGTCCGTTGCCACGAACACCGCCCAACTGTCGCCCTGCCGGAACAGCGCGCCGAGCGGCACCAGCAGGCCCTCGCCGCGCCAGATCGCGACCCGCGCGACGATGCGAAAGCCGTGACCGAGCTTTTGCCAGGCTTCGGACGGTCCAGTGAAATCCAGGATCACCTTGACGCGCTGCTCTTCGATGCCAAGCGCGGAGACCTTGGTAAAGCCGGTCGGCTCGACGCGCGTGACCTTCGCCTCCAGCGTCACGTCGCCGCCCCAGCTCTCGATCCTCGCCGGATCGCCCGGCTTGATGCGCACGGCGTCGCGCGACAGGAAATCGACGGCGATTTCAAGATCGCGCGGATCGCCAATCTCGATCAGCGGCGCGCCCGGCTGCACCACCTGCTCGCTCTTGGCGATGATCCTGAGCACGCGGCCGTCGATCGGCGAACGCACATCGATACAGCAGGATGCCGAAGGCGCCGCTTTCACACCCGGCTGGATCAGATGAGCCTTGGCGCTTTCGAGTTCGCGCTTGCGCACTTCCAGCGTCGCGATGGCGCTGGCGACACCGGCCTCCGCCGAATCGACGTCGAGCTTGGCCTTTTCCAGTCCGCGGGCGGAAATGGTGTGGCTCGCGGCCAACTCCTCGGCGCGCCGCAGGTCGCCTTTCATGAATTCAAGTTGCGCCCTCGCCTGCTTGATCTGCGCTTCCGCCAGATCGACCGCGGCCTGCGCGGCCTGCACCGCGGCCTCATTGACGCGCTGGGTGCGTATGTCGAGAAGCGTCGGATCGATCGGCTCGATCGAAGCGACGATGGTTTTATCCGCCAGGACGTCGTCGCCTTCCTCCCGCATCGTGCGCCGCATCTTGCCGACTATCGGGGACGACACCGTATAAACCTCGCGAATGCGGGTGATGCCTTCATCCTCGACCGTCACTTCGAGCGGGCCGGTCGCGATCGTGGCAAGATCGACCGGCACCGGCTGCGGCAGCAACGCCCACACGATCAGGCCGATGATCCCCAACCCGATCAGCGCCGCGACACCACGTCTGACGACCTTGCCGAACACCGCCTACTCCCTCGTTTTGAGCACTTCGATGAGATCGAGCCGGTCGATGCGCTGGCGCACCACCAAGGCCGACGCCAGCGCCGAGGCAAACACAATCACACTCGCCCAGGCATAGACCGACCGCTCCACCACCAGAGGCACGCGATACAATTCGCTGTTGAAGCCTTGTACCATCGCCCAGGCGAAAAAATAACCGATGACCCAGCCGAGCGGTTGCGCCACGATCGTCAGTACGGCCAACTCGCTGAGCAGAATCGCCGACACTTCGCTCTTATGGAAGCCGAGCACGCGCAGGCTCGCCAGTTCGCGGCCCTGTTCCGACAGCGAGATGCGGGCGAAATTATAAACAACACCGAACGCAATGATCACGCCGAGCGAGACATAGACCGTGATCATGACCAGCAGGTTCTCCTGCAAGGTCTGCCGGAAATTCTGTAGCGTCGTGCGTTGCAGCGCGATGAAGTTGGCGACTGGCGTCGTCTTGAGACGCCGGAACAGTTCATCCTGCCGCGCGGTGTCGTACAGGAGATTGACGCCACTGATCGTCGCGCCTTCGCGCATCAGCCGGTTGAGTGCCGGCAGGCTCATATAGGCATTGAGCCCAAGATAGCCCTCGATGACGCCGGTCACCGGCAGCACGGCGCGGCGACGGTCACGCTCCAGCAATTCGACTTCGACGAGGTCGCCGACCTTGGCTTTGAGTATCCTGGCCAGCGCGTCGCTCAGCGCGATGCCGCTTTCCGGCAATTGCACCGGCATCAATCCCGGCCCCAGCACGCGGCTGAGATCGCCTTGCGGCGGCTTGCCGGAAATGGCGATGCGTCGCTCCACCGGGCCATGATAGATGCGCACCGGCACCGAGCGATACGGCTCCGCCGTCAGCACGCCGGGCAAGGCGAAGGTGTCGAAGTAAGCCGACATCGTGCGCTCGTGCCCAAAGTTGATCGTTGCGTTTGCCCGCTCCGCCCGATTGTAGGTGACGTCGATCATGAACTCGGTCGAGCCGAAGGCCCACATCGAGCCGACCAGCACCGAAACCGCCAGCGCAATGCCGAGGACGCTGCTCACGGTGCGGATCGGCCAGCGCAGGAGATGGCGCGTCACCATGATGAGCGACTGCGGAATATTGACGATCGCATAGAAGGCCTGCGGCAACAGCCGCCGATAGACCGCCGGCGCTGGCGGCGACATCGCCACCGCGGGCGGCAAGGCCACGACGTCGCGCACCGCCCGCAGCGCGCCGACGGCGGCGGCAGCGAGCGTCACGCCCGCCGCGATCACATAGATCGCCGGATCGGTGCGGAAGACAAGGAAGGGGAAATGATAAAAATCGGCATAAAGCCGCGTCATGCCGAAGCCGAGCCAGGTGCCGGCACCAATGCCGATGGCAATGCCGACCACAGCGATGGCCAGAGCGAACTGAAGATAGTGCCAGCCGACCGCGGCGCCGCCATAACCGAGCGCCTTCAATAGACCGATCTGCTCGCGCTCCAGCAGAATCAGGCGCGACAGCGTCATGTTGACCAGGAAGGCGGCGACCAGCAGGAACACCGGCGGCAGAATGCGGCTCATGGCTTTGAGCTGCTGCAATTCGGCGTCGAGAAAAGCGTGCGAGGTCTGGTCGCGGCGGCCATGCGCGCCGAGCCCGCCATAGCGCGCGAGAATGCCGTCGAGCTGCTGGATTGCTTCGGGCGCCGCCGCCGCGCTGGTCAGCTTCAGGTGCACGCTCGAAAACGCGCCAGTCAGATCATAGGCCGCCGCCAGCGCCTTTTCCCGCATCCACACGATGCCGTAGCGCTTGTCATCCGGGATCAGGCCGTAAGGCCCGAGCGAGTAGATGAACTCCGGCGACAGCGCCGTGCCGACAACACGCAGCGTGCGCTTTCGGCCGTTGAGGATGGCGTCGAAGGTCGAGCCGATGTCGAATTTATTGGCCTTGGCGAAGGGCTCACTGACAACGACCTCATTCTCGTCAGCCGGCAGCGGCAGCCGGCCGCTGCGCATATAAAGCAGATTGAGCTTCTGATCCTGAAACTCCGGAATGGAAACGAACATGGCCGAGGCCGGCTCGGGGACCGTCGGCAGATCGAGCAGCGCGATCTTGGCGATCCGCGTTTCGACCGACGCGACGCCCGGAATGCGCGCGATCTCGTCCTCGACGATCTTCGGCGCGCGCGTCAGGTCGGCGAACACGTCGGCGAAACGGTTGCGATCGTAATAGGCGGCGCGCGTTTCCGACAGCGACTGATAGGCGCCGATGCCGAGAATGAGCGTCGCCGCGCCGGCCGCCAGCACGAAAGCAATCGCCAGCGCCTGCGGCCATAACCGCACCAGATCGCGCAGCAGTTTGATGTGCAGTGCGCTCATGGTTGCTACCAACTGATCGCCGACGCCGGCTTGCGCTCGGCGACCACAGTGGACGAAACGATGCGGCCGTCGCCGAAATGCACGACGCGATGCGCGATATCCTGAATGGCGACGTTGTGGGTGATGATGAGCGTGGTGGCGCCGAGCTGGGCGTTCACCTGCGTCAGCGCTTCCAGCACCAGCACGCCGGTTTTGGAGTCGAGCGCGCCGGTCGGCTCGTCGCACAGCAGCACTTGCGGCCGCTTAGCGATGGCGCGGGCGATCGCCACGCGTTGCTGTTCGCCGCCAGAGAGCTGCGCCGGGAAATGGTCCATGCGGCTCTTGAGGCCGACGATTTCGAGCGCTTCCTCCGGCCGCATCGGATCGTTGGCGATCTCGGTGACCAGTGCCACGTTCTCCCGGGCGGTCAGGCTCGGCACCAGGTTGTAGAACTGGAACACGAAGCCGACATGGTCGCGGCGGTAGAGCGTCAGTTCGCGGTCGTTGAAGCGGCTGAGTTCGTGATCGGTGAACCAGGCTTCGCCGGACGTGGCACGGTCGAGCCCGCCAATAATGTTGAGGAAGGTCGATTTGCCGGAGCCGGACGGCCCGAGCAGCACCACGAACTCACCGGCCGCCGCCTCGAAATTGACGCCGCGCAGGGCGTGAACCTCGATGGCGCCGGTGACATAGACCTTGGTCAGGTCGCGGGTGCGGAAAACCGGTTGGCTCATGGCAGGTCCAGTATGCCCGGATCGGGCGGCAAAGGTTTGCGCTGTCGCAACGGTCCTTGGCAGCCGGTTTCAGGCACCCGGGCCGATTTCGCCCCGTTGACCCCCGGCCCCGTTCCATGCGACCACCCCGGCTTCTGAAAAGAGCCGGAAATGACCGCCGATTCGAGCAAAACCGAGCGTTACAACGCCCGCGCCGCCGAGCCCAAATGGCAAAAAGCCTGGGACGAGGCCGGCATCTACGCCACCAAGAACGACGACCCCCGCCCGAAATACTACGTGCTGGAAATGTTCCCCTATCCGTCGGGGCGCATCCACATGGGGCACGTGCGCAACTACACCATGGGCGACGTGGTGGCCCGCTTCAAAAGGGCGATGAACATGAACGTCCTGCACCCGATGGGGTGGGACGCCTTCGGCATGCCGGCCGAGAACGCGGCCATCGACCGCAAGGTCCACCCTAAGGAATGGACCTACGCCAATATCGCGACCATGAAGAAGCAGCTCCAGTCCATGGGGCTGTCGCTCGACTGGGCGCGCGAGGTCGCGACCTGCGATCCGTCCTATTACAAGCACCAGCAGCGCATGTTCCTCGACTTCCTCAAGGCGGGGCTGGTCGCGCGCGAATATCGCAAAGTGAACTGGGACCCGGTCGACCAGACCGTGCTCGCCAACGAGCAGGTGATCGACGGCCGCGGCTGGCGCTCCGGCGCGCCGGTCGAGCAGCGCGATCTCTATCAATGGGTGTTCAAGATCTCCGACTATTCGCAGGAGCTGCTTGAAGCGCTCGATACGTTAGAGCGCTGGCCGGACAAGGTCCGGCTGATGCAGAAGAACTGGATCGGCCGCTCCGAGGGCCTGCTGGTCCGCTTCATGCTCGATGCGGCGACGACGCCATCTGGCGAAACTGAACTCGAAATCTTCACGACGCGGCCGGACACTTTGTTCGGTGCCAAGTTCATGGCGATCGCGCCGGATCATCCGCTGGCGCAGGCCGCCGCGGCGAAGAATCCGAAGCTCGCCGACTTCATCACCGAGGCTAAACATCTCGGCACTTCGCAAGAGGCCATCGACACCGCCGAGAAGATGGGCTTCGACACCGGCATCCGCGCCGTGCATCCGCTCGATCCGAACTGGACGCTGCCGGTCTATGTCGCGAACTTCATCCTGATGGATTACGGCACCGGCGCCATCTTCGGCTGTCCGGCGCACGACCAGCGCGACCTCGACTTCGTCAACAAATATGGTCTCGGCAATACGCCGGTGGTGCTGCCGCCGGGTCAGGACCCGAAGACCTTCGTCGTCACCGACACCGCCTATGACGGCGACGGCACGATGTTCAATTCAAAGAACAGCGTGATCGACCTCAACGGCATGACGCCGCAGAAGGCATTCGACGCGGTCGCGAATTTGCTTGCCGCAACGACCCGCGGCAATCGTCCCGTCGCGCAGCGCCAGGTCAATTATCGCCTGCGGGACTGGGGCATTTCGCGCCAGCGCTACTGGGGCTGTCCGATCCCGGTCATTCACTGCGACAAATGCGGCGTGGTGCCGGCGCCGGTCGAGAGCCTGCCGGTGAAGCTGCCCGACGACGTGACCTTCGACAAACCAGGCAATCCGCTCGACCGCCATCCGAGCTGGAAGAACGTCAAGTGCCCGTCCTGCGGCGGCGATGCGCGCCGCGAGACCGACACGATGGACACCTTCGTCGATTCTTCGTGGTACTTCGCGCGCTTCACCGATCCGTGGAACGAGAATGCGCCGACGACACCGAAGGTCGCCAATGATTGGATGCCGGTCGATCAATATATCGGCGGCATCGAGCACGCGATTTTGCATCTTCTTTATTCGCGCTTCTTCACCCGCGCGATGAAGAAGACCGGTCATATCGGCATGGACGAGCCCTTCGCCGGCCTGTTCACACAAGGCATGGTCGTTCACGAGACCTATCGCGATAAAGCCGGCAACTGGATCGAGCCGGCCAATGTCACGATTGAAGGCATGGGCGAGGCGCGCACCGCGAAGGTCACCGCGACCGGCGAAGCGATCGAGATCGGCTCCATCGAGAAGATGTCGAAGTCGAAGAAGAACGTGGTCGATCCCGACGACATCATCGCTTCCTACGGCGCCGACACCGCCCGCTGGTTCATGCTGTCGGATTCGCCGCCCGAGCGCGACGTGATCTGGACCGAGGAAGGCGTGCAGGGCGCCTGGCGCTTCGTGCAGCGGCTGTGGCGTCTCGTCGGCGAAGTCGCCGACGTCACCGCGCCCGATGCCAAGCCCGACGCGTTCGGCGAGGACTCACTCAAGCTGCGCAAGGCGGCGCACCGCGCGCTGAACAATGTCAGCGACGACATTTCCAAGCTGCGCTTCAATCGCTGCGTCGCCCACATCTACGAGTTCGCCAACGCGCTGTCAGATTCCATCGGCTCGGCCGAAACCGCTCCGTCGGCGGATTTCGCCTGGGCGCTGCGCGAGGCCGGTGACATCCTGGTCCGCCTGTTCCAGCCGATGATGCCGCATCTGGCCGAGGAATGCTGGGCGGCGCTCGGCCACAAGACCCTGGTTGCCACCGAACGGTGGCCGGAGGTCGAGCCGGCGCTGCTGGTCGAGACCTCGATCACCCTGCCGGTCCAGATCAACGGCAAGAAGCGCGCCGACGTCACCATCCCGCGCGAGGCCGGGAACGGCGAGATTGAGGCTGCCGTTCTCGCCCTCGATGAGGTAAAGAAGGCACTGGACGGCAAGAGCCCGAAAAAGGTCATCGTCGTCCCGCAGAGGATCGTGAATGTCGTCGTCTAGCGCCCCACGCCTCGTCCGCCAGCTCGCCCGAGCGGCCTTTGCTTTGGCACTCGCCGGCCTCACCGCCGGCTGCTTCCAGCCGATGTACGGTTCGGGCGCGAACAGCCCGACCGCCGCTACGCCCGACGTGGCGGACCGGCTGTCGTCCGTCGAGGTCGAGCAGATCGTCGCGGCGCCCGCCACGCCGATCGCCCGGCTCGCGGTCGAGGTGCGCAACAACCTCCTCTTCAACCTGACCGGCGGCGGGCCGACCACCGCGAGCGCCTACAAGCTCAAGATTCAGCTCTCGTCCAGCACCCGCCAGGTCATTGTCGACATCGACAGCGCGCGTCCAGAAATTCAAAATTACGGCCTCAACGCCACCTACACGCTGATCGACAGCGGCACCGGCAAGACCTTGTTCACCAGCTACACCTTCGCCCGCGTGTCCTACAACACCCCCGGCCAGCAGCAGCGCTTTGCCGGCGATCGCGGTCTGCGCGACGCCGAGAACCGCGCCGCCGCCGTGATCGCGGAGAACATCCGCAATCGCCTGGCGTCGTATTTCGTCGCGGGGACTTAACTTTCTTCCCTCTCCCCTTGAGGGAGAGGGTGCCGAGCGAATGCGTCAGCATGAGCGAGGCGGGTGAGGGGGCGGCCTCAACGATACAATGACCCCTCACCCGTCTCGCGCTTCGTTTCACTCAGCGCGATCCACCCTCTCCCTTAAGGGGAGAGGGAAGGAAGCAAGATGACCGCCATCAAAGCCGCCGACATCGACCGTTTTGTCGCCAAGCCCGACCCGCGCACGCCGGTCGTGCTGGTTTACGGTCCCGACGCCGGACTGGTGCGCGAGCGCGTCGAGGCGCTGGTGAAAGCGTCGGTCGACGACGTCAACGATCCGTTCTCCTTCGTCCGCCTCGAAGGCGAGGACCTGTCCGCCAACCCCTCGCGCCTGGTCGAGGAAGCGCACACCGTGCCTCTGTTCGGCGGCCGCCGCGCCGTGCTGGTGCGCCCGGGCTCGCGCAACATTGCCGGCGCCGTCGAGCAGGTCATCGCTGCGCCGTCAGACGAATGCCGCATCATCATCGAAGCCGGTGACCTCAAGAAATCGTCGCCGTTGCGCGCCATCATCGAGAAGGCCAAGACCGCCGCGGCCCTGCCCTGCTACGTCGATAACGCCGCCACGATCGGCCGCCTGATCGACGATGAAATGACCGATGCGGGTTTGACCATCAGCCTCGACGCCCGCAACGCGCTGATCGGCCTGCTCGGCGGCGATCGCGCCGCCTCGCGCAACGAGATCCGCAAGCTCGCGCTCTATGCCCGCGGCCAGGAACGGGTCGAGCTCGAAGACGTGATGGCAGTGGTGGCCGACGCCTCGGCGCTGGCGCTCGACGGCGTCCTCGACGCCACTTTCGCCGGCCGCACCGCGGAGGTTGAAACCGAATTCGGCAAGGCGCGCGCCGGCGGCTCGTCGCCGGCGGCGATTATCTCCGCCGCCATTCGCCATGTCGCCAATCTGCACAAGATGCGGCTGGCCATTGACGACGGCGACTCCGCCGAATTCGCCATGAAGCGCGGCGCGCCGCCGGTTCACTTCTCACGCGAGCGCAAGGTCGGCGAGGCCCTGCGTCTATGGTCGGCGGCCGGCTTGCTGCGGGCGATGAACCAGCTTGCCGAGGCTTCGCTTGAGGCCCGGCGCAATGCCGCGCTGGCCGAGGCGATCGCGCAGCGGGCGCTGCTGTCGCTCGCCGTCAATGCCCGGCGGCGCGAAAGCTAGCGGCCGCCATCGCAGGCGGGCGGGCAAGCCCTTGTTAAGATCGCTTGGCAAAATCGCCTGCAACCTGCTCAAATCTTTGCACTTCTTGGCCTAGGCAAGCGCCGTTCGAGCGGCTAGGCTTGATTGTTCCAAGAGGCCGCCTTCATGCACCGCTTGTCCAATGTCATGAATGCGCTCGTACGCCGCGGCCCGCGACCCGGCTCGTTCGAGGCCTACGGCATTGCGCTGGCCTGCGTGCTGGCCGCCACGCTGGCACGTCAGCTGGTCGATCTGGCAGCGCCGAACTCGATTTATTTCGCCACTTACATTCCGGCGCTGTTGTTCGCTGCACTGATCGGCGGATTCGCCGCCGGCGCAACCGCGACTCTGCTGGGCGGCGTCATTGTCTGGTGGATGTTCTTCGAGCCGCGCTTCGCCTTGGCCTTCGCGTCCAAGAACCATGTCATCAGCATGGCGCTTTACCTGTTCGCCGGCGCGCTGATCGTCTGGACCGCCAATCAGTATCGCGAATTGCTGATGCGGATCGACGAAGAGGAAAAATTCCGGCGCATTGTGGTCGATGAGCTGAGCCATCGCGTCAAGAACAAGCTGGCGACGATCTACGCCATCCTGCGCCACGAGCTGCGCGGCCAGCCGGAGATATGGGATAGCGTGTCGGGGCGCCTGCAGGCCTTGTCGGCCGCGGATGATTTCATCAGCCGCGACGAGAAGTCGGGCGTCGAATTGAAGATGCTCCTCGATATGGAGATCGAGCCGTTCGGCGGCGAACGTTTCACATGCGCGGGGCCGCCGGTGCGGCTGTTCGGCAAACTGCCGACGGTGCTTGCTCTCGTTTTTCATGAGCTGACGACCAACGCCGCCAAATACGGGGCGCTGCTGCGGCCAGCCGGACATGTGCATATTTTTTGGCAAAAGGCCGGCGATTCGTTCGAGATCGCCTGGACTGAGAGCGGCGGTCCGGAGGTGATGATGCCGCTGCGCCGGAGTTTCGGCAGCGCCCTGATCGAACGCAGCCTCGACAGTTTCGGCGGCAAGGCCTCACTCGAATTCGCGCCGGAAGGCGTGATCTGCCGGATCAGGCTGCCGGCGGCCCAGGTCCAGGTCGACGACGAGCCGGCCGCAGCCGCAAAGGCATAGGTCTCCCGGCGCGGGACGTTGGGGACAGGCCGGCGCTGGGCGCTTGACGCCTCTCCCACCCGCATGACGGATTTGTTATCGATTCGGGACCGGGCAATCGCCGCGACGAAAGCGTCCCATGCTGCTGGTCAAGACCTATCTCGACAAGAGTGCGATCCACGGCCTCGGCGTTTTCGCCGCCGAGCACATTCCCAAGGGCACCAAGATCTGGCGCTTCGTCGAAGGCTTCGACCGCTGCTACACGCCCAAACAGTTTGCGAAGCTGCCCAAGGCGGCACGGGATTTCCTGTCGAACTATGCCTACCGCGTCGACGGCGAGATCCTGTTCACGGTCGACAACGACCACCACATGAACCACGCCGAAAAGCCGAACACGCTGCTGCGTGGCGGCTATGTGATCGCGGCGCGCACCATCCCCAAGGGCGCCGAGATCACGAACGACTACCGCGAGTTCGATCCGGAACTATGCGCCGCGTTTCTCAAGAAACCGGCGAATGGCAAGGCCGTGAATGACAAGACGCTGAACGGCAAGAGCCATCCGAAGGCGAACGGCAAAGCGAACGGGCACGCGAAGCGGTAACCGTCATTCCGGGGCGCGCCGAAGGCGCGAGCCCGGAATCCATAATCACGGTCAGCGAGTATGGATTCCGGGCCCGCTCGCTTTGCTCGCGTCCCGGAATGACGACAGTCCGAAGCTTGGATGAAACGCAGCGAAATCCGGTCCGCCCGAAATCTTCGGGCAATTGCCACGCCAGAAAAATTCAGAAACATAAGCGCCGGAATCCGGCCGCATCCAGCCGCATTCGATTAATAATCGAATCTGGTATTTCGGAGCCTGCATTTAACGGATCGAACGTATCACGCCTGTCGACCATCGTCGTACGGAGCGTGTCGTGTTTTCGGATTTCGTTCGTCTGGTTGCTACCGTTGCTCGGCGGATTGGTAGCGATCGCGGCGGCAATGTCGCTATCACATTTGCTCTGGCCGCCATTCCCCTGGTCGGCGCGACCGGCATCGCGATCGATTTCAGCCGGGCTAATTGGGCGCAGGGACAGTTGCAGGCCGCGCTCGATTCGACGACGTTGTTGTTATCGCGCGAGGCCGCCGGTGAATCGACCGCAGTACTGAACGCCAATGCGCTCGCTTACATGCAGGCGCAGTTCACGCGAACGGACAGCACTGGCCTGATAGTCACGCCGACCTATACGACCGATGGCGGAAGCCAGATCGTCGCCACGGCAACGGCTGCGGTCTCGACCACGATCGGCGGCATATTCGGTCTCACGTCGATCGGCATCTCTGCCACATCGACGGTAAAATGGGGTTCGTCCCGGCTGCGGGTCGCCCTCGTTCTCGACAACACCGGATCGATGGCGCAGAGCGGAAAAATGAGCGCGCTCAAGACCGCGACGGCCAACTTGTTGGCGCAATTGAAGGCGGCCGCGACCACCAACGGCGACGTCTATGTCTCGATCATTCCCTTCTCGAAGGACGTCAATGTCGGCTCGTCGAACTACGCCGCGAGCTGGATCGACTGGACCGATTGGGAGGAAGAGAACGGCAGTTGCAGTTCGTCGCGCTATACGACGAAAAGTACCTGCACGGCGGCCCGCGCCACATGGATCGCGACCAGCCACAGCAAATGGAACGGCTGCGTGGCGGATCGCGGCAATTCGTCGGCTCCGTCCTCGGGCAATTACGACACCAACGTTACGGCGCCCAGCACGACGATCACGGCGACGTTGTTTCCCGCCGAACAGTATAGCAACTGCCCGACCGCGGTTATGCCGCTGAGTTACGATTGGTCGTCGATGACGTCACTCGTCAGCAACATGGCCTCGAAAGGCAATACCAACCAGGCCATCGGCCTGGCGCATGGCTGGATGTCGCTGGTCGGTGGCGGGCCCTATACAGTGCCGGCGAAGGATTCGAACTATACCTATTCGGAAATCATTATTCTGTTCACCGACGGCCTCAATACGGAGAACCGCTGGTACACCTCGCAATCGGCGATCGACGCACGCGAAACCTTGACATGCTCGAACGTCAAGGCGGCGGGTATTACGCTCTATACGGTGCAGGTCAGCACCGACGGCACGGCCGCGTCATCGCTTTTGCGGAACTGCGCCAGCGATACGTCGAAGTTCTTCTACCTGACCTCGGCAAGCGACATCGTGACGACCTTCGCCTCGATCGGCACGAACCTCAGCAATCTCTATCTCGCAAAGTGAACCGGTTGGTATGACGCGCGAAGGCAGCGAAATCTTGAGCTATCTGCCGACATCTACGAACAACAACCACCGTTCGCCCCCGCGAAAGCGGGGGCCCAGTTTGAGTGCGACTCGGATAGGGAAAAACGGACGATTTGAACTTGGCTCGTCCCGGTTCTCGGACTGGCAATGCTTGAGGCAAAGTCTGGGTCCCCGCTTCCGCGGGGACGAAAGGAGTACAATATCCATTCGCTGGTCCAAACAAAACGGCCGGGCGAATGCCCGGCCATCATGAGAGCCAATCGATGTCGGAACGGCGCTAGCCGACGCCGAGCTTCCTCAGCACCGCATCGAGCTGATCGAGGTCCTTGTACTTGATCTGCAGCGTGCCCTTCTCGCCCTTGGCATCGATCGACACGTCGAGGCCGAGCGCGTCGGTCAGCCGCCGCTCCAGCGCGCGGATGTCGGGGTCCTTCTGCTTGGCGATGCCGGCAGCGATCTTCTTCATCTGAAGATCCATCGTCGCGTCGCCGGGCTTGGCTTTGTCCTCGCGCACCCACTCTTCGAGCTGGCGCACGCTGTAGCCTTCGTCGATCGCCATCTCGGCGAGCACCTGCGCGTTGGCGTGACCGACCAGCAGACGCGCATGACCCGCCGACAGCTTGCCATCGCGCACCATGCGCTTGACAGCCTCCGGCAGATTCAACAAGCGCACCAGATTGGCGACATAAGGCCGGCTCTTGCCGACGATCTGCGCCACCTGCTCCTGGGTGTGATTGCACTGTTCCATCAGTGCAACATAGCCGGCCGCTTCCTCGATGGCGTTGAGGTCGGCGCGCTGCACGTTTTCGATGATCGCGAATTCGAGTGACTGCACATCGGTCGCGTCGACAATGGCGATCGGCACTTCGTGAAGATTGGCACGTTGTGCCGCGCGCCAGCGGCGCTCGCCGGCGATGATTTCGAATTCGTTGTTCGGCAACTGACGAACGACGATCGGCTGGATGATGCCGCGCTCCTTGATGGAGTCGGCAAGTTCGACGAGCTGTGCCTCGGTAAAATCACGACGCGGATTGCGCGGGTTCGGGTGCAGCTTCTCGACCGGTGCTTTGCGTGGGCGGCGCGGCGCGTTGTCGGCCGCCGGCGCATCCTGCGCCACCTCTCCCATCAGCGAGGCAAGGCCTCGACCCAGTCGCGAATGATCCGCCATCGCCGCCGCTCCTGATGCCATCTCAACTACCTCACGCCGTTTCTTGTTGTTATCGCCGATCGTTTCTTCAGATGCGCGCATGTTCGCATCCAGCTTCTCCATGCGTTCGGAGACGCTCATGCTGTCGATGCGCGATGCAATGGCCGTCATGCGACGGCCGAGCGATGCCCGCAAATCTTAGCCCGCCTTTAACTCGCGTTCGCGCTGGATGATCTCGGTGGCGAGCCGGAGGTAGGCTTCACTTCCAACGCATTTGAGATCGTAGACCAGCACGGGCTTGCCGTAGGACGGCGCTTCCGAAATGCGGACGTTGCGCGGGATCACGGTGTCGTAGACTTGTTTGCCCATGAACTGGCGTACGTCGGCGACGACCTGGTTCGCCAGGTTGTTGCGCGAGTCGTACATCGTCATGACAATGCCGTGGATCGACAGGCTCGGGTTGAGGTTCTTCTTCACTTCCTCGACGGTCTTCAAAAGCTGCGACAGACCTTCGAGCGCGAAGAACTCGCACTGCATCGGCACCAGGATCGAGTTGGCGGCCGCCATGGCGTTGACGGTGATCAGGTTGAGCGACGGCGGGCAATCGACCAGCACGTAGGTGAAGTTGAAGGCCGGCGAACCGTTGTTGATATTGTTCAGCGCGGTGCGCAGGCGGAAGGCGCGGTCGCGCTGCTGGCCGATTTCCAACTCGAGTCCGGACAGGTCCATGGTCGACGGCGCCAGATGCAGTTGCGGCACCGCGGTCGGGATCACTGCGTCGCGCATCGGCGCCTGGCCGGCAAGCACATCGTAGGTCGAGACGCCCCGCTCCTTGTGCTGGATGCCGAGGCCGGTCGAGGCGTTGCCCTGCGGATCGAGGTCGACGATGAGGACGTGCTCGCCGATCGCGGCCAGCGCAGTGCCAAGATTGATGGCGGTCGTGGTCTTGCCGACGCCGCCCTTCTGGTTGGCAATGGCGATGACGCGCGGGCCGTTGGCAGGCGCCGTGGGCGCGGTCGGGCGCTCGAACGGCACGACCTGCGGGCCTTCGGGTTTGGTTGTCGTATCCGGCGTGTCGGTCATTGACCTGGTCCAATCGACTTCAAGTTGCGGTATGCGGCTTCAGGTTGCGGACGATCACGACGCAGCCATCGGGACTCGTCTTGCTGGGGACTCTCTCGGCCTCAAGTTTCCAATATTTAGAGGCCTCGGTCAATTCGCTCTCTACATCTAGTCCTTTGAGGAACAGGCCAATGGCCCCCCGCTCGATGAGAGGAAACGCCTGATCGCACAGGGTTTTCAATGGGGCGAGCGCGCGGGCGCTCACCACATCCACACTGTTCACAGTGCTCGCGACATATTTTTCGATTCGCTCGGCATGGACTTGCGCCGGCACTTGGGTGGCGCGGATGACTTCGCGGAGGAAGGCAGCCTTCTTGCCGTTGCTCTCGACCAGGTGAACCATGGCGCCTTGCGTGCCGGCCAGCACGCAAGCCACAGGGATCGCCGGGAAGCCGCCGCCGGAGCCGAGATCGACCCATATTTTGGCATCGGGCGCCAGAGCGATGAGCTGAAGCGAGTCGGCGATATGCCGGGTCCAAAGCTGCGGGATCGTGGACGGCGAGATCAGGTTGGTTGTTTGCTGCCAGCGCAGCAAAAGCTCGACATAGATATCGAGACGTCGAAGTGTTTCACGTGAAACAGGCGTGAGCGCCAGGGCGCGCGCCTTGTCGCCTGATAGGTCCAGACCGTTTTGCGGCTTGGTCACGCGCTTTGTGCGGCCGGCTTCTTGCCGATGCCGCGTTTCACATGAGCAACGACAAGCGTGAGCGCCGCCGGCGTGATGCCATCGATCTTCGCCGCATGGCCGATCGTGCGAGGCTGGTGCTTGATGAGCTTCTGCTTGGCCTCGTTCGAGAGGCCCGGCATCGACGCATAATCGAGGCTTTCCGGCAGCACGAAGCTCTCATCGCGGCGATAGGCCTCGATATCTGCGTTCTGTCGGGTCAGATAGACCTCGTACTTGGCGTCGATCTCGACCTGCTCGGCGATCTTCGGCGCCAGGTCGCCAAAGCGCGGCCAGATCTTCGCCAGATCGGCCATTTCAATATGCGGATAAGAGAGCAGCTCGAACGCGGTGCGCCGCTGGCCATCCTGATTGAGGGTGAGGCCATGCTTCTCGGCTTCCTTCGGCGTCAGCGATACCGAGCGGGCAAAAGCGCGGGCGTCATCGAGCGCATCCTGCTTGGTCCGATGAGACCGGGCCCGCTCCGTCCCGACACAGCCGATGGCGATGCCCTTGTCTGTGAGGCGCTGGTCGGCATTGTCGGCCCGCAGCCGTAGCCGATACTCGGCGCGCGAGGTGAACATGCGATAAGGCTCGTTGACGCCTCGGGTCGTGAGGTCATCGACCATGACGCCGATATAGGACTCGGCACGATCGAAGGTGATGGCTTCGGAGCCGCTGGCCAGTGCCGCGGCATTGAGTCCGGCCAGAAGCCCCTGCGCGGCGGCCTCTTCATAGCCCGTGGTGCCGTTGATCTGCCCCGCCAGGAACAGCCCGACCAGCTTTTTGGTCTCCAGGGTCAGCTTGAGCTGCCGCGGATCGACGAAGTCGTACTCGATCGCGTAGCCCGGCCGCACGATCCGGGTCTTTTCAAGCCCCGGGATCGACGCGACGATGGCGGCCTGCACCTCTTCCGGCAGCGAAGTGGAGATGCCGTTCGGGTAAACCGTCGTATCGTCGAGGCCTTCCGGCTCCAGGAAGATCTGGTGGCCGTCACGCTCACCGAAGCGGACGATCTTGTCCTCGATCGACGGGCAGTAACGCGGTCCCGTAGAAGCGATTTGCCCGGAATACATCGGCGAGCGGTGGACATTCGCCCGGATGACCTCATGGGTCGCGGGCGTGGTGCGGGTGATGCCGCACTCGATCTGCGGCGTGGTGATCCGCTCGGTCAGCATCGAGAAGGGCTCCGGCGGCTCATCGCCGGGCTGCATCTCGAGCGCCTTCCAGTCGATCGTAGAGCCATCGAGGCGCGGCGGCGTGCCAGTCTTGAGCCGGCCCAACGTCAGGCCGGCCCTTTCCAGGGTCTTGGACAGGCCCAAAGCAGGCGCCTCCCCGACCCGGCCCGCCGGAATCTGCGTCTCGCCGATATGGATGAGGCCCCTGAGGAACGTACCCGTCGTCAAAACCACCGCACGGGAGGAAATATCGCGACCATCCTTGAGGCGAACACCGGCCACCGCTCCGCCCTTCACCACCAGATCGTCAGCCTCGCCCTCGATCACGGTGAGGTTCCGCGTGGCCTTGATCGCGGCCTGCATGGCGGCAGCGTAGAGCTTGCGGTCGGCCTGAGCGCGCGGGCCGCGCACGGCGGGGCCCTTGCGGCGGTTGAGAACCCTAAACTGGATGCCGCCCTGATCTGCGACCCGGCCCATCAGGCCGTCGAGCGCATCGAGCTCGCGGACCAGATGGCCCTTGCCCAGCCCGCCGATCGCCGGATTACAGGACATAGCGCCGACGGTCGCGAAACTGTGGGTCACGAGCGCCGTCCGCGCGCCCATGCGCGCTGCCGCAGCCGCGGCTTCGCAGCCGGCATGGCCGCCGCCGATCACGACGACGTCGAAGCTGGTGGGGCGATCTGACATGCCGGACCTTTAGCGGAGCCGCCCGGACCGGTCAAAAACTTCCGCAGCCACCAATGTTTCACGTGAAACATAGAGCGTTCGGACGGCCGGCATATCTATTTACCGATGCAGAAGTCCCGGAAAATGACGTCCAGGATGTCCTCTACATCCACCCGTCCCGCGAGACGTCCGAGCTCCGTGGCCGCAAGCCGAAGTTGCTCGGCGAGCAGCTCTTCTCGGCCAGAAGCAGTCACCAGCGCCTCATTCAGTAATTGCTGCACCGCAACAAGAACCTGGCGATGGCGGGCCCGACTTACCAAAGCCTGTTCCGCGCCAGACAGTCGGGCTGCGGCGAAATCCGTCAGCGCGCGAACAAGTGAATCAAGTCCATCCCCCGTTTCGGACGAAAGAATGAACTTATGTTCATCGAAAGATAGGCTTTGTAATTCATTCTTATAAATACCTAATTGATCGTTCGAAATAGCTGTGGATAAAGATCGTGTTCCGGATTCATTTGTATGGACAGCGCTTGGCTCTGCTGCCGGGCGCAATCCGTGCCCGGTCTCGGCGGCATCGCCCGTCACCGTCGTAGCTCCGGACATGGACGCAGGATGCACCGCCTGAAGCCCAGACTCAGCTCCCATTGTGCGCAGCATTTTCGCATCCGTGCTGCGCACAAGATCGACCTTGTTGCTGATCCGCCAGACCGGCACCGCTCGATCCGGCCGGGCCAGGTCCGGCTTCGGCGCGGCGTCGCCTTCGCTAGCGTCCGTGACCCACAGCACCAGGTCCGCGCCGGCCGCCCGCTCCCGGGCCCGCCGCACGCCCTCCATTTCCACCGGGTCGCAGGTGTCGCGAATACCGGCGGTATCGAGCAAGGTCATTGGGTAGCCGCCAAGATCGAGATGCACCTCGATCACATCGCGGGTAGTGCCGGCGTAGGGCGAGACGATCGCGACCTCGCGCCGCGCCAGCCGGTTGAGCAAGGTGGACTTGCCGGCGTTGGGCGGACCGGCGATGGCCACGACCAATCCCTCGCGAAGCCGCTCACCGCGGCTGTCCGCCAGCGCGGTCGCAATCTCGTCCCGCAACTCCTGCACAATCGCCAGCGCCGGGCTGACCAGATCCTCGGGCACGTCGGCCTCGTCGGAAAAGTCGATGCGGGCCTCGACCAGCGCTAAAGCGCGGACCAGCCGCGACCGCCACGCCTCGGCGCGATCCCCGAGCTGGCCCTTCATCTGCCGGAAGGCGAGCCGCCTTTGGCCCTCGGTCTCGGCCGCCACCAGATCGGCCAGGCCCTCCACCGCCGTGAGGTCGAGCTTGCCGTTCTCAAAGCCGCGCCGGGTGAACTCGCCTGGCTCAGCCATGCGCAGGCCGTCGATACTCGCGAGTGCATCGAGAATGCCGGCAATCACCGCCGGGCCGCCGTGACCCTGCAGCTCGGCGACATCCTCGCCGGTCTCGCTGTTCGGCGCCGGGAACCAGAGCGCCAAGGCCTCATCGATGATTTCGCCGGAACGCGGATCGCGAATGCGGGCCAGCCGTGCCTGGCGCGGGGCCGGCACTTTCACGCCGAGCGCTTGCAGCGCCGCGCCGGCGCGCGGACCCGAAACGCGGATCACCGCAATCGCGGCCGGCGGACGGCCGGAGGAGAGGGCGAAGATAGTGGGGCGCAACGGTGTCATCCTAGCGACGAAAAGCGCATGCCGGAATAGCGGTCAAGAGGCGGCACTTGTGCCATAGTGCACCCGGAGGCGCACCATGCCTGACGTCGATGTCGTCTTCGACAATGCAGTGGCCTATGAACGCTTCATGGGCGCGTGGAGCCGCTCCGTCGGCGAGAAATTTCTGACGTGGCTCGCGCCGCCGCCAAACGAACGCTGGCTCGAAATCGGATGTGGCACGGGCGCATTCAGCGCACTCATTCTTGCGCGATGCGCGCCAAGCGCGCTCATCGCGGTCGACCCGTCCGCAGAGCAGGTCGAACATGCACGTAAGCTAATCGCGAAGGCCGATTTCCGCGTTGCCAACGCATTATCGCTGCCCTTCGGTGACGCTGAATTCGATGTTATCGCCTCCGCGCTAGTTCTGCATTTCCTGCCCGACCGGCGCAAAGCCTTTGCCGAGATGCGCCGCGTCGCCAAATCGGGTGCAGTCGTTGCGGGCTACACCTGGAATCGCACACCGGCCGCAACATTCGCGCCCTATGCGCCGATGGCCCGCGCGATAAAGGCCATCGGTATCGAGCCGACCTTGTCGCCGCTCGTTCCGGAAGCCGCCCCGGACGGATTGAGAGAAAGCCTCGAGACCACCGGCTTCCACGACATCGACATTACGCTCATCGAAGCCACCCGCACATTCGCGAGCTTCGACGAGTTCTGGCAAATCCAGACCCTGACTTTTCATCCCATCGGCAAGACCATCGCCACCATGTCGGAGGACCAGAAGTGCAAGCTGCGCGACGCGGTTCGCGACATCGTCCCGCCCGGCGCGGACGGCAGCATCAGCTATTCAGCGCGGGCCATTGCCTACAGGGCGCGAAAGCTCTCTGCTTAAGCAACTTCGCGCTGAAGCCGCGAGGGCGCCCGGCGATCAAAACGGATAACTACGTATTTCGCATTCTCTCGGCGGTTCGTACTCTGGCGCCATGAAGGGACATCGCATCGGCCTCGCTCTCGGCAGCGGATCGGCGCGCGGCTGGTCACATATCGGCGTCATCGAAGCGTTGAAAGACGCCGGCATCGAACCCGACATTGTTTGCGGAACCTCATTCGGCGCGATTGTCGGCGCGGCTTGCGTCACGCAACGACTCTCCGCGCTCAAGGACTTCGCTGAATCGCTGACCTGGTCCGGCATCGTCAGTCTGCTCGACGTCAGCCTGATCCGCGGCGGACTGATCGACGGCAAAGCGATCGTCAAACTGCTGCAAAAGCTCGGCATCGATGTGCCCATCGAGACATGCGCGAAACCATTCGCGGCAATCGCAACCGATCTCGAAACCGGCCGCGAAGTCTGGCTGCGCGAAGGCCCAATCGCTGACGCCGTGCGCGCGTCAATCACACTTCCTGGTATCCTCAGCCCCGTGCATCACGGCGGCCGTTGGCTGGTCGATGGAGGACTGGTCAATCCGGTGCCCGTATCGACGTGCCGGGCGCTCGGCGCCGATACTGTGATCGCCGTCGACCTCAACGGCGATATCATGGGCCGCCGTTTCAACGCCCCAGCCGTTCAACAGCCGCTCACAGAGACAGCGGAAATGCCGCCCGAATTTCTGCGCGGCCTGCTGGCGAATGTGCCGCCGTCCTTAAGAGAGCAGGCCTCCGCAATCGCTCCGAAGCTGTTCCGCTCCGCGCCCGCACGGCCCGCCTATTTCGATGTCCTCGCCAACTCGATCAATATCATGCAGCACCACATCACCCGTTCGCGGCTGGCCGGCGATCCGCCTGATGTCATCCTGGCGCCGCGACTGCGTCACATTGGCTTGATGGAATTCCATCGCGCGCCGGAAGCCATCGCCGAAGGCCGCGCCTGTGTCGACCAGGCGATGCCTGCGTTGCGGCGCTACATCTGAAAACAAACGAAAGCCTGCTATAGCGCCTTCCCCACATAGGCCATGCACTCCAGCTCCAGCTGCGCGCCAAGCGCAAGGCCATTGCAGCCGAAGGCCGAGCGCGCGGGCAGGCGGGTGGGATCGAAATAGCTGACATAGACCTTGTTGAAGTCGCCCCACTTCGACATGTCGGCCATCATCACCGTCACCTTGAAGACGTCGGCAAAGGTGAGGCCGTTTTCCTTCAGCACGGCACCAATGTTCTCCATGGTCTGCCGCGCCTCGGCTTCCATGCCGCCCGGCACCAGTTCGAGCGTACCCGGCTTGTTACCGAGCTGACCCGACAAATAGAACACGTCGCCAACCTGGACGGCCTGGCTGAACGGCAGCTTCAAGGCTTGAGCCGCAGGCGAATTGATGAATTTCACGGATGTTCGTCCTTTCTTGCCCGTCCCGATCCTACGCAATTTCGCTTAGTTGAATTTTGTCGAATGACGCGTCTCATAAACGAGTCTCATAAACGGGGCCCAATCCAAGCCGCGCCCGGTGGTAAATTACAGGCGGATCGACAATGGCAAAATGCTTCCTGATGACGTCGGCGATAAGCCTTGCTCTGCTGGCCGGTTCGCCCGCCCTTGCGCAGAAGAACGATCCCTCCGTCGTGCGCACCGCCTCAGGTCCGGTGCGCGGTGTCATCCATGACGGCATGCGAGAATTCAAAGGCATTCCCTATGCGCAGCCGCCGGTCGGGGACCTGCGCTGGACGCTTCCCAAACCTGCGAAGCCGTGGAAAGAGGTGCGCGACGCCACCAAATATGGCGGCGCCTGTCCGCAGGTGTCGCGCTTCGGTCTCACCGAGGCGAGCAACGACGAAGACTGCCTGACGCTCAACATCACCGCGCCGTATGACGGCAAGCCTTCGCGAAAGAAGCCGGTGTTCGTCTGGATCCATGGCGGCCAGTTCGTCGGCGGCGCAAGCTCGCTCTATCCGCTTGGCAATCTGGCGACCGCCGGCGATCTCGTCGTCGTGTCGCTCAACTATCGGCTCGGTGTGTTCGGGTTTATGGCGCATCCGGGCTTCGGCAAAGACTATAACGGCGGCTACGGCCTGAAGGATCAGCGCCTGGCGCTCGCCTGGGTGAAAAAGAATATCGCCTCCTTCGGCGGCGACCCCAACAACGTCACCATCGCGGGCGAATCGGCCGGCGGCGCCGGCGTCTGCATGCATCTGATCGCGCCCAGAGAGACGCGCGGGCTGTTCAACCGCGTGATCATGCAGAGCGCCGGCTGCGCCACGCCGCTGCATACGGTCACGGAAGCCGAGAAGATCGGCGAGGCCGTCGCCAAGGCGGTCGGCTGCACCGATGCCAAAACGGCCGTCGCCTGCATGCGCAAGAAACCGGTCGCCGAACTGACCGAAGCCGCCACCAAGGCTGCCGGCAGCGATCTCATGGCCTATGCGCCGCCGATCGGCGCCAAGACCGTGCCGCTGCAGGGCGCGGAGGCGTTCCGCACCGGCCAGTTCGTACGCGTACCGGTGATGAATGGCGGCACGCGCGACGAGATGCGGCTTTATCTCGCCTATGAGGTTCAGGCCGGCGAAAAGATCACCGCCGACAATTATGCCGACAAGATCAAGGCCATCTACGGCGACAATGCCGGCGCCATTGTGAAAATGTATCCGGCGGCGAACTATTCGTCGCCGGCCGCCGCGCTCGGCACCGTGATGTCGGACTTCCATCCGACCGTGGGGCTGAACAACTGCATCTATCTCGAGCAGGGAAAGCTGATGCGCAAACGCGTGCCGGTCCATGAACTGGTGTTCGGCGACCGCGACGCGCCGCCGGTGACCACCGATCCGGGCTTCGAAATGGGCGCCGTCCACTCGTCCGAGCTGCCGTATTTCTTCCCGCACTTCGACAACACGTCGAAGGTGGCAGGACCGGACCTCAAGCCGGCCTCGCTCGCGCTCGCCAAGCAGATGACGGCCTACTGGACGAGCTTCGCGCGGACGAGCAAGCCGGTGGCGAAGGACGGACCGACCTGGCCGCTATTCAAGGCCGATGGCGATGTGATGCGCTTCGATCCCGGCAAAGTGGGGCCGTTCGACGCCGCAGTTGCGCATAACTGCGCATTCTGGAAGAAGCTGTATCCGACTTATCTGACGCAATAGGATCGTTGGCTTCACCGGCGAAGCGGCCCGTGCCGTTTCCCGTTATCGATCGGCATCCATGCTCGACCTTCTCGCTTCCAGCATCATCGCGGTTTTCACCGGACTCCTCAGCGTACCCACGCCGGCCGCGACGCCCATCGGGCTCTGGCAGCGCGCCGACATGTCCATCGAGGCGCGATTCTATGCGTGCAACGACAAGCTCTGCGCCCGCATCACGGAGACCAAATCGAAAAGCCGGCAGGTCCGGAACGGCACGATGCTGGTTCAGAGCGCCGCGCTGACTTCTCACAACATGTGGGAAGGCCCTGTCCTGGAGATCGAAAGCGGCAGCATGATCGCCGGCGTCATCACCATGAACGGCCGCGACATCCTCAACGTGAAAAGCTGCACCGCTCTGGTGCTTTGCCGCGTCGAGACCTGGAACCGCGTCAAGTAAACGCCTCCCGGTTCCGGCGTATCGCGACATAACCTTGTGCCGCACTGCGCAAACGATTGTGCGCGGCACACACCCGGCACGGACCGTTTCTCCTGCTAGACTGACCATAACGACAACAGGAGGAAACGATGGCCGGGACCATCTCACGCGTCGCGTCGCGCATTGCCGCCGCGTCAATACTTGTCAGCTTCTCCACGTCCGCTTTCGCCAATGACCCTACCGGAACGTGGGTGCGGCCTTCGACCGGCACGCAGGTGAACTTCTACAATTGCGGCAGCAAACTTTGCGCCCGTATCACCGCTGTCAAGGATCAGACGCGCAAGAACACGATCGGCACGGTGATCATGAAAGGCGCGGCAAAGTCAGGCGACAACACCTGGAAGGGCGACCTGCTCAACACCGAAAACGGCAAGACCTATTCCGGCGTCGTCACGCTCGAAAGCGCCAATGCGCTGAACCTGAAAGGCTGCGTCGCCATGGTGATGTGCAGCGGCGAGACCTGGCAAAGGGTGAGGTAGAGCGCGCTTCACTTTCTTCCTTCCCTCTCCCCTTGAGGGAGAGGGTGGATCGCCGAGCGCAGCGAAGGCGAGCCGGGAGAGGGGTCGGCGCAAAGCGCTAGCACTGACCCCTCTCCCGCCCTCGTTCGGCTTCGCCTCCACTCGGGCACCCTCTCCCTCAAGGGGAGAGGGGAAACGTGAACGCCGCAACGCTTGTTCATCGCACTGACGTTGTTACTTTACATCTATGGCATCTGCTTCCAACGCCACCCACAGCAACCGCCTCGCCGCGGCTACGTCGCCTTATCTGCTGCAGCACCGGCACAATCCAGTCGACTGGTGGCAGTGGGGTCCTGACGCGCTCGCCGAGGCAAAGCGTTCGAACCGGCCGGTCCTGCTGTCGGTTGGCTACGCCGCCTGTCACTGGTGCCATGTGATGGCGCATGAGAGCTTCGAGGACGAAGCCACGGCGCGCGTGATGAACGAGCTGTTCGTCAACATCAAAGTCGACCGCGAAGAGCGGCCGGACATCGACCAGATCTACATGAATGCGCTGCATCTGCTTGGCGAGCAGGGCGGCTGGCCGCTGACCATGTTTCTCACGCCCGCCGGCGAGCCGGTGTGGGGCGGCACTTATTTTCCGAAGGAAGCCAAATTCGGCCGGCCGGCCTTCACCGACATTCTGCGCGAAGTGTCGCGGCTGTTCCGCGAGGAGCCGGCCAAGATCGAACAGAACCGCGCGGCGCTCTTGGCGCGGCTGGCCGACACGGCGCGGCCGGCGGGCAAGGTCACGATCGGGCTCAAGGAGCTCGACGGCGCGGCGCGGCAGCTCGGCAATGCCTTCGACAGCGTCCATGGCGGCCTGCGCGGCGCGCCGAAATTCCCGCAGGCGTCCTTGTTCGAGATGCTGTGGCGGGCAGGGGAGCGCAGCGGCGACGAGCGCTTTTTCGAGCTGTTCGACCTGACTCTGACCCGCATCGCCGAGGGCGGCATCTACGACCACCTCGGCGGCGGCTTTGCCCGCTACTCGGTCGACGAGCGCTGGCTGGTGCCGCATTTCGAGAAGATGCTCTACGACAACGCCCAGCTTCTTGCGCTTTATGCTGCAGCATGGACCCGCAGCAAAAACCTGCTCTACCGCGCCCGCGCGAGCGAGACAGTGGGCTGGCTTCAGCGAGAAATGACCAATGAATACAAAGCCTTCTGCTCATCCTTGGACGCCGATTCCGAGGGTGAGGAGGGCAAGTTCTATGTCTGGTCGCTAGCCGAAATCCGGGACATCCTGGGCCCGGATGCCGATTATTTTGCAGCGCAATATGACGTGACCGCCGAGGGCAACTTCGAAGGCCACAATATTCTCAACCGGCTCAAGCACTTACCGCGCACAACGGAGGACGATGCTGCGGGGGACCCGGACGAAGCCCGTCTGGCCATGTTGCGCGGTAAGTTATTGAACGAGCGTGAGAAACGGATCAGGCCCGGCCTCGACGACAAAATCCTGGCGGACTGGAACGGCCTGATGATCGCGGCGCTGGCGCAGAGTGCCACCGCTTTCGATGAGCCGGGTTGGCTCGTGATGGCGCGGCACGCCTTTGATTTCGTTGCAACTCACATGACCCGCAACGGACGGCTTGGCCATTCCTGGCGTGCCGGGCAGCTTCTGCTGCCGGGGCTGGCCTCCGATTACGCATGCATGGTCAAGGCGGCGCTGGCGCTCAACGAAGCGACTGGCGAGCGCGCCTATCTCGACCGCGCCGTCGCCTGGCAGCAGGCGCTCAATCGGCACTACGCCAATCCGGCCAATGGCGGCTATTTCCTCACCGCCGACGACGCCGAGGGTCTGATCGTGCGGCCGTCCGCGACCAGCGACGACGCCACACCGAACCCCAATGCCGTGACGGCGGAAAATCTGGTGCGGCTTGCGGTCCTCACCGGCGACGATCAATGGCGCACTCGCGCCGATGCGCTGCTTGAGGGCATTCTCGCCGGCGCGACGCAGAACCTGTTCGGCCATGTCGCCACGCTCAACGCACTCGATTTCCGCCTGTGCGCGGCTGAGATCGTCTGCACCGGGCCAGACGCCGAAAGCTTTGCGCGCGAGGCGCTCAAGCTGCCGCATCTCTCACGCATCGTGCTGCGCGCGCCATCGGCCGACGCGTTACCGCCGTCGCATCCGGCACGGGACAAGGTGGGGGCGGTGAACGGCAGCGCTGCGTTTGTCTGCGTCGGCGAGCGGTGTTCACTGCCGGTGACGGAGCCGGGGAAGATCGCCGAGGCGGTAAGGGGGATGAGCTGAGCCGTCGTCCCGGGCGGCTGAGCGCAGCGAAGGAGACCCCGGGACCCATAAGCCGCGCACTATCGAGAGCATACGGCGTATGGGTCCCCGCCTTCGCGGGGACGACGCGAAATCAGCCGGCCTTCTTCATCGCCTTGCGCTCGCCAAGCCACCCGCTCCACGGCTCCGGCGCAATCAAACCCTCGCTGATGCGCACCGGCCAGATGACATTGTTGGCATCCATGCGGCCGATGACCGACGGTTTGTGCAGATGCTGATTGTCCGGATCGAGCCGGACGTCGAAGCCCGACGGCGCGCGAATGGTGCGGCCGGCCAGTGCGCGGCGCACGGCCTGCGTCTCGGTGGTGCCGGCGGCCATCACCGCCTGAACCCAGAGATTGAAGCCGATCCAGGTCGCTTCCATCGGATCGTTGGTCAGCGCCTTGTCGTCGCCGGTGAAGCGGCGCCACTCGGCGATGAAATCGCGGTTCTCCGGCGTGTCCAGTGTCTGCAGATAATTCCACGCCACCATGTGACCGATCAGGTTGCGCTCGTGCAGCGCCGGCATCTCGGCTTCACCTAGTGACAGGCTCATCACCGGCAGAATATCGGCATCGAGACCTTGCCGCGCACGTTCGCGGAAAAAGTGAACGTTGGAGTCGCCCGACAAAGTCGCGATGATGGCGCCATCCTTGCCGCAGAACTTGCGGATGCGATAAACGGCGTCGCGCCATTTGGTCTCGTTGAACGGCGTATACATCTCATCGACCGCATCATCGCCGATATTGTGCGCGCCCTTGAGATAATTGCGAATGATGGCGTTGGTGGTGCGGGGATAGACGTAATCGGTTCCCACCAGGAAGAAACGGCGACGGCCGAGCCCGATGAGATGATCAACCGCGGGCAACGCCTGCTGCTGCGGCGTGGCGCCCGTATAGACGACATGAGCCGACTGCTCCTGCCCCTCGTACTGACTGGGATAGAATAGAAGGCCGTCATATTGCGCCAGCACCGGAAGCACCTGCTGACGCGAGGCCGAGGTCCAACAGCCGAAGATTGCCGCAGCCTTGTGATCGCGCAGCAGGCTTGTCGCCTGGTCGGCATAGGCTTTCACGTCCGAGCGCGGATCCATGATCGCGGCCTCGACCGGTCGGCCGAGCAGGCCGCCGGCCTCGTTGAGTTTCTCGATCAGCATCACCAGCATCTGCTGCAGCGGACGTTCGCTGGCGGTCAGCGTGCCGGATAGCGAATGCAGGATGCCGACCTTGATCGAGCCGTGGTCGAGATCGGAGAAATAGCGGGTGACCGACGCCGTCAGGGATTGAGCGCGGGTGATGAGGTCGGCGGCGGTCGAAAGAACGGCATCGCCGGCGTCGGCAACATCCGTAACGACGGCGCGGATGCTGGGCAGCGCCTCGTTCACGGTGACGGCGACCTTGCGGGCGTCGGTGCCGATGTGATCGAGCTTGGCGATCTGCTCTTCCATCAATCGCGTCACGTTCTCGTTGACCTTGCTCATGGCCGCGACGCTCTGATCGACCGCCACAATGGCTTCAGCGGCTTCGGTCACTGCGGCCTGGATGTCATGCACCTGCGTCGCGACTTCCTTGGTCGCCATTTCGGTTCGGCGCGACAGTTCCTTGACTTCGGCGGCGACCACCGCGAAACCGCGGCCGTATTCGCCGGCGCGAGCGGCCTCGATGGTGGCGTTGAGCGCCAGCAGGGACGTCTGCTGCGCGATCGCCTGGATGAGCTTGATCACCTGCTCGATGCGGGAAGCCGCGAGGCCGAGATTGCGCATGGTCTCGTCGGCGCGCGAAAGCTCTGTGACGGTCCGCGTCGTCGCGGCGCGAGCTTCATCGACCTGGCGAGACGACGTCACGGCCAGTGCTTGCACGTCACGCGCCGCGGCCGCAACGCCGGCGACTTCCTCCGCGGCAGTCGCCGCGGCGTCGGACGAATACATCACCTGCTGCGCCATCAGCCGATTGGTCTGCGCCAGTTCGTCGGCGGTGTCGCGAATGCGTTCGCCGGCCATGGTGAAGGCATTGACGACATCGTCGATGGCGCGGCGAAAATTCCCGGTGAAGAAATGACGGCCAGCATGGTGCAGGCGCGCTTCGGTTTCGCGGCGGCTCTGATCGACCGACAATGTGTCAGCCTCGATCAAGGCGGCGCGAATCCGGCTCGCCGTGTCGCCGAAATTCCGGATGGCCCCGTCGCCGATGCGCTCCGGCAGGCTGGTGTAGCGGTCACCGCCGGCAATGGCACCGATCGAGGTCGTGATCGCGGCGAGACGGCTTTCGGCAAAAGACCCGACGGCCAGTGCGCTGGCAAGTGCGGCGGCCAGCGCAATCCAGATAGAACCCGACAGATAGAACGCCCCGACCACTGCGGTGCAGACAATAAACACCGGCACCGCGATCCACAGGGCAGGCCGCGGAATTCGAAAACGGGCGGACATTCCAAGCTCAACGATGAGAGAATTTCGCCGATGAAACTCGCTCGAATATGGTTTCCAAATTCTTTCGCAGGTGCGGAAACACCGCATCAATTGTCAGCAAACGCGCTCAAGTTTTAGGCGCGACGGAATTCAGCGAGTCTTTCTTCCATCTTTCGCCGCCGGCCCTCTGATTCCGCTCCAGTCGAGCGCGGCAATCTCGTCCTTGATCCATTGCCGGAACGCCTCCGCGGCCGCCGACCGCTTCCGATTTTTCGGGCGGACCAGGTAAAACGCGCGGCTGGATTCCAGTGCGAGCGGAAACGGCATGACAAGGTGGCCGCTGCGCAAATCGTCGTACGCCAGCATGTCATAAGCCAGCAGCACACCGGCGCCCTCGCATGCCGCGTCGAGCGCATGATCGGCGCTGTTGAAACGCAGGCCACGCCGCACATCGACCTCGCCGACTCCGGCTGTCCTGAACCAGATGTTCCAGTCCGGCCGCGCAACAAGAGCCGGCAGCGACTCGTCGTGAATAAGCCGAACCCCAGCCAGATCGTCGGGTCCGCGGATCGGCCCGTGCTTTTCCAGCAGACGCGGGCTGCAGACCGGCACGAAGAAAAGTTCGCCCAGGCTGTCGCCTTCGAGCGCCGAATCCAGCTTCGGAGGCACCGCCATGTTGCGCACCGCCATGTCGATGCCGTCATTGACGAAATTGGCGTTGCTGGCGGTCGCTGAAATCCGGATGTCGAAGTCGGGATAGGCGGCGGCGAAACGATAAAGCCGCGGCACCAGCCATTTCGCGGTCAGGCCCGGCGACGTACTGAGAACAAGAACGCGCTCGTTCTGCGTCGTGTCGAACGATGCCACGGCGTCGCGGATATGGGCAAAGCCGGTTTGCAGTCCCGGATAGAGCTGCTTGCCGGCCGCCGTGAGCGCGACCGAACGCACGCGGCGTTCGAACAGCTTCACGCCCAGCATCTCCTCCAGTGCGCGGATCTGGTGGCTGAGAGCGCCGGGTGTGACGTTCAGCTCACCGGCGGCCTGGGTCAGGCTCAGGTGACGCGCCGCCGCCTCGAAGGCACGCAGCGCGGAAAGCGGGGGCATGGCCATGGGACAGGCACCTATACTTGAGATTACCTCAACTATCGCCTGAGACCTTATCCTTTGTCAGACTGATCTAACAGCGCGAATGTGGCTTTCGACAGTTGAGCTTTCCTCAACAAATCGAACCATGGAGGTCCACCATGACCATCGCCCGACCGCTCGGCTTTCAAATCATCGCAGTTCCGGCCGCCACCAGCCCGGCGCCGAAGCACAACCTGTTGCGCCGCCTGTACGACCGCCTGATCGAAACGCGCGAACACCGCGCCCAGCGCACCGTGGATGAGTACGTCGCGCGCCAGGGCGGCCGCCTGACCGACAGCATGGAGCGTGAAATCGGCGAACGCCTCTTCGATGGCGGCGTGAAGTTTCGTTCGTAGGAAAATGCCATCGCCTGTGCGGACCCCTCTCAACCGCACGCGCGTGAGGCCACCCGTAGTTCCCCTCCGGGTGGCCCAGAGATCGCTCGCATAACGCGAGCGGTCTCTTGTCTTTTCAAGCAGGGGCCCGCCGGCCACCCACGGACCGGCAAGCTTGCCGAACGAGTTAATAGTCTATGACCGGCTGGGCGGGCGAGCGTCCAGTGAAACTTCTCGTATTAGTCCTATCTATTTGTTATAATAAGATTTTTAGGCCGCTACGACGGCATATTATAAAATTTGTTGTACCTTACTTCTACAACCTGCGCATGTAAATCTTAACGGTATTTTTGGGCGCCGAATCCAACCCTCCCGCGTATGTCTGCCTCAGCACGCGCTGTGGTCGTTACAACGGAAGGCTGTATTCCATGTATGGCGCGAAACCGGTTTGGCTGCTGATTGCCCTCATGGCCGTGGCGACGGCCTTCGCTCTGAGCGCGGCCCGCCTGACGGTGGCGTGGACAAGCAACCTCACCTTGCCGGCCTTGTTGTGCGTGCTGTTTGGCCTTGGCCAATACTTCAGATACGGCCGGCAAAGACCGGACCTGCACGCGATATGCGACATCGCCCTGCAGATCGTGCTCGTCCTGCTGCTCGGCGCCCTGCTGACCTATGCCGCGACCGCCGCCAACTTTCCCTATCGCGACGCCGACCTGCACCGACTCGACCAGATCATGGGGCTGGACCGAACGGTCTATCTCGATCTCTTCCGCGCTCATCCGTGGCTGAATGACATCGTGGCCGTCGCCTATCTCACGCTGCTCCCGCAATTCGCCATCGTGCCGGTCATGCTGCTCGCTGCCGGAAAGACGACGCGGGCCCACAGTCTGCTCTTCGCCATCGGTATCGCGCTTCTGCTCACAAGCATGGTCGCGACATTCGTTCCGGCGGTCAGTGCCTTCTATTATCTCGACGTGGCGCCTTCCGGGCTCGCAGCGCTGTCGCTTGACTTCCAGGCCTTGTTGCGCACCATCGAGGCCCTGCGCTCCGGGGCCTTGCAGGCCATCAGGCTTGACGACCTCCAGGGCTTGATCACGTTCCCGAGCTTTCACACCGCCGGGGGCCTTCTTCTGGCGTGGGCGGCTTTCGCCGTTCCTTACGTCCGTTGGGTCGGACTCGGACTCAATGCCGCCCTCATTGCCGCGACGCCGGTCGTCGGGGCGCATTACTTCGTCGACCTGATGGGCGGTGCGGCTGTGGCCGCTGTTGCTATTCTCGCCGCGACCAAATTCTACCCTCGTGCAAGGACCGCCGCGCCATCACCGGGCGCATCCGATGAAGCGATGTCACCATCGGCGCACTAGCTGGTTGCGTGTGTGCCCTCGACTTTCCGGCCGTGGCTGCCACGGATGACCTCGCCGGTTGTCCGTTGCAGCTCGTCGCGCAGAAACATATGCGCCGGATCGCTCTGGAAGCGCTGATGCCAAACCATGTACATTGGCAGGTCGGTGATGCCGTCTCTGAGCGGGATGGCAACATGTGCGAACGGCTTCATCATGCCGGCGCGCAGGAGGCTCGGCACCGAGGCCAGCAGCTCCGTGCCGTGCAGAAATGCAGGCACACCATAGAAACTCGGCACCTGGATCGCGATGTCGCGCGCGATCTTCTTCGCCGCCAGCCGCCGGTCGAACTCCAGCCGTTCGTTGTCGGGATAGACCACGGTGACATGCCGCGCCTTGAAATAAGCCGCGGCATTTCGGGGCGCGGCGCGTTTTGCGGCATCGTAGAAGCAGACATAGCGGTCGCGAAACAACAGACGCTGAAACACGTCGGTCGCGACAGGCGGCCGCGGCGTGATCAGGAGATCGCAGCGACCCTCGCGCAGCATCTCGCCGCTCGGCAGGCCCGACGGGATGACGCGCAGATCCGATATGCGCGGTCTGTGCCGACACCGCGCCCAGCAAGGGCGGCAGCAGTAGATCGCCGGCTGAAAGTCCGTTGGCCGCGACCGTCAGCGACAACCGTGCCGTTTTCGGGTTAAAGGCCGCGCCTGGGCGAAGACCTTCATGCGTCGAGCAGGTCATGGTGCGCGGCCGCCAGCGAATGGCGTTGCCGCGGTAGCGACAATGCCGCGGCCGGATTTGACGAAAGCGGATCGGCGACGATGGCCCGCAGGCTTGTTCAGGCCGTGGCTGACCGCCGATTGCGTCACCCCGAGCCGGGCCGCCGCCCGCGGGACTGAACCCTCTCCAGCACGGCCAGGAACCAGTCGCAGGCTTATGGCCATCCAGGCGAGATAATGTCGATTTTGCTCATGTACTTCATGATAATCGTTCTATTTATGCGCTATCGAAAATCGCTCATTCTGCTCCGAAGTCGGCGGCTTCAACCAGCCGCCGTTTTTTATGGCGAGCAGCTCAGGGAAAACCCGATGAACATACAGGACAGGACATTTCACAGCCGACGAGCGGTATCGGTGCATCCCGCAGCACCAGCCGCTCGAATTCTTCTCGCGCGATCGCGCGATGCAGCCGCCGGCCTATCAGCCGATCTACAAGACCTCGGTAGCGCGATCGCCGCGCCGCGCGCTCTTGTCGCTCGACCAGTCGCTCGGCGAGATCACCGGCCCGGTGTTCGGCCACAACGACATCGGCATGCTGGATAACGACCTGATCCGCAACTACGCCAAGTCGGGCGATCCGATCGGCGAGCGCATCATCGTGCACGGCCGCGTGCTTGACGAATGCGGCCGCCCGGTGCCGCGCACTCTGGTCGAGTTCTGGCAGGCCAATGCCTCAGGCCGCTACCGGCACAAGAAGGACACGTATCTCGCGCCGATCGATCCGAACTTCGGCGGCTGCGGCCGCACCCTCACCGACGAGAACGGCTACTATTACTTCCGCACGGTGAAGCCGGGCCCGTATCCGTGGCGCAACTATGTCAATTCATGGCGGCCGGCGCACATCCACTTCTCGATCTTTGGCACCGGATTCATCCAGCGTTTGATCACGCAGATGTATTTCGAGGGCGATCCGCTCATCAAGACCTGCCCGATCGTCAATGTCGTGCCCGACAAGGAGGCCATCGACCGGCTGATCGCACCGCTCGATATCAACGCCGCGGTGCCCGACGATTGTCTCACCTATCGCTTCGACATCGTGCTGCGCGGCCGCCGCTCCACCTTGTTCGAGAACCGGCTGGAGGGAAACTGAACATGCCGCAACAGATCGCTTACCTCAAAGAAACTGCGTCGCAGACGGCGGGGCCCTACGTCCATATCGGCCTCATTCCGCATATGGCCGGCTTCGACATTTTCCAGAACAACTTCGGCGGCGTGCTCGCCGGCGCCGATACGCCGGGCGAACCGATCGCCATCGAAGGCCGTGTCATCGACGGCACCGGCTCGCTGGTGCGCGACGCATTGCTGGAAATCTGGCAGGCCGACGCCAACGGCCACTATGCCCATCCCGCCGACAAGCGGGACGCCGCGGCGGGCTTCCGCGGCTGGGGCCGCACCGGCACCGATTTCGACAGCGGCGTCTATCGCTTCGACACCGTCAAACCCGGCCGTACGCCGTGGCGGAACGGCAAGATCTCGGCGCCGCACATCAATGTCTGGGTCGTCGCCCGCGGCATCAATATCGGCTTGCAGACGCGGATATACTTCTCCGACGAAGAAGCCGCCAATGCCGACGATCCGGTTCTCAAGGCCATCGAGCACAAGAGCCGGGTGCCGACCTTGATCGCTACAAAGCAGGACAAGCCCGGCAAGGCGACCTACACCTTCGATATCGTCCTTCAGGGCGATAACGAGACGGTGTTCTTCGATATCTGAAGATCCTTGCGCGGCGACAAGGTCGCGGCAGGCGGCGTGAGCACCCGCACCGCCTGCCAGGCCACCGCGGCAAAAGCCGGCATCAGCACGAACGGCCCGATGGCGAGGCCGGTACCGCTAGCCAGACTCGCTCCGAACAGCGGCAGCAGCAATACGCCACCCGCCGTCGTCAGGGCGATGCGCGGCCGGTCGGCCATTTCCTCATGCACCCACACCGCGACGAAGGCGCCAACCACCAGGTCGTAGTCCTGCAAATAGGGCGTGGCCAAAAAGGTACCGAGCACCAGCGCAGCGTATTTGAGCGGGCTAAGACAATCGCGCCGCCGCCACAGCAGGGCGACGCCAATCGCCGCCAAGAGAGCCACCCCTGCCTGAATGGCATAGGCCGTCGTGACATCGGCGCCGAGTCGCCGGACCGCGACGAAGACCGACATCATGCGGTGCCAAACGCCGGTGCCATCCTCGAGGATCAACGCGCGCAGCACGCCGATATTCGCCAGATAATCGGCCCACAACTCAATGCCGAACAGCATCACGCTTGCGGCGAACAACGCTGCAACTGTCGCTGCGGCGGCCGCAATCGTGCGCCAGTAACCGCCGGCAGCCAGTGCGATGGGCAACAGCAGCCCCATCTGCGGCTTGTAGGCGAGGCACCCGAACAGCACGCCCGACAGCAGCGGTCGCCGCTCCAGGTGCGTCAGTCCGCCACCCAGCAATGCCGCGGTCCAGGTCCCGTTCTGACCGCCGACGGCATTGAGGAAAATTGCGGGCGTCGCCAGGGCCAGCCACAGCCCTTGTGTCGGCGACGCCACGCGCAGCGCCGCGTAGAAAGCGCACCATCCCGACACGAGCCAGGCGAAGAGGCCCGGCACATAAGGGAGGGCGGCAAGCGGCGCTGTGAGAACGAGCAAAATCGGAGGATAGCTGTAGTGATAGAAATCGATCGGCGTGCCCGCGACGCCGGTCTCGAAAACATGAAAGGCATTCCAGTCATAAATCTCGGCCGCCCGCCCGTGAAAGGCGAGCCATGCGGCCGACCAGTAATTGATGAAATCGTCGCCGAACGGACGACCGGCTCGCGTCGCATCGAACAAGCGCGGTGCCATGAGATCGAAGAGATAGACAATCGATGCAATCGCACACCATGAAATCGCAATCGCACGCAAACGAGCTTGCACGGCAAATTCCCCGGCCGGGACATTGGCTTCTCATTCGCGAGAGGCCTTCGACCCGGTCGGGTGTATTTCTGACACATACTACCTACGATATTGTAACACTCTCAGGTTGCATTTAAACGATTGTTCCATTCAACGAGAAAAGGCCGGGTTTTAGACCCGGCCTTCGTAATTCTCGATAACGATCGGTGATGCTTGCCGCCGATCTTGTCGGCTTATGTATTCATGCTCTCGAAGAACTCGCCGTTGCTCTTCGTATTGCGCAGCTTGTCGAGCAGGAAGTCGATCGCATCCATCGTGCCCATCGGATTGAGGATACGGCGGAGCACATACATCTTCTTGAGCACGGCCGGTTCGACCAGCAGCTCTTCCTTGCGGGTGCCCGAGCGCGTGATGTCGATGGCAGGGAAGGTGCGCTTGTCCGCGACCTTGCGGTCGAGGATGAGTTCGGAGTTACCGGTGCCCTTGAACTCTTCGAAGATGACTTCATCCATGCGGCTGCCGGTATCGATCAGCGCCGTTGCGATGATGGTCAGCGAGCCGCCTTCCTCGATGTTACGCGCGGCACCAAAGAAGCGCTTCGGCCGCTGCAACGCGTTGGCGTCGACACCGCCGGTCAGCACCTTGCCGGATGACGGCACCACGGTGTTGTAGGCGCGGCCGAGGCGGGTGATCGAGTCGAGCAGGATGACGACGTCGCGGCCATGTTCGACCAGGCGCTTGGCCTTTTCGATGACCATTTCCGCCACAGCGACGTGGCGCGTCGCCGGTTCGTCGAAGGTCGAGGACACCACCTCGCCCTTCACCGAACGCTGCATGTCGGTGACTTCTTCCGGACGCTCGTCGATCAGCAGAACGATCAGATAGCATTCCGGGTGGTTCGCCGTGATGGCGTGGGCGATGTTCTGCAGCAGCACCGTCTTACCGGTGCGCGGCGGCGCCACGACCAGGGCACGCTGGCCCTTGCCGATCGGCGCAACGATGTCGATGACGCGGGCCGACAGATCCTTCTTGGTCGGATCGTCGTGTTCCATCTTCAGCCGCTCGTCGGGATAGAGCGGCGTCAGGTTGTCGAAATTGATCTTGTGGCGCGCCTTCTCCGGGTCTTCGAAATTGATCGTGTTGACCTTGAGCAGCGCGAAGTAGCGTTCGCCTTCCTTGGGCGAGCGAATCTGGCCTTCGACGGTATCACCGGTGCGCAGGCCGAAACGGCGGATCTGGGACGGCGAGACGTAGATATCGTCGGGGCCCGACAGGTAGTTCGATTCCGGCGATCGCAAAAAGCCGAAACCGTCTGAGAGAACCTCGACCACACCTTCGCCGATGATCTCGATTTCCTGCGTCGCGAGCTGCTTCAGGATCGCGAACATCAGCTCCTGCTTGCGCAGGGTGGAGGCGTTCTCGACCTGGTGCTCTTCGGCGAAGGCCAGAAGTTCGGCGGGGGTTTTGGACTTGAGGTCCTGGAGCTTCATTTCCCGCATGGGGGGTAGTTTCCTTGAAGGGGAAAACCGGGCTTGGTCTTTAAACCTTGGCCTTTGAAAATCGGGGCCAGCGCCGGCTAGACAGTGGGATTGAGTTCGCAGGTCTGGGAAGACGCGGGGCTTTTCAGGAGAAGGTCCTGGAGCCTGCGGCGGTTCCGAACGGCTCGGTTCCGGTACGCGACTTCATCCGCCTGCGTTCGGTGGGATGGCGCGAAGATAGGTGACGCGCGGTTTTGGCGCAAGAGGCGAGCTGCAACCACGGCTCCACGCCTCTCACTCGGTTAAGCAACCTAGAACGGCTTCACCACCACCATGATCACGATAAAGATCATGAGGATAGTTGGTACTTCATTGATAATACGAAAGAATTTGGCATTTTTGGTATTGCGGCCGGCGGCGAAATCCCGCGCCCAGCGCCCGAGCAGGCCGTGGACGGCGCTCATGATGACGACCGCCGTCAGCTTGGCGTGCAGCCAGCCGGCGGCAAGCCAGCCGCCCTCCAGCATCAGCGCGACGCCGGCGATCCAGGTCACCGCCATGGCTGGCGTCATGATGAAATGCAGCAGCCGATACTCCATGACCTCGAAAGTCCTGGCCTGCTGCGAGCCCGGCTCGGCGCCGACGTGATAGACGAACAGCCGCGGCAGATAGAGCATTCCCGCCATCCACGAGATGACGGCGATAATGTGCAGGGCTTTGATCCAGAGATACATGGGTGCACTAGACCCTCATCCTGAGGAGCGCTTCGCAGAAGCGCGTCACGAAGGATGAGGCCTCATGGTTCGAGACGCATCGCTGCGCGATGCTCCTCACCATGAGGGTCAAGGTCAAGCCCGGCCGCGATCAGGCCCCCCGCACCCGTTTCAGCATCTGCTCGACATGCGCGATCGGCGTTTCCGGCAGAATGCCGTGGCCGAGATTGAAGATCAGCGGCCGGTCGGCCATCGTCAGCACATCCTCGACCTCGCGGTCGAGCGCCGCGCCACCGGCGAGCAGCGCCAACGGATCGACATTGCCCTGGATCGGCACCCGCGGCTGCAGGATGTCGTGCGCCAGACTGCGCGGGAACATCCAGTCGAGACCAATGGCATCAACGCCGGTGATTTCGACGTAAGGCAGCGCCATCGCACCCGCACCGCGCGGGAAACCAATAATCTTGGCGCCCGGCACCTGCGCGCGCACACCAGTCACGATGCGTTCCGTCGGCTCCATACACCAGCGATCGAACTGTTCTGGCGGCAGAATACCGGCCCAGGTATCGAAGATCTGCACACAGTCGGCGCCAGCCTTGAGCTGTGCCACCAGATACTCGATGGAGCCCTGCACGAGCCGATCGATGATGCGCTTGAAATTCTCCGGGTCGCGATAGGCAAATAACCGGGCAGGTCCCTGATCGGACGTTCCTTCACCAGCGACCATATAGGTCGCCACGGTCCAGGGCGCGCCGCAGAAGCCGATCAACGTCGTATTGTCAGGTAGACCTGCCTTGACCCGGCGAACCGTCTCATAGACCGGCGCCAGCACGTCGTGATCGACACGCTCGCGCAAACCGGACAGCGATGCCGCATCCTTCATCGGCTCGAGCTTCGGCCCTTCGCCGGCAAGAAATTCAACCTTGCGGCCCAAAGCCAACGGCATGACGAGAATATCGGAGAACAAAATCGCAGCGTCGAAGTTGAAACGACGGATCGGCTGCAAGGTGACTTCAGCCGCCAGTTCCGGATTGAAGCAGAGATCGAGGAAGACGCCTGCCTTCGCACGCACCTCGCGGTATTCCGGGAGATAGCGGCCTGCCTGACGCATCATCCAGACCGGCGGAATGTCCTGCGCATGCCCTTCCAGGACCTGCAGCAGGGGTTTTGTCCCCACGGGGTTCGCGCTCACCATGCTCTTCCTAAAGAATCCTTAAGATCTATTTGTAGTAGTAGTTGGTCTGTCAGTTTGACTCATGACTCGCAGTCAACACGCTGTCCACTGCCACGCCGGTCGTGATTCAGATTCCCTTGCTGTTCGTCGCAGCAGCATCCCCCGCCAAAAGCGCCTCGTACCGCCAATTTGGCGACTTATCCAATTCTGTCCCCAGACCGCTGTCCACATCCGGTCGTGTGCTTGTGCCCGGTCTGCTTTCGTTCGTCCCCGGACACGGCGGTGTGGACAAAAATTGACCTGTCCCGCCGTGCCCGCTTACATGCCCGCCGAAGGGGCCAATTCGTCCCCGGTAATCCACATTCTGCCCGGCCACCATACAGATGTCCGATACAGGCTATTTTCATTTGCATCTGGTGTCCGACGCGACCGGCGAAACGCTGATCACGGTCGCGCGCGCCGCGGCGGCCCAATATGCCAATGTGTCGCCGGTCGAGCACCTCTATCCGATGGTGCGGTCGAAAAAGCAGCTCGACCATTGCTTGGCGGAGATTACCGAATCGCCGGGCCTTGTCCTCTACACCCTGCTCGAGGAGGACCTGATCCAGCTCCTCGAGACCAAGTGCCGCGACCTCGGCCTGCCCTGCATGTCGGTGCTGGGCCCGATCCTGCGGCTGTTCCAGTCCTATCTCGGTGCCGAAACGATCCACCGCGCCGGCGCGCAGCACGTGCTCAACGCCGAGTACTTCAATCGCATCGACGCGCTCAACTACACGATGATGCATGACGACGGTCAGCACGTCGCCGGCCTCGAAGACGCCGATGTGGTGCTAATCGGCGTGTCGCGCACGTCTAAGACACCGACTTCGATCTATCTCGCCAACCGCGGCATCAAGACCGGCAACGTGCCACTGGTGCCAGGCGTGCCGGTGGCGCCGGAAGTCGAGAAACTGACGCGGCCTCTGGTGGTCGGACTTTATGCCAGTCCGGAGCGTATCGTGCAGATCCGCGAAAACCGCCTGCTCGGCCTCAAGGCGCACCGCGACGACGATCGCTACATCGACAAGGCCGCGGTCGCCGAGGAGGTCGCGTATTCACGACGGCTTTGCACCAAGCATGGCTGGCCGCTGATCGACGTCACCCGGCGCTCGATCGAGGAAACCGCGGCCGCTGTCGTCAAGCTGCTCACCGAGCGGCGGCGGCAGCCGGTTTCGATGTAATTCGTCCGACGAAAGTAAAATCATGCCTCTCTGGTTAGGCCAGCAGCCTTTGGTCCTCGCGTCGAAGAGCGATATCCGCGGCAAGCTTCTTGCCGCGGCTGGCCTGCGCTTCGGTATCCGCGCGGCACAGATCGACGAACGCGCGGTCGAAGCCGAGGCGAAAGTCAGCGATGCCATTGCCGCGGCGCGGCTTCTGGCGCGAGCCAAAGCCATGGCGGTAGCGGCGCAAATGCCGGGCCATATCGTGCTCGGTGCCGATCAGACCCTGGCTCATGGGTCCGTACGTCTGACCAAGCCGGTCAATCGCGAAGACGCGGCCTCGCAGTTGCGTGCGCTGCGCGGCCAGACCCATGAATTGCATTCGGGTGTCGCGGTGGTGCGCGACGGCGAGGTGCTGTTCGACCTTGTCGATACGGCGCGGCTGACGATGCGCGATTTCTCCGATCGCTTTCTTGAAGACTATCTCGACATGACCGGAGATGTCGCGATGACCAGCGTCGGCGGCTATCAGCTCGAAGGCATCGGCATTCATCTTTTCGAACGTGTCGAAGGCGACTACTTCACCATTCTCGGCCTGCCGCTTCTGCCGCTGCTGAAGTTCCTGCGCGAGGGCGGTTATGTCGATGGTTGAGGCATGAGCGACATGTTTATCCTCGGCCTCACCGGCTCGATCGGCATGGGCAAGACGGCGACCGCGAAGATGTTCGCCGAGGAAGGCGTACCGGTGCAGGACGCCGATGCCGCGGTGCACACGCTCTATGAAGGCAAGGCGGTGCCGCTGATCGAGGCAGCTTTTCCCGGTACGACGGCGGACGGCAAGGTCGATCGCGTCAAGCTGGGCACGATGGTGATCGGCAAGCCCGAGGCGATGGCAAAGTTGGAAAAAATCGTGCATCCGCTGGTGGCGCAGGAACGCGACGACTTTCTTGCCGGTGCCGAAAAGGCTGGGGCGGATCTCGTGGTGCTCGATATTCCGCTGCTTTACGAGACCGGCAGCGACATCAATTGCGACGCGGTGGTGGTGGTATCGGCGCCGGCCGAAATACAGCGCGAGCGCGTTCTGGCCCGGCCCGGCATGACCGAGGAGCGCTTTGCCGCGATTCTGGCCAAGCAGATGCCCGACGCGGACAAGCGGGCGCGGGCCGATTTCATCGTGGATACGTCGCAGGGCTTCGACGCAGCAAGGCGGCAGGTGCGTGAAATTCTGGCCGAAGTGCGTAAGATGGCGAATCAAGAATAAAACGGCTGTCCATGCGCGAAATCGTTCTCGATACCGAAACCACCGGCCTCGATCCGAACCAGGGCCATCGCCTGGTCGAGCTCGGCTGCGTCGAGTTGCTCAACCGCATTCCAACCGGGCAGACGTTCCACGTCTACGTCAATCCCGAGCGCGACATGCCGATGGAGGCCTTCAACGTCCATGGCCTGTCGGCGGAGTTCCTGAGCGGGCATCGCAAGTTCGCAGAGATCGTCGACGACTTCCTCGCCTTCATCGGCGACGACACGCCACTGGTGATCCATAACGCCGAGTTCGATCACAAATTCCTCTGCGCCGAACTCAAGCTGGTTAAGCGCACGCTGATCGCGCGCGAGCGGCTGGTCGATACGTTGGCGCTGGCGCGGCGCAAGCACTCCGCCGGGCCGTACAATCTCGATGCGCTGTGTGGACGCTACGGCATCGACAATTCGCGCCGCACCAAGCACGGCGCCCTGCTCGATGCCGAGATTCTGGCCGAGGTCTATCTGGAATTGCTCGGCGGCCGTCAGGCCTCGCTCGGCCTTGCGGAAAGCGTCTCGCCAAGTGTGTTTGCGGTTGGCGGCGCGGCGTCGGCGCGCACGCGGCCGGCACCGCTGACGCCGCGCCTGACCGAAGCCGAACTCGCGGCGCACCGCGAATTCGTCGGCACGCTCGGCGAAGAAGCCGTCTGGCGAAAATATCTCTGAGCGGTCAGTTGCCGGCCGGCGCCTGCTGTCCGGCGAGCTGCTCCATCTTCTGACGATAGAGCGCGACGAAGTCGACCGGGTCGAGCAGGAGCGGCGGGAAGCCACCATTGCGAACGGTGGTCGCGATGATCTCGCGCGCGAACGGGAACAGAAGCCGCGGGCACTCGATCAGCACAACGGCGTTCAGGCTTTCCTGCGGCACGTTGCGGATGCGGAACACGCCGCCGAAGGCGAGATCGAAGCTGAACAGAAGGCTGCCGGCGTTCTCGGCCTTGCCCGAGAGATGCAGCACGACCTCTATGTCCGTGTCGGAGACCGGCGCGGCGTTGACGTTGATCTGGATGCCGATCTGCGGCTGCTGACCGGTGACGAGCGACTTCGGCGCGTTCGGATTCTCGAACGAAAAATCCTTGATGTACTGCGCCACCACATTGAGCTGCGGCACTTGATCGGCGGTGAATTCTTCGGCCTGGCCGCCATTCGTCGTCGTCATCGAAGTTCCCTCTGTTTTCGCGGCGGTTGGCTAACACGCTCCCCGCGGGCGAACAAGGATGCCGGCCCTGATTGGCGCGCGGCAACAAGGCCCGCCTCCGAGCATCGTAAATACGCCCGTCAGCGCTCGGCGCCATCGCGCTCCCGGTCGGGCAGCCGGGGGTCGTCGACCCGGCGCCACTGCTCGGGTTCGAGATCGACCACGCCATGGGGTGCCGTTGGGCTGCGGCCAACCGCCGCCCCACTCAAACTGCGCCACAGTGGTACCAGCAAGACCAGCAGCCCGATGACGCCCGTGATCAGTCCGGGAACCGCTAGCAGAAGCCCGCCAAGCAGGGTCAGCCCGCCCGTGCCGTCGGCACTCAGGGCTGAGAATTCCTGTCGACCAAAGCCGTCGCGCATGGCCACGCGGACCCGCTGCACATGGTTGCCGCCGGCGCGGCGCAATATCACACCGCCGGCGAGCGACAGTCCGATCAGCAGGGCCAGCGCCGTCACGAAGCCCCAGGCCGCGGCGACGGCGATAAACACCGCCAGTTCGGCCAGCGGCAATGCCAGAAGGCCAAGCACCAGCCATTTTGCCACATTCATCTGTATTCCTCTGATCGGCCGACGATATTGGCGTTCTCGCCCCTATCGTTTATGGTCCGACAGGTCCAAAATGCGCCGCGAAATCGGCGCCAAAGCTCTGGATCGGCGCGTCCGCAGCCTTAGATAAGGCGGATACGCGATAACCGCTATTTCGCCACGCGGCCCCTTTTCAAGAAGCCGGAAGGCCGGACGTGAAACGCCTTCCGGGACGGTAGCCGAAAGAATGCAAGACGTGTTCGATATCTACACCATCATCTTTCTGGCGCTCGCGGTGTTCATTTTCCTGCGGCTGCGCAGCGTGCTCGGTCAGCGCACCGGCCGCGAACGGCCGCCCTACGATCCCTATGCCGCCCGCGAGCCGGTCCGTCCCGCGACTGACAACGTGGTCCAGATCCCCAACCGGGCGGCGGAAACTGCCCGCAAGCCCGATGAGGCGACCGAACAAGCCGCGCCGGCGGAGCGTTGGAAGGGCATTGCCGAGCCAGGCTCGCCCGTCGCCAACGGGCTCGACGCGGTGGCCGTGGCCGATCGCAGCTTCGACGCCAATCACTTCCTGACCGGCGCTCGCGCCGCTTACGAGATGATTGTCACCGCCTATGCCGAAGGCGACCGCCGCAGCTTGCGTAACCTGTTGTCGCGCGAGGTCTATGATGGCTTCGAGGCCGCCATCACCGATCGCGAGAAGCGCGGCGACGTCGTCGAAAGCCGATTCGTGTCGATCGACAAGGCGACCATCACCAATGCCGAGGTGCGCGGTCGCAGCGTTCAGCTCACCGTGCGCTTCCAGTCCAAGCTGGTGACAGCGACGCGCAACAAGGCCGGTGAGGTCATTGATGGCAACGCCGAAACGGTCACCGACGTCACCGATGTCTGGACCTTCGCGCGCGATGCTTCTTCGCGCGACCCGAACTGGAAACTGGTCGCGACCGAAGCCGGGCAATAACGGCATGCCGGGGGGCACGCTCGCATTTCACGTAAGAAGGTTTTCGGTCCGCCACGGACTGACGAGCATCATTGCCTGTCTGCTGATGGCGACCAGCGTCGCCGCCGCTAACGCCAATTCCAAACAGCAGACCGTGACCTTGCCCAAGGCCGCGGTTGAGCCGGTTGAATTTGCCGCACTCGCCGGCTGGGAAGACGACGATCATGCCGCAGCTTTTGCGTCCTTTCTGAAGAGCTGCGGCGCCATCCGTCACGGCACGCCGAAGATGCGCAAGGCCAAGCCGATTTATGGTGGTCTCTACACGGCCTGCACGAAGGCGCTCACGCTCGGCCGGCTCGATCGCGACAAGGCCCGTGCCTTTTTCGAAGAAGAATTCAAAGCCTATCGCGTCGCCGCCACCGGCCAGGGCGAAGGTTTCTTTACCGGCTATTATGAATCCGAAGTCCTCGGCTCGCGCACACGCACCGACGAATACAAGGTGCCGATCTACACGGCGCCGCTCCAGGCCATCAAAGCGAAGCTGAGCAAGGTGTTTGCGCATCTCGATCGCACAAAGATCGAAGAAGGTGCGCTCGCCGGCAAGGGTCTCGAAATCTGCTGGGTGAAAAATCCGATCGATCTTTTCTTCGCGCAGATCCAGGGCTCGACGCGGGTGCGCCTCGACGACGGCAAGACCATGCGGCTCAACTACATCGCCAGCAACGGCCATCCGTATACGCCGGTCGGGCGTGACCTGATCGATCGCGGCATCATCGCCAAGGAAGACATGTCGATGGATCGCATCCGTGACTGGATGGAAGCCAATCCGGAAGAGGGCCGGGAGCTGCGGCGCAAGAACCGCTCTTTCGTGTTCTTCCAGGAGCAGCCGCTTGCCGAACACGAGGAATGTATCGGCGCGCAAGGCGTCCCGCTGACACCGATGCGCTCGGTTGCGGTCGACAAGTCGCTGCATGTCTACGGCACGCCGGTCTGGATCGACGCCGAACTGCCGATCGCGAATGAGAAGCCCGAGACGCCGCTGCGTCAGCTGATGATTGCGCAGGATACCGGCTCGGCCATTCTTGGTCCCGCGCGCGCGGATATTTATTTCGGTTTCGGCAACGACGTCGGCAGCATCGCCGGCCGCGTGAAGCAGTTCGGCCGCTTCGTGATGCTGGTCCCGCTCGAGGTAACGCTGGTCGGCTCCGGCGCGCTCGCCAGGGAAGTGCCGCTGCCCAAGCCGCGACGGAGCGCGGTTGTTGCCGACGTCGCTTCGCGGCCGTGACAGGCCTGCATCATGAGCCGCGATGGCAGGCGCCGCATTTTGACTTACGAAGAGCGGGTGCTGTGGTCGGCCGTGACGCAGAGTATGAAGCCGCTGCGGCCTGAAGAAGCGCAAAGCGAACCTGAGCCGGCCGCGCTGGTAGTGCCGCCGGCTGCGTCCAAATCCAAATCAAAGCCTATACCCCAGCATCCGGAAACGCTGATCGCGCCGGCGCCGCCAAAACCCGCGCCGATCGCGCCGCCTTTGTCACGCCGCGCCAGGCGTAACGTGGCGCGCGGCAGGCACGAGATCGATGCGCGGCTCGATCTGCACGGATTGACGCAAAGCGAGGCGCATCACGCGCTGTTGCGGTTCCTGCGCACGGCGAGTGCGCGTGATGCGCGTCTGGTGCTGGTGATCACCGGCAAAGGCAAAGCCGGGAGCCATGAGGAGGGCAGGGAGCGTGGCGTGTTGCGGCGGCAGGTGCCGCAATGGCTGTCGTTGCCCGAGTTTCGGGATTATGTTGTCGGCTTCGAGGATGCGCATATCGCGCATGGCGGCGAAGGCGCGCTTTATGTCCGGGTGCGGCGCGCCCGGGATTGACCGAAACCAGGTCAAGGAGACCGAACATGGCCAAGCGCAAGAAGAAGCTGAAGACCAGGACGAGCAAGAAGAAAGTCGCCAAAGTGGCAAAGACCGCGAAGCGGTCGTCGCCAAAGAAGACCAAGAGAACTGCGAAGAAAGTCGTCAAGAAGGCGGTCAGGAAAACGAAGAAGAAGCCTGTCGCCAAAGCGCCGTCGCCACGAAGGACGGCAAAGAAGGCGATGATCGAGCGCGAGCTGGAAGAAGGATTGATCGAAACCTTCCCGGCATCCGATCCGGTGGCGCTGACGGATCCGACGACAACCATCAAGGAATAAGCACGGAGCGCGATGTCGTTGCCTTTCTGGCGCGAACGGTCCGGCCGCGCGGCCTCGCTTTGCGGCGAGTGCGCGGCAGGGTCGTTTCGGTGAGCCGTCCGAGCAGCCGCGACGCCACGATCCAAATCTCGAGGACGTCGGCCTCGACCTCCTGACGCTGGAGGATGGCACCCCCGAACGCTTCACCTTTCCCGCGTTTCCGCATCTCGCCAAATCCCCCTTGTAATTGGCTGCACTCATCAATCTACAACCATGAGTATAGGAGGCGACACATTACATGTGTCAAGAAAATTTTATAGTTTCTTTGACACAACCTCAGGGCGGTCGGGTTCTGCCGAGAGCGAGATCACTTCCAGTGTGCCGATCGTTTCACCCAGGCGCAGCGGAAAGGGAGTGGGACCGGCGTTGAACAGAACGAAGCGCACCGGCCCCTTGAAGCCGGGTTCGATGTGCAGGGCGCCCGACAGGATGACACAGCCGTCGGTCAGCCTGGGGACGGCGCCGAAGCGGCCGAGATAGTCGTAGGGCAACTCGACGATCTCCGCGGTGGTCGCCCGCAGGGCGCAACCCGGCTTGAGACTGATATGCTTTTTGTGCGCAAGATCGACCTTGTCTCCCCCCACGACGATGTCATCGCCGAGCGTGAGGTCGATCGACGCTGTGCGCAAATGGCCGACCGCAAAAGGCTCAATGGCAATGACGCCTTTCCGCACCGCGCGGGCAATCTCGTGATTGACCAGGGGGGCGGCGGCGCCTCCTCGCCGGGGCGGGCGGCTTTCGCCGAACCATTCGCCGAGCCAGTAGTCCGAGCTGTGCCCGGTCAGGCGGCCGAGCTTGCCGGCCATGGCCCGCGAGATTGGCTGGCGGCCGTTGACGATGTTGTTGACCGACTGCCGTGACACGCCGGTCGCCTTGCTGACTGCCACCTGATCGAGGCCGAGGCGTTTAAGCACGGCCCTGAGATGCGCGCCCGGCGAGGCGCGCTCTGTCGTCGAATGGGTGTCTCTCTTGCCCCGGCTGCCCGCGGCCATGGCTTAAGCTCCGCTTGAATATTTATTCCTAACCGGTACCCGTAAAAGTCCGGTGGTACCGCAACCGTTAATTGTAGCGATAAATTAAAGACATGGCACAGCCACCCGCCGACCCATGGGATCGCGGGCAGGTTAAACGGCTGCGCGCGAGCTACAGGATGAAACGGGACAGGTCGGCGTTCTTGGCCAGGTCGCCGATGTGCTTGTCGACATAGGCGGCATCGATGCGGACGGTTTCGCCGGCGCGGTCGGTGGCGGCAAAGGAAATGTCGTCGAGAATGCGTTCCATCACGGTCTGCAAGCGCCGCGCGCCGATGTTCTCGATCGAGGCATTCACCGAAACCGCGACATCGGCGATCGCGTCGATGGCGTCTTCGGAGAAATCGAGCGTCACGCCTTCGGTGCCGAGCAGCGCGACATACTGCTTGATCAGCGATGCCTCCGGCTCGGTGAGGATGCGGCGGAAGTCGTCGCGCGTCAGCGCCTTCAATTCGACGCGGATTGGCAGCCGGCCCTGCAGCTCGGGCAGCAGGTCCGACGGCTTGGAAATATGGAAGGCGCCCGAGGCGATGAACAGGATGTGGTCGGTCTTCACCGGGCCGTGCTTGGTGTTGACCGTGGTGCCTTCGATCAGCGGCAGCAGGTCGCGCTGCACGCCCTCGCGTGACACGTCGGCGCCGCCGCGGCGTTCGCTGCCGGCGATCTTGTCGATCTCGTCGAGGAACACGATACCGTTCTGCTCGACGGCGCGGACCGCTTCCTGCACGAGCTGATCGTTGTCCAGCAGCTTGTCGCTTTCCTCGTTGAGCAGGATCGGATGCGACTCTTCCACGGTGACGCGCCGCGTCTTGGTGCGGCCGCCGCCGAGTTTGCCGAAAATATCGCCGATATTGATGGCACCCATCTGCGCGCCCGGCATGCCCGGAATTTCGAACATCGGCATGCCCTGGGCGCCGGCCTGCAGCTCGATCTCTATTTCCTTGTCGTTCAATTCGCCGGCGCGCAGCTTGCGGCGGAAGCTCTCGCGTGTGGATGGCCCCGAACCGGGGCCGACCAGCGCATCGAGCACGCGCTCTTCCGCGGCCTGTTCGGCGCGGACCTGGACGTCCTTGCGTTTTTTGTCGCGCGTTAGCGTGATCGCAATCTCGACGAGGTCACGGATGATCTGCTCGACGTCGCGGCCGACATAGCCGACTTCGGTGAACTTGGTGGCTTCCACTTTGAGGAATGGCGCGCCGGCGAGCTTGGCGAGGCGCCGCGAAATCTCGGTCTTGCCGACGCCGGTCGGTCCGATCATCAGGATGTTCTTCGGCAGCACTTCCTCGCGCAATTTCTCGTCGAGCTGCTGGCGGCGCCAGCGGTTGCGCAGCGCGATGGCCACGGCGCGTTTGGCGTCGTGCTGGCCGACGATGAAGCGGTCTAGTTCGGAAACGATTTCGCGGGGAGAGAAGTCGGTCATGGTGCCATTCACTCACTTTGTCATCGTCCGCGAAGGCGGACGATCCAGCCCTCGACTAAGTGCTGGATGCCCCGCCTGCGCGGGGCATGACGGTCAGCCCTTCAGACTCTCAATCGTCACATTGCGGTTGGTGTAGACGCAGATGTCGGCGGCGATATCGAGCGACTTGCGCACGATGGTCTCGGCAGTGGCATCGGTGTCGAGCAAGGCGCGGGCGGAAGCGAGCGCATAATTGCCGCCCGAACCGATTCCGGCGACGCCCATTTCCGGCTCCAGAACGTCGCCATTGCCGGTGAGCACCAGTGACGCCTGGGCGTCGGCGACGATCATCATGGCCTCTAACCGGCGCAGGTAGCGGTCGGTGCGCCAGTCCTTGGCGAGCTCCACCGCGGCGCGCAGCAACTGCCCCGGATACTGCTCGAGCTTGGATTCGAGCCGCTCGAACAAGGTGAACGCGTCCGCCGTCGCGCCGGCGAAGCCGCCGATCACATCGCCTTTTCCGAGCTTGCGCACTTTCTTCGCGTTGGCCTTGACGATGGTCTGGCCGATCGAGACCTGGCCGTCGCCGCCGATCACCACCGTGCCGCCTTTGCGGACGGTCAGGATGGTCGTGCCGTGCCAGGACGGCAATTCTTGGGAGGACATGAGGCTTTACCCCTGCAATTTCCGTCATCTAGGCACGCCGGACGGCGTTTGCAAACCGGCCAAAGGCGCGAAAGGAACGCGAAAGGCCACCTGTGGCATAACCCCGCAACCCCTGATAAAAGGCCGCCGAAACGAGGATTTAGCCGCAATGCGCATCGCCACCATCAAGCGCAAGACCAAGGAAACCGACATCGAGGTCACAGTCGATCTCGACGGCAAGGGCCGTTCTCAGATTGCGACCGGTATCGGTTTCCTCGACCATATGCTCGACCTCCTGGCGCGCCATTCGCGCATCGACATGACGGTCAAGGCAATCGGCGATCTGCACATCGATTTCCACCACACCGCGGAGGACACCGGCATCGCGCTCGGCCAGGCGGTGAAGCAGGCGCTAGGCGACATGAAGGGCATCGGCCGTTACGCCGACGTCCACATGCCGATGGATGAGACGCTGACTCGCGTCGCGCTCGATATTTCCGGCCGCCCGTTCCTGGTGTTCAAGGCCGAGTTCGGCCGCGACAAGGTCGGCCAATTCGACACCGAGCTGGTGCAGGAATGGTTCCAGGCATTCGCCATGAATGCGGGCGTGACGCTCCATGTCGAATGCCTGTACGGCACGAACGATCACCATATCGCCGAGTCGTGCTTCAAGGGTCTGGCGCGCTGCCTGCGCAACGCCGTCGCGATCGACGAGCGCACCAAGGACGAAGTGCCGTCCACGAAGGGAACGCTGGGGAATTGAGAGCGTCATCGTCCGCGAAAGCGGACGATCCAGCGCTTCCCCTTCAGAGCTGGATGCTCCGCCTTCGCGGAGCATGACAGAAAGTGTAACGAGTAAACCAATGCCCACCTACACCGTGCACGAACCGCCGCGGCGGAAAAATGAGAGCGTTACCCAACCGGAACGCTTTGTCTTTGTGCGCGACGGATTCCATTTCTGGGCGTTCCTGCTGCCGCCGCTGTGGTTCATCGCCAAGCGGCTGTGGGTGGCGTTGATCCTTTACGTCATCGCGACTGTTGCGCTCGAATTCGGTATGGCCTGGGCGAAGGTGCCGTCAACGGGACGCGTCATCGTGGAGGTCATGCTCGCCATCGTCATCGGTTTCGAGGCGGCGACCATCCAGCGCTGGACCTTGCAGCGGCGCAAATGGAAGACGCTTGGTTTTGTCGTCGCCGAGGACGAGGAACTGGCGGAGCGCCGCTTCTTCGCGGCGTGGCAGCAAGGCGCGGCGGTGAACAACAAGTCCTTTGAGTCGACCACCGTCTATGCGGCGCCGGTGCTGCGCGGTTCGCCGTCGTCGTCCGACGTCATTGGCCTGTTCCCCGAGCCGGGCAATTCTTCCCTGGGGACGTCGCGATGAGCGTTGCCATTGTCGATTACGGCTCGGGCAATCTGCACTCGGCGGCCAAGGCGTTCGAACGCGCCGCGCGTGAGAGCGGGCACAATCAGAAAATACTCGTGACGTCTAAGCCTGACGATGTGAAAGACGCGACGCGTATTGTGCTGCCCGGCGTCGGTGCCTATGCCGATTGCCGGCGCGGGCTCACTGAAATTCCCGGCATGGTCGAAGCCTTGAACGAGGCGGTGTTGCAGCGTGGCAAGCCGTTCCTCGGCATTTGCGTCGGCATGCAGTTGATGGCCGAGCGCGGTCTTGAATATCAGGTGACGCCAGGGCTCGGCTGGATTGCGGGCGAGGTCGACAAGATCGCGCCGTCCGATGCCTCACTCAAGATCCCGCACATGGGCTGGAACACCCTCGATCTCAAGACGATGCATCCGCTGCTCGACGAAATTCCGCTCGGGCCGGACGGCCTGCACGCCTATTTCGTCCACTCCTATGCGTTCAGGACGGCGCGAAAGGACGATTTGGTTGCGCAGGCCGATTACGGCGGACCGGTCACGGCCATCATCGGGCGCGACAACATGGTCGGCACGCAATTTCATCCCGAGAAGAGCCAAAAGCTCGGCCTGCGGCTGATCGCGAACTTTTTGAAGTGGATGCCATGATTCTCTTTCCCGCCATCGACCTGAAAGAGGGCCTCGCCGTGCGCCTGGAACAAGGCGACATGGCGCGCGCCACCGTGTTTCATCGCGATCCGGCGGCGCAGGCGCGCGCCTTCGAGATGCAGGGCTTCCGCTATCTGCACATCGTCGATCTCGACGGCGCCTTTGCCGGCAAGCCGGTGAATGCCGACGCCGTCGACCGCATTCTTGAGACCATCGGCATTCCGGTGCAGCTCGGCGGAGGCGTGCGCGACATGGCGACCGTTGAGGGCTGGCTCGGCAAGGGCGTCGATCGCGTCATCATCGGCACCGCGGCGGTGCGCGATCCCGCCTTCGTCAAGGAAGCCGCCAGGAAGTATCCCGGCCGCGTTGCCGTCGGCCTCGATGCGCGCGACGGCAAGGTTGCCGTCGAGGGCTGGGCCGAAGCGTCCGAGCTGACCGTGCTCGACATCGCGCGGCGTTTCGAAGACGCCGGCGTGGCGGCAATCATTTACACCGACATCGCGCGTGACGGCATGCTCAAGGGTATCAACTGGGATGCGACCATCGCGCTCGCCGAAGCGATTTCCATTCCGGTGATTGCCTCGGGCGGTCTCGCCTCGATGGACGATATCCGCACCCTGCTGGAGCCGCGTGCGCGCAAGCTGGAAGGTGCCATTGCCGGCCGCGCCATCTATGACGGCCGGCTCGACGTGCCGGAAGCGCTTCGCATGATCCGCGATGCCGAGGCAAACCGCTGATGTTCAAAGTCCGCGTCATTCCCTGTCTCGACGTGAAAGACGGCCGAGTCGTCAAGGGCGTCAACTTCGTCGATCTGCGCGATGCCGGCGATCCGGTCGAGGCGGCGGTGGCTTACGATGCCGCCGGCGCTGACGAGCTCTGTTTCCTCGACATCACCGCCAGCCACGAGAACCGCGACACCATCTTCGATGTAGTGACGCGCACTGCGGAAGCCTGCTTCATGCCGCTCACCGTCGGCGGTGGCGTTCGTACTGTCGAGGATATCCGCAAGCTGCTCACTTGCGGCGCCGACAAGGTGTCGATCAATACAGCCGCCGTGAACCGGCGCGCTTTTGTGAAGGAAGCGGCGGAGAAGTTCGGCGACCAGTGCATCGTCGTCGCCATCGACGCCAAGAAAGTGTCGAACGACGGCGAACCCGCTCGCTGGGAAATCTTCACCCATGGCGGCCGCAATCCGACCGGGCTTGATGCGGTGGCCTATGCGCGCGAGGTGGTGTCGCTGGGCGCCGGTGAAATTCTGCTGACCTCGATGGACCGGGACGGCACCAAGTCCGGCTTCGATATCGCGCTGACGCGCGCGGTGGCGGATGCAGTGCCGGTGCCGGTGATCGCCTCGGGCGGTGTCGGCAATCTCGATCACATGGTGGCCGGCATCCGCGACGGCCATGCCACTGCGGTACTGGCGGCCTCGATCTTCCATTTCGGCGAGTATTCGGTGCGCCAAGCCAAGGATTACATGGCCAAGGCCGGCCTGCCGATGCGGCTGGACCCGTAATCCGCCTCATCCTGAGGAGCGGGCGTAGCCCGCGCCTCGAAGGATAGGGCGGCCGCATGGTTCGAGACGCCTCGCTGCGCGAGGCTCCTCACCATGAGGCCGGGAAAGGTTCGGAATGACGGCAATTCAAGAACCTGCTAATTGGCCCCCATGACCCAGTTCACCCTCGCCGACCTGGAAAAACGCATTGAGGAACGCGCGCGCGCCAGCGCCGAGCAGTCCTATACGCGCGCGCTGATCGACAAGGGCGCGGCGCATTGCGCCAAGAAGATGGGCGAAGAGGCCTTCGAAACGGCCATAGCGGCTGTGCAGGAAGACAAGAGCCGGCTCGTGTCGGAAGCCGCCGATCTCATCTATCATCTCATGGTGCTGATGAAGGTGCGCGGTGTATCGCTTGCCGATGTCGAGGCCGAGCTCGACCGGCGCACCGCGCAATCGGGCCATGCCGAGAAAGCGTCCAGGCCGAAGGGCTAGGCGCAGCGAGCGCCACAACGACGAATGCAGTAATGGAACAGCGGATCGACGACAATCTCTCGCCCTACCGCAGCTTCTCGCGGGCTGAATGGGCGGCGCTGCGCGAAGACGCGCCGATGACGCTGACCTCCGACGAGGTGACGCGGCTGCGCTCGCTGCATGACCGACTCGACATCAAAGAAGTCGAGGACATCTATCTGCCGCTGTCGCGACTTTTGTCGCTCTACGTCACGGCGACGCAGCGGCTGTTCCGCGCGCAGGAGCGGTTCCTCGGCGTCGAGGACGAGAAGATGCCGTTCATCATCGGCGTCGCCGGCTCGGTCGCGGTCGGTAAATCGACCACGGCGCGCGTCCTGCAGGCACTGCTCGCGCGCTGGCCCGGCTCGCCGCAGGTCGATCTCATCACCACCGACGGCTTTCTGTTTCCGAACGCGGTGCTCGATCGCGAAGGCCTGATGGAGAAGAAGGGCTTTCCGGAAAGCTACGATCTGGCGACTCTGCTGCGTTTTCTCTCCGACGTGAAGGCAGGCAAGCGTCCTGCGCGCGCGCCGATCTATTCGCATCTGATCTACGACGTGGTGCCGAACCAGTGGATCGAAGTGAACCGGCCGGACATTCTCATCGTCGAAGGTCTCAACGTATTGCAGACCGGACGTCTGCCGAAGGATGGCAAGGCCATTCCCTTCGTCTCCGATTTCTTCGATTTCTCGGTCTACATCGATGCTGATGAGGACGTGCTCAAGGGCTGGTACGTCGACCGCTTTCTCACCTTGCGCGGCACAGCCTTCCGCGATCCGAAGTCATACTTCCATCGCTATTCGAACTTGTCAGACGATGAAGCGGTGAAGACCGCGGTGTCGATCTGGGAGCGCATCAATCTCGTGAACCTGCACGAGAACATCCTGCCGACGCGACAGCGCGCCGATCTCATTCTCAAGAAGGCCGGCTCGCACCAGATCGATCAGGTGTCGTTGCGGAGGCTGTAGCCCTGCGCCGTCGTCCCCGCGAAGGCGGGAACCCAGTAGCCACCGGCCGCAAAGATTGAGTCGTGGCGATTGCGAGTACTGGATCGCCCGCTTTCGCGGGAGATGACAGATTCCGGCTAATTAGGCCGCCCTGCGGCCCGGGTCGAAGTGTTCGATATAGCGCTGCTTGATCGCTGACACCGGCAGCACGATCAGCACGTCGGTGGTGCCAAACTCGTGGTCGACCACGGCGCCGTCGCCGATATAGGCGCCAAGACGCAGATAGCCCTTCACCAGCGGCGGCAACTGGCGCAGCGCCTCCTTCGGATCGATCGATTCCTTCGAGATGCGGTTCATCTCGACATAGCGCTCGGGCAACGCCTGCGCGCGCCATTCCTCCGGCGCGCGGGCATAGTGATGCAGGAACGACAGCGGCAGCGCCAGGCGCTTGGGCTCGGTGCCGTCGAGGCTGGCGCAGCCGATCATGACGTCGCAGCGGTTCTGCGTGACGTAGGCGTGGATGCCGTGCCACAGCAGCTCGACCGTGCGCTTGTTGCGATACGGCGCCAGCACGCAGGAGCGGCCGAGCTCGAGGAATTGCAAATTGCGGTGGCGCGCGATCAGGCCGCTGATGTCAAACTCGCCGGCGGTGTAGAAGCCGCCGTGATCCTCGGCGAGCGATTGGCGGAGCAGGCGATAGGTGCCGACGACGGCTGGCCGGTTGCCGGGACCGCCCTCGCGCGCGGCATGATCGAGCACCAAGAGGTGGTCGCAGATGGCGTCGTAGCCGTCGACGTCGCGGCGCGCGAACAGCCGGCCCGGGTTAGGGATGGCGGCGCCTTCCTGGTAGAACACCCGATAACGCAGCTTTTGCGCCTGCCGCACTTCGGCGGCGGTCTGGGCGAGGCGGACTTCCAGCGAGCCTATCCGGCCGAGCGATTGCAGCGGGCGATGCGCTCGTGCCGCCCAGGCCTGCAGGCCGCCATAGGCCTGCAGCGACGAGATCAGGCCAGGCGCCGCGGGAGCCGCGCGGCGGCGGCTGAAGGGGTTACGCGTCGGGTTGGCGCTGTCGCGCATCATGGATGGGTCCCTTTGGGAGCTCGTCGTCATAGGCGTGGAAATAGGGAGCAATTCGTCCCGATTTAAGACCGGCGAATCGCGGCCCAGCATCCCGGTGCAGTGATACACCATGCCTCGAATACGGAATTATGACGATTTGGGGAAGCCCGGTTGACGCAGGTCAGGCCGCCATCGAGGCTCGCCCGGCAAGCCGGCCGAGTTCGTCGATGAGGCGCTGGCGGTCGAGCGGTTTGGTGAGAACGGCGTCCATGCCGGCGGCGATGCAGGCCGCCCGGTCGTCGTCGGACGCGTTCGCGGTTAGCGCGATCACAGGCACCGGGCGAAATGCCTCCTGTGCGACGGCCTTGATTTCGGCCTCGCTGACGCGAATGCGGCGCATGGCCTCGAGCCCATCCATGCCCGGCATTTGCACGTCCATGAGGATGAGATCGAACCGATTCCCGCTCTCTAAACCTGCGCTCCACGCCAGCACAGCGCTGGCGCCGTCGCCGACCGTGGTGACGCGGTGGCCGAGCCGCGTCAGAAGCGCGCGGGTCAGCATGACATTGATGGGATTGTCTTCGGCCAGAAGCACGTTGAGCCCGCCGCCGGGCGGGGCGGCCGGCTCGTCCTGCGGCGCCGGCTCGGCTGCTTTGGCGACATCGAATGTGTCCTGCCCGGCAAAGCGGGCGGCGAGCGAGGCGGCGCGCACCGGCTTCACCAGATAGCCGGTGAAGCCCGCGGCCTTCAGCGCCGGCAATTCGGCGCGCTCGCCCGGATTGATCAGCACAATGCACCGCGTCGCGTCCGCTGCGATATCGCCATTGGTAATCATCGCTTGGGCGAGCGAACCATCGACGATCAGCGTGTCGAAATGTTCTTCGGCAAGATGGCGCGCGGCGTCGGCGGCATTGCCGACCTCGATTTGCGTCGCCATGCCCCAGGCATCGAGCCGGCGCGCCAGCACTTCGCCTTCGATATAGGTCGAAGCGACGATCAGCGCGCTTTGGCCTTTAAGATCGGGCGCCTTGAACGGCGCGCCGGCTTTAATTTCCGCCGGCGGCAATTCGACCGAGAAAGAAAAGGTTGAGCCCTGGTCCGGGGCGCTGTCGACCTGGAGTGTGCCGTGCATTGCTTCGACGATGCGTTTCGAGATGGCGAGGCCCAGTCCGGTACCGCCGTATTTGCGCGTCGACGACGTGTCGGCCTGTTCGAAATCGCGGAAGATGCGCGCCTGATCCTCGGGCGCCAGCCCGATGCCGGTGTCGCGCACCGAGAAGCGCACTTCATGACCGCCAGTGCCGGGTTCGACGATGACGGTGACACCCCCGCTCTCGGTGAACTTCACGGCATTGCCGGCGAGGTTCAGCAACACCTGGCGCAGGCGCGTAGCGTCGCCTGTGACCGTTGCCGGCAGACGCTCATCGACGAACGAGCTGATGGCGATGCTCTTGCTGTGCGCGCGGGGCGCCAGCAATTCGATGGTTTCCTCCACGAGCGGCAACAGCGCGAAAGGTGCGGATGACAGTTCGAGCTTGCCCGCTTCGATTTTCGAAAAATCGAGCACTTCTTCGATCAGCGCCAACAACGTTTCGCCGGATGCCTTGGCGGCCTTGGCGTAGTTGAGTTGCTCGGGCGTCAGTGGCGTGTCGAGCAACAGATCGGTCATGCCGATGACGCCATTGAGCGGCGTGCGAATCTCGTGACTGACGGTGGCGAGAAATCGCGATTTGGCGCGGCTCGCTGCTTCGGCAAGCGCGCGGGCTTCGGCGCGATCGGTGACGTCGCGCCCGACGCTTTGCGTTTCGGTGCCATTTTCGGTTCGCACGGTGACGTCGCGCCAGGCGACCCAGCGTGGACCGAGCGGCGTGTCGATCTTCTGGTCCTGGGCGCGGGTGCCGTCGTCCAGAATGGCGATCTCGGTTTGCTCGATAATGGTGAGTGCCGGTGCCCTGCCGATCACGTCTGAATGATCCTGGCCGGCGAAGCGGCACCAGGCTTCGTTAGCGTAAGTTACAAGGCCCTGGGCGTCACGGCGCAGGATGAGGTCGCCTTGCGCTTCGAGCATTCCGCGGGCGCGCACTTCCGCTTCGCGTGCTTCCCAAAGCTGGTCGGATAATTCATCGATACGAAGTTCGAGATCGCGCCGGCGGTTCTTGGCGATACGGCGGCGATAGAGCAGGAACGCGATGACGGCGCAGGCGGCGGCAAACAGCGCGCCAGTGCCGATGGCATAGCTGTGTGGGTCGTAATCGGGGCTCGACAGGCGGATGCCGGCCAGAAAACCGAGCGCGCCGGAAATGACCGACAGAGTGATGACGGCCGAGCGGCCGAACAGGATGAGCGCCGCGGTGTTGCGCGAATGGGTCGGTGCGGGCTTGCGGGTTTTGACTTGAGCCATGCGGGGCTATTTCGCCCAGCAATCCTTGCTATTCGATGGTTTCTTTCGGAACGACATCGCGTCGTAGTGAAAGCGCGGTTAAGCGCCTGAACAATGAATGAAAGCTCGTCACGTTGCCGAACCAGGTGGAAGGGCCGGGCGCCAAATATACACAAAATTACTGTACAATACCGCGCAGGAGAGGCCGTCTTTCATCGTCAAGTTATTTAATAAATAGCCTTCATATTGGCTAACCGATTTTAAACGCCAGCGTCCTCGACGCGTGGCAAGTGCCTCGTGGAAAGGTTGCACGCATGTCACTTTCGCAAGTCTACACGCGCCGCACGAAATCGGTGGGCACTTTGTTCGCATTCGGCCTTGCCATGGCCCTTGGCATCGGTATTGCCGTCGCAATCAGTGCCTACTCCATGACGAAGGTGCGCATTGGCAGCGCAACCTATGACAAAATCATTCAGGCGAAGGATCTGGTGGCGGACATTCTGCCGCCGCCCCTCTACATCATCGAGCCGTATCTTGAAGCAACCAGGGCCGCTCACCTTGATGCGCCGGTTGCCGACGTCAAGAAACGGATGGCCGAGCTGCGCAAGGATTACGATACGCGCCGCACGTTCTGGCAGGCATCGAATCTCGACGGCACCATCCGCGACAAGCTGACCGAGGCATCGCACGCGCATGCCGGCAAGTTCTGGACGGTATTCGACGGCAAGCTCGTGCCGAGCTTGGAACGTCAAGACCGCGCGGCGGCCATGGCGGCTTATGGCGAACTCACGGAGATTTACCGGGCGCATCGCGAAGTAATCGACGAGATCGTCAACGCAGCCAATGCGCTTGCCGTGAATGTGGAAGCCGAGGCATCCGATCAGGGCCAGATTGCCATCTGGTCCGTCGCCGCCGTCGATGCCGCGTTGTTTCTGCTCTTGATCGTCGGCATCGTCGCGATCGTTCGCCGCCTCATCAACCCGCTTCAGATTCTTGGACAAGGCCTCGAAAGCCTGGCGAGCGGCAATCTGACCTCGCGTATCACGCAGCAGATGCCGCCCGAATACCGGCATCTGCGGGACTATCTCAACACTGCCAACGATCGACTCAATCAGGTGATCGGCGCTGTAAAAAAATCGGCGCGTGACGTGACCAGCGCGTCGGTCGAAATCTCTGCCAGCACGACGGATCTGTCGCAGCGTACAGAAGAACAGGCGGCGACGATCGAGGAAACCGCCGCGTCGATGGAACAGATCTCGTCAATCGTGAAATCGAATGCCGACAACGCCCTGCGAGCCGCCACGCAGGCCAAGGCCACCCAGAGCGTGGCCAATCGGGGCGGCGAGGTTGTCGCCAATGCCGTGAGTGCCATGGCGCAGATCGAGGAATCCTCGCGCAAAATTTCCGATATCATTAGCGTGATCGATGAAATCGCGCGGCAGACCAACCTGCTCGCACTCAATGCCGCGGTCGAAGCGGCTCGCGCTGGGGAAGCCGGCCGTGGTTTTGCCGTCGTTGCGTCCGAGGTGCGCAGTCTGGCGCAGCGGTCGTCTCAGGCAGCCAAGGACATCAAGGATCTCATCACCAGGTCAGGCGCCGAGGTCAAGGACGGCGTCGATCTGGTCAACCGCGCCGGCGCTTCGCTCGGCGAGATCGTAACCTCGATCCGGGAAGTGGCGTCCATCATCGACGATATTGCTACCGCGAGTGCCGAACAGGCCTCAGGCATCGAGCAGATCAACAAGGCGCTGACGCAAATGGACACGGTCACGCAGCAGAACTCGGCGCTGGTGGAAGAGAACGCATCGACCGCACGGTCGCTCGAGGATCAGGCCCGCGCCATGGACGAGCAGATCGAGTTCTTCAGCATCAACCAAGCCGGCTTGCCGGATGCCTTAGATCAACGCCCGGCAGCCGGCACACCGACGGCACTGGCGCGAGCGGCCTGAGGCGCCTGGCCGTGAGCTAGGCCGCGCGCCGCAGATCGTCGGCCAGGGCGCGATACGACAGCGCCTCGGCCAGATGCACCCGGCCGACGCTCGTCGCGCCGTCGAGGTCGGCGAGCGTGCGCGCCACGCGCAGAACGCGATGATAGCCGCGCGCCGATAACTGCATGCGATCGGCGGCATCGCGCAGTAGCTTGGTGCCGCCGGCATCGGTGCGGGTGACTTCTTCGAGCAGCGGACCGTTCGCCTGTGCATTGCAGCGGACATGCGGTGCCCCATGCGCCGCGTAACGTTCCGCCTGGATGTCGCGGGCGCGGGCGACCCGCGCGGCGACCTCGCGGCTGCCTTCGGACGGCGGCGGCAGAATGAGATCGGCGGCGGTGACCGCCGGCACTTCGATGTGCAGGTCGATACGGTCGATCAGCGGGCCGGACAAGCGGCCCTGGTAATCGGCGGCACAGCGCACATTGGGCGCGCGGTTGCAGGCAAAACCCGGATCGTTGGCGCGGCCGCAGCGGCACGGATTCATGGCGCCGACGAGCATGAAGCGCGCCGGATAAGTGACACGGTGATTGGCGCGGGCGATGGCGACTTCGCCGGTCTCGAGCGGCTGACGCAGCGAGTCGAGCACCTGGCCGGAAAACTCCGGCATCTCGTCGAGAAACAGCACGCCGTTATGCGCCAGCGACACTTCGCCGGGTCGCGCCCGCAGGCCGCCGCCGACCAGCGCCGGCATCGAGGCCGAATGATGCGGCGCGCGGAATGGCCGGCGGTTGGTGAGCGCGCCCCCCTCGATCTCGCCCGCCACCGAGGCGATCATCGAGACTTCCAGCAACTCGGTCGGCGACAAAGGCGGGAGGATCGACGGCAATCGCGCCGCCAGCATCGACTTGCCGGCGCCCGGCGGGCCGACCATCAACAGGTTATGGCCGCCGGCGGCGGCTACTTCGAGCGCGCGCTTGGCGCTTTCCTGGCCCTTGATGTCGGCAAGATCGGGCGGCAAGCCCTCGACTTCGCGGATCTTCGGGGTTGGCCGCGTCAGCACCTGCGTGCCGCGGAAGTGATTGGCGAGCTGGATCAGCGATTGCGCGGCGATGATCTCGATTTCGGGGCTGGCCCACGCAGCCTCGGCGCCGCAGGCCTGCGGGCAGATCAGGCCGTAGCCGCGCGCATTGGCGCCGATGGCCGCCGGCAGCACGCCGGCCACCGCGGCAATGGAGCCGTCGAGACCGAGTTCGCCGAGCACGGTGAACCCGGCCAGCGCGTCCGGCGGGATGGCGCCGATCGCCGCCATCAGACCAAGTGCGATCGGCAGGTCGAAATGGCTGCCCTCCTTGGGCATGTCCGCGGGCGCCAGGTTCACGGTGATGCGTCGCGCCGGCAATGCGAGCCCCGAAGCAATCAGGGCAGCGCGAACCCGTTCCTTGGCCTCGGACACGGCCTTGTCGGGCAGGCCGACGATATTGAAGGCCGGCAGCCCCGGCGCGACCTGCACCTGGACGTCCACGGCGCGGGCTTCGATGCCCTCGAATGCTACGGTTGCGACCCGTTGGACCATGTTGCCCTCGCCACTACTTTTAAGTGTAGCCGAAGTTGTGGAGAGCGACAAGAACATTTGCAGAACAAAACGACTCGATTAAGATACCTCCATTCGCGGCTCAACCCGGAGTGAGTGTCATGATCGATCGCACCAGAATGCAAAACGACCTTCTCGAAGCCCGGCGCGCGCGCCTCGAGGCCGAGGCCGCCAATCAGGACGTCGAGGAATTGATCTGGGAGCTTCAGCACGTTCAGCTCGGTCGCCAGCGAGTCGTCTTTTCGATCGCGGGTTTTGAGCAGGAGGCGGCTTAACGCACGCTCTGCGGTAATTCCGTGGGGTGAGCGACGTCGTGCTTTGCCTTGAGCGCCATGGATCGGCGCAAATGCATCGAGGTGAATGCAACATTAAAATAAAACAGATGCTCGTTATCTTAACTTAGGCAAGCATCCGTGTTTTCGTAGCATTAATACCGGTCGTGGTTATTTGCTCGCAGTACTATGTAAGCGAGTAGGCCCGTGACCAATTCCGACAACGTTTCGCTTCACGCGCTCCAGACCGAAATTCTGGAAGCCATGGTGACGGGCGAGCGCTTCGAAGTCATCGCCGAACGTCTGTGTCTGCGCGCCGAGGCGCTCGCGCCTGGCGCCATCTGCACCATTGTCGGTTTCACGAACGAAGGCCGGATCAAGGCCCTGGCGTCGCCGAGCCTGCCGGCCAGTTACGGCGAATCGATTACCGGAATTGAAATCGGTCCCGAAGTCGGCTCCTGCGGCACGGTGGCCTATCGCGGCGAGCCGGTCGAAGTCGACGATATCGCCACCAGCCCGCTGTGGGAATCTTACAGAGACCTCGTCCTGCCGCTCGGATTGCAGGCTTGCTGGTCGTACCCGATCAAGACTCGCGACGGTCGTGTTGCCGCGGCCTTTGGGTTCTACTTTCGCGAAAAGCGCGGCCCGACGGTGTTCGAACGTTCGATCGTCAGTACCTGCGTTCACCTGTGTTCTATCGCCATCGAGCATGCGCTGACGCAGAAGCGCAATCACGCTCTCGCCTATTACGACCAGCTCACCGGACTGCCGAACCGGCGCAGCTTCGACGACATGATGTTCGACCGTATCGTGTCGATGGACCCGGCGTTCGGTCTTCTGGTCGTCGATATCGACAATCTGAAGATCGCGAACGACACCATGGGCCATGTCGTCGGCGACAGTCTCATTCAGGAGGTCGCCGCAAGGCTGTCGGAAGCCGCCCCGAACGGCGCGAGCCGTATTGGCGGTGATGAGTTTGCCGTTCTGATCGACGGTTGCCGCAGTCATGCCGAACTGGCAGCCGCGGCGGACCGGATCGTCGAAGCGATGAAGACGCCGTTCGATTGCGCCGGCTATACGATCACGCCGCAGATCACCATGGGCGGCGTCGTCTACGAACTCGACGGTGTCGATCCCGATCTGCTGCGGCAGAATGCCGACTTCGCGATCTACCACGCCAAGTCCGTCAACCGCGGCGGTTACGCGCTGTTCAAAAGAGAGATGCGAACGTCGATCGCGACGCGCATGTCGACGATCCGCGCCGTTGGCGATGCGCTCAACGAATCCCGCGTTCTGCCGTTCTATCAGCCGCTGGTCACGTTGAGCGACGGCACCATCCTTGGCTTCGAGGCTTTGGCCCGCATTCGAATGGACAATGGCGCCATTGTTTCCGCCGGACAGTTCCAGGCGGCGCTGTCGGATCCGAGTATCGCCTTTCGCCTGACCGATCAGATGCTCGGCCACATCGCGCGCGACATGCGTGGCTGGCTGAGCGCGGGCTTCGATGTCCAGCATGTCGGCATCAATCTCTCGACGGCGGATTTCCATCGCGGCGATATCGAGCAGCGCCTGATGGCGGCATTCGAGCCCACCGGCGTGCCGCTCGATCGCATCGTGGTCGAGGTGACGGAAGGCGTCTTCATGGACGGCACCGATGACAAGGTCGTTCATGTCATCGAAAGCCTGCGTCGCAAGGGTATCACCGTCGCCCTCGACGATTTCGGCACCGGCTTTGCGTCGCTGACGCACTTGATCCGCTTTCCGGTGGACACGATCAAGATCGACAAGTCTTTCGTCGATCGCATGCTCACCGATCATCCGAGCCAGCTCGTCGTCGAACTGCTCGTCGACCTGTCGCGCAAGCTGCACATGCATACGGTCGCGGAAGGCATCGAGACGCAGGCGCAGGCCGGCTGGCTCAAGGCGCTCGGCTGCGACACGGGGCAGGGCTATTATTTCGGCCGGCCGGTGAATGTAGAGGCGGCAACGAAACTGATGCGGGAATGGCAGCCGGGCTTTCCGCAGGCGGCTAGCCTCGCGGCCAAGAAAAAGCGGGCCTGACGCTCAGGCGCCCGCTTTTCGCTTTCTCTCGATGACGTCCCAGGTCAATGCCGCGGCGTCCGGTCCACCGAGATTCTTCACGGCGCGGATACCGGTCGGCGAGGTGACGTTGATCTCCGTCAGCCAGTCGCCGATGACGTCGATGCCGACAAAGATCAATCCGCGCGATTTGAGCGTCGGCTTGAGCGTCTCGATGATCTCGCGCTCGCGCGGCGTCAGGTCGGTCGCTTTGGGCGAGCCGCCGCGCACCATGTTGGAGCGCAGATCGTCCTCGGCCGGCACGCGGTTGACGGCGCCGGCGAATTCGCCATCGACCAGAAGGATGCGCTTGTCGCCCTGTTTCACGGCGGGCAGGAATTTCTGGATCACCCAGGGTTCGCGAAACGTGGCCGCGAACATGTCGTAGAGCGAACCGAAATTGAGGTCATCGCGGGTGATGCGGAACACGCCGCCGCCGCCATGGCCGTAGAGCGGCTTCATGACGATATCCTGATGCTCGGCACGGAAGGCTTTGATCTCTTCCTTGTCGCGGGTGATCAAGGTCGGCGGCATCAACTGCGGGAAGCTGGTGACGAGCACCTTCTCCGGCGCGTTGCGTACTTCGGCCGGGTCGTTCACCACCAATGTCCTGGGGTGGATGCGCTCCAGCATATGCGTGGTGGTGATGTAGGACAGGTCGAAGGGCGGGTCCTGGCGCAGCAGGATGACGTCGAAGCTGTCCAGCGGCGTCCGCTCGGGCTCGCCGAGCGTGAAGTAGTCGCCGGCCTTGTCACGGACCGACAGCGGCTCGACCCGAGCGAACAGCCGGTCGCCGACCTGCGCCATCCGGTCGGGGGTGTAATAGCTGAGCGAATGACCACGGGCCTGCGCCTCGAGCAGCAGGGCGAAGGTCGAATCGCCTTTGATGTTGATCCGCTCGATCGGATCCATCTGGACGGCAACTTTGAGCGTCATGGGGTTCAAGTGTCCTGGGGGACTTCCCGGCAACCCTTGGCCACACCAACCAAAGGTTAAGGAAAACAGAAAGTTAACATATTGCGGCGAGTATGCGGGAACTCACGATCTATGCCGCGCTGAACGGGGCCGCAAGTGACTTTGCCGAAGCTTTCGATCGCCACCAAGCTCTATGCGATCTTCGCATTGATGGCCATCACCGCGCTGGCGCTGTCGGGGTCCGCCATCGTCAACGCCCGGCACTATGCCGCCCTGTCCGACACCTACGAATCGGCCATTTCCGGCACCCAGAACATCGAGCGCATCAACGGCCTGATCTATGCCGTGGTTGCCGAGTCCCGCGGCATCTATATGCCGAACGAACCGTCGGGCAGAAAACAGTTCGAGGACGGCCTCTCCGATTTCCTGACCCGGATCGAAGCCCTGATGGTCGAGTGGCAGAAGACTGTCGGTCCGGACGATGCCGCTCTGTTCGATCGCTTTGCCAAACGCGTAGCGGAGTTCGTCGCCTACCGGCGCGAGCTCGTGCGTCTGAGCGCTGAGGTTGGTTCGCAGGCCGCACGCGAATGGGGCGAGGCGAGCCGCGACGCCCGCAAGGCGCTCAACGCCGATTTGAACGCATTGTCCGAGCACTACGCCGCGCGGGCCAACGAGGCCTACAACCTCATCGACGGCGATATCGATCAGGGCATCTGGTGGTTGGCGCTGTTCGCTGCTCTGGCCGCCTTCGCCACCATCGCGCTGCTGTTCATCGCGCGCGGCATCGTCAAGCCGCTCACGGCCATCACGCGCGTGACCGAATCGGTCGCTGGCGGCGCGCAGATCACATCCATCCCGTTCAGCGACCGCCAGGATGAGATCGGCGCCATGGCGCGCTCGATCGAGATATTCCATCGCGCAATGCTTCATAACCGCGAGCTGAACCAGACCGTCCTGCAGGACGCCGAGTCCCGTGCCGCGCGCCAGCGCGAGATCAACCAGGAGATCACCCGCTTCTCGAGCGACGTCGAAATGACCCTCTCGGAGCTGGGCCAGATTTCCGATCAGATGCTGGCGGCGTCGACCCAACTCGCCAGAGCGGCCGACGATGCGACGGCCAAGACCGCGCGCGCCGAGCACGCGTCGTCGGACGCCTCCGCCAATGTCCGCGATATCGCGTCCGCGGCCGACCAGCTCTCCGCCTCGGTTAATGAAATCGATCGTCAGGTTGCGCAGTCGAATGCGATCGCTTCCAAGGCGGTCAGCGAAGCGGGACAGACGAACATCGCAGTGAAAGAGCTTGGCGAAGCCGCCGCCCGCATCGGCGATGTGGTGAAGCTCATCACCGATATTGCGGAACAGACCAACCTTCTGGCACTCAATGCCACGATCGAAGCAGCGCGCGCCGGCGAAGCGGGTCGCGGCTTTGCCGTCGTTGCCGGCGAGGTGAAGGCGCTGGCGGGCCAGACCAGCCGCGCCACCGAAGAGATCAGCGCACAGATCGCCGGCATGCAGCGCGCGACGTCAACGTCAATCACAGCGATCAGCACGATCGAACAAACCATCCGCGAGATCGGAAACATCTCGAGCGCAATCGCCGCGGCGGTGACCGAGCAGGGCGCCGCGACCAGCGAGATTGCGCGCAGCGTCGAAACCGCGGCGCAGCGCACCATCGAGACCGCCAAGGAAGTCAATCTGGTCGGTACCGCGACCGCCGACACCCGCGCCAGCGCCGGCACGGTCAAAGCCGTCGCCGACGATCTCGGCCAGGTCGCGCACCGCATCCGCTCGCAGGTCGATCAGTTTTTCGAGCGGCTGAGCGCCTAGTTGTTGCCTTCACCTCTCCCAAGGGGAGAGGTCGGATCGCGAAGCGATCCGGGTGAGGGGTTACAAACTAACGGCTTCACTTACCCCCTCACCCCAACCCTCTCCCCCAAGGGGAGAGGGAGCAGGCTGAGATCGCGACGACACCTTTGCCGACTTTCCTGTCTCAGGTCTCAAACGCACCCTGAATATGCCGCGGCAGCTTGCCGGGCGCGATCAGGATGGCGTCGAAGCGCAAATCCTTGAAGATCACCTTGGGATTCTGTGCCAGCCAGATCTCGGCGGCCGCGGCGATGCGCGCGCGCTGGCGCGGCGTCACGGACCAGGCGGCATCATCGAGCGAGTCGCGTGCCTTGACCTCGACGAAGACAATCGTGTGCCGCCGCCCGGCGACGATATCGATCTCGCCGGCGCCCGAGCGGAAGCGGCGCGACAGGATGCGATAGCCCTTGCCGATCAGCCATGCCGCGGCGAGGCTCTCCGCCGAAATGCCACGGTTGAAGGCGGCCTGGCGTTCGGGACTGGCTTCTGTCTTCTCAGCTTTGGCCCGCAGGCCGGGCACGCGCGGATTGCGCGGCAGCTTGGGAAGATTTTGGGGCGGTGATGGATCCTCGTCCTTCGCCATGATCAATCGCCCCGATCTTTGTTCAGCTCGAGTGCGCGCTGGTAGACATCGCGCCGCGCGCGGCCGGTGGCCGATGCGACTTCGCCGACGGCGTCCTTCACCGACGCTCGCGCCAGCGCCTCGCGCAGCATGGCGTCGATGTCACTGTCGTCGGTCTGCTGCTCCGGCGGCGGCGCGATGACGATGACGATTTCGCCGCGCGTCTCGGCGTCGCCGGCATAGTGGCTTGCGAGTGTATCGAGCGGCGCGCGCCGGATTTCCTCGTGAAGCTTGGTGAGTTCGCGGCACACCGCGGCCTCGCGTGGTCCGAGCCCTTCGGCCAGGTCGGCTAGCGAGGCGGCAAGGCGCGGTCCGGTTTCGAACACGATCAGCGTTGCCGGGATCGAGGCGAGCTCGGCGATGCGCTTCTGCCGCGCCGCCTGCTTCGGCGGCAGGAAGCCTTCGAAGAAGAAGCGGTCATTCGGCAGGCCGGACAGCGAAAGCGCGGCCAGCGCCGACGAGGCTCCGGGCACCGTTGTGACATTATGGCCCGCCTCGACCGCTGCGCGCACCAGACGATAGCCGGGATCGGACACCAGCGGCGTGCCGGCGTCCGACACCAGCGCGACCGTCTGGCCGTTGTCGAGCCGAACGATGATCTTCGGCAACGCCTCGTCCGAATTGTGCTCGTGATAGGCCGTCAGCGGCGTCGCGATGCCGTAGCGCTCCGTGAGCTTGCGGGTGACGCGGGTGTCCTCGCAGGCGATCAGGTCGGCGGCAGCAAGCGTGGCCAGCGCGCGCAGGCTAATGTCGCCGAGATTGCCGATGGGCGTCGCCACCAGATAGAGGCCCGGCTCGAGCGCTGGCGCCTCGATATCGGCGCCGAAAGGCGCATAGCGTCGCGATATTGTCCGTTCCGTCATGAATGTCACTCTAGCCCGCCGCGTCGATGAAGCGGGCCCGTTGTGCAGCGATTTTGCGCAGCATTTCTCATCCTGTGTCGGCCGTCCGGCGGGCAGGCGCGGCGATTTGCCAAATTCCCTCGGCTTTTCATCATCTTAACTTTTGCGGGACAAAATGGGCGTCAGGGGTTACGACTTGGCGGAAATTCGCCGCGGGATGAGGAACGGGGTTATTGGCACGGCAGGCTGACAGAGCGGGGGCAACACGGCGTCGTTTTGGCGGGGTGGCGATTGCCGCCACGCTCACACTTTTTCTCGCCGCCTGTACGGGCGGAGCGCTCGATCGTCTCGGCGGCGAACCACCGCCCGCCGGTGAACCGGTACAGCCGGCGCAGATCGGCGCCGGGCAGGTTCGCGTCGGCCTGATTCTGCCGCTGTCGGCGCAGGGCAATGCCGGCGTCGCCGCCACCTCGATGAAGAACGCCGCCGAAATGGCGCTTGCCGAATTCAAGGAGCCCAATATCCAGCTCCTGGTGAAGGATGACGGCGGTACGCCCCAGGGCGCGCAGGCCGCGGCTCAGCAGGCTCTGGCCGAAGGCGCCGAGATCATCATCGGGCCGTTGTTCGCGCAATCGGTCAGCGCGGTGGGCGGCGTCGCGCGCCAGCGCAACATTCCGGTCATCGCCTTCTCGACCGATGCCAGCGTCGCAGCGCGCGGCGTCTATCTCCTGAGCTTCCTGCCGGAGTCGGACGTCAAGCGCATCGTCGATTTCTCGATCTCGCGCGGCAAGCGTTCCTTCGCGGCGCTGCTGCCGGACAACGCCTATGGCGCGGTGATCGAAGCCGCGTTCCAGCAGGAAGTGGCGCGCCGCGGCGGCCGCGTCATCGCGCTGGAGAAATATCCGCTCGATCCGGCGCGCATGGGCGATGCCGTGCGCCGCATCGCGCAGGCCTCAAATCGCGCCGACGCGATTTTCATTCCCGATGGCGCCGACGCCGTGCCGCAGGTCGTGCAACAGCTTGCTGCCAATAACGTCAACCTCAAGCGCGTGCAGTTGCTCGGCACCGGCCTGTGGGACGAGCAGCGCATTTTCGAAACGCAGGATTTGGCCGGCGGCTGGTATGCGGCGCCGGACAATGCCGGTTTCCGCAGTTTCGCGCAGCGCTATCGCTCGCGTTACGGCCAGGAGCCGGTGCGCACGGCGACGCTCGCTTACGACGCGGTGGCGCTGGTCGCGGCGCTGGTGAAGACGCAAGGCGCGCAGCGCTTCAGCGAGCAGATCCTCACCAACGCATCGGGCTTTGCCGGCATCGACGGCGTGTTCCGCTTCAAGAGCGATGGCACCAACGAGCGCGGCCTTGCCGTGCTGCGCGTCGCACCCGGCGGCGGCCAGCCCGTGAGTCCGGCGCCGAAGGCGTTTTAAGCCGCGAGATCGGCCACGACTGCATCGAGCAGCGGGAAGCCCGACGGCGTCACGCGCAGGCGGCCATTGGCCATGGTCTCGACAGCGCCGCCATCCATCAGGAACGCAAGACGACGCGGATCGAGCGTGCGGCCTGACAACGCCGCGAAGCGCTTGGGATCGATGCCTTCGACCAGACGCAGCCCCATCAGCAGGAACTCGTCGGCGACTTCGCCGGGCTGCAAGGCTTCATCGACGGTGAGGCCGATGCCGCTCTCGTCGATGAGATCGAGCCAGGCTTCCGGCTTGCGCTCCGTCTCGGTGGCATAGCGGCGGCCATCGATATTGAGGCGGCCATGCGCGCCGGGGCCGACGCCGGCATATTCATGGCCGCGCCAGTAAACGAGATTGTGCCGGCATTCGGCGCCCGGCCGCGCGTGATTGGACACTTCATAGGCCGGCAGGCCGGCATCGGCGCACACCTGTTGCGTCAGATCGAACAGATCGCGCGCGAGACCTTCCTCTGGCATGATGAGCTTGCCGGCTTTGTGCAGGCCGTGGAACGGCGTGCCGGGCTCGATGGTGAGCTGATAGAGCGAGAGATGCTCGGCGGCTTCCGCGATGGCGCGGTTGAGTTCGAGCGCCCAGCCTTCGAGCGTCTGCCGCGGCCGCGTGTAGATGAGATCGAATGAGTAGCGATCGAAGATCGAGCGCGCCACCGCGATGGCGGCGAGCGCTTCATCGGCGCTGTGCAGGCGGCCGAGTTCTTTCAGCGACTGATCGTCGAGCGCCTGCACACCGAGCGACACGCGATTGACACCGGCGGCGCGATAGCCGCGAAAGCGCGTTGCCTCGACGCTGGTCGGGTTGGCTTCGAGCGAAATCTCGGCGTCGTTCTTGAGCGTCCAGTGCTTGCCGATGGTGTTGATGATGCCTTCGACGGTCGAAGGCTGCATCAGCGACGGCGTGCCGCCGCCGAAGAACACCGACGACACCGTGCGCGGCCCGATGCGCGCGGCGGTGCTGGCGAGTTCGGTTTGAATGGCGGCGAGATAGCGCGCCTCATCGTAACCGCCATGGCGGACATGGCTGTTGAAGTCGCAGTACGGGCACTTCGACAGGCAGAACGGCCAGTGGACGTAAACGGCGAAGTCCTGATCGGGCGCGACTGTATTGGTTAACGGCATGTAAACAATATAGGCTACGCCATACGCCCGGGCCAGCAAAACCGCGATTTGGCTGCGGACAAGTATTTAAAATTTTAGCGAATTCACGCGCGCAAACACTTGTTCGCCAGCATCACGAAGGCGCGGGCGCGGTGCGACAGGCCCATGCCTTTCGGCGGCAATCCGTGCTTTTCGTCGGCGGTCATCTCGCCGAAGGTACGTTCATGACCGTCGGGCAGGAATAGGGGATCGTAGCCGAAGCCCGCGGTTCCCCGTGGCGGCCAGACGATGACACCATCAACGCGGCCTTCGACTTCCTCGACATGGCCATCCGGCCAGGCGATGCACAACGCGGCGATGAAATGCGCGCGGCGCTGTTCCGGCGACGTCGCGCCTTTCTCGACCAGCAAGGTCTGGACCTGATTCATGGCGCCGCGGAAATCCTTGTCGGGTCCGGCCCAGCGCGCCGAATAGATGCCGGGCTCGCCGCCGAGCGCCTCGACGCACAGCCCGGAGTCATCGGCGAACGCCGCCTGTCCGGTCGCCTTGGCCGCGCTCATCGCCTTGATGCGCGCATTCACCGCGAAGGTCGTTCCGGTCTCGTCTGGCTCGGCCAGATTGAGCTCGGCCGCCGACGTCGCCGCGATGCTGTACGGCGCCAGCAATTCGCGCATCTCGGCAAGCTTGCCGGGATTGTGCGTGGCGATGACGACAGAGTTGGTGAGCTGGCGGTGAGCCACGCGTCAACCCACCGCCATCTTCTGCAATTCGATCAGCTTGCCGGTGCCCTTGCGCGCCAGAGCGAGCAAAGCGAGTAATTGCTCTTCGCTGAACGGCTCCTTCTCGGCGGTGCCCTGCACCTCGATGATGTTGCCTGATCCGGTCATGACGAAATTGGCGTCGGTGTCGGCTTCGGAATCCTCGGCGTAATCGAGATCGAGCACGGCGGTGCCACGGAACACGCCGCAGGATACCGCGGCGACATGATCGCGCAGCACCTTCGCATCGGTCTTGAACATGTCGCGCGCCTTCATCCAGGCAAGGCAGTCGGCGAGCGCGACCCAAGCGCCGGTGATCGAGGCGGTGCGGGTGCCGCCATCGGCTTGGATGACGTCGCAGTCGATGGTGATCTGGCGTTCGCCGAGCGCCTGAAGGTCGACGATGGTGCGCACCGAGCGTCCGATCAGGCGCTGGATTTCGACGGTACGGCCGCCCTGCTTGCCGGAGGCGGCCTCACGGCGCGTGCGGCTGTGGGTAGCGCGGGGCAGCATGCCGTATTCGGCGGTGACCCAGCCCTTGCCCTGGCCCTTGAGCCACGGCGGCAGGCGCTCCTCGAGGCTGGCGGTGACGAGCACATGGGTTTCGCCGAATTTCACGAAGCAGGAGCCCTCGGCGTATTTGACGACGCCCCGTTCCAGCGACACGGCGCGCATTTCGTCGGGTTGGCGCTGGCTCGGACGCATCGGCTTGCTCCTCATGAACGATCAAATATCCACCGCCGGGCCTTGTAAGTGGGCCCGGCGGTGGCGGCAAGCGGTCTTATTTGGCCTTCTCGATCCGGGTTACGATGAACTGGCCGTTGACGTTGTCGGCATCGAACTTGATCTTGTCGCCGCTCTTGGCCTTGTCGAGCAGGCTCTTGTCCTTCACGGCGAAGACCATGGTCATGCCGTCGTCCATGTCGAATTTCTTGATCGGCCCGTGACGGATCGTGATCTTGCTGGCCGAGGCATCGACCTTGGTCACGGTGCCGTCGATCAGTGCGGCCTGCGCGGACGCGACCGTCGGCGAGAGCGCCAACGCGAGCACAAGCGCCAAAAGCGTAACGATACTTTTCATTGTCGTTCTCCTTTATTTTGTGCCGTTTACTTAACAACGACTTTGCCGTGCATGCCGGCTTCGCGATGTCCTGGAATCAGGCAGGCAAATTCAAACGTTCCCGCTTTGGTGAACTGCCACAGCAACTCGCCGGACTTCTTTGTCGCCACGCGCTTGGCATTCGGATCGTCGTGTTCCATATCCGGAAATTTCTGCATCAATAGGGCGTGCTTGTCGTTCTCTTTTGGCGTCGCGAGAACGAACTCATGTTCGAGCTCTCCATGGTTTTCCAGGACGAACTTGATCTGCTCGCCACGTTTCACCTCGACATGGTTGTGGTTGAAGATCATCTTTCCGTCCCCTTCCTTCATCGTGATGACGACGGTGCGCGCCGGCTTCTTGGGATTGCCGGGCTTACCGGCCGAAAAGGCGGCGTGGCTATGGCCGGGCGCACCCGGTTCGGCGGACACTGGCCCCGTCAGGATGGCGAGAGAAAGAACGAGTGTCGGAAGGATCATTGGCCGTATCATTGCAATTTCGCTCCAGTTTGATTGAGGTTGGTTGCTGTGGTTTCACGCGGACGCATTCGTTACGCGTTCAGTGCGACTGACTGAGGGTTGATGTGAGGACATCGCCATCCTCTTCGTTAGTGTTGCCCCCCTTGACGGTTGGTTCGCGGTTTCACGACCGAGAGTTCGACATTGCCTGGCTTGGTGGAATTGTCGCTACGACGCATGGCGTCGGGTATGTCGCCCTTGACCTCATAGGCCACAGTTCCCGGCGGATGCTTGTAGGGGCCGGGGTCCTTGTAGTCGTCGCGCGCGAGGCCTTCGCGCACCTTCACCACCGAGAACATGCCGCCCATTTCGAGCGGCCCGAACTGGCCGAAGCCGGTCATCATCGGCAGCGTGTTGTCGGGCATCGGCATTTCCATCGTGCCCATTTCCGCCATGCCTTCCGTTCCCATCGGCATATAGTCCGGTAACAGCTTCCGAACAGCCTTGGTGAGATCTTTCTGCGGCGTACCGATGAAGGTCTTCACCTCGTGGCCCATGGCGTTCATGGTGTGATGCGACTTGTGGCAATGAATGGCCCAGTCGCCGGGTTCCTCGGCGGTGAACTCGATCGCGCGCATGCCGCCGACCGGAACATCCGTCGTCACTTCCGGCCAACGCGCGCTCTCGCGTACCCAACCGCCGTCCGTGCCTGTCACCTCGAAATGCGGTCCGTGCAGGTGGATCGGGTGATTGGTCATCGTCAGGTTGCCGATGCGGATACGCACGCGATCGCCTTTCCGTACCACCAGAGGATCGATGCCCGGAAATACACGTGAGTTCCAGGTCCACAGATTGAAGTCGGTCATGGTCATGACCTTCGGCAATGATGTGCCGGGGTCGATGTCGTAGCTCGACATGAGAAAGACGAAGTCGCGGTCGACGCGCCGCTCTTGCGGGTCGCGCGGATGCACGACGATGAAGCCCATCATGCCCATCGCCATCTGCACCATCTCGTCGGCGTGCGGATGATACATGAACGTGCCACTGCGTTTGGCGACGAACTCGTAGACAAAGGTCTTGCCCGGCTTGATGTGCGGCTGCGTCAGTCCGCCAACGCCGTCCATGCCGTTCGGCAAGACAAAGCCATGCCAGTGCACCGTCGTGTGCTCGGGCAACTTGTTGGTGACGAAGATACGCACCTTGTCGCCTTCGACGAATTCGAGCGTCGGGCCCGGCGATTGGCCGTTATAGCCCCACAGCTTCGCGGTCATGCCGGGCGACAGCTCGCGTTCGACCGGCTCGGCGACGAGGTGAAACTCCTTCCACTCGCCGTTCATGCGCCAGGGTAGGGACCAGCCGTTAAGCGTGACGACCGGCTGATAGGCTGGGCCGCTGGCCGGTGTGAGCGGCGGCTGCATGGCCGGTGACGCCGTTGTAACTGCCTCGGGGATCGAGGCGGCCTGCACGCGGCCGCTGATGGCGGCGGCGCCAGCAAGAACAGCCGATGTGCCGATGAGATTGCGTCTTGTGATCATGGTGTCGCTCCGTTCAATGGCCGGCCGGCTCGCCGTCGCCGGCCATGGCGGTTGTGCTGGATGGCGAGTCGCTCGGCGCGCCGGCGCCGCCGATCACGGCCGCTTGCAGATCGGCGCTGGCGAGCCAGAAGTCGCGCAGCGCGTCGACAGCATTGGCGTTAGCGGCGATCCTCTGCCGCGCCTCCGTGAGCAAGGCGAAAACGTCGATTTGCATCGCGCCGTAGCGAAGCATCAGTTCCTCGGAGATCATGTTGCGCAGCGGCAGAACGTCACGCTGATAACGCGCTGCTACGTCATAGCTGGTGCGATAGTTGCGATAGGCCTCGCGCGCCTCTGAACGGGCGTTGACGGCCTTCTGCGCCAGCCGGTTGACGGCTTGCATGTAGGTCTGCTCGGCTTCCCGTGCGCGCGCTTCTCCGAAATCGAAGAGCGGCACCTGCAAGGTCAACTCGAAGCCACTCTGATGCTTGTGCTCGCCCGTCGCCCGTTCTTCGACCCTTTTGTCGAGGTAGCCGCTTTCGAGCACGTTGACGAAGCGCGTGGTCTTGGTGAGCCCGTAGGACTTCGCAAGCGAGTCGAGTTCGCTTCGGGCGATCTTGAGATCGACGCGGCTGTTGAGCGCTTCTTCTTCGACCGTCTTCATCGCCGGCGGCCGGTTCGGCAGCGATGGCAGCCGCGACGGCAACTTGAAAGCGAGATCCTTGCCGGAGAGGCCGAGTGCGCGCACCAGCCGTTCGCGTTCGGAAGTGGCGCGCTGCCGCGCCCGCGCAAGCTCGGTCGTCAGTTCCGTGTGCAGCAATTGCTGCCGCGATTGGTCGAGCTTGTTCATCGCGCCGCTCGCAGTCATGCGCTTGGCAAGCTCGGCGGTCGTGGAAGAAGCTTCGCTTGACTGCTCGAGCAAGCCGACAGCCTGCCGCGCGGCCACGGCACGGTAGAACGCTTTTCGTGCATCCGATGCGACGCGTAGCGTTTCGAGCGCGGCGGCAAGTTGCGCGCGATGGAAACGTTCGGTGGCGATTTCCGCCCGTGCCGGCAGTGTCAAAAGCGCGAGAATATTGGCGGCGATCTTGCGCTCGATCTCGATTTCCGCCGCGCCGCTGAGCCGCGAGATGGAGATGGACGGGTTGGGCGGCAGCGATTGTTGGACGCGTTGGGCTTCGGCGATGCCGAGCTCATTATAGGCTGCCTGCAGGCCGCGATTGTTGAACAAGGCGATCTGCACGGCCGTATCCGCGTTCAAGGTTCGCTTGAGCAGGTCGTCGACCTTGACTCGCGCGGCGTCGGCATCTTCGTCGTTGCGGATCGCGACGACATCCTTGCGCAAATGCCGCGCGGCGATGTCAGTCGTTACGCTCATGCCGCCGTCGGGCGAGAAACTCGCGCAGGCCGGCAAGAGCAGCAGGGCAGAAAAAGAGAGCAATTGCGTCTTATGACGCCACAGCGTCGACCACCGTCTAAAGACAGTGGCCCGCACACACGTAGGGGCGGACATTCGAATTCCTTATCCGTCGATTGATGAAGCATGCGCGTGGCGGGTCACGCCACGCGACGGCTAGGTCAAATCGCGGAAAGGTTCCGTGGAGGCCGGTCGATGCCGCCGGAATCGTGGCCCAACAAGCTCGTGGCCGTGGGCATCGCTACTTGCGACAGGGCAAATAAATGTGCGTCGAGAACGTCGAAAACCGTCGGGGTGGCGGCTGATACGCAGAAGAGGCCGCAGCAGTCGGCGGGTGCAGTCTGATCGTTGCTGCCAGAAGCCGACGCGGCCTGATTCGCGTCCTCATGCGCCGCTGTCGCATGATCGTGGCCGTCATGTTTGTCATGGCTCTGGGGCGTCACAGAACGATGGTGATCGGCAATCACAGTCAAGCAATGGGCGGCCGCGGCGCTGCTGCTGAAGGCAAATGCGGCGGTTGGCCCCACCAAAGTGAGGGCATAGAGCGCGACCGCCAGGGTCGCGGCCCGCTTCCGCCACTGATTGGTTAACCGCGCGAACAAGGGTCGAATGCCGTCCTGTGGAAGCCGAACCGGTGGCTCACTACCGGGGGAAAATGGCATTGTTGTGCCCGATCCTGCAAGCCCAGCTTGAATAGAAGCATGTTAATGGTCAATTCTGGGGCAAGGAGTTAGACCAGTGGCTTCCCACGACGTCCCGATCGGCTCTTCGCAGGTCAGCCTCGCCGCGCTGAACGAGCGCTCGCGCGAGATTTTCCGCTCGATCGTCGAGAGCTACCTGACCACCGGCGAGCCGGTGGGCTCGCGGAACCTGTCGCGCATCCTACCGATCACCTTGTCGCCCGCCTCGGTGCGCAATGTGATGTCGGACCTGGAACACCTCGGTCTCGTCTTCGCCCCGCATACCTCGGCCGGCCGGCTGCCGACCGAACTCGGTCTGCGCTTCTTCGTCGATGCACTGATGCAGGTCGGCGACCTCACCGAAGAGAACCGCCGCAACATTGAAGCGCAGGTCGTCGGTGCCGGCAGCGGCAAATCGGTCGAGGCGGTGCTGACCGAAGCCTCGCAAATGCTGTCGGGCCTGACGCGCTCGGCCGGCGTCGTGCTGACCGCCAAGGCGAATGCACGGCTCAAGCATATCGAGTTCGTGCGGCTTGAGCCGGAGCGTGCGCTCGCCGTGCTGGTCGGCGAGGACGGGCAGGTGGAAAACCGCGTGCTCAACGTGCCCGCCGGCCTGCCGACATCGGCGCTGATCGAAGCGGCGAATTTCCTCAACGCGCATATCCGCGGCAAGACCTTGTCGGACCTGCGCGCCGAGATCGAGGCGACCCTGGCGCAAGGTCAGGCCGAGCTCGATCAATTGACGCAGAAGATCATCGCGGCGGGCCTCGCCAGCTGGTCGGGCGGCGAGACCGACGCGCGCCAGCTCATCGTGCGTGGGCATGCCAATCTGCTCGAGGACCTGCATGCGCTGGAAGACCTCGAACGCGTGCGCTCGCTGTTCGATGCGCTGGAGACACAGCGCGGCGTCATCGATCTGCTCGGCCGCGCCGAGGGCGGCGACGGCGTGCGCATTTTCATAGGTTCGGAAAACAAGCTGTTTTCGCTGTCCGGTTCCTCGACCATCGTCGCGCCCTACCGCGATAGTGCAGGGCGTATTGTGGGCGTTATCGGTGTCATCGGACCGACGCGGCTCAACTACGCCCGCATCATCCCGATGGTCGATTACACGGCCCGGGTGGTGAGCCGGCTCTTGTCCGGCGCCGGTCACTAAATACGCGGACTTTAAGGATTTTTCCCCGGTTCGGGGCCGAAAAGCTTGATTTTTGAGGCTGCACGCCTGATATCCGGGGCAAATCTCCCCATCAGTATGAATTGGATCGATAACGATGACGGACCCGACCGCGCGTAAGGCCGAGAACGACAAGTCGGACGCCACGGCGCAGCAAACGCCGAACGCTGCCAATCCGAAGCCCTATGTGATGCCGGACGACCCGGACGACGGACAGACCGATCCGCTCGTGGCCGCGCAGCGCGAAGCCGCCGAGTACAAGGACAAGCTGCTGCGCACGCTGGCGGAGATGGAGAACCTGCGCCGCCGCACCGAGCGCGAAGTCGCCGACGCGCGTACCTATGGCATTACCGGTTTCGCCCGCGACGTTCTCAACGTCGCCGACAACATCAATCGTGCGCTGTCGACGCTGACCCAGGAAGCCCGCGACGCTGCTGATGCGGCGGTGAAGAGCGTTCTCGAAGGCGTCGAGCTCACCGAGCGTGAGCTGCTCAAGTCGCTGGAGAAGTACAACGTCAAGCAGTTCACGCCGCAGGGCGAGAAGTTCGATCCGAATAAACATCAGGCGATGTTCGAAGTGCCGACCGCAGACGTGCCCCCCGGTCATGTCGCGCAGGTGATCCAGTCCGGCTACACAATCGGTGAGCGCGTGCTGCGCCCGGCACTGGTCGGCGTGTCCAAGGCTGCGCCGAAGCCGGCGCCGGCAAGCGACACTTCGCAGCCGAGCGGCGCCGGCAAGTAAGGTCGGCTTCTTCCGTCAGAGGATGACCGCCATGACCGCGCGCCGCGCATAACCGGCACGCGCTAAGCCGTTGTTTTTACAAAAGTCCGATCTGCGACATATTGTCGCTAGTTTAGATTCGTTCTAAGTATCTGATTTGTAATGTTTTTCTTGTTGACCCGGCTCCGGCGAGGGGATCACAGTCCGCGCGGCATTCATCGCGACAGGAGCTGCTCCTATGCCCATCACCGGCGTCACCGCCCGTCTTGCGAAGCTCGGCTACGCCATCCTGGTCGCCACCGCGATCTTTGCACCGGCCCATGCCGCAACGATGCCGGACGGCATCAAGGCCTATAAGCCTTACATCGTCGCGCACATCGACGCGGCCATTGCCGGCGCCAGGGAAATGCAGACTGCGGCGAAGGCCGGCGACCTCAAGGCGGCGCAGGCGGCCTGGATCAAGTCTCGCAAGGGCTGGGAGGCGATGGAGCCGGTGACGTCGATTTACTTCGGCGATCTCGACAAGCTCGTCGACGCCTGGCCGGACGGCAAGACCGGCTATCACGCCATCGAAGTCGTGCTGTTCTCGGCGGGCAAGACCGACGGTCTCGACAAGCCGATCGCCGATCTCATCGCCAACATGGACAAGTTCGAGAAGCGGGTGAAGGCGCCGGCCTTCGCCTTCGCGCCGCAGAAGTTGCTCGAGGGCACGGCGAACCTTGCCTATGAGGTTGGCGAGGAGAAGTCGGGCGGCGGCGAATCGCCTTATGCCGCGACCTCGATCATCGACATGCAGGAGAACGTCGCCGGCATCGAGTTTGCCTGGAACACCGTGTTTGCCGACACGCTGAAGAAAAAGGATGCCAAGCTCGCCGGCATCATCGATGAGCGCACGCAAAACCTGAAAAAGCTGGTCGGTGTCGCCGACATCAAGAGCATGGAGGCCAAGAAGGTCCACATCGCCGGTGAAGAACTGGCTGCGTTGATGCTCACCGCGGCGCCCAAGCTCGGCCTCAAGCCGTTCAAGGTCGGCGACGAGGACGACGTGAAGAAAGACTAAGCGACCCCATCGGAAGTCGGAGCGGTGCAATGAAGGCGCAACAAGCGATCCTGTCGATAGCCATCGTCGCAACGTTGGTTGCGGCGGTACCGGCCGGCGCGACGCCCGTGATCAGCAAGGACGCCACCTTGCCGGTCGGCAGCGAATTGAACGCGGAATTGCTCGACCAGCCGACCGAACTGTTCTCGATGGAAGCTGCCGGCGGCAAGCGCTCTTATCTGTTCAATCTCGGCGACATGCTGTTCTCGTCCTCCGCCATTTTCGGCGGCAAGGCGCGCGACGCCGGCATGAGCTGCAATTCCTGCCATCAGCAGGGCGCCAGCAATGCGAAACTGTTCGTGCCCGGTCATTCGACCAAGCCGGGCACGTTCGACACGTCGGGGCCCTTCTTCAATCCCAAGGCCGACAACGGCATCTTCGACCCGGTGACGGTGCCGAGCCTGCGCGGCGACAAATATCTCGCCCCCTACGGTCATGATGGCCGTATCGCTTCGCTGCGCGAATTCATCCGCAATGTCATCGTCAATGAATTCGCCGGCGCAGAGCCCTCGGGCCAGGTGCTCGATGCGCTGGTGACTTACGTCAACGAGATCAGTTTCCTGCCGAACGGCAAGATCACGTCCGACGGCAAGCTGACCGCGAAGGCGCCTGATGCCGCGCGGCGCGGCGAGACGGTATTCAACAAGCCGTTCCGTCACGACGTGACCATGAGCTGCGCCACCTGTCACATCGCCAATGCCGCCTTCGTCGATCGCAAAGTTCACGATGTCGGGTCAGGCGGCTTCTTCAAGACCAAGACTCTGCTCAACGCCAAATTCAATGCGCCGTACTTCCATGACGGCCGCTACGATTCGCTGAGCGAGGTGGTGGCGCATTTCGACCAGCACTTCGATCTCGGCTTGAGCCCGACCGAGCGCGAGGATCTCGTCGCCTATCTCGACACCGTCGGCGATGCCGATCGGCCGTTCACACCGAACACGGTACAAGCCGAGATCGACGAACTCACCGAATTTGCCAGCGTGCTCAATGTCGCCATTTCGGCGCGCGACATCGAAATCGTCGCCCTGACCGTGGACTCGGTCGGGGCCGAATGGCGTGAAGTCGCCGAGAAATTCACCGACCAGAAGGACACCAGCGTCGAGGGCGGTCTGCCCGAGCGCCTGAAGGCGCGTGCCGCGGTCCGCGATATGGTCCTGACCTTGCGGCGCATCGCCATGGCGGCGCAGGCGGACGATTTCCCGGAAGCATTGCGCATTTACGCCGAGTACAAACAGACGGTCGCCGCAGTGACGCCGTACCTCACGGCCGCCGAACCCTGGTCGCTGTACAACCCCGCGGTGCATGATCGCCATTTCTCAGCACTGCGCCGGCTTGCCGAATTGGCGAAATAGAACGATTCAAGTACCTTCATGCCGCCGAGGCTTGGGGGTTCTGTGTCGGTCAATACGAAATCGCGCCGCTTTCTTGCGGCGATTGCCGTTGCCACCGCGCTGACCCTGACGATCTCCGGCGGCGCCTTCGCTGTCGACAAGACGAAATCCGTGCCGTCGATCTGGGAGCGTGAGACGCTGACCGGCGACTGGGGCGGCACCCGCGCGGCCCTCAAGGAAAACTACGGCATTGAAATTACGCTGATCTATATCGGCGAAGTGCTCGGCGTCATGTCGGGCGGCATCAATCGCACCACAAGCTATGAAGGCCGCCTCGAATTTTCGGTCGACACCGATCTACAGAAGCTGATTGGTCTCGCCGGCGCCAAGACCCATTTCAAGCTTTACCAGATCCATGACGGCGGCCGGAACGCGGTCGCCAATGTCGGTTCGATCGCCGACCCAAGCAACATCGACGCTTTGCCAACGACCCGTCTGTTCACGGCCTGGTACGAGCAGAGCTTTGCCGAGCGCTTCTCGCTGCGCATCGGCCAGCTCGCCGCCGATGACGAATTCATCACCAGCCCGACCGCGGGCGGCCTGATCAACGGCACTTTCGGCTGGGCCGGACTTCTGGCTTCCGATATCACCAATGGCGGTCCGGCCTATCCGCTCGCCGCGCCGGGCGTGCGGCTGGCGACGACATTGACCGATAATCTCACGCTGCTCACCGCCGTGTTCGCCGGCGATCCGGCCGGCAAGAACAACTGCACGGTCAGCGCGCAGGAGTGCAATGAGCACGGTTTGAATTTCGGTCTCGTCGGCGGCGTGCTGTGGATGGGCGAACTGCAATATGCGGTGAACCAGGGCAAAGCCGCGACCGGTCTGCCGGCTGTTTATAAAATCGGCGGATGGTACTCGAGCAATAACAGGTTTGCCGATCAGCGCTTCGGCGTCGATGCCACCGGCTCGCGCGTATTGTTGAGCGATCCGGCCTCCACCGGCGCGCTCAACCACAAGGGCAACTGGGGCGTTTACGGCGTCATCGACCAGACGGTGCTGCAGACCAGCGAACGCGCGCTGAGCCTGTTCGTGCGCGGCGGCTTCTCGCCGTCGGATCGCAACCTGATTTCCTATTACGTCGATGGCGGTGTCGGCCTGAAAGGGCCGTTCCGCGGCCGCCCCGACGATACGCTGACCTTCGGCGTTGCCTACGCCAAGGTGAGCAAGGACGCAGTTGCTGCCGATATCGATGCCGGCAATGCGGTGGTGCGCAGCGAGGAAGTGGTGTTCGAGGTGAGTTACGCGGCGCAGCTGGCGCCGTGGTGGACGCTGCAGCCGGACCTGCAATACATCGTGCATCCCGGCGGCAATGTCGCAAATTCAAACGATCCCTCCGGTGCCGCGATTAAGAACGCGTTCGTTGCCGGATTGCGCTCAACGATCAAGTTTTGACGGGGTCAGCCCCTCGGCTCGACGCTGTCGCGAATTGCGCGGAAGCGGTTGAACACGCCGTCCCACTGCGCCTCCGAGGCGACGCCGACGATGCGCAGGAAACCCGAGCCGCCGAAGCGGACCCACTGCACCAGTCTCACCGGCTTGCCGTTGACGCTTTCGGCCTGAGCGCGGATCTCATGGCCGGCGCCATTCGAGATGCGCTGCGGCTCCGAACTCTGCATGCGCATGTTCCGCAGCGGTGCCTGCGATAGAAGATCGGCGGCGAACTGGCTGCGATTGGCCGCGTCCGGCGCGCCACGGCCGACGGCGACGATCACATAGGGGTAGCTGGTCAGATCGTCGTCGACGCTGTCGATCAGGATCACGCCGCCGCCCGGCAGAACCGACATGACGCGGAAACCGGCCAGGTCGTCGAGCTTGAACGGCAGCATGGCCAGTTGCTCCTGGACCGGAGCCGGACGGAAGGTGACGCTACGCAAGGCGTCGCGAACAACCTTGTCGTTGTAGACGTCCCGCGCCTTGTCCGGCACCTGCACGCTGACCAGAGTGGCGAGATCGCGCACCGGCCCAGTCGCCGACGAGGCGATCAGAAACCATTTGTGAACCTTCTCGCCGTTTTCGGTCTTGGTGCCGCTCACCAGAACGCCGATGCCATTTTCGAACGGAAAGGCCTCGCGCTTGACGTTCTCGACCTCCGACTGCGTCTCGGCATGGGCCGACCGCTCCAGGCCTTCCATGGCCGCCAGCGGCAGGTCGAGGATGGTGATTGCGGCCTTGCGGTCGGCGTCTTCGAAGCCGGGGAAACGGGCCGACGGCGTCATGCCGGCTGGCGCGGTAAGGCCGACCCGCAGGCCGGGCGGATAGCGGGTCTGGGCGGCGGCGGGCACGGCGAAGGCCGCAAGACAGGCGCAGACCACGATGACGGTGAGGGATCGACGTGCCGATTGCGCTGCCATGGGTTGCCGAAGTCCTCTGCCGAATGACCGTCCGGCCGTTTGCCTAACCGCGTCCGGCCGGAACGGCAACGGATAGCCCCCGGGCAAGGCATTTTCGCGGTCGGCCGAGGGCGTTAACCCGGGCCGCCCGCTCGCATTTTCGTGAACGGCCCGCTTGCGGCCCCTATAGCCCCTCCTATATGAGCTTCGAGCCGCTTTAAACGGCGGTTATCGCTTATCCAGGGGGCTGGATCAGGGGTTCGCGGACGAGCCGCGGACACACCTTCGGGCGCCAAATAACCCAAGGGCAAATCCAAGGGTTTCAGAGGCCCGTCCGGTCTGCCGCAATTGAGAGGTGTTTAACATGGGCAAGGTCATCGGAATCGACCTCGGCACCACCAACTCGTGCGTCGCCGTGATGGAGGGCAAAACGCCCAAGGTCATCGAGAACGCCGAGGGTATGCGTACCACGCCATCGATCGTCGCATTCACGGACGACGGTGAGCGACTTGTCGGCCAGCCGGCCAAGCGCCAGGCGGTCACCAATCCTGAAAAGACGATCTTCGCGGTCAAGCGCCTCATCGGCCGCCGCTTCGACGACCCGATGGTCGAGAAGGACAAGAAGCTCGTCCCCTACAAGATTTCCAAGGCCTCGAACGGCGACGCCTGGGTCGAAGAGGAAGGCAAGCAGTATTCGCCTTCGCAGATCTCGGCCTTCATCCTGCAGAAAATGAAGGAAACGGCCGAAGCCCATCTCGGTCAGAAGGTCGATCAGGCCGTCATCACCGTTCCCGCCTATTTCAACGACGCGCAGCGCCAGGCGACCAAGGATGCCGGCAAGATCGCGGGTCTTGAAGTCCTCCGCATCATCAACGAGCCGACCGCGGCCGCGCTCGCCTACGGTCTCGACAAGGCGAAGCAGGGCATCATCGCCGTCTATGACCTCGGCGGCGGCACCTTCGATATCTCGGTGCTCGAGATCGGCGACGGCGTGTTCGAAGTGAAGTCCACGAACGGCGACACGTTCCTGGGCGGCGAAGACTTCGACATGGTCCTCGTCAATTATCTCGCGGCCGAGTTCCAGAAGGAGCAGGGCATCGACCTGCGCAAGGACAAGCTCGCGCTGCAGCGGCTCAAGGAAGCCGCCGAAAAGGCCAAGATCGAGCTGTCGTCGACGACGCAGACCGAAGTCAACCTGCCGTTCATCACGGCGGACGCTTCCGGCCCGAAGCATCTGACGATCAAGCTGACGCGCGCCAAGCTCGAGGCGCTGGTCGACGACCTCATCCAGAAGACGATCGAGCCCTGCCGCAAGGCGCTCAAGGATGCCGGCGTCACCGCGGGCGAGATCAACGAAGTGGTCCTGGTCGGCGGCATGACGCGCATGCCGAAGGTGCAGGAAGTTGTGAAGCAGTTCTTCGGCAAGGAGCCGCACAAGGGCGTCAACCCGGATGAAGTCGTCGCCATCGGCGCCGCCGTCCAGGCCGGCGTGCTGCAGGGCGACGTCAAGGACGTGCTGCTGCTCGACGTGACCCCGCTCTCGCTCGGCATCGAAACGCTGGGTGGTGTGTTCACCCGCATCATCGACCGCAACACCACGATCCCGACCAAGAAGTCGCAGACCTTCTCGACCGCCGAGGACAATCAGAACGCGGTGACCATCCGCGTCTTCCAGGGCGAGCGCGAAATGGCGGCCGACAACAAGATGCTCGGCCAGTTCGATCTCGTCGGCATTCCGCCGTCGCCGCGCGGCATGCCACAGATTGAAGTGACCTTCGATATCGACGCCAACGGCATCGTCAACGTGTCCGCCAAGGACAAGGCGACGAACAAGGAGCAGCAGATCCGCATCCAGGCTTCTGGCGGTCTGTCCGAAGCCGACATCGAGAAGATGGTCAAGGACGCGGAGTCTCACGCCGAGGAAGACAAGAAGCGCAAGGCCGCGGTGGAAGCCAAGAACCACGGCGAGGCGCTGGTCCACTCGACCGAGAAGGCGCTCACCGAACACGGCGCCAAGCTCGCCGATGCCGACCGCGGCGCCATCGAGAACGCAATCGCCGACCTCAAGGAAGCCTTGAAGGGCGACGACTCCGAGGCGATCCAGCAGAAGACCAATGCGCTGGCGCAGGCCTCGATGAAGCTCGGCGAAGCCATCTACCAGCAGGCTCAGGCTGGTGGTGGTGCCGAAGGCGATGCCGCCAAGAAGGACGACGACGTGGTCGACGCGGAGTTCACCGAAGTCGACGACGACAAGGGCGGCAAGAAGTCGGCCTGATGATGATGGGCTCGATCAAGATGTCGAGCGCGAGTCATTCTCTCTTCACCTCTCCCCTTGGGGGAGAGGTCGACGCGCCGGGGTCCGCAGGACGCCGGCGCGGCGGGAGAGGGGACCTGCTGCGAAACGCGGCAACTTTCCTGCATCAATCAGCGACGCAGCGGCTGCACCATGTCTAAGCGCGACTATTACGAGGTGCTTGGCGTTGCGCGCACCTGCACGGAAGTCGAGCTGAAGGCTGCGTTCCGCAAGCTCGCCATGCAGCATCACCCGGATCGCAATCCGGGCGATAAGGACTGCGAGCACAAGTTCAAGGAACTCAACGAGGCCTACGACGTCCTCAAGGACGGCGACAAGCGCGCCGCCTATGATCGCTTCGGCCATGCCGCCTTTGAGCAGGGCGGTGCCGGCGGCGGGCACGGCTTCGGTGCCGATTTCGCCTCGACCTTCTCCGACATCTTCGAAGACCTGTTCGGCATGAGCGGCCGGCGCGGCGGCGGTTCGGGCCGCGAGCGCGGCTCCGATCTTCGCTACAACATGGAGATCACGCTCGAGGAGGCCTTTGCTGGCAAGAACGCGCAGGTCAGGATTCCGACCTCGGTGACCTGCGAGGTTTGCTCCGGCACCGGCGCCAAGGCCGGCACCAAGCCGAAGACCTGTTACACCTGCGGCGGCGCCGGCAAGGTGCGCCATGCGCAAGGCTTCTTCACGCTGGAGCGCACCTGTCCGACCTGTCACGGCCGGGGGCAGGTGATCGACGATCCGTGCTCGGCCTGTTCGGGTGCCGGCCGCGTAACACGCGAGCGGACACTGCAGGTCAACATCCCGGCCGGCGTCGAGGACGGCACCCGCATTCGCCTGTCCGGCGAGGGCGAGGCCGGCGTTCGCGGCGGTCCGCCGGGCGACCTCTACATCTTCCTCTCGCTCGAGCCTCACGAACTCTATCAGCGCGACGGCGCCGATCTGCACTGCCGGGTGCCGATCTCGATGGTGACGGCCGCGTTGGGTAGCGAGATCGAGGTGCCTGCTATCGACGGTAGCGAAGCTAAGGTCAAAATCCCGGCCGGGACGCAGTCCGGGTCGCGCTTCCGCGTCACCGGCAAGGGTATGCCGGTACTGAGGTCGAAACAGACCGGCGACCTTTACGTTCAAGTTGCGGTGGAAACGCCGCAGAAGCTGACCAAACGGCAAAAGGAACTGCTGGCCGAGTTCGAAAAGCTCTCGTCCGACCATACTCAGCCTGAATCGTCGGGCTTCCTCAGCCGGGTCCGGACGTTCCTGGACGGGCTCGGGAACGGGGGCAGCTATTCGGCCTGACCGGCTTGAGACCCATCCACGGGTGCCCTATACCCCGTGACTGTTACATGACAATATCGGGCAGGTTCCTTCGCCCGGCCCGGGTGCCCATTCGCAATGCAACCCCATCCAGTCGCCCGCGTCATCAAGAAGCCGCTTCGTCTCGATGACGAAGTACAGTTTCTCCGCACGTGGTTCGAAAAGCCTCTGCGTACCGGCGCGGTGATGCCGTCCGGCAAGCCGCTGGCGCGCCGCATGGCCAAGTGCGTCGATCCTGAATCGAGCGGCCCGGTGATTGAGCTTGGGCCCGGCACCGGCCCGGTGACCGAGGCGCTGGTCCAGCGCGGCATTGATCCCAAGCGTCTGATCCTGGTCGAGTTCGATCCGGATTTCTGTCGCCTGCTGCGCACGCGCTATCCTGAGGCCACCGTGGTGCAGGGCGATGCCTATCGCCTGCGCCGTCTGCTCGAAGGCATTGTGCGCGAGCCGGCCGCCGCGGTCGTGTCGGGTCTGCCGCTGATGACCAAGCCGCTGCGCACGCGCCTGCGGCTGATCTCCGACGCCATGGCGCTCCTGAAGCCCGGCGCGCCCTTCGTCCAGTTTACCTATGCCGTCGGCTCGCCGATCCCGAAGGACCTGCACGGCCTCACCGGCAAGCCGTCGGAACTGATCTGGCTCAACGTGCCGCCGGCGCGGGTCTGGACCTACCGCGGCGTTTGATTCCGGGGCTGCGCCTGCGTGTGCTAAACACGCATCATGCCCACGCCGAAAATCCTCACCTTCGCGGGATCGACCCGTATCGGCTCGTCCAACGCCAAACTCGCGGCTTTGGCGGCGAAGGAGCTGACCCTGCTCGATATCGAGGTGACGCGCATATCGCTGCAGGATTATGCGCTGCCACTTTACGATCCGGATCTCGAGGCGCGCAGCGGCCCGCCGGACGCCGCCTACAAGCTCAAGCACATGATCATGGCCCATCAGGGCGTGTTCATCGCCAGCCCGGATTATTCGGCCTCCGTCACGCCGATGCTCAAGAACGCGATCGACTGGGTGTCGCGCGTGCGCGAGAAGGGTGATCCGCTCTATGCCGCGTTCCGGAACCGCGTCTTTGCCATCGCCTCGGTGTCGCCGGAGCCGTCCGGGGGACTGCATTCGCTGCAGGCGCTGCGGCAGATCCTCGAAATCGGCTGCGGCGCGCTGGTGATCCCCGAGCAGCTTGCCATTGCCGGCGACGAGGAGGCCTTTGACGAAATGGGCAACATCGCCGATACCCATCTCGTCAACAAGTTTCACGCCCAGTTGTCGCGCCTCGTCGAGCTGGCGCGGATAATGGGCTAGCGCGCGACAAGGAGCATCCGTTGCCGATCGACCCGAGAGACCGCCTCATCGTCGCGCTCGACGTGCCGTCGGTCGGTGACGCCGAAGCCATGGTGTCGCGCATCGGTTCGGCGGCGACGTTCTACAAGATCGGCTACCAGCTCGGCCTCGCCGGCGGCCTGCCTTTCGCGGCCGGGCTGATCGCGGCGGGCAAGCAGGTGTTTCTCGATTTCAAGCTGCACGACATCGGCAACACCATCACCCACGGCGTCGCCAGCGTCGCCAATATGGGCGCGACCTTTCTCACTGTGCACGCCTACCCGCAGACGATGAAAGCGGCGGCCCAAGGCGCGCGCGGCTCGAAGCTGAAGATCCTCGCGGTGACCGTACTGACGTCCTATGACGACAATGATCTCGCCGAGGCTGGTTATGCGCTCAGCGTCGGTCCGCTGGTGGCCAAGCGCGCGGCGCAGGCGCGCAGCATTGGCATCGACGGGCTTGTTTGTTCGCCGGAAGAAGCCGCCAACCTGCGCGGCATTGTTGGTGACGGCATGTCGCTGGTGACGCCGGGCATTCGCCCCGCCGGCAGCGCCGCCGGCGATCAGAAGCGCATCATGACTCCGGCGCGCGCCATTGCCGCTGGCGCCGACTATCTCGTGGTCGGCCGTCCGATCGTCGAAGCCGCCGATCCGAAGGCGGCCGCTCAGGCGATCGTCGATGAAATTGCTCAGGCCAAGGCGCAACAGCAACAGCAGCAACAATAAAAGAAGAGGAAACCACATGGCCAAGGGCTACTGGATCGGGCGCGTCGATATTCATAACGAGGAAGGCTACAAGCCCTATTCGGCGGCGAACGCAGCGATCTTCAAGAAGTACGGCGGACGCTTCATCGTGCGCGGCGGCCCGTTCGAGGCGCGCGAGGGCGTGGCCCGCAGCCGCAACGTGGTGATCGAGTTTCCGGACTTCGCCACCGCCAAGGCCTGTTACGATTCGCCCGAATACCAGGCGAACATGAAAATCCGGCTGGCGCATTCGACCGGCGAAATCGTTATCGTCGAGGGCTATGACGGCCCGCAGCCGTAGGGCGGGGCCGTGTAGCCCGGATGGAGCCAACGGGTCGGCGCGAAGCGCCGCCCGATGACAGGCTCCGCGAACTCCGGGATAGGATTGTCCCGGGTTTCACCCGGGCTACAAGGGGGCAGAGGTGACAGCCGCGGCACTCGCCCGCTATACCCGTTGCCTCAACTCCGGGAGCCTTGAGCGATGGCTGAAATGCGTTTGATCGTCACGGGGGCCGGCGGCCGCATGGGCCGCACTTTGGTCAAGGCCATTGCCGACAGCAAGGACTTCACGCTCGCCGGCGCGCTGGAAGACGCGCGCTCGCCGCTGCTCGGCTGGGACGCCGGCCATCTCGCCGGCATCGGCGACAACGGCGTCAAGCTGACGGGCGATATCGCGGCGCTATTGGCCAACGCCGACGGCATTGTCGATTTCACCGCCCCGGCCGCGTCACTCGAATACGCGGCGCGTGCCGCCGCCGCCGGCAAGGTCCACGTTATCGGCACGACCGGCACCAGCGCCGACGACGATCGCAAAATCGCGCAGGCCGCGCAGAAGGCGGTCATTGTCAAGTCGGGCAATATGAGCCTCGGCGTTAATCTGCTGGCGGCGCTGACCAAGCGCGTGGCCAAGACGCTGGACCAAATTTACGACATCGAAATCCTGGAGATGCATCACAACCAGAAAGTCGATGCGCCGTCGGGTACCGCGCTTCTGCTCGGCCGCGCCGCGGCGGAAGGCCGTGGGATCGATCTCAGCCAGCGTTCGGTGCGTTCGCGCGACGGCCACACTGGCGCGCGCGAGCCAGGCGATATCGGCTTTGCCACCTTGCGCGGCGGCACCGTGGTCGGCGAACACACCGTGATGTTCGCGGGGCCCGCCGAGCGCATCGAGCTCACCCACAAGGCCGAGGACCGCATGATCTTCGCGCGCGGCGCGCTGCACGCGGCATTATGGGCGCGTCACCAGAAGCCCGGCCTCTATTCGATGATGGACGTGCTCGGTCTGAAGGATTTTTAGAAGCGGCTCCCACTTGCTCTCTTCACCTCTCCCATAGGGAGAGGTCGACGCGCGTTAGCGTCGGGTGAGGGGTTACAAAGTCGACAGTCAGGAGCCCCCTCACCCCAACCCTCTCCCCGACGGGGAGAGGGAGTCCTGCCGCGCGTGCGGAAGCTCTTACCCCTGCAGCAACGACGTGCCGGTCATCTCCGCCGGCTTGGACAGGCCCATCAATTCGAGCAAAGTCGGCGCGATGTCGGCGAGGCGACCTTCCCTGACGACGATGCGGTTGCCGGCGCCCATCAGGATCAGCGGCACCGGATTAAGCGTGTGCGCCGTATGCGGGCCGCCGGTTTCCGGATCGACCATCATTTCGGCGTTGCCGTGATCGGCGGTGACGAGCAGCGCGCCGCCCATCTGTTCGATGGCCTTGGCGATCCTGCCTAATCCGGTATCGACCGTTTCCACCGCCTTGACCGCCGCCGGAATGCTGCCGGTGTGACCGACCATGTCGGCATTGGCGAAGTTCAGTACGATCAGATCGTATTTGCCGGACTTGATCGCTTCCACCGCTTTTTCCGTCAATTCCGGTGCCGACATCTCCGGCTGCAAATCGTAAGTCGCGACCTTGGGCGAGGGCACCATGATGCGATCTTCGCCCGTGAACGGCTCTTCGCGTCCGCCGTTGAGAAAGTAGGTGACGTGCGGATACTTCTCGGTTTCCGCCATGCGCAATTGTGTGCGCTGCGCGTCGGCGACGACCTCGCCGAGAATGTTGGGAAAGCTCTGCGGCGGGAAGATCGTCGCCATCAGTTTGTCGAGGCCTTCGCTGTACTGCGCCATCCCGACGGCGGCGGCGACCTTCACCGTGCGCTTGCGCGCGAAGCCGTCGAAGGTGGGATCGAGCATGGCGTCGAGGATCTCGCGCACGCGATCGGCGCGGAAGTTGAAACACAATACGCCGTCGCCGTCCTTCATGCCGCTGTAGTCGCCGATGGCGGCCGGCACGATGAACTCGTCGGTGACCTTGTTGGCGTAGGCATCGGCGATGGCGGCCTGCGCATCGGCAAAGCGCGCGCCTTCGCCGGCAACGATGGCGTCATACGCTTTCGACACGCGGTCCCATCGCTTATCGCGGTCCATAGCGTAATAGCGACCGATCACCGTCGCCACTTTCGCCGATGCCGGCAGCGCGGCGGTGAAGGATTTGAGAAAATCGGCCGCCGATTGCGGCGCCGTATCGCGTCCGTCAGTGAGGGCATGCACCGCCACGGGTACCTTGGCGTCGGTGAGAATCCTTGCGAGTGCCACGGCATGGTTCTGGTGCGAATGCACGCCGCCGGTCGAGACAAGACCGATGAGGTGGCAGGTGCCGCCACTGGCTTTCAGCTTGGCGATGAGATCGGTCACCGCCGGCGCCTTGGCGATCTCGCCCGAAGCGATGGCGTCGTCGATGCGCGGCAGGTCCTGCATCACCACGCGACCCGCGCCGATATTGAGGTGGCCGACTTCGGAATTGCCCATTTGCCCCGTCGGCAGACCGACATCGTTGCCGGAGGTGCGCAGGAAGCCGTGCGGGCAGGTCGCCCAGAGCCGGTCAAAGGTCGGCGTCTTCGCCTCGTGCACGGCGTTGGCGGTGGCGTCCTCGCGCCAGCCCCAGCCGTCGAGCACAACCAGCATGACAGGACGGCGTTTTTGCATTGGAAAATCCCGGTCTCAGTCAATTTCGGGGGTTTTGAAGGATCGCGGTTCTATCGTCAACTAAACCCGGAATAGGCTGGCGCAAGAATGCCGTCCAACGTAAAGGCCGCTGCCATGATCGATCCGCGCGCTGTGCTCAGCACCATCTGGACCGGGTTCGGTCACGACCCGGCGGCGCTCGGTCGTGTCGATCTTACCGGCGCCGAGCCGGTATTGCCGTCATCCTTCGCGGTCGGCACGGCGATGCAGGGAACCGTCGCCGCTTCGGCGCTGGCCGCCGCCGAAATCTGGCGCGCGCGCACCGGCAAGGCGCAGCGCATCGGCAAGGCGCAGCGCATCGGTGTCGACATGCGCGCGGCGGCCATCGCGGCGCGCAGCGAGCGCTATCTCGAAATCGACGGCAAGCCGGCGCCCGAGCTTTGGGACAAGATCGCCGGGGCCTATCAATGCGGCGACGGCCGCTACGTGCGGCTGCACACGAATTTTCCGCATCATCGCGACGGCGTGCTCAAACTGCTTGGCTGCGCCTATGACAAGGCCGCCGTCGCCGAGGCACTGAAGGGCTGGAAGGCGTTCGATTTCGAGGACGCGGCGGCGAAAGCCAATCTGGTCGTCGCGGCGATGCGCAGCTTTGACGAATGGGACGCGCATCCGCAAGGCCAGGCGATCGCGCGGCTGCCACTGATGTCGGTCGAGCGCGTCGGCGATGCCGCGCCGCGCGCATGGCCGCAAGGGACTTGGCCGCAAGGTACGCGTCCGGTGGCCGGCATAAAGGTGCTCGATCTCACGCGTATCATCGCCGGTCCGGTCGGCACGCTGACACTCGCTGCGCATGGCGCCGATGTCATGCTGGTGACGTCGCCCAAGCTGCCGTCGGTGGCGCCGCTGGTGATCGACACCGGCCGCGGCAAGCTCTCGACGCACATCGATCTGCACGACGCGAAAGGCCGCGATACTTTTGCCGCTTTGCTGCGCGAGGCCGATATCGTCGTGCAGGGCTATCGGCCCGGCGGCCTCGCCACGCTCGGCTTCGGACCGGAGGAGGCTGCGCGCATTCGGCCCGGCATCGTCTATGTGTCGCTGTGCGCCTATTCGCATGACGGCCCGTGGGCCGGGCGGCGCGGTTTCGATTCGCTGGTGCAGACGGCGAGCGGCTTCAACGATGCCGAAGCGAAAGCGGCAGGGAGCGATGGGCCAAGGCCGTTGCCGGCGCAAATCCTCGATCATGCCTCCGGCTATCTGCTCGCCTATGGCGCCATGACCGCGCTGCTTCGCCAGCGCCGCGAAGGCGGATCATGGCATGTCCGGCTATCGCTGGCGCAGACCGGGCGCTGGTTGCGCTCGCTCGGCCGCATTGACGGAATGAGCGCAGCCGATCCGGCGCGCAACGATGTGCTCGATTGCCTGGAAGAAAGCCAATCCGGCTTCGGCCGGCTGTCGGCGGTACGACATCCGGCAACGATGAGCGAGACGCCGCCACATTGGTCGCGGCCCTCGGTGCCGCTCGGCACACACGAGCCGCGTTGGCTCTGAATTAGTTGCTGTCGACCATGCCGGCTTCCCAGCCGAGCATCGCGCGCTTGCGCGTGATGCCCCAGTGATAGCCGGTGAGATCGCCGCTCTTGCCGATGACGCGATGGCACGGCACCACGAAGCTGATCGGATTCTTGCCCACGGCGGCGCCGACCGCGCGCGGCGCTTTCGGTACGCCGGCACGCGCCGCGAGATCGGAATAGGTGGTGAGTTTGCCGAGCGGGATAGTAAGCAATTTCTCCCACACGCGAACTTCGAAGTCGGTGCCGATTAGCACGACGCGTAGCGGTTGGTCTTCCTTCCATAATGCTGAATCGAAGATGCGGCGCGCGGTCGGCGCAGTGGCGGCATAATCCTCGATGTAGGTCGCGCGCGGCCAGCGCCGCTTCATGTCGTCGAGCGCGGCGCGCTCCTCGCCAGGATCGGCAAACGCCAGCCCGGCAAGGCCGCGCGGCGCCATCATCACCAGCGCCATGCCGAAGGGCGAGGGATGATAACCATAGGTCATGGTCAGGCCTTCGCCGCAGGCTTTCCATTCGCCGGGCGACATCGACTCGTGCGTGACGAACAGGTCATGCAGACGGCCCGGCCCAGACAGGCCGACTTCATAGGCGGTGTCGAGCACGCTCACCGAGGCGCGCAGCAATTCGCGCGCGCTGTCGAGGGTGAGCGCCTGCAGGAAGGCCTTGGGCGGCAGGCCGCACCAGCGGCGGAATAAGTGATGGAGTTCCGTCGGCGTGACACCGGCGGCATCGGCAATGGCCTCGACCTCGGGCTGGGCGCGCCAGTTGCCGCGGATATGGGCGATGGCGCGGCGCACGATGTCGTAGTCCGCTGCGGCGGTCGACAGTTCGGCAAAGTCGCCGAAGCGGCTGCGGATGGCCGGTTTCGCAGGGGCTATGGCAGTGACTGTGTTCATGCCGGTTATTTAAAACGGTGGCCGCGGGTGGGCCACCCGGTTTCTGATGTCAGGAAACGGCGCTCCGTACCGGCCCTCGTTTGGCGTCGCCCAGGGCACGGGTCAGCGCCTCGGCGAAGCCCGCTTTTTCGTCGGGCCCCAGGAAACTGGCGATGGTGAGTTCCTTGCCATGGCTGACGAGGAAAAGCCGGCCGATGCCGTATTCCTCGTACTCGTCCTTTTCCAGCCGCGCCCAAAGCGGATTGAGCGACCATTCGCGGGCGCGGCCGTTGTGGCTCACTTTCCGCACCGTCAGCACCGACGGCGTCACCGTGACTTCCTCGAAAGCGGCGGCGCGGCGATAGTTGATGCGGAAGGCGATGAACAACAGCAGCACGTCGAGGCCAAAGAAGCCGAACACCGGCCAGGCGCCCATCGCCAGGAAGGCGACGCCGGCAAAAAAGCTCACCATGCCGAAAATGACCATCAGCACCAGGAAGCCAATATTGCCCAGCGACCGGTGCGGTGTGATCACCGCGTAAAACAGGGTCGGCTCGAGCGTGTCGCGCAAGTCGTTGCTGATATTGTCCGCGGTCATGGGGCCGACTATACGGAAAATCATGGCGAAAAAATCGGCCCGCAAGAAGGTTTCAGGCTCCGCGAAGCCATCCGTCCGCAAGGCGCTGACGAAGGCGAAAAAGGGCCGCGCGGCCAAGGTGAAGCCGGCGCCAAAACGTCAGCAGGCCGATCTCAAGGCGGCGCACGGCGTCTCGAAGCCGATGACGGCGGCGCAGATCAGGGAAGCCTTCCGGCGCTGGGAGGCCGCTAATTCCGAGCCAACCACGGAACTGGCCTACAGCAATCCGTTCACGCTGCTGGTTGCCGTGGTGCTGTCGGCGCAGGCGACCGACGCCGGGGTCAACAAGGCGACACCGGCTTTATTCGCGCTCGCCGATACGCCGGCCAAGATGGCGGCGCTGGGCGAAGACCGCATTCGCGATCTGATCAAGACCATCGGTTTGTTCCGCACCAAGGCCAAGAACGTGGCGACGCTGGCGCATATTCTGGTGTCGGAGCATGGCGGCGAGGTGCCGCCAACGCGCGAGGCACTGGAGGCACTGCCCGGCGTCGGCCGCAAGACGGCGAATGTCGTGCTCAACACCGCGTTCGGCGAGCACACCATCGCGGTCGACACGCACATTTTCCGCGTCGGCAACCGCACCGGCATGGCGCCGGGCAAGACGGTGCACGATGTCGAGATGAAGCTCGAGGCGGTCATTCCGCCCGAGTACAAGCGCCATGCGCATCACTGGCTGATCCTGCACGGCCGCTACACCTGCATCGCGCGCAAGCCATTGTGCGAGCGCTGCGTGATTGCGGATTTGTGCCAGTGGCTGGGGAAATCCGTTGCCGCGTAGCAATCTCGTCATCATCCGCGTAGGCGGATGATCCAGCAAGTGCTGGGTCCCCGCCTTCGCGGGGACGACGGGTAGAGCCTACCGCACCGGCTCGATCAGCTCCGTACGCCGGCCTGCCAGCTTTTTGTGAATGTGCACCATGAAGGCCATGGCGAAGACAGGCGTGGCGAAATTGAGGATCGGGATCGACACGAACAGCGCGATCACCATGCCGGCCATGAAGACATAGCCGGAGTTGGCCTTGCGCAAGGCCACCGCTTCGGCCGACGGGCGGAAGCGCATCGCGGCGAGATCGAAATATTCGCGGCTGAGAAGGTAGGCGTTGGCGGCGAATAGGATCAGAAATCCAAAGCCGGCGAACAGCACGAAAGGCAGCGCGACCACGTAGACGAGCAACGACAGAAGCGCGATCTTGATGCCTTCGACGATGCCCGTCATCAGCGGCAGCGCGGTGCCGACCGGGTCTGCCGGATAATGTTCGCGCTCGACGGCATCGGCCACTTCATCGACGAAGAAGCTGCCGACGAAGGCAGAGACTGCCGGCATCAGGAACAGCGCGCCTGTGACGATGCCGAGCGTGGCCAAGATCGACAGGAACCAGGCCAGCCACCCCCAGGCGTCATAAGGCGCCGCCGCGGCCTGTTCGGCCCAAGTGGCGCCGCTGTCCGCGAGATAGGCCAGCAGCCGTTGCAGGCCGATGCCGAGGATGACGATCACTAGCACGGCCAGGCCGACAGATTTCCACAGCACGCGGCGCAGCGGCGGGGAGAGGATTTGCGAGAAGGCCTTGAAGGCGGCGTCGAGCATGGAGGGAGAAGTAGGGGCAGGCGAGCATTTGGGCAAGTGCGGTGCGGCGTACACGCTTCCCTATCCCCCCGAGGGGGACAGGAGCTTACCGCACTGAAGGAGGATCAGGCCGCGCTCTTTGCGGCAACCTCTTCCTCGCCCGGCGCCAGCGCCACCGCTTCGGCGACCGGCAGGTCGGCCCAGGCCACCGTCTTGTAGTCGAAGCCGCGTTCGATGGTCGGCTTCACCACCTGGAAGTAGGGCGAGATATCGAAGTCGCGCGGCGCATAAAGTGACGAGTGGCGGATTTCGAGAATCTCGGCGCGCTCGGCTTCGCTTTCGGCGCGGGTGACCTTGGGCAGGATCGGATAACGTACATACTCGAACGCCTGCGCGATCAGCGCCGAACAGATGATGCGTGTCGGATGGCCGGAGCCGAGCGACAGCATATGACGGCGGAAACGGCGCGGCACCGGCAGCGGAAACAGATAGCGCGCCAGATCGAGGATGTTCTTGACGTCGTAGTCGAAGCCGATGCGCTCGCAGGCGTAGTTGCAGACGCGAATGCGGTCGTCATCGGACAGTCCGACGGGACGGCAGATGCGCGTATGGGCGTTGCCGTATTTCGACAGCGGCACGGCGACGACACCGACGCCGAGTTCGGCTTCGACCAAAGTCAGCGCCTCGCCTGTGGGGGATACTCGATCGCCAATCGGGCCGACATAAAGGGCGGCATGCGACCAGGTCGATTGCGTGAGATACTTGATGATGCCGGCGATGTGGCTGTTGCCTTCGATCAGCACGACGTCGCCGGGTTTCAGCACGGCGGCCAGCGCATCGGCGCGGCCGGGCGCGAACTCGTGATAGCCCGTTTCGGGCTTCTCGAGATAACGGGCGATCAGATGCCCGATGCCGTTACTGACCCAACCCATGACCCCACCGGCGCCATCCTGGCGCTCTCGTCGAGACGTTCCCCGGTGCGCTTTGCGCGTCTTGTTGCGGAGCTTAGGGCAGGACAGCTTGCGAAAAAGTTCATTGGCCGGCGGCCGGCGCAAGGATTCGTTAGGCAAGAAAATGCCCGTTTCGTCGGCATTTTCGAGATTCTTGAGCGGTGAAAGGTAAGCATTCGCACACCATGTTTGCGTGCGGAACGCGGCGCGCCGTGCTAGCAATCGCGCATGTCACGGACGAACGGCAAAAGACCGAAGGCTCTTATCGCCTGGTCGAGCGGCAAGGACAGCGCCTGGGCGCTGCATGAGGCGCGCCGAAGCGGCGACTACGATATCGTCGGCGCACTGACCACGGTCACCGACAGCTTCCAGCGCGTCTCGATGCATGGCGTGCGCGAGGAGTTGCTGGCGGCGCAACTTGCGGCCGCCGAGCTGCCGTCGATGACGGTGCGTATTCCCTATCCGTGCCCGAACGAAATCTATGAGCGTGCGATGGCGGAGGCGCTCGAGCGCGCACAAGCTGACGGCATCACCCATGTCATCTTCGGCGATCTGTTTCTCGCCGACCTGCGCGCCTGGCGCGAAGAGAAAATGAAGTCCGTCGGCATGAATTGCGTGTTTCCGCTATGGCAGCGGCCGACCGACGCACTGGCGCGCGACATGATTGCCGGCGGCGTCGAGGCTTATCTGGCGGTGGTCGATCTCGCCAAACTCGATGCATCGTTCGCGGGCCGCCGTTTCGACGAGGCGCTATTGGCCGACTTGCCCGACAGCGTCGACCCCTGCGGCGAGAACGGCGAGTTTCACTCTTTCGTCGCGGCGGGGCCAATGTTCACGCGTCGCATCGCGGTGACGAAAGGCGAGACGGTTGAACGGGATGGATTCGCGTTTGCGGATTTGGTGGCGGTGTAAATCACACACTGTCGTCCCGGGCGAGCGCAGCGAGGCCCGGGACCCATAGCCACGGTAGTCACTATTCGGTACGGCAGGGGATATGGGTCCCCGCTTTCGCGGGGACGACAATAATCACCCCCTTAGCACCCCACCGGTGCGCTTACCGACCTCGGCCACGATCTTCTGCGCCAGCGCGTCGATCTCGGCATCCGTCATGGTCTTGTCGGCGGGCTGGATGGTGACGGCGATGGCCACCGATTTCTTGCCCGGCTCGATGCCCTTGCCCTCGTAGAGATCGAACACCGAAACGCCCGCGATCAGCTTCTTGTCGGCGTTCTGTGCCGCGCGCACGATGTCGCCCGCCTTCACCTTGGCGTCGACGACGAAGGCAAAGTCGCGATCCACCGGCTGGAACGGCGACAATTCGAGCAGCGGCTTGGCGCGCGTCGGCCTGGCTTTGGCTGCCGGGATGTTGTCGAGCAGCACCTCGAAGCCGACCAGCGGGCCGTCGATTTTCAGCGCGGAGAGGATGCGCGGATGGATTTCGCCGAAATGGCCGATGACGTTCTGCGGCCCCATCTGGATGGTGCCGGAGCGCCCCGGGTGCAGCCAGGCCGGTCCGCCGGGCACGACCTGCAGCGATTGCATCGGCGCGCCAGCGGCGGCGAGCGCAGCCAGCGCGTCGGCCTTGGCGTCGAACACGTCGACCGGCTCGCTCTTGGTCGACCAGTGACGGCCGGCGCCCGCGGGCTTGGCTAGCGCGCGCCGAACGCCGCTCGCGGCGATGAACTGATCTTCCGGTCTGTAGCCCTTGAATATCTGCCCAACCTCGAACAGCGCGACATCAGGATAACCGCGGTCCGCGTTCTTCTGCGCCGAGGCGATCAGGCCCGGCAGCAGGCTCGGCCGCATGTCGGAAAGTTCGGCCGCGATGGGATTGGCGAGCGCCAGTTCGCTCGCGCCGCCGCCGAACAGTTCGGCCTCGCGCTTGGGCACGAAGGACCAGGTCACGGCTTCGACGAGACCGCGCGCCGCCAGGCCACGCTTGGCCTTGCGGGTGCGCGACTGGATCGGCGTCAGCACCGGCTTGCGCGCATCGTCACCGCGCGGGAACGGTGTCGACGGCACGGCGTCGACACCGGTGATGCGCACCAGTTCCTCGACGATATCGGCGCGGCCGTGGACGTCCGGCCGCCATGACGGCACGGCGACCTTGAAGCGGTCGTTCGGCCCGGCCACGAAGAAGCCAAGGCGCTCCAGCAGGCGCTTGGTCTCGACCAGCGGCAGCTTGATGCCGGCAAGACGCTCGAGCTCGCTCACCGGATAATCGATGATGACTTCCTTCGGCTTCGGGTTGCCGACGACGACGATGTCGGACGGTTCGCCGCCGCACAGGTCCATGACCAGCTTGGTCGCGAGTTCAAGGCCCGGCACCATGAAGTTCGGATCGACGCCGCGCTCGAAGCGATAGCGCGCATCGGTGTTGATGCCGAGCTTGCGGCCGGTCTGGGCGATGTTGAGTTCGTCCCACAGCGCCGATTCGATCAACACGTCGGTGGTCGTCTCGTCGCAGCCCGATTCCTCACCGCCCATGACGCCGGCCAGCGATTCCACGGCGCGCTCGTCCGCGATGACGCACATGGCGTTGTCGAGTTCATAGGTGCGCCCGTCGAGCGCCAGCAGCGTCTCGCCGTTTTTCGCGCGGCGAACCGTAAGATTGCCCTTCACCTTCTTGGCGTCGAACACATGCAGCGGCCGGCCGCGATCGAAGGTGATGTAATTGGTGATGTCGACCAGCGCGTTGATGGGACGCAGACCGATGGCGGTGAGCCGCTTCTGCATCCATTCCGGCGACGGGCCGTTCTTGAGACCGCGCACCAGGCGCAGGCCGAAGCCCGGGCACAGGATCGGGTCCTCGACCGTCACCTTCACCGGACAGGGGAACTTGCCCTCGATGCGCGGCGGCGTGTTTTCGATGTACTCGCCGATGAGCGTGGCGCCGAGATCGCGCGCGATGCCATTGACGCTTGTGCAGTCGGGGCGGTTCGGAGTCAGATTGATTTCGATGACCGGCTCGTTGAGGCCGAGCACTTGCGCGAACGGCGCGCCGATCGGCGCGTCCTCCGGCATCTCGATAATGCCGCTGTGATCGTCGGAGAAGCCGATTTCCGCGCCGGAGATCATCATGCCTTGCGATTCGACGCCGCGAATCTTGCCGACCGACAATGTGAAGTCCTTGGCCGGAATATAGGTGCCGGGCAGGCCGAGCACGGTCTTGAGGCCCGCGCGCGCGTTCGGCGCGCCGCAGACGATCTGCAGCGGCGTACCTGAGCCGTTATCGACCTTGCACACGCGCAGGCGGTCGGCGTTCGGATGCTGCACGGCCTCGAGGATCTGGACGACCTTGAAGGGCTCGTACTCCTTGGCCTTGTCCTCGACGTGCTCGACCTCGAGCCCGATCATGGTGAGCTTCTCGACGATCTCGTCGAGCGAGGCCGTTGTGGTGAAGTGATCCTTCAGCCAGGACAGGGTGAATTTCATAGCGCTCGCTCCGGCTTCCAGAAGAACATGACGGGCAACAGCAGGAACACGATGAGAGTGAAACCGATCGCGGCGCGAACGCACAGACGATACAGCTCGCGGCGCAGGAATAGCTCATGGCGCATCCATGCCATTCCGTTCTTGTCGATATCCATGTCGTTCACCCGCCCGATTGACAGGCAGCGGAGGCAACCGATCGCGATAAGCAGGTAGACGCCGATTTCGAATACGACAATTCCGGTCTCGACATCATTGGTGGCTACCAGCGGTGCGACCAGTCCAAGACCCGCGATCATGAGCGACACATGGGTCAGCACGCCGGTGGCCTTGCTGTCGATATTGGCGAAGGACTCGGCGATGCGTGTCGGCATCTCCGAACTGTGCCGGTCGATGCGATCCGGATAGCTTTCAATCTCATCGGTGCGCCATCCCCGTGACAGGACGGCGAAGATCAGATTGTCGAACCGGGAGTGATTGCGTAACCCCTTTGGCTCGGTGTCCGGCATCACGTGCTCAATCCCCCGGCCAGCGTCGGGAAGTCGAGCGGGCGGAAGCCATAGTGATTGAGCCAACGCACGTCGGCCTCGAAGAAGGCGCGCAGATCGTTGATGCCGTATTTCAGCATAGCGATGCGATCGATGCCCATGCCCCAGGCGAAGCCCTGGTACACATCGGGATCGAGGCCGCAGTTCTTCAGCACATTCGGATGCACCATGCCGCAGCCGAGAATCTCCAGCCAGTCATTGCCTTCGCCAAAGCGGATTTCTCCCTTGTCGCGGCGGCACTGGATGTCGACTTCCATCGACGGTTCGGTGAACGGAAAGAACGACGGGCGGAAGCGCATCTTCACGCTGTCGACTTCGAAGAACGCCTTGCAGAATTCCTCGAGGATCCACTTGAGGTGGCCGAGATGCGAGCCCTTGTCGATGACCAGGCCCTCGACCTGATGAAACATCGGCGTGTGCGTCTGGTCTGAGTCCGAGCGATAGGTGCGGCCGGGGCAGATGACGCGGATCGGCGGCTGCTTCGTGAGCATGGTGCGGACCTGCACCGGCGAGGTATGCGTGCGCAGCAGCAGCCGCGAGCCGTCCGGCTTCGGCGGGAAATAGAACGTGTCGTGCATGTCCCGGGCCGGATGGCCTTCGGGGAAATTCAGCTTGGTGAAGTTGTAGTCGTCGGTCTCGATATCCGGACCTTCGGCGACCGCGAAACCCATGTCGGCGAAGATCGCGGTGAGCTCGTCAATCACCTGGCTGATCGGATGAATGCGGCCGGTCTCGGCCTGCGGTTCGCGCACCGGCAGCGTGACGTCGACCGTCTCGGAAGCAATGCGCGCATCGAGTGCGGCAGTGGCGAGGCTTTCCTTCGCCGAGGCGATGGCGGCGCCGACGCGGTCCTTGAGGCCGTTGATCGCTGGGCCCTTCTCCTTGCGCTCGTCCGGCGTCATGGCGCCGAGCGTTTTCAGGAGCGCCGACACCGAGCCGCTTTTGCCGAGCGCGGAGACGCGGACGGCTTCAAGCGCCGCTTCATCCTTGGCGGCGCCGATGGCGGTGAGAAGTTCGGATTCGAGCTTGGCGATGTCGGACATTCAGGACCCCGTGCCCACCTCCCCCTGGAGGGGGGAGGTCGGCGTGCGCGAGCACGCCGGGTGGGGGTGATCTTGTCGGGCGAGTGCACCCCACCCCGCTCGCTGTCGCAAATGCTCCAGCGAGCGACCCTCCCCCTGCAGGGGAGGGTAAAGCGAGTTAAGCCGCGGCCTGCTGTGCCGGCAGCGCGGCCTTGGCCTTCTCGACGATCGCCGCAAAGGCAGCCGGCTCGTTGATCGCGAGGTCCGAGAGAACCTTGCGGTCGATGACGAGACCCGACTTGTTGAGGCCGTCGATGAACTTCGAGTAGCTCAGGCCGAACGGACGCACGGCGGCGTTGAGGCGCTGGATCCAGAGGGCGCGGAACGTGCGCTTCTTGCGCTTGCGGTCGCGGAACGCGTACTGGCCGGCCTTCTCCACCGCCTGCTTGGCGATGCGGATGGTGTTCTTGCGGCGGCCGTAAAAGCCTTTGGCGGCCTTGTAGACTTTCTTGTGCTTGGCGTGGGCGGTAACGCCACGTTTAACGCGGGCCATGGTGAAACTCCTTCAGCTAAATCAGCAAACGTATGAGGGGATGACGATCGAGAAGCGGCTCAGCCGTTCGGCAGCCAATACTTCTTGATGTTGTCGCCGTCGGTCTTGAACAGCACAGCGGTGCCGCGATGCTCGCGGATCTGCTTGGTGGTGCGCTTGATCATGCCGTGACGTTTGCCGGACTGCTGGTACTTCACCTTGCCCGACGCAGTGATTTTGAAGCGCTTTTTGGCGCCCGATTTGGTCTTCAGTTTGGGCATTTTGCTCTCCTAAAGGCCGGTGGCTTAAGCCACAGCCAAAAATCAGCCCAAGGCCAACAAGCCTTAAGCCGGTGCTCGGAATTGAGCGGGTATCGCCGCCACGGCAGCCCTTGTCGGCCGGTCGGCGAGAGCGCGGTGTATGCCAGAGCCAGCGGGGATTATCAACAGGATCGCGGCGAAGGCGGGCCTTTGGCGGGATGCCCGCAGTCGCGGCGCCTAATGACAGTAAATCCAGCTCATACTATCTCAATTCACAAGGAGAATCATAGTCTTAATAGGTTGCGATACCGCTCCCCATCAGTTATGGTCCGGGTACATCCACAATATCGGAGGCTGGGGCGCCGCAGAGCGCGCATAAAGGGGGTGTATTCACATGAATATATCGGTCAATTATTCTGAGATAAATCAAGCAAAGGTCGATTTTACCGATCTTTATACATCGGAAGATCCAAGGAATTACTTCAAGTATCTTGGGCAGCTGGACTATATCATCCCGCATCTGGCGCAGCCGATCTTTGCCCAGCTGATCCGGGCGCGGCAGGAGACGCAGGCCGAACCCGTTACGGTCCTCGATGTCGGTTGTTCCTACGCCATCAACGGCGCCCTGATGAAATACGCGCTGGATTATGAGGCGCTGCGCCAGCGTTACACTGCGCCGTCGCTGCAGGGTCTTAGCAGCGCGGAGGTGCTCGATCTTGATCGCCATTTCTACCGGGCTTGGCCGCGGCATCCGGGCATCAAGGTCATCGGCCTGGACGTGTCGGAGAACGCCGTCCGCTACGCCGAAGACGCCGGCATTCTCGACCACGGCCTGGCCATCGATCTGGAAAACCGCGACCCGACCGCGGAAGAGGCGGCGATCCTTGCCGGCGTCGACATCATCGTCTCGACCGGCTGCGTCGGCTACGTGACCTCAAACACCTTCCAGCGCATTGCCAAAGTGACGCGCAAAGGCCGGGCGCCTTGGGCCGCCAATTTCGTGCTGCGCATGTTTCCGTTCGACGGCATTGCCAAGACGTTGGCCGATCAGGGCCTCGTCACCGAGCGCTATGAGGGCGCGACTTTCGTCCAGCGCCGCTTCGCCAGCCGCGAGGAAATGGAAAAGGCGATCACGGCCGTCGAGGCACGTGGGCTTGATACCGACGGCTTCGAGACCGAAGGGCTGTATCACTCCAACCTGTTCGTCTCCCGTCCGCCGCAGGAAGCCAGGCGGCGAGCCATCCAGGAACTGGTGACGGTGGTGAGCGGCGCCAACAAGTTGTGGTCGGTCGGTACCAATGTGCTTGGCAGCTACGGCCAGGCCGTGCGCCAGGCGGCCCGAGCACGTCGGGCCTAAACCACGGCGGAGAACCAATCGGTGCGTGTGGCGTTGGCAGCCGGCTGGCTCCAGCGCAGCGCGCTACCGCGCCCTCGCAGTTGCTGCGATGTAGAGTCGACTCGATTCTGGAGGACGACCGACCGTGACACGTTCGATCAAGCTGGCTGGTTTTGTATTGGCTCTGACGATGGCTGCGGGCGCGCCAGCGCAAGCCGCGCCGCATGACGGACGATGGTCGGTTTTGGTCATCACCGAAAAAGGCAATTGCGATCAGGCCTACCGCTATGAAGTCGCGGTCGGCGACGGCAAAGTCAGCTATGCCGGTCGCGAGCAGGTGGAGTTCTCGGGCACTGTCGCAACGAGCGGTGTCGTGAAGGTGAACATTCGGCTCGGCGAACAGGGCGCGACCGGCTCCGGCAAACTGTCCGGCGCCAACGGTGCTGGGACATGGCAGGGGACCGGCAATAACGGGACTTGCGCGGGACGTTGGGAAGCGGAGAAGCGGTAGCTCCGCCTCATCTTGAGGTGCGCGCGAAGCGAGCCATCGAAAGATGGGGCGACCATGTGGTTCGAGACACGTCGCCATAGGTTGGATAACGCGCCTGTGGCGACGCTCGTCACCATGAGGCCGGTCGAAACAAAAAACGCGCCGGTTTCCCCGGCGCGCTTTTCATTTCAGTTCAGAGACCGCGCAATTAACGCGGCGCCAGCAGCATGACCATCTGGCGGCCTTCGAAACGCGGTTCCGACTCGACTTTGGAAATCTTGTCGGTGTCTTCCTTAACCCGCTGAAGAAGCTTGTAACCGAGTTCCTGGTGCGCCATTTCGCGGCCGCGGAAACGCAAGGTGATCTTGACCTTGTCGCCTTCCTCGAAGAACCGCTGCATCGAGCGCATCTTCACCTGGTAATCGTGATCGTCGATCATCGGGCGGAGCTTGATCTCCTTGATCTCGACGACTTTCTGCTTCTTGCGGGCTTCCGCCGCCTTCTTCTGCGCCTGGAATTTGTATTTGCCGTAATCGAGAATCTTGGCGACAGGCGGGGTGGAATTCGGGGCGATCTCGACGAGATCAAGCCCTGCCGCCTGGGCTAGCCCAATGGCGGTTTCGGTGGAGACGACACCTTTGTTTTCACCGGTGGCATCGATCAGCTGAACCTCGCGGGAGCGGATCTCTTCATTGACGCGCGGGCCATCCTTGTTCTGGGCGGGCAACGCGGATTTCATCGGACGACGAATGGCACTTCTCTCCTCTGCTGTTGAGACGATGGGCGACTATAGCATCCGGCCCGTCTAAATCCAAAAGGGCCGCGCCGCCGTCTTTTAAAGATCGGTATAAAGCCGCGATAAGTCAACGCGGTTCCCGGCGGCTTTTTCACGCCACAGGGCTGCGTGGGCCGTATTTTGGGTCGCATTATTTTCAATTGAAACGATTGTGTTGGTGGCCAGGGCGACCGGCCAGTTCGCCATAGAGTGCCAGCATGCGCCCGGCGGTAATCGAGGCGTCGAAATGGTCGATCACCCAGGCGCGGCCACGCCGGCCCATGGCCAACCGGGCCTGCTCGGGCATGGACATGAGGCGGAACATCGCGGCGGCGAAGGCCTCCGGGTCGCCGGCGGGGCAGCGGATACCGGTCGCCCGGTTGTCCGGCACCGCCGGCGCGGTCAGGACCACGTCCGGGCCGGCGGCGAGATCGGACACGATGACGGGCCGGGCCATGGCCTGGGCCTCGAGGATGGTGCGCTGCACGCCCTCGAGTTGCACCGCCGCCGAGACGACGGCCGACGCGGCGGCGTAAGCGGCCGGCATGTCGCGCACCGGCGCCGCCATGCGGACGTGATCCATCAGCCCATTGGCCAGCACAAGGTCCCACAGCTCGCCGGGATAGGTGGTGCGGCCGCGATCCTCGCCGACGAAGACGCAGACGAAATCGGTCAGGCCTCGGTCCTTGAGCGCCTTGATGGCCCCGACCACGATATGGTGGCCCTTGCGGCGGACGATGCGGCCGGTAACCAGGAACACCTTGGTCTCCGGTTGAACCCCGAAGGCACGGCGGACCGCGGCGACGCGGTCCAACGTCACCGCCCCCGGATCGAAAGCCGCAAAGTCGATTCCCGTCGGCACCACCGCGAGGCGCTGCCATGGCGTGCCGTAGCGCTGGTGGATGAGGTTGGCGATGTCGTCGCAGGTGGCAATGACGCGGTCGCCGCGCGCCATGACGCCATTGTAAAAGCGCTTGAACAGATTCTTTTCGCTGAAGCCCTTGGTCCAGCCGGTGACAAAGGCAATGCCGCGGCGCTTCGCCGCGAGCGCCGCGCTCCAGGCGCCGGCGCGGCCGAGCGCATGAATGACGTCGCAGTCGCGCCGCCGCGCGATGCGCATCAGCGCCACCGCATTGCGCAGCATCACCAGCGGGTTCTTGCTGGCGACATCGAGCGCGACGAATTCGCCGCCGTGCTTCATGACCTCGCCGATCAGGCGGCCGGACCGCGCCGCGACAATAGCGTGGTGCCCGGCGGATTTGAGAATGCGCACCAGTTCGATCGCGCCATGTTCAGCGGCGCCTTCGTCGAGCGTCGGCACCACGATCAGCACGGTGATCGGTTTGGCAGCGGCCTTGTTCGAGTTCGCGGGCGGAGGCGGCGCGAGCGCATCCTCCAAATGCAGCGCGCGGGGCGCTGGAAGTCTCGATATGCCGCTGGAAGCCATGAAGCCTTTGCCGAAGCGAAATAAGGAGGGAGGTCAGCGATCGCGCGCCAGCAGCGATGTGTAAACACCGCGGATGGCTTCGGCGACGCTCGATGGCGAGAACATGAACTCGGCGAACTGCCGCGCGCGGGCGCCGAGCGCCTCGGCGGTGGTGGCGTCGAGCGCCAGCGCGGCGACGGTCGCGCGCGCCAGCTCATTGGCGTTGCCGGGCCGCACGATCCAGCCGGTGCGCAAATCCTCGCGCATGCGCGGCGGCGCCAGCACGTTCTCCGGCAGCGCGCCGACCGTCGTCGTCACGACAGGGCGGCCCATGGCTTGCGCTTCAGCGGCGGCGCGACCGGTGAGCGGCGCTTCCAGCGACGGCACGACGACGACATCGGCGGCGGCGAGCGCCGTCGGCATGTCGAGGCAATGTCCGACGATGCGCAGCAAAGTGTCGATGCCGTGCTCGCGCGCGCGCTTGATCAGCGAATGGCGATAAGCCGGATTGGCGCGGTCGTCGCCGACGAAGACGAAGGCGACGTTGCGGCTGCCATTCGCCACCATCAGCCGCGCGGCATCCACCATGACCATCTGGCCGTTCCACGGCGCGAGCCGTCCGGGCACCAGGACAATACGCATGTGCGGCAGCACACCCCAGGCCCGCCGCAGGGCGGCGATGCGATCGACGTTGATGAGCGTCGGGGAAAATCGCTCGGTGTCGACCGCGCGGGGAATAACGGTGATGCGGTCGGCCGGAATCCGGTAGCGCTCGATCATCGCCCGCGACACGTAACTCGACGGCGCAATGACGCGCGCGCCGAGCGCCAGCGGCCGCTGCAAGAAGGTCTGCAGAGATGAGTTGGCCGGCAGCCGGTCGGGGAACGACGTCACCGTGTAGACCGGCTGTCGCGCGGTGGCGTTGAGTGCGCTGCGCGCGGCGGCGGCGCAATGCGCGTGCATGATGTCGATGCGTTCGCCGGCGATGAGTTGCTGCAGATGGCGCGTATTGCCGGTCACGCGCAACGGGTTGACGGTGTCGGTCGTCATCGGCAGCCATTCGCCGCCGAAGGCGCGCAATTCGCCGACCAGCGGACCGTCGCCGCCGGCGATGATGGCGCGGGCGCCGGCCTTGAGCAGCGTCAGCGCGATCTCGACCGCGGCCTGGCCGACGGCGTCGTCGGCAAGCGACGGAACCATCTGCAGAATCGTGGCGCCGGCCAGCGAGCGCGGCCGGTCCTGCCGCGGCTGCGGAACGGCTTGCAGCCCCTTGCTTTGCGGGGCCGGTTGCGGCGAAAACTGAATGGCCAAGCGGTCTCTCATCCTCAACCGGTCTGTTCGCCCTCAACGAGAATCATGAGCGAAATCCCAGTCACGAATCTGCAAATCACGAATCTTGTTGCCGAATCGCCTCACAGGACCATTGCCGTGCGCGCGCGAGAGAGCAAGGGGCTGGGCAAAGACAGACCGGGCCTGGTCTGGCTCGGCGGTTTCAAGTCCGACATGAAGGGCACCAAGGCGGTAGCATTGGATGCATGGGCGGAGGCCGAGGGCCGCGCCTGCCTGCGCTTCGACTATTCCGGCCATGGCGAATCAGGCGGTCGATTCGAGGATGGAACGATCGGCCAGTGGCTCGAGGAGAGTCTGGCGGTGGTCACGCGCTTCGCCAAGGGGCCGCAGGTGCTGATCGGCTCGTCGATGGGCGGCTGGATTGCGCTTTTGTTGGCTGCGAAGCTGCGCCAGCTCAAAGATGCACCGAAGCTTGCCGGCATGGTGCTGATCGCGCCGGCCGTGGATTTCACCGAGGCGCTGATGTGGAAGGCGTTCTCCGACGACATCAAGCGCGAGATCGAAACCAAGGGCTTCTGGACGCGGCCGTCTGAATACGACCCGACCGGCTATCCCATCACAAAGGCGCTGATCGAGGACGGCCGCAAACATCTGATGATGGGCGGCATGATCGAGCCCGGTTGCCCGGTGCACATTTTGCAGGGCGTGCAGGATCCTGACGTGCCGTGGCGTCATGCCATCGAGCTGGTGTCGCGCATTGCACGCGAGGATGTGGTGCTGACTTTGATCAAGGACGGCGATCATCGCCTGTCGCGGCCGGAGGATCTGGAGCGGCTGATCGCGGCGGTGAAGGAGTTTTGAGGGGATTAGGTGATGAAGCGCCAAGTGCTCGGCGCGCTCCCTCTCCCCTTGGGGGAGAGGGTTGGGGTGAGGGGGCAAGTGACTCTCGATAGTTTGTAACCCCTCACCCGGCGCACTTCGTGCGCCGACCTCTCCCTATGGGAGAGGTGAAGCGAGCGCGGCGTCCCACTCCTCACGCACACCCGCATCCTCATCGTCGCGCTTCAGCGCCATAAACTCCTCGCGTGACTTCAGCCGCGATAGCGCCCATACGGCGGCGCCGCGCACCAGCGGTGATGCATCGTCGAGTAAGCGTTCGGCCTCCGGCGCCAGCGACGCATCGCCGGAGTTGCCGATGGCATAGAGCACATTGCGCACGAAGCGGTCGCGGCCGGTGCGCTTGATTGAGGTCTTTGTGAACAACGCCCGAAATTGCGCATCGTCGAGCCGCACGAGATCGGCGAGCTTCGGCGCGCGTAACGCATCGCGCGCGGCGAGTTTTGCCTCGCGGCCGGCCTGCGCGAATTTGTTCCACGGGCACACGGCCAGGCAATCGTCGCAGCCATAGATGCGGTTGCCCATGGCGGCACGCAGGTCGCGCGGGATCGGGCCCTTGTGTTCGATGGTGAGGTAAGAAATGCAGCGCCGTGCGTCGAGCCGATAAGGCTCGGGGAAAGCCGCGGTCGGACAAGCATCAAGGCAGGCGCGACACGAACCGCAACTGTCGCTGACAGGTTCATCTGTCGGCAGCTCGAGCGTGGTGAAAATCGCGCCAAGGAATAACCAAGACCCGAATTGGCGCGAAACTAGATTTGTGTGCTTGCCCTGCCAGCCGAGCCCGGCCTTGGCGGCGAGCGGCTTCTCCATCACCGCCGCCGTATCGACGAACACCTTCACGTCGCCGCCGGCATTCGCCACCAGCCAGCGTGCGATCTCCTTCAGCCGGGCCTTGATCAGCTCGTGATAGTCGTCGCCTTTGGCATAGACCGAGATCGCCGCGCGGCGCCGCTGCTGCAAGATGTCGAGCGGGTTTTGATCCGGCCCGTAATTCATGCCGAGCATGATGACCGAGCGCACGTCGGGCCACAGCGCCAGCGGCGAGCCGCGGCGCGCGGCGGTCGTCTCCAGCCACGCCATGTCGCCATGCGCGCCGTCGGCGAGGAAGCGCTCGAGTCGCGCCTTGGCTTCCGGCACCGCATCGGGTCGCGTCACGCCAGCGACGTCGAAGCCGCGCTCACGCGCGCGTTCGATCAGCGTCGCTTTTATTTCGGTTAGCGAAGCAAGCGGCGCGGCAAACTCAGCGAGCCCCCTCTCCCCTTTGGGGAGAGGGTTGGGGTGAGGGGGATACTGACTCTCGATAGTTTGTAACCCCTCACCCGACATGCTTCGCATGTCGACCTCTCCCAATGGGAGAGGTGAAGATGGGTCGCCGCTGGTGCTCAAAAGTCCAGGTCGGCGTAGTGCTTGGCCGGTGGAATGCCGGCCAGCGTCTCCGCCAGCAGCGGACGGAACGACGGGCGCGATTTCACGCGCGCGTACCAGACCCTCGCTGCCTCGTCTTCGTTCCACGGTACGTCGCCCAGATAATCGACGGATGACAGATGCGCCGCCGCCGCGAGATCGGCGAGGCTCAGCCGGTCGCCGGCCAGCCAATTCCGCGAGCGCGCCAGCCAGCCGATATAGGCCAGATGATAGCGGATATTGTGACGCGCCGCGCGCAAGGCCGCGGTGTCCGGCGGGCCGCCGCCCTGTTCGAGCGTCATGTGGCGCTTGAACACGCGCTCGGTCACCAACGGCCCGGAGACCTCGGCGTGGAATTTGTCGTTGAACCAGGATGTCAGGCGCCGCACTTCGACCCGGTCGCGCGGTTCGGGTGGTAACAAACCGTTAACCCCTTCGGGCGGCTGCACCGTTTCCTCGATGAACTCGGCGATGATCGCGGCGCCCGGCACTGGGGGAATGCCGTCGGTGATCAGTACGGGGATGGTGCCGGCCGGATTGAGCACCAGGAACTCCTCGCGCCGCTCCCAGAATCGCTCCTCCACCAGACGCACGTCGATGTCATATTCGGCGAGCATCAGGCGGATAAAGCGGGACAGCGGGCAGAGCGGTTGTTGCAGCAGGGTCAACATGAACGGGCCTGGGGCAGGCGAATCGGAAAAAGGCGGCAGGGACGCGAGGCGCGGCCCGAACAAACCGGACCACTGCTCTATATAACGAAACTCCTTCGCGCAAATTGGGCGTAAAGAATGGCGCGCGCCATCCTTTTTCCAATTGCCTCTGCGCCGGCTTTTGCGCCAAAAGCGCGGGCGCGCGTTCCCCTTTGTCCTGCCTGAGCGTACCCAGCATCCGGAGCGATACCTTATGTCCCTCGACGCAGCGAGCGGTCTGCTGTCCGGCCCCACTCTCGATCTGATCAAGGCCGCCATCCTCGGCATGGTCGAGGGCCTCACCGAATTCCTGCCGGTGTCGTCGACCGGTCATCTGCTGCTGATGGAAAAGGTGATCGGCTGGGGCGACGACGCCTTCGGAAAGTCGTTCGTCATTCTCATCCAGCTCGGCGCCATCCTGGCGCTGCTGACGATCTATTTCGGCCGTCTCTGGTCGCTGGCGACCAACATGTTCACGCGCTGGGAGGCAACGCGTTTTGTCATCGGCGTGCTGCTCGCATTTCTGCCCGCGGCGGTGATCGGTGCGCTGTTTGGCAGCTATATCAAGGCGTATCTGTTCGACGTGCGCATCGTCTGCATTACATTGATTGTTGGCGGCTTCGTGCTGTTGATCGTCGATCGCGTGAAACTCAAGCCGCGTTATTACGAGGCGACCGAGTTCTCGCTGCCGATGTATTTCGGTATCGGCGTCTGCCAGTGCCTTGCCATGATTCCCGGCGTGTCGCGCTCGGGTTCCACCATCGTCGCCGCTATGCTGTTTGGCGCAGACCGCCGCGCTGCGGCCGAATTTTCGTTCTGGCTGGCGATGCCGACCATGGTCGGCGCTTTCGCCTATGAGGCCTATAAGAGCCGCGCCGACCTCACCACCGACCACGTCACGGCCATTGCCGTCGGCTTCGTCCTAGCCTTCATCTTCGGCGTGATCGCGGTGAAAGGCCTGCTGAGCTACGTAAAGCGCCATACCTTCGCGCTGTTCGCGTGGTGGCGCATCCTGCTCGGTACGTTCGGAATTTTCGCGCTGTACTTCTGGTAATCGTTACTCTCCGTCATGCCCGGCCTTGTGCCGGGCATCCACGTCTTAGCGCAGCAAGAAAGGCATGGATGGCCGGGACAAGCCCGGCCATGACGAGGTGTCACGTATTCCGCCGCTTGTCGCTGTAATCGTCGTACAGAACAGCGCGGCTGATCTCGCCGATATCCTTCACCCCGGTCAGCGACATGGCGACGCGCAGTTCCTCGCGCATGAGGTCGAGCGTCTTGGTGACGCCGGCCTCGCCCATTGCGGCAAGGCCGTAAAGATAGGCGCGGCCGATCAGGCAGCCTTTGGCGCCGAGCGCCAGCGCCTTGAGCACGTCCTGGCCGCTGCGGATGCCGCCATCCATCAGAATCTCCAGCCGATCGCCGACGGCGTCGGCGATGCGCGGGAGAACGGTGATGGTGCCGGGCGTGCCGTCAAGCTGGCGGCCGCCGTGGTTCGACACCACAACAGCATCCGCGCCTTCATCGGCCGCGATCTTCGCGTCCTCGGGATCGAGCACGCCCTTGATGACCAGCTTGCCGGGCCAGCGTTTGCGGATCCAGCCGAGATCCTTCCACGACAGCGAGCGGTCGAAATTATCGCCGCCCCAGCGTCCGGCCGCCCAGATGTTGCCCTTCTGGCCGAGGTAGTAATCGACATTGCCGAACGATTTGCGCTTGCCCATCAGCACGCCGGCGAGCCAGCCCGGCTTGGTCATGATGTCCAAGGCATTGCGCGCAGTGAGTCGCGGCGGCACCGTGAGGCCGTTCTTGAGATCGCAGTGGCGTTGGCCGCGCATCGGCAAATCGACGGTGACGAACAATGCGCTGCAGCCGGCCGCCTTGGCGCGATCGATCACCTGCTCGTTGAATCCGGAATCCTTGAACACATAGAGCTGAAACCAGAACGGCCCCTTGATCGCCGAGCGCACATCCTCGATCGAGCAGATCGACATCGTCGACAGCGTGAAGCGGATGCCGGCTGATTCGGCGGCGCGCGCCGCGAGCATCTCGCCATTGCCGTGCATCAGCCCTGTAAGCCCCGTCGGCGCGATCGCGATCGGCATCGACACGTTTTCGCCGAGCATGGTGGTGGTCAGATCGCGCGTTTCCGCGTCGATCATCACGCGCTGGCGAAATCGGATGGCGTTGAGGTCGTTGCGGTTGTTGGCGAGCGAGAGCTGGTCGTAGGAACCGTGGTCGATGTATTCGAAGATCGCCTTGGGCACCTTGCGCCTGGCCAACTGGCGCAAGTCTTCGACATTCGTGATGACCGGCATTTCACTCCCCGTACGTTATTGCGTCGCGATCCCTGCCGGCTCTGCGTCCGGCTTGCTGAACGGGATCGCGTCAGATGGTCAGGCTGTCGTGTGGCTTTTGAACTGGCCGGTCCTGCGGAAGCGCCAAAGGTAGGACGGCACAATCGCCTCGACCGGTTCCGGCGAGATGCCGATGCCGGGTAGCGTGCGCTTCTCGGCGATCGCGGCGTCGGACACGACGTTGTCGGTACGCAGCATGTCGACCTGGCCGGGCGTCAGAGTCAGCGGCGACGGCGCGAACTGCAGGAAAAGCGCCTTGATCTTGGCGGCGAAGAACGGCAGCGGCACCAGCAGGCGCCGGCGCCCGATGGTGGTCAGGATGTACTGCATCAGTTCTTTGAACGTGTAGACGTTCGGGCCGCCGAGTTCGTAGGTCGTGCCGGCATTGAGGCGGCCATCGACGGCATCGGCGATGGCGGCAGCGACGTCGCCGACGAAGACCGGCTGGAATTTTGTGTGGCCGCCGCCGATCAGCGGCAGCACGGGCGACATGCGGGCGAGCGCGGCGAAGCGGTTGAAGAAGTCGTCTTCCGGCCCGAACAGGATCGACGGCCGCATGATGATGGCGTCCGGCTGCGCGGCGCGGACGAGACGCTCGGCCGCGCCCTTGGAGCGGGCATAGCCGACCTCCGAATTCTCGTCGGCGCCGATCGCGGAGACGTGGACCATGCGGGCGCCCACCGCCTTGGCGGCAAGCGCCACGCGCTCGGCGCCCTCGGCGTGAACTGCATCGAAGCGCTGGCGGCCGCCTTCCTGGAGGATACCGACCAGATTGATCAGCACCGAGGCGCCCCGGGCCGCTGCTTCGACCGAGCGGGCGTCGCGGATATTGGCCTGGACGGCATGGATCTGGCCGACCTTGCCGAGCGGCTGGAGGTGGAAGCCTAGTTCCGGCCGGCGCACCGCCACCCGAATACGATAACCCCGTTTTGCCAAGGCCCGGACCAGATGGCGGCCGAGAAAGCCGGAGCCGCCGTAAATCGTGACCAGGGTGTCGTCGTTGCTTTTGGCGGTCATGTCGGCGCTCGCGTCCGGGCTAAGTGGATATAGGCCTTACTTTCAGTCTTTATAGGCCGGTTGGAAGCCGCTTCAAGCCCGCGGTCGTAAGGGGAGCCGCGCGAGGCCGGCAGGCGCCACCGAAGGCGTCAATTGACAAGCCGGACCATGCTCCTTACTAGACCCCGGCCCCTGCCCAGGTGGCGGAATTGGTAGACGCACTAGTTTCAGGTACTAGCGGGTAACACCGTGGAGGTTCGAGTCCTCTCCTGGGCACCATTCCAAAGCATTTTTGACGGTTCGGCGCCTCAAGTTGCTGGATTTGGCGCTTGAAAATGCGGCTCTTTCGTCGTTTGTCCGGCGTAAGATAGCGATTCGGCGGCTGGCCCTTTTTCATGGCACGCGCCTGAACAACCGGAACTACGCATGACCGTCCGACTGCATCGCGGCGACCTGCCCAACCTCGACGCCTACAAGGGCGCGGTGGCCATCGATACCGAAACGCTCGGGCTCGACGTCAACCGCGACCGGCTCTGCGTCGTCCAATTGTCGCCCGGCGACGGCTCCGCCGATGTCGTGCAGATCGCGGCCGGACAGAAAAACGCGCCGAACATCGAAAAGCTGCTCAGCGATCCATCGATCCTGAAAATCTTTCATTACGGCCGCTTCGACATCGGCGTGATGTTCAACGCCTTCGGCGTCATGGCGCAGCCGGTCTATTGCACCAAGATCGCGTCGCGGCTGGTGCGTACCTACACCGACAAGCACAGCCTGAAGGATCTGACGCGCGAACTGCTCGGCGTCGATCTGTCCAAACAGCAGCAGTCGTCCGACTGGGGCGCGCCGGAACTCTCCGACGCCCAGGTGACCTATGCGGCCAGCGACGTGCTGCATCTTCATGCGCTGCGCGACAAGCTCGACGTCATGCTGGCGCGCGAGGGGCGCACGGCGCTGGCGCAGGCCTGCTTCGGCTTCCTGCCCGAGCGGGTGAAGCTCGATCTCGCCGGCTGGGAAGACGAAGATATCTTCTCGCATTCGGTCAAGCCGGGCTGAAAACGTCGTTTTTTGCAGCGTTCACGTGTCCGAATTGCTTTTTTCCGCCGTGCAGGAGCCATAATCTAACGGCAGCTTGCGGCGCGATCGGGGGCCGAATTTTTCTAACGGATCAACCAAGGAGCGCGGACGGCGTCCAGCATGAACCGGGTTATCGCGGCCAAAGTCGATGCCGAGACGGCGCGCGCGCACTGGGTAAGAAGCCAGTCGCAGAACGATCGCGCATTTCGCAATGCGCGCGGCCACAGCCGCATGGTGCGATTCTTGCGGGTCGCCATTCCGGCGACGATCGTCGTTGCTCTGATCGGTGCGTTTCTTGTTTCCTATTTCAATCCGGCGCGGATGCTGAAGGCGCTGCCGGTCAATCTCGACAATCTGGTCGTTTCCGGCACCAAGATCACGATGGAAAAGCCGCGGCTATCGGGCTTCACGAAGGATCAGCGCGCTTATGAATTCGTCGCCGAGGCGGCTGCGCAGGATCTCACCAAGCCGGACTTCGTCGAGCTTCGTAATATCGACGCCAAGGTGCAGATGGAAGACAAGAGCACGATGAAGATGACGGCGCTCACCGGGCTCTACAACACCAAGAAGGAAACGCTTCTGCTCGAGCAGCAGATCTTTCTGTCGTCGGACACCGGGTACAAGGGCCGTCTGACCGAGGCTTTGGTCGACGTGCGGACCGGGAATGTCGTATCGGAGAAGCCTGTCGAACTCGAGATGTTACAAGGCATCCTCAATGCCAACCGGATGCAGATCAACGATTCGGGCGACGTCATCCGCTTCGAGAAGGGTGTCGCCATGACGGTGATGCTCAATGGTCAGCCGTTGCCCAAAGAGAAGATTCCCGCACGATGATGTCGCTTCGATACTTGGGTTCTGTGACTCTCGTCGTGTCCGCGCTGGTGCTCGCCGTTGCGGCCGCGCAAGCGCAGGGACAAGCGCAGCAGAACAAGGGCCCGCCCAACGCGCTGCAGGGCTTCTCGCAGAACCGAGACGAGCCGGTGCATATCGAATCCAATACTCTCGAGGTTCGCGACAAGGAGAAGGTCGCGACCTTCTCGGGCGACGTGCGGGTGAAGCAGGGCGACACCAATATGCGCAGCCGCGACCTGGTCGTGTTCTACGAACAGGAGGGCGGCGCCTCATCCGGCACGCAGTCCGGAGGCAAGCCGATGCAGGCGGCGACGGCTGGCCCCGGCGGCAGCCAGAAGATCAAGCGGCTCGAAGCGCGCGGCGATGTCGTCGTCACGCAAAAGGACCAGACGGCCACGGGCGAGACCGGCATCTTCGATATGAAGACCAATACGGTGACGCTTACCGGCAATGTCATCATGACTCAGGGCAAGAACGTGCTGCGTGGTGATAAGCTGATGGTCGATTTGACCACAGGCGTGTCGCGCGTTGAATCCGGCAAGAACAGCCGAGGACGCGTGCAGGGCCTGTTCTTGCCGAGTGGCAATGGCGAAGCCGCGCCAACGAAGCCTGCGCCGGCCACGCCCCGCGAAGCGCCCAAGGGGTCTCAGGGCCCGCTGCAATTGCGGCCACCCAATTGAGCCGGTCGCATTTGACCCCGTTTTCCGCAACCGGTAGGCCGCAAGTCATGAGTCCGGAGCGCCGATCCGAGTATTTCGAGGCCGGGAATCAGGTAGGATTCTCGCGGCAGTCTTTGTTTTCGGCCGCGGCTTCCCGCTCCGGCCTTCTCATGCTCCGCGGGGTCACCGGGTGAACATCATCTCGCTGTTTCGCCGCCGGCAGCCTGCGCGCCGCGCCGCTTCGCCGGCACCGGCGAATGCGCCTGTGGTGCGGCAACCCCAGCATCCCGGTCAGCCCGCGCCCCAGCAAGCCCGTCAGCAACAACACCCCCAGCAGCAGGCGCAGCGCAGCGGCGCGCGCCAGGCGGCGCGGCATTACCTCGCCGCGCACAGCGTGGAGAAGAGTTTCGGCAGCCGCATGGTGGTCAAGGGCGTGACGCTCTATGTCCGCCGCGGCGAAGCGGTCGGTCTGCTCGGACCCAATGGGGCCGGCAAGACTACCGTGTTTTATATGATCACCGGCCTGATCAAGGCCGATCGTGGCCGTATCGAACTCGACGGCTATGACGTGACGCCGCTGCCGATGTATCAGCGCGCCCGGCTCGGCGTCGGTTATCTGCCGCAGGAAGCATCGATTTTCCGCGGCCTCAATGTCGAAGAGAATATCCGCGCCGTGCTGGAAGTGGTTGAGCCGGACCGCCGCCGCCGCGATGCCGATCTCAAGGCACTGCTCGAGGAGTTCAACATCACGCGCCTGCGCAAGACCCCGACCATCGCTCTGTCGGGCGGTGAGCGCCGCCGCGTCGAGATTGCGCGCGCACTGGCGACACGGCCGAGCTACATGCTGCTCGACGAGCCTTTCGCCGGCATCGACCCGATCGCTGTCGGCGATATCCAACAACTTGTCCGACACCTGACCAACCGCGGTATCGGTGTACTCATCACCGACCACAACGTGCGCGAGACGCTGGGTCTGACCGACCGCGCCTACATCATCTATTCAGGTGAAGTCCTGATGGAGGGCCGCCCGGAGGATATCGTGAATAACCCGGACGTCCGCCGCCTGTACCTGGGTGAAGAGTTCAGGATGTGATTGGGCCAGAGGCCCCGAACCGGTAGCGCCCAGAAAATAGGCAATGCCGCGGTGCGGAATGCCGGCTTCCCTACACGGAAAAACTGGTATAGCCTGACAAGCAAGAATCGGACCAGTTTCCGCCGGGAAACCCCATAGATGGCGTTGTCACAACGACTTGAGTTCCGCCAGACGCAAGCGCTGGTGATGACACCGCAGCTGATGCAAGCCATCAAGCTGCTGCAACTGTCGAGTCTCGATCTTCAGGCCTATGTCGAAAACGAACTCGAAAAGAATCCGCTGCTCGAGCGCGGCACCGCCGAGGACGGCCCGGCCGAGGCTACTGAGCACGGCACTGGCGGCGGCGACGCCGGCGACTTCAGCGATAGCGTGGGCGACGGCGGCCACGACGGTGGACAGGAATCCGGATTGGACGGTGCCCAGGACTGGATCGGCGCCGATCTTGAGACCAGCCGTTCGTCGATCGAGCAGGGCCTCGGGACTGAACTCGAAAATGTTTTTCCTGATGACGGTGGGGAAAAATCCGCGCCGGCCGAAGCCCCGCCGCCGGCCTATTCGGAATGGTCCGGCTCGGGCGGGGGTGCCGACGACAGTGACTACAATCTCGAGGCCTTCGTCTCCGCCGAGGTGACGCTCGGGGATCATCTCGCCGAACAGATGGCGCTGGCGATCGGCGATCATAGGCAGCGCCTGATCGGTCAGTACCTCATCGATATGGTCGACGAGACGGGCTACCTTATCGGCGATCTGGAGTCCGTCGCCGACAAGCTCGGCTGCTCTGTCGCCGATGTCGAAGCGGTGTTGTCGATTCTGCAAACGCTCGATCCGCCCGGCATCTGCGCCCGCAATCTCACCGAATGCCTGTCGCTGCAACTGAAAGAGCGCGATCGCTTCGATCCGGCGATGCAGAAGCTGGTCGAGAACCTGCCGTTGCTGGCCAAGCGCGATCTCGCGACGCTGCGCCGCCTTTGCGGTGTCGACGATGAGGATCTCGCCGACATGATCGGTGAGATACGTAGTCTCAATCCGAAACCCGGCCTCGCTTTCGGTTCGACATTGGTGCAACCGATTGTGCCCGACGTCTTCGTGCGCGCGGCACCCGACGGAACCTGGCTGGTGGAACTCAATTCGGACACGCTGCCGAAGGTTCTCATCGCGCAAAAGTATCACACCCAGGTGTCGAAGACGGCGCGCAGCGATAAGGACAAGGCCTATCTCGCCGATTGCCTGCAGACCGCGACATGGCTGGTGCGCGCGCTCGATCAGCGCGCCAAGACCATCCTCAAGGTCTCGAGTGAGATCGTGCGCCAGCAGGACGGCTTCTTCGCCAAGGGCGTGCAACATCTGCGGCCGCTTAATCTCAAGACCGTCGCCGATGCCATCGGCATGCATGAGTCGACGGTGTCGCGTGTCACCGCCAACAAATACATGGCGACCAGCCGCGGTATTTTCGAATTGAAATATTTCTTCACGTCGTCGATCGCATCCGCGGACGGGGGCGAGGCGCATTCGGCGGAAGCTGTACGCCATCGCATTCGCACGCTGATTGATGCAGAATGTCCCAGTGACGTTTTGTCCGATGACACCATCGTCGAGAAATTGCGTGGTGCCGGCATCGATATTGCGCGCCGCACCGTCGCCAAATACCGCGAAGCCATGCGCATTCCGTCCTCGGTGCAGCGCCGGCGTGAGAAACTTGCCGCGAATGCATGACCGGCCTGCGCGATCGGAGGGCGGACGACGAGATTAACGTGGCGTACACGCCGAAAGTTGCACGGACGGCCATTGACCTGCGGAACGATTCCCACATGATATGATTGAGGCTGCTGGGATCACGACCGGCACCGCCCGACGCCGGTTGACGTAGACTACACGGAGACTACGAAGAGCCAAGCAGTCCCAATAAGACCAAAGACAAGGAGGCCAGTCATGCCTTTACGCGTCTCGGGGAAGAACATCAGCATCGGCACGTCGCTGCAGCAGCGCATTACGGACAGGGTCGAGGAAGCGACCTCTAAATATTTCCGCGGTGGTTATTCCGGTCACGCCACCGTCGGCCGTGACGGCTTCGGCTTTCGAACGGAATGCGTCTTGCATCTGGATTCCGGTGCCTTGCTCGAAGCGCGTGGAGTGGCCGTCGATGCGTATGGAAGTGCCGATGAAGCGGCGACCAATATCGAGAAACGACTTCGCCGCTATAAGCGCCGCCGGAAGGACAATCAGGCCCGCCGCGGCGGCTGACGTGTCATACAATCTAATAAGTCACAGCGATTCCAATCGCTTGCGGCCCATTGACGGCGCCCGATGCGGCTCTTATGGTCCGCCGCCTTCACCCCTCAAACAACCCGAACAAACGCCCGCCGCCATTTCCGTCACCCGGACATGACCATGACGCTTACCGATATAGTAGCGCCGGCCGCGATCATTCCGGCGCTCAAGGTCAACGGCAAGAAGCAAGCGCTGCAGGAACTTGCCGCGCGTGCGGCCGAATTGACCGGGCAAAGCGAGCGCGCGATCTTCGAGATCCTGCTGCAACGGGAGAAGCTCGGCTCGACCGCGGTCGGCAATGGCATCGCCATTCCGCATGGCAAGCTGCCGAAGCTCGGGCGTCTGTTCGGATTGTTCGCGCGGCTGGAGCGGCCGATCGACTTCGAGGCGCTCGACTCGCAGCCGGTGGATCTCATTTTCCTGCTGCTGGCGCCGGAAGCCGCGGGCGCCGATCACCTCAAGGCCCTGGCGCGCGTCGCGCGTATGCTGCGCGATCCCGAGACCGCGCGGAAGCTGCGCGAGTCGAGCGACACCGACGCGCTATACGCCGTGCTGGCCATGCCGCAGAGCAGCGCGGCTTAGTCTTCCCTCTCCCCGCAAAGCGGGGAGAGGGTGGCCCGCATCTTATGCGGGCCGGGTGAGGGGCGGTTCCCATGCGGGGGCCAAATCGGAAAAAGGTTTCGTCTGAGAGACGGTTGCGGCGTCAATCGACGGACGCAGAGATGATCCTGTGGCTGTCGTTGCGCGATCGCCGCTTGTCGGGTTTCAAGTTCGTCCGGCAGGAAGCTATCGAACCATTTATCGTTGACTTCGTGTGCCGCGATAAACGGCTGATCGTCGAAGTCGATGGCGGGCAACATTCAGAAAATTCAAAGGACCGAGAGCGTGACCGGAAATTGATTGAGGCCGGTTATCGTGTGCTTCGCTTTTGGAATAACGACGTGTTGCAGAACAAAAATGGTGTTCTTGAAACAATTCTCGGCGCGCTGAGAGAGTGACGTTGCCCCTCACCCGGCTTGCTGCGCAAGCCACCCTCTCCCCGCAAGCGGGGAGAGGGAAAAGGGTGCTCAATGCACGCTGACAGCTTCGAGCTCGTTGCTCCAGGCGCTGGCCAGCGCGCTCTCGCGCGTGTCGGTCAGCATGATCGGCGTGCCGTCCGCGGCATGCAGCGCGAACAAAGTTAGGCCGGGCGCGATCTGCGGCGCCTGCGGAAACATGTTGGCGACATCTTCCGAACGGATGGGCTTCACATAAGCCAGCCGCCCGTCGCCCAGATGCGCCAGCGCATCCTGCGTGATTGCCGCCTCGTTGGTGGTGTTGGTGTCAGCCAGCTTGTGTTGAGTCATGGCCCTCGATCCTTTCCCATTGAACGCTTAACGCGGTCGAGTCCTGTTTCGTTGCTTCAAAGTTCCGTCATCATTCCAGATCGTTGATCGCGATCGATCGTACGACCCGCTCCGGCTGCGGCCGGACCAGATCGACCGACAGCAACCCGTGCTTCAGGTCGGCGCCCATCACCTCCATGCCGTCGGCCAGCACGAAGGTGCGCTGGAACTGGCGCGCGGCGATGCCGCGGTGGAGGTACTGACGGGTCTTGTCGTCCTGCTGCCGCCCGCGGATGACCAGTTGGCTTTCCTCGACGGAAACGTCGAGCTGGTCGCGGGTGAACCCTGCAACGGCCAGCGTGATGCGAAGGCGCTCGGGGTTGTTGTCCTCGCGCGGCAGACGCTCGATGTTGTAGGGCGGGTAGCCATCGGCCCCCTTGGCGACGCGGTCGAGCACGCGCTCGATTTCATCGAAGCCAAGCAGGAACGGGCTGGAGAGTGACGGCACTCGAGACATGGTATCCAAAGTCCTCGCTGTGAAGCGACTTTGCGGCGAGGCCCCTTTCGGGCGCCCCTGGTCCGGACCCGGGATCCGCCCGGGTTCGGCATTTCCGTCGGGGAAGCGACCGCCACCCTGACTGCAGCTAATATGGGCAGGGCCGGTTAAAGGTTCAAGAACAAGGGAAATCTGCTCCAAAGGGGATTCTTTGCCTCCGCAGCCACCGGATTTTCCCCTGCCGGTCGCTCCCGGCCAGCCGGCGCCGGTGTCTTACCCTGCACACCCCCGTCCGGCCCATGGACGATCCTGTCTGCTCCGCTGGCGGTCGCCGCGCCAGAGTGGCGGCAACCTCCGGTGGCTCCTGCGTGCGTCACGATCGCATGCAGCCGGCGCGCGGCTGAGTGATCGCACATGTTTCATAATCAGCGTCGGCGTCGCGTGATTTATAAATTGTCGCGCAAAGCGACGTTCGATGACAACGCCATTACGAACGGATTTCGATTTAACGAAATTTCGTTAAATCACCCGCGTCCAGCGTGGTTAAATTAATCACGCCTGTTTGCCGTGTTTGACTAAAATTTTCTTAAGAAGCGTCTCAGTTCCTTTTTATCCCGATAAGATCGCTTCGTCCGGCCGCACTTGTTTGTTCGGTCATGTGAGCGGAGCGTAACCCGTGTTAGCGCGCAGCATAGATAACGATGACTTGGGTCCCACCTTCGAGGAGCGGCTGTTTAGTCGCGGCAAGACCGTCAGTATCGCTTTGGCCATCGTAGCCATCGGCATCGCCGCGCTCGATCTCGTCAATGCCAATGCGCTGACGAATGTCTCCGCGCTGATCCGTGACGCCCGCCTGCATTACGATGAGGTGCCGGGCCGCATCCTTGCCGGCATCCGCCAAATCTCGATTTATGACGATCGCTCGGCAGTCGTTGTCGCCATTCCGCGTGATGTGCCGGCACCGAAGCCGGTCGCGCAGTTGCGTCCCGCGGCGACGCTCAACGATCCCGCGAGGCTGACGCCCGTTGCCGCCGAGCGGCAGCGTCTCGCTCTCAACAAGCCGGAGCCGGTGAAGACTGAAACCGCCAGGGCGAACACGCCGCAGCGTCCCGCCGCGCGAAGCGTCAACAATGCAGCGGTTGCCGCGCTCGCGGACGTGAAGCACGCCGACGCCGTCGAACTTGCGATGCTGCAGCCGGATCGCGACATGCGCGCCGGCATGGTCACGCTGGCTTCGCTGACGCCGGCAAGCCCACCGACGCCTGCCGTCGCAGCGAAGCCGGACTACGCCAACGTCCCGGCGCCGCAGGCGCATGCCATGCTCGCTGCGTATGACAATGACGACGCGCCGCCGGTTCGCCTTGCCAGTCTCAACAGCGGTGAGATGCCGATGAGCTCGATGGCCGCTCAGCCGATGCCGGTCTCGCTGCCGCCGCTTAACATGGTCCCGATGCCGGTCCCGGCGCCGGGCGTACCGCCGCCGTCGCCGGCGCAGCGGCTCAATCTCGACGACAAGGAGTACGCCAAGGCGCAGCGCTGCCTCGCCAACGCGATCTATTGGGAAGCGCGCAGCGAACCGGTGCGCGGCCAGATGGCCGTTGCGCAGGTCGTGATGAACCGCGTGTTCTCGCCGTTCTATCCGAACGATGTCTGCTCGGTGGTCTACCAGAACGCCCACCGTCACTTGTCGTGCCAGTTCACTTTCGCCTGCGATGGCAAGCGCAAGACGATCACCGAACGCGGTCACTGGGCGCGCGCCAACCGCATCGCCAAGCAGACGCTCGACGGTCAGATCTACGTGCCGGAGGTCGCCAAGTCGACGCACTACCACGCCGCGTACGTGAACCCGATCTGGAATCGCGAGATGAAGAAGCTGGTGCGCTTCGGCCTGCACTCGTTCTATCGGCCCTACGCTTGGGGCAATGGCGCCGAGATGCCGGTGTGGGGCAAAACGGTGCTGGCCAAGGACGACAGCAAGAAGAAGTAACTAAATCCTCAGCTTCAGCAGTCTGATCGCGTTATCGCGGGCGATCTGCGCGCGCTGGGCGTCGGAGAGCGGCGCGGCATCGAGCCATCCGCTGCCCTGGCCGATGTCCTCGAACGGCCAGTCGACCGAGAACAACACATGGTCGAGGCCGACTTCGGCCATGACGTTCTGCAGCGCCGGTGTATGAAAATTCCCAGCGGTCGTGATGTAGAAATTTTTCCGGAAATAATCGCCGACACTGCGCTGCGCGGCATAGCGATGCGGCAGCTTCATCCAGCCATTGCGATTGTCGATGCGCCACAGCAGCGCTGGAAGGCCCTCGCCGAGATGGCCGAGGATGATCTTCAGCTTCGGATGCGTGTCGAACAGGCCTGAACCGATCAGGCGCAATGCGTGGATCGCGGTCTCGGCGCCGAAGGCCCAGTTCGGCCCCAGCATCCACGGGTGCCCCTGATACTGCGGCGCATGCGCCGGCAGCGGATTGCGCGGGTGTAGATAGAACGGCACGTCGAGGGCCTCGACCGTATGCCAGAACGGGCGATATTCCGGCTGGTCGTAATAGGTGGCGTTGTCGGCGCTGCCGACTTGCGAGAAGCCATTGACCAGCGCGCCGACGAAACCGAGTTCCTTGACGCAGCGGGTCAGTTCGGCTGCCGCGGCTTCCGGGTCCTGCATCGGCAGGGCGGCAAAGCCGGCAAAGCGCTTCGGGTGCTTTGCAATGACCGCGGCGAGCGCGTCATTGGCCTTGCGTGCGACGGTGATCGCCGTTGCGGTGTCGGGAATGGCCTGCACGGCCGGCGCGTTCAGCGACATCACCATCATCTCGATGCCGTGCGCGTCCATGTCGGCGAGGCAGGAGTCGATGTTGAGCAGGCGTCGTGACAACTCCGGCCAGACCGGCGCGAAGGCGTGGGGTTCTCCGAGTGTCTCGTCAATGGCGAAATGTTCTTCGAGCGCGATCTTGCCGTGCATTTCCTTACCGAGCATGTCTTGTCTTGAAAGCCCTTGCCGTCAGCCGTTCAGAAACTGCTCGGCATAGTGACAGGCGACGAGGCGTTGCGCCACCGGCCGCAGCGGCGGTCGCTCTGCGCGGCACAGATCGGTGACATGCGGACAGCGCGCGGCGAACACGCAGCCTTTCGGCATATCGAGCGGCGAGGGCACTTCGCCTTTGACGACATGCCGCGCCGGCCTTTTGCCGCCGAGCGACGGCGTCGCTGCGATCAGCGCGCGCGTATAGGGATGCAGCGGTTTGTCGAAGATCGCGTCCTTCGGACCATGCTCGACGGCGATGCCGAGGTACATCACCAGCACATCATGGGCGATGAAACGCACCACGGCGAGATCGTGTGAAATGAACATGTAAGCGAGACCGAACTGCTGCTGCAGATCGATCATCAGGTTGAGAACCTGCGCTTGCACCGACACGTCGAGCGCCGATACCGGCTCGTCGGCGACCACGATCTTCGGATTGAGCATCAGGGCGCGGGCAATGGCGATGCGCTGGCGCTGGCCGCCGGAGAACATGTGCGGATAGCGCCGTGCGTGATCGGGACCGAGGCCGACACGGCGCAGCATGTCGATGACCTTGTCCGTCCGCTCCTTCGCGCTCAGTTTGGTATTGATGATCAGCGGCTCTTCGAGGATGGCGCCGATTTTGCGGCGCGGATTGAGCGAGCCGTAGGGGTTCTGGAACACGAACTGCACGGCGCGTCGCAAATGGCGCCGGACGTCCGTCGAGGCGTTCAGCGCATTGCTGCCGTCAATGGCGAGATCGCCCGATGTTGGCGGCTCGATCATCGTCACCATGCGCGCCAGCGTCGACTTTCCGCAGCCGGACTCGCCGACCACCGCCAAAGTCTTGCCCGCCTCGATCTCGAAGGACACGCCGCCGACGGCGCGCAGTTCCTGCGGCGGATTGAAATATCCGGATTTTGTTTTGTAGACCTGCACCAGGTCCTTGGCGGCGATGAGCGCGCTCATTCGGCGGCCTCCACCTTCGCGTTTTCCTGGGCGCGGTCGGATGCGATCCTGGCGTCACGTTCGGCATCGCCGAGCGGATAGTGGCAGCGCACGCCGCCGCCGTTCCAGACCCGCAGCTCGGGCCGGTCGGCGAAGCAGCGCGGCGTTGCATACTGGCAGCGCGGACCGAACAGGCAGCCGGACGGACGTTCGTACAGGCTCGGCACGGTGCCGGGAATGGTCGCAAGCCGGTCGCCGACGCGGCTCTCGGGCCGCGCCGCCATGAGCGCCGCCGTGTAGGGATGCTGCGGGTCGGCGAACAGGCGCTCCGTTGCGTTCTGCTCCATCATCTGGCCGGAATACATCACGGCAACGCGCTGTGCCGTCTCCGACACCACGCCCATATTGTGCGTGATGAGAATGAGCGCCATGCCGCGTTCGCGCTGCAGGCTCATCAGGAGGTCGAGGATCTGTGCCTGGATGGTGACGTCGAGCGCTGTGGTCGGCTCGTCCGCGATCAGAAGCTTCGGATTGCAGGCAATGGCCATGGCGATCATGACGCGCTGGTTCATGCCGCCGGAAAGCTGGTGCGGATAAGAATCGAGGCGCGATTCCGGCGCCGGGATGCCGACTTGCTCGAGCAGTTCGATGGAGCGCTTGCGTGCCGTCTTGCGGTCCATCTTCTCGTGCAGCCGCAAGGTTTCCATGATCTGGAAACCGACCGTGTAGCAGGGATTCAGGCTGGTCGCCGGCTCCTGGAAGATCATCGACATGTCCTTGCCGACGATGGCGCGGCGCTGCGCCTCGCTTAAAGCGAGAATGTCCTGTCCGCAGACCCTCAGTTTGTCGGCGCGTACGATGCCGGGATAGGGCACCAACCCCATCGCGGCGAGCATGGCGACGCTCTTGCCGGAGCCGGATTCGCCGACAATGCCGAGCACTTCGCCCACCTCGACCTGGAGCGACACGCCGTCGACGGCGCGCAGCAGGCCCTGCGACGACGGGAATTCGACGATGAGGTTTTCGATCTCGATTGCGGCCATCATCGTCACCGCTTGAGTTTCGGATCGAGGGCATCGCGCAGGCCATCGCCGAGCAGGTTGAAGGCCAAAACGGTGATCAGGATCATGATGCCGGGGAAGGTGACGACCCACCAGGCGCGCAGCACGAATTCGCGGGCGTCGGCGAGCATGGTGCCCCATTCCGGCGTCGGCGGCTGCGCGCCGAGCCCGATGAAGCCGAGCGCCGCGGCATCGAGAATGGCGGTCGAGATGCCGAGCGTGGCCTGCACGATCAAAGGCGCGGCGCAGTTCGGCAGGATTTCCTTGACGATGAGGCGCAGGTTGCCGGCGCCGGTCAGCTTCGCCGCGGTGACGTAATCCTTCGCCGTTTCGGCGATCACGGTCGCGCGCACGATGCGCACATAATGCGGCAGCAGAACGATGGCGACCGCGATCAGCGCATTGATGATGCCGGGTCCGAGAATGGCGACAATGATGATAGCGAGCAGCAAGGTCGGCAGCGTCAGGAGAATGTCCATCAGCCTCATGATGGCGATCTCGACGATGCCGCGGAAAAATCCGGCGATCAGGCCGAGAATGGTGCCGACGGTCACCGACAGCGCCACCACGGCGATGCCGATAAGCAGTGACAGCCGCGCGCCGTAGATGAGCCGCGAAAGCATGTCGCGGCCGATTGCGTCGGTGCCGAGCCAATGCGCGGTCGTGCCGCCGGCCTGCCATGCCGGCGGTTTCAGGAAAGCCTGCGGGTTGGTCGTGATCGGCGAGTAGGGCGCGAAAACTTCGGCCAGCGCGCCGAGCAAGACCAATACAACAATGGTGGCGAGCCCGATGACGGCGCCGCGGTTGGCGGCGAAATAGGAGACGAATTCGACAAACGGATGCGGCGGGCCCGCCGGAGCCTTGCGCGCAACAGTCCCGGGTGCGGCGGTCTCGCTCATCGCTGATGCCTGATGCGCGGATTGATCAGGCCGTAAGCCATGTCGACCAGAAGATTGACCGTCATGATGATGGCACCAATGATCAGCGTGCCGCCTTGCAGCACCGGATAATCACGCCGCGCGATGCCGTTGATCAGCCAGGAGCCGACGCCCGGCCAAGAGAAGATCGTTTCGGTCAGGATGGCGCCGGTGAACAGCACTCCGACCTGCAGGCCGATGACGGTGACGATCGGGATCAGCGCATTGCGGAAGGCATGTACGGTGACGACGCGCATGTTCGACAAACCCTTGGCGCGCGCCGTGCGGATGTAATCCTCGCCCAGCACTTCGAGCATGGCCGAGCGTGTCATGCGCGCGAACACCGCGAGCGGTACGGTGCCAAGCACGATCGCCGGCAGAATGAGATGCGAGACCGCGGAGCGGAAGGCGTCGAAGTCGCCGGCGAGCAACGTGTCGATCAGCAGGAAGCCTGTTTTCTGTTCGACGAAGTACAGCACGGCGATGCGGCCAGACACCGGCGTCCAGCCGAGCTGCACCGAGAACAGGAGGATCAGCAGCAGGCCCCACCAGAAAATCGGCATGGAATAGCCGGTCAGCGACACAGCCATGATGCCCTGGTCGAAGATGGAATTGCGGCGCACGGCGGCGAGGATGCCAGCCGGGATGCCGACCAGCAGTGCGAAGGCGATGGCACAAAGCGAGAGTTCGACGGTGGCCGGAAACAGGCTGGCGAATTCCTCGATCACCGGTTTGTGCGAGACGATGGAGCGGCCGAGATCGCCCTGCGCGAGGCGCGCGAGATAAAGGCCGTACTGCACGATCACGGGCCGGTCGAAGCCGTATTCAGCCCGCAGACGTGCGTGCTCGGCGGCATCGATGCCGCGCTCGCCGGCCATGGTCTCGATCGGATCGCCGGGGATGAGCCGGATGAGGACAAAGACGAGCAGGGTGATGCCGATGAAGGTCGGAATCACCAGGCTGACGCGGGTTAGAATAAATCGAAGCATGGAAATGGAAACAGGGCGCCCATGTTAAAGGGCGCCCCGTTTCTTTCGCTTACTTGATATCGACGCCGTAGAAGGTATGGCGGCCGAAGGGCGACAGTTTGAAGTCGACCACTTCCTTGCGCACCGGCTTGAGCTGCACCGAGTGCGCGATGGTGAACCACGGCGCCTGCTCCTTGAACACGACCTGGGCCTGTTCATAGAGCTTGGTGCGTTCGGCCTGATCGCTGACCGACTTCGCCTTGATCACCAGATCCTCGAAGGGCTGGTAGCAGAACTTGGCGATGTTCGAGCCGTTACCTTTGGCCGATGAGCAGCCGAGCAGGGTGTTGAGGAAGTTGTCCGGATCGCCGTTGTCGCCGGTCCAGCCGAGTTGCGCCATCATGTGTTCGCCGGCCTGAGCGCGCTTGCGGTATTCGCCCCATTCGAAGCTCTTGATCTCGGCCTTAACGCCGATCTTGGCGAGGTCGGCCTGCATCAGTTCGGCGATACGCTTGGCGTTCGGATTATACGGACGCTGCACCGGCATGGCCCAGAGATCGGTCTCGAAGCCGTTGGGATAGCCGGCTTCGGCGAGCAGCTTCTTGGCCGCCTCCGGATTGTACGGATCGTCCTTCACGTTCTTGTTGTACGACCACATGGTCGGCGGGATCGGGTTGGTCGCCGGCACGCCGCTCGACAGGAACACCGCCTCGACGATGGCTTTCTTGTTCATCGCCATGTTGAGCGCCTTGCGCACGCGCACGTCGTCGAAAGGCTTCTTGGTGGTGTTGTAGGCGAGATAGCCGATGTTCAGGCCGGGCTGTTCGAGCACGGTGACATTCGGATCCTTGCGGATGGCGTCGAGATCGGCGGGGTTCGGATAGGGCATGACATGGCATTCGCCCTTCTGCAGCTTGGCCCAGCGCACCGAGGCATCCGGCGTGATCGAGAAGATCAGATCGTCGATCTTGGCCTTGCCGCCCCAGAACTGCGGAAACGCCTTGTAGCGGATGATGGCGTCCTTCTGGTACTGCACCAGATAGAACGGGCCCGAGCCGATCGGCTCCTGGTCGACCTTCTCCGGCGTGCCGGCTTTGAGCATCGCGTCGGCATATTCCTTCGACTGGATGCCGGCATATTCCATGGCGAGGTCGGAGAGGAACGGCGCCTCCGGCATGTTGAGCGTAATCTTGACGGTGTAGTCGTCGACCTTCTCGACCGACTTGAGCAGCTTCGGCATGCCCATGTCGTTGAAGTAGGAGTGGTTCGAGCTCGTCACCTTGAAGTAGGGGTGCTCCGGTTTCCACTGCCGCTCGATGGCGAAGATGATGTCGTCGGCATTCATGTCGCGCGTCGGTTTGAAGTTGGCGTTGGAATGCCACTTCACGCCCTTGCGCAGATGGAAAGTGTAGACGGTGCCGTCGGCGGAGATATCCCATTTCTCGGCGAGACCGGGGACCACCTTGGTCGTGCCACGCTCGAAATCGACGATACGGCTGTAAATCTGGCTGTTCGCATCGAACGACGTGCCGGTGGTGTTGATGCCGGGATAGAAGTTTTCCGGGCTGCCCTCCGAGCAATAAACGAGCGTCTTGGCGGACAAAGGCGTGGCAAAAAGAGCGGGCGTGGCAAAGAGCGCCGCCGTGATAGCGAGCGCGGACAGGCTGCGGATGTGTGGCATTGGGATCCCTCTCAATGGCCGGGGAGGCGCCCCTCTGCGTCTCTAATCCCAGCCCACTGAGCGGAAATGCTAGCCCAACGTTTTGATGCCGTCACGCAGTCGCGTGGCGCACCTTCTCGTGAAATCGTCGGATGCAGAATTGGAACCGGGCGGCGGTCAAGGACCTGTGCGGGCGTCCGGAAAATTGGTGGAGCCAGGCGGGATCGAACCGCCGACCTCCTGCATGCCATGCAGGCGCTCTCCCAGCTGAGCTATGGCCCCGTAACGGGAGCAGATGACTAGTCGGAAACGAAAGAAAAAGCAAAGGGTCCGATTAGTCCAGCGAAGGCTGATTTTGAGCCAGCCTTACTGTTCCTCTTCCTTCTCGATGCCGTCGCCGATGATATCGGTGACGTCGTCATCGCCTTCTTCCTCTTCCTGGATGAAGGCATCATCGTCAAGACCCTCGTCGTCGGCCTCGATTTCGTCGTCTTCGGCGACGACTTCGCCCCGCTTCTTGGGCTTGCCCTTCTGCTCGTTGTCGGCGTCCTCGAGCGAGACGAATTCGGCGTCCGCGGTCTCCGGAACGATCGTCTCGGCCTCTTCGGCGGCCACAGGGCGGGCGGTCTCCGGCCGTGCACGCGACTGCGGCGGCGCGACGATGGGAACAATCTTGCCCGTATAGGGCGAAATCACCGGCGACTTGCCCATGTCGTAAAATTTACGACCGGTGTCCGGGCAGATGCGCTTGGTGCCGAGTTCGGGTTTGGCCACGTGCGAGCGTCCTAGGAAATGCCGTTGAAAATCATGGGTCGGATTGGCGCTTCACTTGGCTAGTTGCGAGGCCCCTGTCAATAGCGGCAAACAGTCGGGAATTGGGCAGCCCGGGCGAGGATGACGCCTCGCGGACCGGCGTGATACGAGGACCCCGCTTTCACGTCCGTCGTCCGACCAGTTTCAAAGGATACCAGTCACTTGAGCGAGGCCCCCCGCACCCCTCTGACCGCCCGTGCCAGCGGCCCCCTGACTGGGCGTCTGCGAGTGCCCGGCGACAAGTCGATTTCGCACCGGGCGCTGATTCTGGGCGCCATGACGGTCGGCGAAACGAAGGTTTCCGGCCTCCTGGAGGGCGAGGACGTCCTGAATACCGCCGGCGCCATGCGGGCGCTGGGCGCCAAAGTCGAGAACCTGGGGAGCGGAAATTGGCGTATCCACGGCGTCGGCGTGGGCGGCTTTGCTCAGCCGGAAGCGCCGCTCGATTTCGGCAATTCCGGCACCGGCTGCCGGCTTGTGATGGGCGCGGTGGCCGGCTGTCCGATCACGGCGGTTTTCGACGGCGATGCCTCGCTGCGAAAGCGCCCGATGCGGCGGATCCTCGATCCGCTCGCCAAAATGGGCGCCCGGGTGCTCGACCAGGCCGAGGGCGGCCGCCTGCCACTGACCCTCAAGGGCGCGACCGACCCCCTACCGATCGAATACGAGACCCCGGTGGCTTCGGCGCAGATCAAGTCGGCAGTGCTGCTGGCCGGTCTCGCCGCGCCCGGCGAAACCGTCGTCATCGAGACGGAGGCCTCGCGCGACCACACCGAAAAGATGCTCAAGCATTTCGGCGCGAAGATCGTCTCCAAGCCGCATGGCGACCATGGCCGTCGCATCGTGCTGCAGGGACAGCCCGAGCTTGAGCCCGCGGATATTGCGGTGCCCGCCGATCCGTCCTCGGCGGCGTTTCCGCTGGTCGGCGCCCTGATCGTGCCGGGCTCGGAGGTCATCCTCGACGGCGTGATGCTCAACCCGTTGCGTACCGGACTGTTTACCACCTTGCGCGAAATGGGCGCCAAGATCGCGGAAGAGAACAGACGCGACGATGGCGGCGAGGAGGTCGCTGACCTGCGCGTGACCTTCTCTACGCTCAAGGGTGTCGACGTACCGGCGGCGCGCGCGCCGTCGATGATCGACGAATATCTCATCCTCGCGGTCGCCGCGGCTTTCGCCGAGGGCACGACGCGTATGCGCGGGCTCAAGGAACTGCGCGTCAAGGAAAGCGATCGCCTGGAAGCGACCGCCGATATGCTGCGGGTCAACGGTGTTACGGTCGAGATTGAGGACGACGATTTGATCGTTCACGGCATGGGCGCGGGCGGCGTGCCCGGTGGCGGCGAGGTGAAGACGCACATGGATCACCGCATCGCCATGTCGGCTTTGATGATGGGCCTGGCGTCAAAAGAGCCCGTCCGCATTGACGATTCGGCCTTCATTGCCACCAGCTTCCCGGGCTTCGTCGATCTGATGAAGGGACTGGGGGCGGACTTGTCGTGATCATCGCCATCGACGGGCCGGCCGCGTCCGGCAAGGGTACCATCGGCAAGCGCCTCGCCGCGCATTACGGCCTGCGCCATCTCGACACCGGTTTGCTCTATCGCGCCGTCGGCAAGACCGTGCTCGATGCCGGCAAGTCGCCTGACGACAGAGAGGCCGCCATCGCTGCCGCGCAATCGCTCGACCTCACCCGTTTCGATGAAGCGACGCTGAAGGGTGCCGAGGCCGGCGAAGCGGCGTCGCATGTTTCGGCGATCCCGGAAGTGCGCGCGGCGCTGGTGGATTATCAGCGCGCCTTCGCCGCGGAAGAGCCAGGCGCCGTGCTCGACGGCCGTGATATCGGAACGGTCATCTGCCCGGACGCCGATGTGAAGATTTTCGTCACCGCAAGCCCCGAAGTGCGGGCGTCGCGTCGCGGCAAGGAATATCGCGCCGCCGGCCAATCCATCGACGATGCCACCGTGCTCGCCGACATCCGCAAGCGCGACGAACGCGATTCCTCGCGCGCCGCCTCGCCCTTGAAGCAGGCCGACGACGCCGTGCTGCTCGACACCACGGCCATGGGCGTCGAGGAGGCGGTCGCCGCGGCGATTACCATCGTCGAGGCGCGCCGCGGCTAAGTTGCTGGAATCACGGCGTTATGCCCCAGCCCCCTTGGGGCCGGACCTGGCCCGCCGGGTCGATTTCTCAAGCAATTGAAGCGCTTATGACTTGCCGGGTGCGTCCGCCTTCGCTATATCCGCGCGCATCCGGGCCGCTTCAATTCAGGCGTTGAAGCAACCCGAGCGGGCCGAGGAGCGACACCAAACCGCCCCTCGCTGTTGGAGGACAAAAGCCCCGCTCGTGTTTCGGCGTTAAGCGCGCCCCGAACATCGATCCGTCGTTCCGACCGTACGGCATGAGCGCCGGCTGTCCGTCTTCTTGGCGGATAGTCGCCGAACGTCGTGCCAGACATTCGGCCCGTTCGGGCGGAACGCCATTTTCAAACACCGGCGCAGGCAAACAGGAGACTACATGGCTACAGCTGCTGCACCCACGCGTGAAGATTTCGCCGCGATGCTCGAAGAGTCCTTCAACCAGGGCAGCCCCCAGGAAGGGACCGTGGTTACCGGCAAGATCGTCGGTATCGAAAAGGACATGGCCGTCATCGACGTCGGCGCCAAGACCGAAGGCCGCGTTGCGCTGCGTGAGTTCGCCGCGCCGGGCCGTACCGCCGAACTGAAGGTCGGCGACGAGGTCGAGGTTTATCTTGAGCGCGTCGAGAACGCGCTGGGTGAAGCCGTGCTGTCGCGCGACAAAGCGCGCCGTGAGGAAAGCTGGGGCAAGCTCGAGAAGAGCTTCAACAACGGCGAGAAGGTGTCGGGCGTCATCTTCAATCAGGTCAAGGGCGGCTTCACCGTCGACCTCGACGGCGCCGTGGCGTTCCTGCCGCGCTCGCAGGTGGACATCCGTCCGATCCGCGACGTCACCCCGCTGATGAACAATGCGCAGCAGTTCCAGATTCTCAAGATGGATCGCCGCCGCGGCAACATCGTCGTGTCGCGCCGCACCGTCCTCGAAGAGACCCGCGCCGAACAGCGCCAGGAGCTGGTGCAGAACCTCGAAGAGGGTCAGGTCATCGACGGCGTGGTCAAGAACATCACCGATTACGGTGCGTTCGTTGATCTCGGCGGCATCGACGGCCTGCTGCACGTCACCGACATCGCGTGGCGTAGAGTCAATCACCCGACCGAAGTGCTCAACATCGGTCAGCAGGTGAAGGTCAAGATCATCAAGATCAACCACGAGACGCACCGCATCTCGCTCGGCATGAAGCAGCTGCTGGACGATCCGTGGCAGGGCATCGAGGCCAAGTACCCGATCCAGGCCAAGTTCAAGGGCCGCGTCACCAACATCACCGACTACGGCGCGTTCGTCGAACTGGAGCCGGGTATCGAAGGCCTGATCCACGTCTCGGAAATGTCCTGGACGAAGAAGAACGTTCACCCCGGCAAGATCGTCTCGACCTCGCAGGAAGTCGAAGTGCAGATCCTCGAAGTCGATCCGGTCAAGCGCCGCATTTCGCTCGGTCTCAAGCAGACCATGCGCAATCCGTGGGAAGTGTTCGTCGAGACGCACCCGCCGGGCTCGATCGTCGAAGGCGAAGTCAAGAACAAGACCGAATTCGGCCTGTTCCTGGGCCTCGACGGCGACGTCGACGGCATGGTCCATCTCTCGGATCTGGACTGGAAACGTCCGGGCGAGCAGGTGATCGACGAGTACAACAAGGGCGACATGGTCCGCGCTCAGGTTCTCGACGTCGACGTCGAGAAGGAGCGTATCTCGCTGGGCATCAAGCAGCTGGCCGGCGATCCGATGGCCTCGGGCGCCGCGGGCGAGCTCAAGAAGGGCTCGGTCGTGACCTGCGAAGTCACCGAGATCAAGGAAGGCGGCATCGATGTGAAAATCGTCGATACCGATCTCGTCGCCTTCATCCGCCGTGCCGATCTCGCGCGTGAGCGCGCCGATCAGCGGCCGGAACGCTTCTCGGTCGGTCAGAAGGTTGACGCCCGCGTCACCCAGTTCGACCGCAAGACCCACAAGATCGGCATCTCCATCAAGGCGCTGGAAGTCGCCGAGGAGAAGGAAGCCATGGCGCAGTATGGCTCGGCCGATTCGGGCGCGTCGCTTGGCGACATTCTCGGCGCCGCGCTCAAGCAGCGCGAGACCGAGAAGTCGGAAGACTAAACGACGTTCGCCGGTTACCGGCCGTCAACCATCGAACCCCGGGGCGCAAGCTCCGGGGTTTTTCTTTGGCGGGTCACCGATCCGTCAGGTAAAAGGGCGGCGGGCTGGGCTTGATATAAGGATGTCCGAATGTCGCTCGATGCCGATGCCATCGTCGATCGCCGCCGGCTGCGGCGCAAACTGACCTTCTGGCGCGTCGCCGCGCTACTGATCGTGCTTGTCGCGGTCGGCATCGGCGCAGCCATGGTGATGCCTGGCAGCGGTATCAAGCCGGGCGATGACTCGATCGCCCGTATCAAGATACAGGGCCTGATCCGTGGTAATCAGGATCGCGTCGAAGCGCTGGAGCGCCTCGGCAAGTCGCGCGCCAAGGCGGTGATCGTCCATCTCGACTCACCGGGCGGCACCACCGCCGGTTCCGAGCAGCTCTACGACGCGCTGCGCACACTTCAGTCCAAGAAGCCGATGGTCGTGGTGGTGGATGGTCTCGCCGCCTCGGGCGCCTATATTGCCGCGCTCGCGTCGGACCACATCATCGCCCACGACACGTCGCTGGTCGGCTCGATCGGCGTCCTGTTCCAATACCCCAATTTCACCGAAGTGCTGAAGACGCTCGGTATCAAGGTCGAGGAGGTAAAGTCTTCGCCGCTGAAGGCCGCGCCGAATGGCTTTGAACCGACCAGCCCGGAGGCGCGCGCCGCCATCGAGGCCATCGTGCTCGACTCCTATGCCTGGTTCAAAGGGCTGGTGAAGGACCGTCGCAAGCTGAACGACGCCGAACTGACCAAGGTCGCGGACGGCCGCGTCTTCACCGGCCGGCAGGGTGTGCCGCTCAAGCTGGTGGATCAGCTCGGCAACGAGAAGACCGCGCTGGCTTGGCTGGAGAAGGAAAAGAAGATACCGGCCTCGACCCCGGTCAAGGACTTCTCGCTGGAGCCGCGGTTCCGGGAACTGTCTTTCCTGCACGTCGCCGCCTATGGCTTTCAGCAGGTCGGGCTGAAAAGCCTCAGCGAGCAGGTCCAGGCCTGGTCCGGCGCTGCCGCGGTCGAAAGACTCAATCTTGACGGGCTCTTAGCGCTTTGGCACCCTTCGCCTGCCAATTGACATAGCGAAGGTAGAGGCGGCGTCCATGATCAAATCGGAGCTGGTGCAACGCATCGCGGCCCAGAATCCCCATCTCTACCAGCGCGACGTCGAGAACATCGTCAACGCCATCCTCAACGAGATCACCAGCGCCATGGCGCAGGGAGATCGCGTCGAATTGCGCGGTTTTGGCGCCTTTTCGGTCAAGCACCGGCCGGCCCGCACCGGCCGCAACCCGCGCACCGGCGCCCATGTTTCGGTCGAGCAGAAGTCGGTGCCGTTCTTCAAGACCGGCAAGGAAATGCGCGAGCGCCTCAACAAGGGCGAGGGCGGCGCCGACATTCCCGACGACGACGTGGATTGAGGGCTGATCGTCCGACCAGTTGAATTTGTCCCGTGTCATCGCCCGCGAAAGCGGGCGATCCAGCTCTTGTTATCCAACTGAAGGTCGCTGTTGTTCGAAGAGCTGGATACCCCGCTTTCGCGGGGTATGACAGCAGCGACGCTCCTGCGCTATAACGCGCCATGCTCCGCAAGATCGCCATCCTCATCATCGTCGTGCCGCTGGCGGCATTGATCATCGCCTTCGCGGTGGCGAACCGGCATGCCGTGACTGTGGCATTCGATCCGTTCTCCGCGGCGAATCCGGCCTATGCAGCGACGGTGCCGCTCTTCGTCCTGATCTTCGTCCTGGTCATTCTCGGCGTCATCGTCGGCGGCGCGGCGGCCTGGCTGCGCCAGGCCAAATGGCGGCGGGTGGCGCGCCGGCTCGATGGCGAGAACCGCCGGCTGCTGCAGGAACTCTCGGCCGCCCGCGAGCGGCTGGTCACCGAGACCCAGCGCGCCGCTTCCGCCGAGGCGGCCGCCCGCGAGGTCGCCAAAGGCCTCGAGACCCGTCGGACCGAGGCCCCGGCGCTGGCCCCGCCGAACGGCGCATGACCCCTCGCTAAGCCCTTGGACGGCGCGGGAATAAGCTTGTAGAACCCCGCTCCGAGATGGCACTGACGATCAAAATCTGCGGCCTGCGCACCCCCGAAACCCTTGATGTGGCGATCGAATCCGGCGCCGATCAGGCCGGTTTCGTGTTTTTTCCGCCGAGCCCGCGCTCGCTCGGTCTCGAGGCGGCGCGCCTGCTCGGTGCCCGCGCGCAGGGCCGCGTCCAGAAAGTGGCGTTGACCGTCGATGCCTCGAACGATGCCATCGCCGCCATCGTTGCGGCGCTCAAGCCGGATATGCTGCAGCTCCACGGCAACGAAACGCCCGAACGCGTCGCCGTGGTGCGTTCGCGCTTCGGCCTGCCGGTGATGAAGGCGCTGCCGATCGCAAGCCGCGCCGATTTGTCGCCGATCCACGAATACGCCAAGGCCGCCGACCGCTTGCTGTTCGATGCCCGCGCGCCGCAGGATGCGACGCGACCGGGCGGCCTGGGCAAGACCTTTGACTGGACCTTGCTCGCCGGCCTCAAGGTCGCCGTGCCCTACATGCTGTCGGGCGGCCTCGATGCCGGTAACGTCGCCGACGCCTTGCGCATCACGCGTGCGCCCGGCGTCGATGTGTCGTCCGGTGTCGAACGCGCGCCCGGCGAGAAAGACCCCGACAGAATTCGCGCTTTCATTCGCGCGGCGCGCGCGGCCGATGCCGCGCTCGAAAAGGTGAGTGCATGACCGTACAGCAGCAGCCCAATTCCTTCCGCACCGGGCCCGACGAGCGCGGCCACTTCGGCATCTATGGCGGCCGCTTCGTCGCCGAGACCTTGATGCCGCTGATCCTCGATCTGGAGAAGGCCTATAACGAGGCCAAAGCCGATCCGGCGTTCCAGAAGGAGATGGACTCCTATCTGGCGCATTATGTCGGCCGTCCGTCGCCTTTGTATTTCGCCGAACGGCTCACGAAGAAATTCGGCGGCGCCAAGATCTATTTCAAGCGCGAAGACCTCAACCACACCGGCGCGCACAAGGTGAACAACGTCACCGGCCAGATCATGCTGGCGCAGCGCATGGGCAAGAAGCGCATCATCGCTGAGACCGGCGCGGGCATGCACGGCGTCGCCACGGCGACCTTGTGCGCCAAATTCGGCCTGCCGTGCATCGTCTATATGGGCGCGGTGGACGTCGAGCGGCAGCAGCCCAACGTGCTGCGCATGAAGATGCTGGGTGCCGAAGTGCGGCCGGTCACGTCAGGATCGAGCACGCTCAAGGACGCGATGAACGAGGCGCTGCGTGACTGGGTCACCAATGTCAGCGATACGTTCTATTGCATCGGTACGGTCGCCGGCCCGCATCCCTATCCGGCGATGGTGCGCGATTTCCAGTGCATCATCGGCAACGAAACGCGCGCGCAGATGCAGGAACTCGAGGGCCGCCTGCCGGATTCGCTCGTCGCCTGCATCGGCGGCGGCTCCAATGCCATGGGGCTTTTTCATCCCTTCCTCGACGATCGCTCGGTTGCAATTTACGGCGTCGAGGCGGCCGGCCACGGCATTCCGTCGGGCCAGCATGCCGCTTCTGTCACCGGCGGCCGGCCCGGCGTGCTGCACGGTAACCGCACTTATCTGCTGATGGATGACGACGGCCAGATCACCGAAGCGCATTCGATTTCCGCCGGTCTCGATTATCCGGGCATCGGCCCCGAGCACGCCTGGCTCAATGACATGGGCCGCGTGAAATTCTTGTCGGCGACCGATGAGGAAGCGGTCGCGGCGTTCCAGCTATGCAGCCAGCTCGAGGGCATCATTCCGGCACTGGAGCCGGCCCATGCGCTGGCGCGTGTGTTCGATCTCGCGCCGAAGCTGCCGAAGGATCACCTGATGGTGGTCAACATGTCCGGCCGCGGCGACAAGGATCTCGCCAGCGTGCAGGCCTGGCTGGAGGCGAGGAAGAAATGACGACCCGTATCGAAAAGCGTTTCGCCGACCTTAAGAGCGAAGGCCGCGCAGCGCTCGTGACCTTCGTGATGTCCGGCGATCCGGACTACGAAACGTCGATGGCGATCATCAAGGCGTTGCCGCAGGCCGGCGCCGATGTGATCGAACTCGGCATGCCGTTCACCGATCCGATGGCCGATGGCCCGTCGATCCAGGCCGCCGGCGTGCGCGCGCTCACGGGCGGTCAGACGCTGAAGAAGACGCTGCAGATGGTGCGCGAATTCCGCAAGGGCGAGGCCAAGACGCCGATCGTGCTGATGGGCTACTACAATCCCATCTACATCTACGGCGTCGACAAATTCCTCGTCGATGCGAAAGAGGCCGGCGTCGATGGCTTGATTGTCGTCGATCTGCCGCCGGAGGAAGACGAAGAGTTGTGTCTGCCGGCCTTGAAGGCCGGTCTCAATTTCATTCGTCTGGCGACGCCGACCACCGACGACAAGCGTTTGCCGGCGGTGCTGAACAACACCTCGGGCTTTGTCTATTACGTGTCGATCACCGGCATTACCGGCTCGGCCGCGCCGGATGCGGGTAAGGTCTCGGCCGCGGTCGGCCGTATCAAGAAACATACCAAACTGCCGGTGGCGGTCGGCTTCGGCGTCAAGAACGCCGAAAGTGCCCGCGCCATTGCGGCCGGCGCCGACGGCGTCGTGGTCGGCTCGGCGCTGATCGACGCGCTGCGCCAGACTCTCGATGCCAACGGCAAAGGCAGCGCGGCGACGGTCAAGGCGGTGGCCGATCTGGTCGCCGACATCGCCAAGGGCGTGCGGTCGGCGGGTAAAGTAGCGGCGGAGTAGTGCCGCAAACGATGCGTCATTGCCCGCAAAAGCGGGCAATCCAGTAACCACAGAAAGTTCATAGTGGCACTGTAGATAAACACGGCTTACATCCGGCGGATACTGGATCATCCGCTTTCGCGGATGATGACGCCGGAGCAAAATGCGAGCTTTTCAATGAACTGGATCAACAACGTCGTACGGCCGAAGATCCGCAGCTTCCTGCGCCGCGAGACGCCGGACAATCTCTGGATCAAGTGCCCGGAGACCGGTCAGCTCGTGTTCTACAAGGACGTCGAGCAGAACCAGTTCGTCATTCCCTCGTCCGGCTATCACATGCGTATCTCGGCGCCGAAGCGCCTGGCGACGATGTTCGACGGCGGTGAGTACGAAGACATCGCGCTACCCGAGGTGCAGGTCGATCCGCTCAAATTCCGCGACGAGCGCCGCTACGCCGATCGCCTCAAGGACGCGCGCACCAAGACCGGTTATCAGGACGCGGTGAAGCTCGGCATCGGCCGTCTCGAAGGTCAGATGGTGACCATCGGCGTGCAGGACTTCGATTTCATGGGCGGCTCGCTCGGCATGGCCGCCGGCGAGGCGATCATCGCGGGTCTCGAAACCGCGATCAGGCGCGAGACGCCCTTCGTCATGTTCGCGGCATCCGGCGGCGCTCGCATGCAGGAAGGCATCCTGTCGCTGATGCAATTGCCGCGCACGACGGTGGCGGTGCAGTTGCTGCGCGAGGCGAAGAAGCCTTACATCGTCGTTCTCACCAACCCGACCACCGGCGGCGTCACCGCGTCTTATGCGATGCTGGGCGATGTGCATATCGCCGAGCCCGGCGCGCTGATCGGCTTTGCCGGTCCGCGCGTCATCGAGCAGACCATCCGCGAGAAACTGCCGGCCGGCTTCCAGCGCTCCGAATATCTCGCCGAACACGGCATGGTCGACATGGTCGTGCACCGCCACCAGTTGCGCGCAACGCTCGCCAATCTGTGTCGCCTGCTCACCAAGCAGCCGGCCTTTGTTCCCGCGGACAAGCAATTGCCGGCGGCGTGATTTGCTGTTCCAATTTAGGATGTCATCGTCCGCGAAAGCGGACGATCCAGTAATCCTGGTGCCTTCCATCGAAAGCTGGTGTTTACTGGATGCCCGCTTTCGCGGGCATGACAGATAGAGATATGAACCCCGTCGACTCCATTCTCGCGCGGCTGACCGCGCTGCATCCCAAGCGCATCGATCTGTCGCTCGAGCGGCTGGAGCGGCTGCTCGCGGCGCTGGATCATCCGGAGCGCAAGCTGCCGCCGGTCATCCATGTCGCCGGCACCAACGGCAAGGGTTCGACCATCGCCTTCCTGCGCGCCATTCTCGAGGCGGCCGGGCTGTCGGTGCATGTCTACACCTCGCCGCATCTGGTGCATTTCAACGAGCGTTTCCGTCTCGGCCGGAAAGGCGGCGAGGGTGCGCTGGTCAATGACGTCGAATTGTCGGCGGCGCTGGAGGAATGCGAGCGCGCCAACGGCGAAGCGCCGATCACGGTGTTCGAGATCACCACCGCCGCCGGCATGCTGCTGTTCTCGCGCCATCCGGCCGACGTGCTGCTGCTCGAGGTCGGACTCGGTGGCCGTCTCGACGCCACCAATGTCATCGACAAGCCGTTGGTCAGCGTCATTACGCCGGTGTCGCTCGATCATCTCGACTTCCTTGGCGACACGCTTGAAAAGATTGCTTTCGAGAAAGCCGGCATCATCAAGCAAAGCGTACCGGTGGTGGTCGCCGCGCAGCAGCGCGACGCATTGGCCGTGATCGAACGGCAGGCGGCGCGCATGAAAGCGCCGATCCGCATTGCCGGCGAGAGCTGGACCGCAACCGAGGAACGCGGCCGGCTGGTTTATCAGGACGACAACGGTCTGCTCGATCTGCCGGCGCCGAAACTGTTCGGCCGTCATCAGTTCGAGAATGCGGGGCTGGCCATCGCGGCTCTGCGCGCCGTGCCTTTGCTGAAGATTCCACCGGCCGCATACGAGACTGGTATTGCCAAAGCCGACTGGCCGGCACGTTTGCAGCGCCTGAGCACCGGGCGTCTGGTCGATCTTATTCCGCAAGGCGCCGAACTCTGGCTTGACGGCGGGCATAATCCGGATGGCGGCCGCACCATCGCTGCGGCACTCGCCGATATCGAGGAGCGCGTGTCGCGGCCGCTGGTGATGATCGTGGGCATGCTGGCGACCAAGGATGCCGCCGGTTTCCTGCGCAATTTCACCGGGCTCGCGCGCCACATGATCACGGTGCCGGTGCCCGGCGCCGACAAGGGCCTGAGCGCCGCGGATGTCGCCGAGGCGGCCAAGGGCGCCGGCCTACCGGCGCTGGCGCGCGGCAGTATCGATGAGGCGCTGGAGACAGTGCGCAAGCTCGATTTCGATGCGCCACCGCGCATCCTCATCACCGGCTCGCTTTATTTGGCCGGTGAGGTGTTGCGCGAGAACGGCACGGAGCCGGTGTAATTTCCACGAGTGCGGCATACTCGCTTTCCCCTCTCCCCTTGAGGGAGAGGGTGGCGAGCACCGTAGGTGCGAGCCGGGTGAGGGGTCCGGCATCCGTTAGCGCTGACCCCTCACCCGCCTTCGCTCACTCCGTTCGCTCAGGCACCCTCTCCCACAAGGGGAGAGGGGAAGAAAGCAAGACAAACAAAAACGGCCGGGAGTTACCCGGCCGTCTTCAATTCAAACCTAGCGTGCGCGGAAATCAAACCGCGGCGCTGATCCACTGCTGCAGCTTCTGCTTCGGCGCGGCACCGACCTGACGATCGGCGATCTCGCCGTTCTTGAACAGCAACAAGGTCGGGATCGACATGATGCCATACTTGGCGGCGATGTTCGGGTTCTCGTCGACGTTCAGCTTGACGATCTTCACCTTGTCGCCGATTGCGCCGGAAATTTCTTCGAGAGCGGGCGCGATCATGCGGCAAGGGCCGCACCATTCCGCCCAGAAATCCACGACCACCGGCTCGGACGACTTGAGAACGTCCGTGTCGAAGCTTGCATCCGTAGTCTTGCCGACGGCCATGACGAGCCCCTTTGACTGTTACCGGCGACGACGGAAATCGCGCCGAAAAATTGCGAGGACCGGAACCTATGAACGCCCCCTCGGGGCGTCAAGGTACTGATCGCGGAGAGGTGACCACCGACAGGGCATGGGTCAGCGCCTCCGCGGAAAGCTCCATCAGATCAAGGGCTTCGGTCCAGATCAGGGCGCAGCGGACAGCTTTTCCGGGGTACAATTTCGTTAGCACGGCCCGGTACAACGCCAATTGCCGGACGTATTGGGGCGGCACCTCGGGCAGGGACCGCGGCGCGGGGCGATTCGTCTTGTAGTCCGCGATCAGCACCCAGTCGGCGGTGACGACGAGGCGGTCGACCTGGCCATTGACCCGGCGGGTTTCGCCGTCGATCTCGACCAGGCCGACGATCGGCACCTCGGCGCGGCTACCGGGACCGAACAGGGCGCCGAAGCGGGCATCGTCAAGCACGCGCATGACGTCGGCGATCAGCGGCGCGTGGTCGGCGGCGGCGAGCTTCTTGCCCTCGCGCGCAACGTAATCCTGCGCTGCCGTGAGTCGCCGCTCGGGCGGAATGCCCGGCAGCGATTGCAGCAACCGGTGCGTCAGCGAGCCGCGCAGCATCGCCATGTTCTGCGCCTTGTTCTGCCCGTTGACCGGCAGCGGCCGCCGCGCGCTTTCGTCGAAGCCCGACGGCGTGATGATGCGAATCATGGCATCGCGCGGCGCTTCGTGCTTGAGCCAGTCGGGGACGATGATCGCCGGCTCGGATTTCTCCGGCGACGCCGCGCGCGGCGCTGCCTCGGCTTCCGCCGCTGCATAGGGATCGATCTTGCGAAAACGTCGTACCGTGCCCTCGCCATCGCCAACCGTGTCGTCGGCGTTCTCGCGCACGGTGATCTCGCCAAGTGCATGGTCGACGAGCTGATACCAGCAGCCATCGGGAATCTTGCGGTCGCCCTTGATGCCGCAGACGACGAGCCGTTCGGCGGCGCGCGTCATCGCCACATAGAGCAGCCGGCGATATTCGTCGGTGGCCTCGCGCAGTTTGGCCTCGCGCGCCGCGGCCATGGCGGCGCTGTCATTGGCCTTGCGGCCCGACCACACCATCGGCGTGGCCGCGCCGGGCACAGCCTTGTCCGGCGTGAGCGTCAGGAGCTTCGGCGGAATGGCGCCTTCGGGCTTCGTCGTCGTATCGGCAAGAATGACGAAGCGCGCTTCGAGACCCTTGGCGCCGTGCACGGTCATGACGCGCACCTCGTCGCGCTCCATTTCCATGTCGCGCTTCACCTCCGCTTCGGCGGCGCGCAGCCAGGCGACGAAGCCCTGCAAGGTCGGCGTTTCGCGCGATTCGTAATCGAGCGCGAGATTGAGGAATTCATCGAGCGCGTCGGACGCCTCATGCCCGAGCCGCGCCAGGAATTGCTTGCGGCCGTTATGGGCGCCAAGCAGCCAGGCATAGAAGGCGAAGGGCGAGAGCTCGCGCGCCTTGCCGCGCAGCAGATCGAATTGCGTTGCCAGCTCCGGCCGCTGCGTGCGCAACGAAGCATAAAGACTCTTACCCTTGCGATCCCAGGCAAGCTGTTCCAGCGCGATGTCGGTCAAACCGAACAGCGGACTCTTGAGAATGGTGGCGAGCGCGAGATCGTCGTCCGGCAACAGCAGCGCATCGGCCAGCACCATCAAGTCCATCACCGCGATATGTTCGGTGAGGACAAGACGATCGGCGCCGGCGACCGGAATGTCGGCTTGCTTCAGCGCGCGGATCACGGCTTCGAACAGCGGCCCGCGCTGACGCACCAGAATGAGCACGTCCTTCGGCGACACGCTTTGCCGCCGCCACGCCGCGATGGTGTTGGCAATGCGCTCGGCGAGCTTGGCCGGCGCGCTGCGCGCGGTCTGCAGATCGAACGGCGCCTGCCAGGCCGGCTTCTTCTCGATCAGATCCGCTTCGGTGAGATCCCACAATTCGACGAGGCCTGGCGCCTTGTCGGGTAAGGATTGATGAATGGGGCCGACATTATCGGCGCTGAGGCCGGCAAAGGCCGCGGCGCTGGCGAACACCGTATCGACCGCGCCTAATACATTGGCGCCGGAGCGGAACGAGGCTTTGAAGGCAATCCCTTCAAATCTGAGTTCAGCGCGTTCGTGCAGCCTCTTGAAATAATCGCGGCTGTCGGCGAACTCTCTCGGTTCCGCGCCCTGGAATGAGAATATCGACTGCTTCTCGTCGCCGACGGCGAAGATGGTGCGTGTGCGCTCATGCGCGCCCTTGCCGGCGAAGAATTCGGACACGAGGGCCTTAACAATGGCCCATTGCTTTGGGCTGGTGTCCTGCGCCTCGTCGATCAGGACGTGATGAATGCCGCTGTCGAGCTTGTAATGCACCCAGGCGGCACTCTGCTCGGTGAGCAGTTCGAGCGTCTTGTCGATCAGGTCGTCGTAGTCCAGCAGGCCGCGCCGGTTCTTCTCCTTCTCGAAGCCGCCGATCACGGCATAAGCGATGGCGAACAGCGCCATGCTGCGATCGCGCGCTTCGACGGCGCGTTTCTTGGTCAGCAGCGCCCAGACGCGGTCGCGCTCGCGCATCAGGCGTTCGCACAAATCGGGATGCGCCTTCTGCACGCCGCTGGTGGCGATGCGTTCGCGCGTCTTGTCGCGCGTGCCGGTGCAGAAGATGTCGAGATAGGTTTCGATGCGGGCGACCGCGTCGAGCGCGGCCAGCGCGCGGAAGCGACCGCCCTGGTCTTTATCGGTCTTGCTACCAGTCTCCAGCACGGCGGCGACCGACGGCCATTCCGACTGGATGAACAGGCTCTCCGCGAACAAGGCTGTATCGACCGCCTCGGCGGTGTCACCTGCTTGAAGGCCGAGCGCCTGTGACAGTTGCGTCGCCGCAGCGTCGATGCCGCCTGCAGCCGCGATCCAGCGCGTGAGGTCGTCGCGCTCGCGGATGGCGTTGCGTACCATGTCCTGAAAGGTCTGGTCGGCGGCGGCGAGCACGGCTTTTTTAAGCGCGCGGCCCAGCGGCGTTTCCGGCTTCTGCGCGGCTTCGAGCAGCACCTTCATGGTGAGGTCGTGCAGCAACTGATGCTCGGTCGCCTCGTCCAGCACCTCGAAGCGCGCCGGCACATTGGCCTCGAACGGAAACAGATGCAGCAACTGGGTACAGAAAGCGTGGATGGTCTGCACCTTGAGCCCGCCCGGCGTATCGAGCGCCAGCGCGAACAACTGCCGCGCACGCAGGCGCAAAGACGGCGTGATCGTTTTCACGCCGGTCCGGGTGATCGCGGCGTCCAGCGCGGTGTCGTCGAGCACGGTCCAGCCGCGCAGCACGTCGAACACCCGGTTCGCCATGTTGGCGGCGGCGGCCTTGGTGAAGGTGATGCAGAGAATGCGCGCCGGATCGGTGCCGTTTAGCAGCAGGCGGATAACGCGCTGCGCCAGCACATGGGTCTTGCCCGAGCCGGCATTGGCCGATACCCAGGCGGATTGCGCGGGATCAGACGCCGAGGTCTGCAGCGCAATGACGTCCGGCGGAATGGTGAGCGGCTTGCTCATTCGCCGGCCTCCTCGTCGAGGCCGGCAGTCAGCGACCATTCCTTGATGCGGGCGAGATGGTCGTAGGTGCCGTAGTGGTTTTTCCACATCGGATGGCGGAGCGAGAGGTAGGGGCTGTTCGGATCGGCGAACTGCGCCAGCACCTTGGTCAGTTCGGCCAGCGCCTCATCGGCCTTCATGTCCGGCGTGCTGTCCTTGAACTTGACGGAGCGTTCTTCGCCGGCTTCGACGCCGCCGCTCAGGCGCACATAGAGCAGTTCACTCACCGAGCCGCCCGCCGGAATATCCTTGAAACCGCCGTCCTTGAGGATCGCGGCTTCCAGCGTGAGCTGCGGCGACAGGCCGGCGCTGACCTGATTGTCGGATGGCGGCGCGCCGGTCTTGTAATCGATGATGGCGTAGCGGCCGTCGGCGAGGCATTCGATGCGGTCGGCGCGCACGGTCAGCGTGAAGGTGTCATTGCCGAACGTGATCGGGATGCTGCCGCCCACTTCAATCGAGAGCGCTTGCGCGCCGGCGCGGCGTTTGGCGTCGAAGCCGACGAACCACGCCGCGATTCGCTCGAAACGCGGCCACCAGAACGCCTTCGCCTCGGGGAAATTCTCCAGCGGCGCGAAGTGGCGCTTGCCGATGGCGAGCAAAGCCGACAGCGCATCGGCCGGCAGCTTGTCTTTATGGGTCTGGTCCAGCTCGGCAAGCGAGTCGTGAATGAAGGTGCCGCGCGCGGCGGCATCGATCGGCGCGTCGATGGCGTCGAGCGGCTGCAGCTTCAGCACATGCCGCGCATAAATCGTATAGGGATCGCGCAGCAGGTCTTCGATCTCGGTGACGCTGAGGCGGCGCGGCCTTGCCTCGAAAGGCGGCTTCGGCGCCGGGCGCTGCGCCGGTGTGATGGTCGCGGCCTCGTCGAGCGTGCGCGCCAGCGCGACATAATGCGCGCCGGTCTTCTGCGCTTCCTTCCAGCGCGCTTCGCCAAGCACGGCGGCCAAGCGCTGCACGAAGCGCGAAGCCACCGTCGGCTCGCCGCCGAGCTTGGCTGGCCGCGACAGAATCACCTCGCGCGCGCCGAGCGCCTGCGCGAAGTCATGCGCCGACAGGCCGATGCGCCGTTCCGGCAGGTCGAGGCCAAGCTGCCGCCGCATCGGCCGCGACAGCCAGGCATCGGCCTTTGCTTCCGGCGGCCAGACGGATTCGACCAGCCCGCCGAGCACCAGGCGATCGACATGCTGCAGACGCGCCTCGAGCAGGCCGAAGATGCGGATGCGCGCATCGGCCGGCGTGCGATGAATGGTGCGGTCGGCGATGGCGAGGTGAAACAATTCGGCGTAATCGGAAGCGGTGACGTCGAGCGCTTCGGCTGTGGTCAGTTCGTCGAACGTTTTTTCGAGTTCGCGAGTCATGCCGCCGAGTGCGACAAGCGCCTCGGCGTGCTTCGCGGCGAAAACGCCGATCGGCTGTGCGCCTTCCTGCTTCTCGAGCGGCGCCAATTGGCGCTGAAGCGTTTCGATCAAGGCGGCGGCGGCATCGAGATCGGCATCGCTCAACGCCAGCCGCGGATCGGAGCGGTGCAGGCCGGAGGCCTTGCCGGCGCGGCCGAGTTCGATCTGGGCGCAGATATCGGTGAGCGCGCCGGTAAGGCCCGTGATGCCTTCTTTGGGCCGTGTGCCGCGCAGCACGGCGCGCTCCAGCACGCTCACCGCATGAGCATCGAACGGGCTAGAAGGATGCTTGAGCAAAGCGAGCAGCGGGATCGGCGCGAATTTGTGGCGCACCACGTCCGCCACCAGCCGCGCGAACACGCCTTCGGGCAGATCGGCCAGCGACTGGCCGCGCGAGTCATCGACCGGCACGTTCCAGCGCGCCAGCAGCGCGGCGACGCGGCGGCCGAGCGCGACATCGGGCGTCACCAGCGCGGCTGTCTTGCCTTGGGTCTCCATCGCCTCGCGCAAGGTGACGGCGATGGCGAGCGCCTCTTCCTCGGCATTGGCGGCTTCGATGACGGCAAGGTCTTTAACGGCGGCGTCAGCGCGCGCGGCAAATTCAGTGTCGTTCGGCAACGCCTGCCAGAGCTGGCTCGCCAGCGCCGGACGCAAGGCTTCCGACGTGACGCGCTCGCGGCCATGCGGCGACGGCGTGGCGAGTGCCGTGATGTCCGAGCGCACAATGCCAATGCGCTTGATCAGCGAGGCCAAAGCAAATTGGGGATGGCCATGCGCGGCGTCGTTGTCGCTGAGGATCGCCTCCCAGCTTTTGTCGTCGAGATCGGTGTCGAGGCCGGGCAGCACAACGGCGCCATGCGGCAGCTTCGAAATCGTATCGAGCAAGGTCGCCGTCGCCGGGATCGAGCCGGTCGAGCCGGCAGCGATGATCGGGTCGCTGGCATTGGCGAGGCGCTCGGTCTCGGCCTTGATGAGCAAGTCGCGGCGTTCCGCCGGTTCGATGCGGTTGCCGCCGGCAAGAATGGCCGGCCATTGTTTGCGGATGAATTTGAGGAAGCCGAGCGTCAGGTCCCAGTATTTGTCGTGTTCGTCGGGTACGAGCTTGTCGAGCGCGTCCCACGGCACCTGCCGCGTCGTCATGTCGTCCATCAACCGCGCCAGATCCTGCGCCAGACGAAACGCCGTCACCGGATTGCTGGCGACGAGCGGCACATGTCCCCGATCCTTCGGCGCGATGGTGGTCGCCCATTTGAGGATCAGCGCCGAGAGCGGCAGCAGCCGCGACAGGCCACTCATCGCTTCGGGGATGGCGAGCGCCTGCTCGGGCAATTCAGCCTTGGCGGTTTCGGCGAAAGCGATGTCGTCCTCGTCGATGCCGCCGAGCGGCACGATGCGCGGCAGGATGGCGGCCTCAAGCCCGAGCCGGTCAAGAAACACGTCGCGGGCTACGCGGCAGGCGCGCTGCGTCGGCAGATAGAGTGTCGCACGCGCGATCTCGATGGGGTCGCGCGAGGCCGGATAACCCTTGACCAGCCGCCCGGCGAGCAGCGCGTCGATCAGCACCTCGAGGAACGGCGCCGACGCAGGGATGGTGAAGAGATTGGGCTTCATGCGGGGAGTATATAGGAAGTCGTCGCCGCTATCGCGGAGACGACAGAATAAACCTACCCCGTGCTCTCCGCGATCGCCTGTTCGGCCAACGCAATCGCATCGGGCGTGCCGACATGCATCCACAGGCCCTCGAGGCGCAGGCCGTAAAGCCGGCCGTTCTCGATCGCCTTGTCGAACAGTTTCGTCAGCGAGAAGGCGCCCTGCGGCGCGCCGTCGAACAATCGCGGCGACAGGATCGCGGCGCCCGCGAAGACGAACGGCGCCACCGTGCGCTCTTCCGGCCAGGCGAGGCGGCCGTCGGGCGCCATCATGAAATCGCCGCGGCCGTCATAGCCGATGCTCTCCGCCGTCGGGGCCAGCAACAGCAGTGCGTCCATCGTGGCGGCATCGAAGTGCTCGGCGAGCCGCGTCAGGTTCGGCTGCACGCCGTCGAGCCAGATGGTGTCGGAGTTGATGTGGAAGAACGGGCCGTCGCCGATGAGCGGCAGCGCCTTGACCACGCCGCCGCCCGTGTCGAGCAGTCCGCCGCGCTCATCGGAAATGACGATCTTCGGCGCGGTGCGCGAAGCAACATGCGCGATGATCTGCTCGCCGAGATAATGCACATTGACGATGGCTTGTTTGACGCCGGCGTCTTTGAGGCGATCGAGCACATGATCGAGCAGCGCCTTGCCGGCGACCTGGACCAGCGGTTTCGGCATGATCGCGGTCAGCGGCCGCATGCGCTGGCCGAAGCCGGCGGCGAGCACCATGGCGCTGTGCGGCGTGTCGATGCTCATGGCGTTCCTGTCTGGAAACCCGGCGGAGGGGGGATGTGGACGCCATACCATTCGGCGAGCGGCGCCAGCGCCGGATGCGCCAGCGCGCGCTGCAGATAGGTCCATACGCGCGGCAGATGACGCAAATATTGCGGCTTGCCGTCGCGCTTGTTGAGGCGGGCGAAGATGCCGAGGATCTTGGAGGCACGCTGTGCCGCCATCAGCGCATAGAGGTGGACAAAGGCATCGCGCACGAAGCCGTCCTCGCCCTCGCGGCCGCGCAGATAGCGCACCAGAAGCTGCACCTCGAGATCTTCCGGCACGTCGACGCGGGCGTCCTGCAATAGCGAGGCGACGTCATAGGCGGCCGGGCCCATCACTGCGTCCTGAAAATCGAGCAGGCCGATGCGCTTGATGCCGTCGCGGTTCGGCAGCCAGATCAGATTGGGCGAGTGATAGTCGCGCAGCACCCAGGTCGGCGGCGCTTCCAGTGCCGGCTTAAGCGCATCGGTCCACAGGGCGCGATAGGCGGCGCGCAGTTTCGCATCGGGTTCGACACCGGCATGCGGCAGATACCAGTCGATCAGCAGCGACACCTCGATCAGCATCGCGGCGAGATCGAAGCGCGGCACGCGATGACTGACACCGGGCTCGAGCGGTAGGTCGTTCGGCTTCGGCTTGCGATGCAGGGCGGCGAGCAGATCGGTGGCGATGCCATAGCGCTCGGCGATCGGCGCCGGCGGTTCGCCTTCGACCACGGTTTCGAGGCCGAGGTCTTCGAGAATGAGCAGCCCGGCGGCGCGGTCAGCGGCTACGATCTTCGGCGCAGAGAGGCCTTCATCACTCAAAGCGCGCGCCATGGCGATGAACGGCGTCACGTCTTCGGCAAGATGCGCGATAGCGCTGTAGGGCTTGCCGCCTTCGACCGGCGGCCCGTCCGGCCGGCGCGGCGAGTTCATGAGGATGAAGCTTTCGCTGTCGCGCGTCAGCCGCTCATACATGCGGCTGGAGGCATCGCCCTGCATGCGCGTGCGCGTTGCCTCGGCAAAGCCGTGAGTATCGAGAAAGCGCCGGATGGCGTCGATGCGTTCGACGCGCGCGGCAAGCTTGCCGAGCCCCGTCACCTTGCAATGCCGGAACGTGTCGCCCTGGCTGGCGTCCAGCATCAACGCGACATTGATGCGGTCGTCCGGCAGATGGCCGCGCGCCCGCTCCGGCCATTCGATCAGCATCACCGTCTGGCCGGCCTCGTCGTCGAAGCCGAGTTCGGTGAGTTCGTCCGGCCCGGACAGCCGGTACAGATCGGCATGAACCAATGCGAAGCGCGGCAGGTCGTAGCTCTGCATCAATGTAAAAGTTGGGCTCGGCACCTCGGCATTATCGTCGCCGGCGAGATGACGAATGAAGGCGCGCGCGAAAGCCGATTTGCCGACGCCGAGATCGCCGAGCAGGGTGATGACGTCGCCCGGCTCAATGAGATTGGCGATGTCGGCGGCGAGGCGCCGCGTCGCCTGCTCGTCGCGAAGTGCTACGGTAAAGCTGAACGCGGTGGGCGAGGAAGAGGGCATCGAATCGTCCAAAGGATACTCGTCTTTATAAGCGCAGCGCGCCGCATGCCGCCAGCGCGCAGGGTCCCGCCATCTTCATGCCCAGATTGGACCCGGTTCGACACTTTGTCGCCACGCATGGGGAATCGTTGCGGAATTGGTGCCAATTCGCTGGCGAGACAGGAACGTGTGCCTAGATCACACGTTGTCGGGCACGAGGGGTTTCGAACGAACAAGAATGGAGAATTTCTATGCGTAAACTGATCACCGGTCTTTCCGTCGCCGCCGTGACCGCGGCTGCTATTGTGTTGCCGGGCGTGGCCGGCGCCGTTGAGGCACCGGGCCGTGCCGACGCGTACTATCCGGTAGCCGTGCCCGCCGTGGGCGTCGCCACCGGCGCGGTCGTTGGCTTCGGTCTCTATAACGGCTGGTTCGGCGCGGCGCCGACGATCGCCGGCAGCACGTTGCCGACCACCGCGGCGGGCGCGGCGACCGTGGGCGGCGTCGCCGGTGTCGGCACCGTCGCTCTGATCGACGGCGTGTTGCAGCCGTGCCGCGGCTTCCATGCGCTGTTCGGCGCCAACAAGGACGCCTGCGCCAATGGCGAGTATGTCGGCTATCAGCAGCGTCCGGCGCGCTACGTCCGCTGATGACCCTCCCGGGTAAAGTAGCGTTCGCGTAAGCGTGAATGCGTCAAGGCCCCTGCGGTTCGCCGCGGGGGTTTTGTTTGATTGGACGTTACGCCGCGCTGCGCTTTGTCGCGGCAATCTTGGCGGCCGGCGTCTCGACCGGACGGCGCTGCTGTTCGGCGGGAAACGCGCAGGTAACGGTGGTGCCTTCACCGATGGTGGACTCGATCGTCACCGTGCCGCCATGCAGTTCGACGAAGGAACGCACCAGCGACAGGCCGAGCCCGGTGCCACGATGCCCCGAACCTTTGGCGTCGGTCTCGAACAGGTCGAACACCTTGTCCTGACGCTCGGGCTCGATGCCGGGGCCGCGATCGCTGACGGCGAAGATCACGGTGTCGCCATGACGTTTCGCCGTCAGCGTCACAGTGGCGTTCGGCGGCGAAAAACCGACGGCGTTCGACAACAGATTGAACAGCACCTGCTTCAGCCGCTTGGCGTCGGCGGTGAAGCTGCCGATATCGGAGGCGGCGACGATGTCGAGCGCTATGTGATTCGGGATCAGCCGGTCCTGCACGCCTTCGGCTGCTTCGAACATGCTGGCGCGAATATCGACCTGCGCCAGGTTCAGCGTCATCGCGCCGGCGTCAATGGTGGCGAGGTCGAGGATGTTGTTGATGATCGCCAGCAACGCATTGGTCGAAGTAGTGATGTAGCCGAGATATTCGCGCTGCTTCGCCGTCAGCGGACCGAATGCGGTGTCGCCGAGCAGATTGGCGAAGCCGATGATGTTGGTCAGCGGCGAGCGCAGTTCGTAGGAGACGTGGTGCACGAACTCGATCTTGATCGAGTCGGCGGCGACCAGCGCCTCGTTGCGTTCGCGCAGCGCGCGTTCGACGTTCACCGTATCGGTGACGTCCTGGAAGGTGACCAGCGTCGCACCGTCCGGCAGCGGCATGGTCGCCATGTCGATCATCATGCCGTCGCGGCGTTCGATGGTGGCGGCGACCGGCTCGCGATTGTCGATGCCGGTGATCGCGCTGCGCAATGTGCGCCACACCGCGCCGTCGTCATGCAAGGCCTGCGTCCAGGCGGTGACGGCTTCGACATGCGGATGGGTGTCGAGCGCTTCGGGTGTCAGCTTCCACATACTCTGAAACGCCGGATTGTGCAGGCGCACACGGCCGTCCGAGCCGAACACGGCGACGGCCTCACCGAGGTGGTCGAGCGTTTCGCTCTGCACCTTGATCAGCGCCTCGTAGCGGCGGCGCATCTCCAGGCGTTCGGTGACGTCGTCATAGAGATAAGTAACGCCGCCTTCCGGATTGGGCGTGGTGACGACGCGCAAGGTGCGGCCGTCCGGCAGGTGCCACATGTGCTCCTTCGGCTCGACGGCGCGATAGGCTTCGTAAAGCTGCTGCTTCCACTGCTTGAAGTCCTGCTCTTCCGGCAGTTTGCGCGCGCTCCGCAAGGTGTCGAGCACAGTGGTGTCGGTCGGCGCCTGCTCCAGCAGCGCCGGATCGAGATCGAACAGGACGCGGAACGCGGTGTTATAGAAGGCTAGTTTGCGGTCGGCGTTGAAGATGGCGACGCCGGTGGCGAGCTGGTCGAGTACGCGACGGTGCGCGTCCGTCATGCGCTTGAGTTCGGTGCGCATGGTCTCGGCTTCGGTGCGGTCGATCGCCATGCCGGCCGAGCCGGACGCGGTCGGCGCATCGACGACATCGAAGATGCGCCGCTCGCCGGCGACGACGGCCGGCAGGCGCCTGGCAAAGGCTTCGCCGCCGGCGCGCAGCCGCGCGATCTCGGCGCGCGCAGTGCGCTCCAGCATTTCCAGTTCGCGCGCGACGGCGTCGGTCGCGTCGCTGGCTTCGACCGCACGTGCATAGGCGCTGTTGGCGAAGATCAGCCGGCCGGCGGCATCGCGCGCCCAGACCGGCGCCGGCAGCGCCTCCAGCATGGCCTTCAGGGTATCGAGGTCGCCGGCGAGACGATCATGACGGGTCGAGACCTCGACCAATTCGCTTTCGATGCCGCTCACATCGCGCAGCCTGAGAATGGCGCGGCCGCCGAGCGCGCGGCCTTCGGCCTCCAGCGGCCGTCCGGCCAACGTGGTCAACGTCATGGTGAAGCCGCGGCCATCGCTGCGCAGGCGCGCGACTGCGTCGTCGAGGCGCTGGGCCGCCGCCGGCTCCAGCCAGGTGCCGAAAGCGAGCACCCGCGGCGTGCCCGCTCCGACGATCGACGTGTCGCCGATGATATCGGGTTCATCCGAGGCCGCCGGCCATGTCACGAGGACTTGCGGCTGCGACAGCAACAGTTGCTTGAGCCGATCGATCTCGGCCTGCATCGCCATCGCTTCGTCGCGCGATACCGAATTCTTGCGGTTGCCATAGCGGCTACGGGCGAGCGCGATGGTCGCCAGCACCGAGAAGCCGATCAGGCCGCCGATAATCGTCAGCGTTGCGAAGTCGTGGCGGGCAAACGACGTTGCGGCTTGCTCGATGGCAGGCTGGGCAAGAGCGGTCTTGCCGAATGCCGCCCATGCGGCGGCGATGAGCGCCGCGCGGGAAACGGATGTCAGGAATCCGCTTCGCTTCGGACGAGAGCGTTGCGCCCCGTTCGTCGTCCGGTGTGCTGCCGGCATTCCGATTGCCCCAAGAACGTGGCAAGCGCGCAGCCATCGACGCATCGAACGGCGCTTCGTCCGGCCCATCGCGGGAGCACCGGACAATGCGGATGCGATCGAGCCTATCGCTCGCGAATCATTGGACTTTACCCCTCAGGCGAGTCGTGCCGAAAGAGTCCATAAGGGGAACGGAGCGAGGAGAGACGACGTTTTCGGCGCGCGCCGGACTTAGGCCCTGTTGTGGCGCGCCCGCTTGGTCATGTCATCGACATTGATGCGGCCGAGCGCGGCCGAGAACGAGCGCTCGGCTTCGGCCAGAGCGGGTTGCACGATATCGATCACCAGGCCCGAAGGCGGCACGGGCACGTCATCGGCTTCGTCGGTGCTGGAGGCGGCGCGCAGAATATCCTCGGCCGTGATGTGACGGTGTTCGCGCGCCAATTCGTAGCCGCCATGAGGGCCGCGAATGCCACGGAGGATACCGTCGCGTACCAGGGCCTGCAGGACCGGCTCGAGGTGGCGAGGGGGCAGCTTGTGGCGGGCGGCGAGGGCCTTGGCCGATACCGGACGGTCATCGGAGTTCATGGCCACATCGATTACAGCGGCAATGGCCAGAACGCCTTTGCGGGAAACGAGCGGCATTATCGGCACCACGGGAAGGTATTACCCCCGTGGTAATAGATTACAGTCGCCGGTCCGTCTAGCGAAAAGCGGCAAAATTTGTTCTCAACTCCCGGTAGAGCCGAATCCGCCGGACCCTCGGGCAGTTTGGTCGAGGGACGTCGTCACCGTAATCGTTGCGCGCGTAACGGTTGCGATCACGCACTGGGCGATGCGCATGCCGCGCGTGATAACAACCGAATCGGCACCGAGATTGACGAGCAGCACCTGCACCTCGCCGCGATAATCGGCGTCGATGGTGCCGGGTGAGTTGAGCACGGTGAGGCCGTGCTTCATCGCTAGTCCCGAGCGCGGCCGCACCTGGGCTTCGAAGCCTTCGGGCAGCGCGAATGCCAGTCCGGTCGGCACCAGCGCCCGCGTGCCGGGTGCGATAGTGAGCGGCGCGTCTTCCGGCACCGCGGCCGTGAGATCGAAGCCGGCGGCGAGCGCGCTTTGATAGGCGGGCAGCGGCAGGCCTTCGCCGTGCGGCAGGTGCATGATGCGGAGTTCGACGTTCAAGTTCTATCCTTCCCAACGGCGGCGGCGATTTTCGCGATCAGCATCGCGGCGGCTTCTTCCTTGCTCTGCGGCGGCCAGTCGTCAACGCCGTTTGCCGTGACCAGGTGAATGGTGTTGCTGTCGCCGCCCATGATGCCGGTCGTCGGCGATACGTCATTGGCGAGAATCCAGTCGCAGCCTTTTTTGGTGAGCTTGGCCTTGGCATTGGCGATGACGTTTTCGGTCTCGGCGGCAAAGCCGATCACCAGCGGCGGCCGGTTGTGGGTGCGGTGGGCGATGGTTGAAAGAATATCGGGATTTTCAGTCAGCGAAAATTGCGGCACCGCGGCGCCAGCCTGCTTCTTGATCTTCTGTTCGCCGGCATTGGCGACACGCCAGTCGGCGACAGCGGCGGCGAAGATCGCGACGTCAGCCGGCAGCGCCTTTTCCACTGCGCTCAGCATGTCGCGCGCGCTCTCGACGTCGACGACGTCCACGCCCTCGGGCTTGCGCAGGTTGACCGGGCCGCTGACGAGCGTCACGGCCGCGCCTGCATCGGCCGCTGCCGCCGCAATGGCATAACCCTGCTTGCCTGACGAGCGATTGGCGATATAGCGCACCGGATCGATCGGTTCATGGGTCGGGCCGGCGGTGATGAGAATACGTTTGCCCTTGAGCGGTTGCGACGCTGACACGGGCTTCAACAGACGATCGACCGCGCTGGCGATTTCGAGCGGCTCAGCCAGGCGGCCCTGGCCGCGTTCGCCGCGCTCCGCCATCTCCCCGGAATTGGGCCCGATCAGCGAAACGCCGTCGGCCTTCAATTGCGTCAGATTGCGCTGCGTCGCCTTGTGCGACCACATCGCCGGGTTCATCGCGGGCGCCAGCAGGATCTTCGCTCGCGTTGCCAGCAGCACGGCGGTGGCAAGATCGGAAGCAAGGCCTTGCGCCATCTTTGCCATCAAGTCGGCCGTGGCCGGCGCGACGACGATCAAATCGGCTTCGCGCGCCAGGCGAATATGGCCGACGTCGAATTCGTGCTCGGGATTGAACAGATCGGTGTAGACGCGGCCGCCGACCAGCGCTCCGGCGGCGAGCGGCGTGACGAATTGCGTCGCCGCTTCGGTGAGAATGCAGCGCACGGCATAGCCGCGCTCTTTGAGCCGGCGAATGAGATCGAGCGATTTGTAGGCGGCGATGCCGCCGCCGATGATCAAGAGCACCCGAGGCGCGGTGGCCGCTGCTACGCCGGCGGCAGGAGCGGGGGGCTGCGCCGGGGCCTCGGTTTCGCCCGCCGCCTCGCGCAGGATGCTGCGCACCTCGTCCTCGACCGAGCGGCCATTGCGGGCGGCACGCAGGCGCAGTTGCTGCTTTAGGGCCTCGTCGAGCTGGCGGACGGTCAGTGACGCCATCGAAAAACTCCACTGGATCAGCGTACTAGAAAGTATTGATTGCACTGATGCCAGTGCAATCATCGGAGACTATCTCATTTCTCGTTGACAGTCTCCAACTCCGGCTCTATTTAACCGATCTGTTATTTAACACATTGGCTAAATAAAATGCCCGACACCGACCGTCTCAACGCCACCTTCGCTGCGCTCGCCGATCCGACGCGCCGCGCCATTTTGGCGCGCCTCGCGCTCGGCGAGACCTCGGTGCAGAAACTCGCCGAGCCGTTCGACATCAGCCTGCCCGCCATCTCGCGGCACCTGAAGGTGCTCGAACATGCCGGCCTCATCAGCCGCGGTCGCGACGCGCAGATGCGCCCGTGCCGGATCGATACGGAAGGCCTCATCGGCGTCGATCACTGGCTCGCGGAATATCGCAAGCTCTGGAGCCAGAGCATGGACAAGCTCGAAAGCTATCTCGAGGTCATGAAGGCGCAGCAGGCCGATCGCCCGGCGCCGAAAAAGAAAACCCGTTCGGTGAAGCGTCAAGGAGGAAGCCATGCCCGCAAAGACTGATCTCGATCTCAGCGATCCCGTTGCCATCAAGGGTACCCGCGAATTCGACGCGCCGGTTGAGTTGGTGTTTGCCGCCTTCACCGATCCGAAGCATCTGGCGCAATGGTGGGGGCCGAACGGCTTCACCACCACGACCTCGCATTTCGAGTTCAAGTCGGGTGGGACGTGGCGCTATGTCATGCATGGACCGGACGGCCGCGATTACAAGAACCTGATTACGTTCGAGGATATTCAGACGAACAAGCTTATTGCCTATCGCCACGGCGGCGGTGAGGGTGATCTGGAGCCGGTCAGGTTCTCTCAAACAATTGGCTTCGAGGACATCGGCGGCGGCCGCACACGCGTCGTCTGGCACGGCGTCTTCCCGGATGCGCAGATGCGCGATTTCGTCATCAAGGAATACGGCGCGGGAAAGGGTCTGCAGGAAACCACGGCGCGGCTCGCGGGCTATGTCGCCACCATGGCGCGGAGCTGAGCTCGTGACGCTCAAGCTCTACTATCATCCGTTGTCGTCCTACTGCCACAAGGCGCTGATCGCGCTATACGAGAACGACATTACGTTCGAGCCGATCGTGGTCGATCTCTCCAGCGAAGCGTCGAGTGCGCCGATGCGTGCGCTGTGGCCAGTCGGAAAATTTCCGGTTCTCAAGGACGAGAAGCGGGGCCACGCCATCGCCGAATCGAGCGTGATCATCGACTATCTCGACACGCATTATGCGCACACGCGCCTGATCCCGGCGGATACCGATGCGGCCTGGCAGGCGCGGATGTGGGATCGCTTCTTCGATCTCTATGTCATGGAGAAGCAGGGCAAGCTCGTCGAAGACAATCTGCGTCCAGTCGAGGCGCGCGATCCTCATGGCGTCGCGAAGGCGAAGGAAGCGATCGGAAAATCTTACGCGATCTTCGAGGACAAGATCGGCAACGGCATCTGGGCGTTGGGCGATAGCTACTCACTCGCCGATTGCGCTGCGTCGCCGGCCTTGTTCTACGCCAATTGCGCGGTGCCGATCACCGACACGACGCCGAAGCTGAAGGCCTATTACGAGCGGCTGATGCGGCGGCCGTCCTATCTGCGTGCGCTCAAGGAAGCCGAGCCTTTCTTCGATTGGGTGCCGATGGACGTGAAACCGCGGCTGCCAGCCTGACGCTACAGTAACGCCATCAGTGCCTTGCGCAGATCGTCGGCGCTGCCGTGCTTGATCTTGAACTCGAGCGCGGTGTGAGCCTCACGCCAGATCGGATAGGCCTCTGCCAGCAGGGCGCGGCCGGCGGGCGTGATGCCGAGGCGGCGGCTGCGCTTGTCGTCCTTGTCCACCGCGACGGTGACGAGCCCGCGCCGCTCCAGCGGCTTGAGGTTGGCGGTTAGCGTCGTGCGGTCCATCGCCAGAAGTTCCGCGACGCTGCCGATGGTCGGCGGTTCCGGACGATTGAGCGATGTCAGCAGCGAGAACTGGCCGCTGGTCAGATCGAGCGGCCGCAGAACCACGTCGAATCGCCGGGCCAGCGCCCGCGCCGCGCGCTGCACGTGCAGGCAGAGACAGGCGTCGCGCACCTCAATGGTCTTGTCGAACGGCAAGGCCGGCAGCGCGCTGGACTCGTGTCCGCGCGCCGCTTCCTGTTTCTTGCCGTGGCGTATTGACATACCGGATAATATGTTGATATCAACCTATTTGTCAAGGCGAGCCCCATCGGGCGAGCCGCCTATGCACAGCGATGAAGGCTCGTCGCACCGGGAAGGAAACGACATGCAAGTTCAGCCCTATTTGAGTTTCGAAGGCCGCTGCGAGGAAGCGCTAGAGTTTTACAAGAAGGCCATCGGCGCGCAGGTTGAGGTCATGATGCGCTTCAAGGATGCGCCGGCCGACGGCGGCATGTCCGGTGATGGCTGTGCCGGTCCGATGCCGCCCGCCGACAAGATCATGCATTCGAGTTTCAAGGTCGGCGACAGCGTCGTGATGGCGACCGACGGCATGACCAGCGGCAAGCCCGATTTCAAAGGCATCTCGCTGGCGTTGTCAGTCAAAGACGATGCGGGGGCGAAGCGAATGTTTGACGCCCTGAGTAACGGTGGCGCCGTGATGCAGCCGCTGATGAAGACTTTCTTCGCATCCAGCTTCGGCATGGTGGCCGACAAGTTCGGCGTCTGCTGGATGGTGGTCACCGCGCCGTAACGCGACTCAAGCCGGCAATTCGGGGCAAGGAGGAAAGTGATGCTCGATATCAATACGACACTGCCTTCGGCCCTCACTTTGGCCGAGAACTGCGACGTCCGCATCAAGGGCGAGAGTGCCGACTATCGCAAAGCCCGCACGGCGCTGCTTGCCGAGGAGATCGAACTGCGCCGCCACATCGAGCGCGTCGCCGAGATGCGCCGTGCATTGCCGCCCGGCGCCCCGATGAAGAACTATCGCTTCATCGGCGAAAGTGGTCCGACCGATCTCAACGCCATGTTCGGCGACAAGCAGACGCTCGTTGTCTACACTTACATGTACGGCCCGCAGCGCGAACGGCCCTGCCCAATGTGCACGTCGCTGCTGTCGGCATGGGACGGCGAGGCGCGTGACATCATGCAGAATGTCGCGCTCGCCATTACGGCCCGTTCGCCGATCGAACGGCTCATTTATTTCAAGAATGAGCGCGGCTGGCGCGACCTCAAGCTTTACTCCGATCCGTCCGGGGAGTTCAGCCGCGACTTCCATGCCATCGGTGAAAACGGCGGCGATGACGCCGGCCTCCATGTCTTCACGCGGCGCGATGGCACCTTGCGCCATTTCTGGAGTGCCGAGATGGATGGCTCTACCGCCGATCCGGGCCAGGACCCGCGCGGCGCGCCGGACCTGATGCCGCTCTGGACAGTGCTGGATTGCACGCCCGAAGGCCGCCGACCGGATTGGTATCCGAAACTCGACTACGGCCGCTGAGCCGGTCGACCTCAAGAATACGTCCAAGGAGGAAACATGGCTGTCGTCAAACAAAAGCTCGCGACCTGTTTGTGGTTCGACAAACAGGCCGAAGAAGCCGCGAAGTTCTATTGCTCGGTGTTCAAGAATTCGAAGATCGGCCGTACCGCCTATTACCCGGACACGGGTCAGGACATTCACGGCAAGCCGGCGAATTCGGTGCTGACAGTGGAGTTCGAGCTCGAAGGCATGCCGTTCATGGCGCTCAATGGCGGACCGCAGTTCAAGTTCAACGAGGCGGTCTCGCTGCAGATACCCTGCAAGACGCAGGATGAGATCGACTATTACTGGGCCGCGCTGACCGCCGATGGCGGTCAGGAAAGTCAATGCGGCTGGCTAAAGGACAAATACGGTCTGTCCTGGCAGGTGTTCCCTGACTTCATGGGTGACATTCTGGCCGGTCCGGATCGCGCCGCGGCAAAGCGAGCCATGGACGCTTTCATGAAAATGAAGAAGTTCGACCTTGCGACGGTCAAGAAGGCCTACGAAGGCAGATAACGAAAACGACAAGGAAAGAGGAAACGAGCATGACCTACGTCGATGGATTCATCGTGCCGGTGCCGAAGAAGAAGGTGGCGGCCTACAAGAAGATCGCCACGCTCGCCGGCAAGATCTGGATGGAGCACGGTGCGTTGTCTTACGTCGAAGCGGTGGCTGACGATGTCAAGCCGGGCAAGTGGACGTCGTTTCCGCAGAGCGTGAAGCTCAAGAAGGGCGAGGTCGTTATCTTCTCGTACATCACGTACAAGTCGCGCAAATCGCGCGATGTCGTCATGAAGAAGGTGATGTCCGACAAGCGATTGAAGATGGACATGTCGACAATGCCGTTCGACGGCAAGCGCATGATCTTCGGCGGCTTCAAGGCGATCGTGGAGAAATGACCATGAAATTCGCTCTCCTCGTCGTGGCGGCGGTTCTTGTCGGGGCCGTCGCCGTCGTGCTCCTGCTCGCCGCGCGCAAGCCGGACAGTTTCGTCGTGCAGCGATCCACGATCATCAACGCGCCGGCGGACCGTATCTTTCCGCTCATCAACGACTATCGGCAGTGGACGGCGTGGTCGCCTTACGAGACCAAGGATCCGCAGATGAAGCGTACGTTCGGACCGGCGACAGCGGGTAAGGGCGCGACTTACGCGTGGGATGGCGACAGCAAGGTTGGCGCCGGCAACATGACCATCGTGGAAAGCACGCCGCCGTCGAAAGTCGGCATCAGGCTCGTCATGACAAAGCCGATTGCCGCTGACAATGACGTGTCGTTCACGTTGACGCCGCAGGGCGCCGACACCAGCGTCACCTGGGCTATGCAGGGGACTGCGCCGTTTTTCGCCAAGGTCATCCATGTGTTCTTCAACATGGACAAGATGGTCGGCGGCGACATGGAAGCCGGCCTGGCGAAGCTGAAGTCGGCGGCGGAGCGAAGTTAAGCGGTGCGTCAAACTCTCTTCCCTCTCCCTCAAGGGGAGAGGGGAAGAAAGAAAATACCTGCGGATTACTAAACCAGCATCCACAAAATCGCGCCGAGCAGCGCGGCAATGACCCACAGCGCCCAGGCGGTAGCGCGGTTGCGCCGCGCTTCCGCCTTGCCGATGGCCTCGACCGTCTCTGGCGCCAGTACCAGGCCGTTGCGCGTGATGTCGTCGATCTGATCGAGCACAGTGCCGGCGCGCAGCAGCAGCGACGGCACCTGCGCGGCGAAGGTGCCGAGCTTGCCGGCGCCGGCGACCGCGTCTTCCAGCTTGCCGATCGGGCCGAGGTTGCGCGAAATCCATTCGCGCACCACCGGGTCGGCCGTCTTCCACATGTCGAGCTTCGGATCGAATGTGCGCGCCACGCCCTCGACCACCACCATGGTCTTCTGCAGCAGGATCAGCTCCGGCCGCGTGCGCATGTCGAAAATGCCGGTGACCTCGAACAGCAGCGTCAGCAGCTTCGCCATCGAGATGTCTTCGGCCGTCCGGTTGTGAATCGGCTCGCCGATGGCGCGGATCGCCTGCGCGAAGGCCTCGACCGAATGATGCCGCGGCACATAGCCGGCATCGAAATGCACCTGCGCGACGCGCATGTAATCGCGGGTGATGAAGCCGAACAAAATTTCGGCGAGGAAACGGCGCTCCTTGGGGCCTAGCCGGCCCATGATGCCGAAATCGACCGCGACCAGCCTTCCATCGTCGTCGACGAACAGATTGCCCGGATGCATGTCGGCGTGAAAGAAGCCGTCGCGCAGCGCATGGCGCAGGAAACTCTGGATCACGATGCGGCCGAGCGCCGGCAGGTCGAAACCCTTGGCCTCCAGCCCGGCGCGGTCGTTGAGCTTGGTGCCGCCGACCCACTCCATGGTCAGGACTTCGCGCGCGGTGCGGTCCCAGTCGATGCCGGGCACGCGGAAGTCCGGATCGTCCTTGGTGTTCTCCGCCATCTCCGATAGCGCCGCGGCCTCGAGGCGGAAATCCATCTCCAGCCGCACCGAGCGGTCGAGCGTGTTGACGACTTCGACAAAGCGCAGGCGCTGCGCTTCAGGCGACAAAGCTTCGGCATTGCGCGCGGCGAAATAGAAAGCGTCGAGATCGACGCGGAAGCGCCGTTCGACGCCGGGGCGCAGGATCTTCACCGCGACCGGCTTGCGCACGCCATCGACATCGACTTCGGCGCGATGCACCTGCGCGATCGAGGCCGCCGCCACCGAGGGACCGAAGCTCGCATAGGCACTTGTGAGCGGCCGTTCCAGCGCTTCCGCGACCACGGCCTCCGCTTCGGCCTGCGGAAACGCCGGCATCTTGTCTTGCAACGATTCAAGATCGCGCGCGATCACGGTGCCGACGACGTCCGGCCGCGTCGCCAGGAACTGACCGAGCTTGACGTAAGTCGGGCCGAGGCGGCGCAGCGCCGCGGCGAGCCGGCTCTCGCCGTTGCGCGATGAGCGCCGCTCGATCAGCCGCGCCAGCGCGATGCCGGTGCGCGCCGGCATCGGCAGCGGCCGCGTATCGACGAGGCCGAATACACCTTCGCGCGCGAACACATAGCCGGCGCGGGACAGACGAATGAGGTGGGAAACGGCCGAGATCACAATTTCCAGCCCGAATGCATCGCCACCACGCCGCCGGTCATCGGCGTGAACGAGACGCGGCGGAAACCGGCGTCGGTGATCATTTGCGCGAAGACCTTGGGCTTGGGAAACTTGCGGATCGACTCAACGAGGTACTGATAGGCCTCGCGGTCGCCGGTGACGCGCTCGCCGACGCGCGGGATCACCTGGAAAGAGTAAAGCTCGTAGAGCTTGTCGAGACCGGGCACATCGACCGACGAGAATTCGAGGCAGAGGAAGCGGCCGCCGTATTTCAAGACGCGATGCGCCTCGCGCAGTGCTTTGTCGATGCGCGGCACGTTGCGGATACCGAAAGCAATGGTGACGCAGTCGAAGCTCTTGTCGGCATAGGGCAGCTCCTCGGCATTGCCCTGCTCGAAGGTCACCTGCCCGTCGAGGCCGCGCTTTTCGGCGCGCTCGCGGCCCACGGCGAGCATCTCGGCATTGATGTCGCAGACGGTGACGCGGGTGCCGAAGCCACCGGCCTCGGCCACGCGGAAGGCGACATCGCCGGTGCCGCCGGCAAGATCGAGCAGCGCGAAATCGCGGTCGCCTTTGGGCGGATTGACCGCCGTCACCAGCGCGTCCTTCCAGGCCCTATGCAGTCCCCCGGACATCAGGTCGTTCATCAGGTCGTAGCGCTTGGCCACCGAGTGGAACACGTCGTCGACCAGCCCCTGCTTCTCGGTGAGGGGCACGTCGCGGTAGCCGAAATGCGTCTCTTGGTGCGGTTCTTGAGCCTTGCTCATCAGCCAATAATCCTTTGCGGGCAGGACCATAGCGCGCCGGGCCGCGGCACGCTATCTATCACGCCCGGAGCGGTAAACCATGCCCGAATTGCCCGAAGTCGAGACGGTACGCAGGGGCCTTGCCCCCGCCATGGAAGGCGCGCGCATCGACAAGGTCGAGGTACGGCATCGCGGCCTGCGCTGGCCGATCGCCAAGGACTTCGAGAAGCGCATCGAGGGCCAGACGGTCGAGGGCCTCGGCCGCCGCGCCAAATATCTCACCGCCGACCTGTCGTCCGGCGACGTGCTGGTCATGCATCTGGGCATGTCGGGCTCGTTCCGCGTCGGACATGAATCGCGGCCGGGCGTCTACTATCACGAGAAATCCAAGAGCGCGGCGCACGATCATGTCGTCTTCCATCTGTCGAATGGCGAGATCGTCACCTTCAACGATCCACGCCGCTTCGGCTCCATGAAGCTGGTGCCGCGCGCCAAACTCGAATCCGAGCCGCTCTTGAAAAGCATCGGCCCCGAGCCGCTCGGCAATGAATTCGACGCGGCGATGCTCGCCGCCGCCTGTCAGGCCAAGAAGACATCGCTGAAGGCCGCGCTGCTCGACCAGCGCGTCGTCGCTGGGCTGGGCAACATCTATGTCTGCGAGGCTTTGTACCGCGCGCATCTGTCGCCGAAGCGGCTGGCCTCGACGATCGCCGATCGTCACGGCAGACCGAACGAGCGCGCCATCGCGCTGGTCGTGGCCATCAAGGCGGTATTGAACGACGCCATCAAGGCCGGCGGCTCGTCGCTGCGCGACCACCGCCGCGCCGACGGTTCGCTCGGCGATTTCCAGCACAATTTTCTGGTCTACGACCGCGAAGGGCAGAAGTGCCCGGACGGCAAGGGCACGGTGAAACGCATCGTGCAGAACGGTCGCTCGACGTTCTATTGTCCGTCGTGTCAGAAGTGACGAGCCTATTGGCTCGTCATGCCCGGGCTTGTCCCGGGCATCCACGTCTGGCTTTAATGTCGCAAAGACGTGGATGGCCGGCATGAAGCCGGCCATGACGACCGCAAATGCCGGGGACAATTGAAATGGCTTACGAAAACATCATCGTCGACACCAAGGGCCGCGTCGGCGTCATCACGCTCAACCGCCCCAATGCGCTCAACGCGCTTAACCGCGCGCTGATGGGCGAACTCAATCAGGCGGTCATCGACTTCCAGAACAACGACGCCATCGGATGTCTGCTGATCACCGGCAGCGACAAGGCTTTCGCCGCCGGCGCCGACATCAAGGAGATGGCGGACAAGTCCTTCATCGAGGCCTATCTCGGCAATTTCGCCGCCGACTGGCATGCGCCGACCAAGACCCGCAAGCCGGTGGTCGCCGCGGTCGCCGGCTTTGCGCTCGGCGGCGGCTGCGAACTCGCCATGCTGTGCGATCTCATCATCGCCGCCGACACCGCCAAGTTCGGCCAGCCCGAGATCAAGCTCGGCGTCATTCCCGGCATCGGCGGCACGCAGCGCCTCGCGCGCGCCATTGGCAAGGCCAAGGCGATGGACCTCGTCCTCACCGGCCGCATGATGGATGCCGCCGAGGCCGAGCGCTCCGGTCTCGTCGCCCGCATCGTGCCCGCGGCGCAATTGATGGACGAAGCGATGAAAGCGGCCGAGACCATTGCCGGCATGTCGCTGCCGTCGGTGCTGGCAGCCAAGGAATCGGTCGATGCCGCCTTCGAGACGTCGCTCGCCGAAGGCCTGCGCTTCGAGCGCCGCATCTTCCACGCGCTGTTCGCCACCGAAGATCAGAAGGAAGGCATGAAAGCCTTCGTCGAGAAGCGCAAGCCGGTGTGGAAGAATAAGTAGCTCGCAGAAATGTTGGTCGTCCCCGCGAAGGCGGGGACCCATAGTCTCCGACGACGCTATGGCGCAGTACGTTCGATGAAATTCCTTAGCCTGCGCTCTTGATCGAGACGGCAGGGGATATGGGTCCCCGCCTTCGCGGGGACGACCATAGTCACTTCCTCACACAAATCACCCGCACCACCGCCTCGCGCGGGTCGGTGACGGAAGCCACCGGCTGCGCCACTTTCTGCGCATCGAGGAAGGCGCGGATCGCATCGGCGCGCACAAGGCGTACCGGCGGCACCGCCGGCGCTATGCTGGCGAGCACGGCGTTGCGCATTTCGGTGAGTCCGACGAACCGGCCATTGGCATCGATCGCCGCCGCGCCCGAAAAGCCCGCCATAGGTACCGAGTCGCGCAAGTCAAGCGCGGCGCCGGTCAGCTTCGCCTTGATCTCCGTGAGCGTCGCGCGGCCGTTATTTGCGCGCGGATCGGGAATGCCGGCGATGGTGACGTCGCCCTTCGCCGCCGTGGTATGGCGCGGCAGCGCCAGCGGCGTCATGTGGCGCGCGCCATAGACGCGCAGCAGCGCCAGCCCCTTGTCCTTGTCCTCGGCGATGCGCTCCGCATCGCCGAATCCGTTGGCGACGATGACCTGGCAGCCTTGCGTCAGCCGCGCATCAGTGACGATGTGACCCTGCGCGCTGACGATGAGCCCGGTGCCGTACTCAACCGACTTCGCCAAGGTCGCGAACGGCGCGGCGCGCTGCGGAAAGGGCGAGAAGGCCGAGGCCATCGCCACCATCACCGGCGCGACGATGCCTTCCATCGCCTGATCGTACAGCATGGTGAAGCCGCGCACCTCGCCATTGCGGATCTGGGCGCGCACCGAAAATTTCTTCAGGCCCTGCAGGCCGTTGATGAAGAAACTGTCGTCGCGCAGGATGCTGTATTCAACCTTGCGCGTCGCAGGTTCCTGCTTCTCACGTTCGAACAGCGCCGACAGTTTCTGGCCCGGCTCGACATAACGGAACGTCTCGACCTGCACGTCGCCATAACGCGACGACCAGTGCGTGCCACGCTTTCCTTCGCGCGCCAGCGGCACCATCTTGGTGGGCAGGCCGATGCGGATGCCGGTCGCCGGATCGACCACGACGTTCCAGCCGAACTCGTCCTGATAGGTTCGTGCCGCGCCGACGAGCTCATGGCGCTCGCGGTCCGTCAGCGTGCCGGTGACCTTGTAGTTCTTGCGCTTCTGGAAATTCTTGATGGCAACGGCGAGCGGATCGTCGCCGTTCTCGGCGGCGCCGGTGAAGTCGCCCGACCACAGCAGCGCCGCCTGGATCAGCAGACGTTCGTCGGCGGCGTTGCCGTAAAGTGTGTCGCCTTCTGCTGCGGCTTCTCTTGCGGGGTTGGTGGGCTTGGCATCGGGCAACGCCGCGGCGTCCGGGCCTGGCGCAATAGCCACGACCTCGGCCGCAGCCGGCGTTTTCAGAACTTCCGGTTTTGGTCGCGGTATAGCCGTCGCTGCCGGTGCGTCGCTTTTATCCGGGGCTTTCGCCTCCGGCGTTTTGGTATCCGGCGTGAGGGCGGCCGATGTCTTCAGCGCTTCGGGTTTCGGTTGCGGCAAAGGGCTCGCTGGCGGTGCGACGCCGGCCTGCTTGTCGGCCGGCTTGTCCGCGGACTTATCGGTGGACTTGCCCGACGGTTTGGCCGTCTTGGCCTGAGCAGGTTTGTCGGCGTGCGCGGGCGCGGCGTCTTCGACCGGATAGGGCGCGGAATCGGGACCGCCCGGCTGCGCGGCGGCCGAGCCGGTGCCCATGCCGCTGGCAAGCGCCAGCGCCACCGTCACCGCCAAAATGGGTCCGAAACGCATCGCCATTTACTCAATACTAACCAATCGGGTCACCTTAGCCGAACAGGATGGGGGTGCAACCGCCGGCCGAAAATTGCATTAACCGGCTCGTTTCGACGCGTTTGAGTGTTAAATTGACGGCAAATGACAGCCACCCCCCCGCTCAGCCGCGACGAACTCGAACGTTACGCCCGCCACATCGTCATGCGCGAGGTGGGCGGCCCGGGTCAGGCGAAGCTGAAGGCCGCCCGTGTCCTGGTGGTGGGTGCCGGTGGGCTCGGCGCGCCGCTGCTCCTCTATCTCGCCGCCGCCGGCGTCGGCACCATCGGCATCGTCGACGACGACGCAGTGGCGCTGTCCAACCTGCAGCGTCAGGTCATCTTCGGCACAGACGATATTGGCGCGTCCAAGGCCGAGCGCGCAGCGCAGGCGATTACCCGTCTCAATCCGCATGTGAAAGTCGAGGTGCACAACGAGCGCCTCAATGCCGGCAACGCGCTGCCGTTGATCGAGAGTTACGACATCGTCGCCGACGGCTCCGACAATTTCGAGACGCGCTATCTGGTGTCCGACACGTGTTACGTTGCGAAGAAGCCGCTCGTTACCGCCGCGCTCGGCGTATTCGATGCGTCGCTGACGACGATCCGCGCGCATGAGCGGCGCACCGACGGCGTGCCCAACCCGACCTATCGCTGTCTGTTTCCCGAGCCGCCGCCCGCCGGCACGATCCCGACCTGTTCGGAAGCCGGGATTCTCGGTGCGCTGCCCGGCATTCTCGGCTCGATGATGGCGCTCGAGGTGATCCGCGAGATCGTCGGCTTCGGCGAAGGGCTCGTCGGCCGCTTGCTGATGATCGACGCGCGCTCGATGCGCTTCGAAACGCTCGATTACGCCTGGGACAAGGACAATCCGCTCAGCGGTTCGGCCGCATCTTCGCGACTTCGTGGTTGATCGGCATTAACGCGGCTGCGCGTTATCTGCTTGGCATCCCTTATCGCTAACCGATCTTAACGTGTCCGTTGCCATCCGCTTAACGGCGGCCCAGCATTTTTCGGTCAAACTGAACTCAATTCCGGTGGAGCTTTTATGTATCCGAACCGGTGAGTTGGGTTCAGTGCCATGTCACATGTGCAGCACAGTCAGAGCATTCCGCGCGACCGCGGCATCGTCGACTGCCTCAAGTGCAACACGCCGATCTTTATCGCCAAGCCCGGCAGCGTGGCGATGGAGTTCTCCGTGCCGTGTCCGAAATGCGGCCATCGCGGCATGTACTTCAAGCGCATGATGCGCGGGGAAAACGAACAGCCCGAACGCCGCAAGGCGCCGCGGGAGTGAAGGTGCGGTTCGCGCGTCGCTCGTAGCCCGCATGGAGCGAAGCGCAATGCGGGGCGGCCGCTCCCGGATTTCGCTGCGCTACATCCGGGCTACAAGCTGTGCTTCCGCACTTTACAACATGCTCGGCAAGACTCTGTCCGGCGGCCGATGGCCGTCCATGAAGGTCTTGATGTTGATGATGACCTTCTCGCCCATGTCGACGCGGCCTTCGAGCGTTGCCGAGCCCATATGCGGCAGCAACGTCACCTTGCCGGCCTTGGCGAGCTTGACCAGCTTCGGATTGACCGCCGGCTCATGCTCGAACACGTCGAGACCGGCACCGGCGAGTTCGCTGGCTTCGAGCATCCGCGCCAACGCATTCTCGTCGATGACTTCGCCGCGCGCCGTGTTGACGATGTAGGCCTCGGGCCGCAGCATCTTCAGTCGCCGCGCCGACAGAAGATGGAACGTCGCCGGCGTGTGCGGGCAGTTCACCGACACGATGTCCATGCGGGCGAGCATCTGGTCGAGGCTTTCCCAATAGGTCGCGTCGAGCTCTTCTTCGATCTTCGGCGCCACCTTGCGGCGGTTGTGATAGTGCACCTGCAGGCCGAAGGCGCGGGCGCGCCGCGCCACCGCCTGGCCGATGCGGCCCATGCCGATGATGCCAAGACGCTTGCCCCAGATGCGGTGGCCGAGCATCCAGGTCGGCGACCAGCCATTCCAGTCCTTGTCGGAGATCAGCACCTGCGCGCCTTCGGCAAGGCGCCGCGGCACGGCGAGAATCAGCGCCATGGTCATGTCGGCGGTATCTTCGGTCAGCACGCCCGGCGTGTTGGTCACGGTGATACCGCGCTGAGCCGCGGTGGCGACATCGATATTGTCGACGCCGTTGCCGAAATTGGCGATCAGCCGCAATTGCTCGCCGGCCTTGGACAGGAGCGCCGAGTCGATCTTGTCGGTCACGGTCGGGACCAGCACGTCGGCGGTCTTGACCGCCTCGGCGAGGTCAGCCGCGCTCATCGGCCTGTCGTCGGCGTTGAGGCGGACATCGAACAGTTCCCGCATCCTCAGCTCGATCGCTTCGGGCAGCTTGCGGGTGACGACGACGACGGGCTTCTTCTGTTTCACCATTGGCTTCGGAACTTCGATGGATTGGGTCGAAAAGCGTGGCGTTCAGGGCTCATTAACCGCGCTGGCACAGACTGCCGGTCCGTGACTGCGAGCTTCAAATTCCTTCCGTTTCCTATCAGATGGCCGAGACAACACAAAGCGTTCGGAGGCGTGTCGCCTTGAAAGTCGGTCGCGGCCTGGTAGCCGCCCTGATTGTCGGCCTGTGCCTCGGCGCGAGCCCCGACGCGCGTGCGGCGGCCGACCTGCCGGCCGGGCCGGTCAGCGGCCTGCCGATGCCGCGCTTCGTCAGCCTTAAGTCGGACAGGACAAACGTCCGCGCCGGGCCCAACAAGGACCAGGACGTCCGGTGGGTCTATACCCGCGCCGGCATGCCGGTCGAAATCACCGCCGAATTCGAGAATTGGCGCCGCATCCGGGACTGGGAAGGCTCGGAAGGCTGGGTCTACCACTCTTTGCTGTCCGGGCGGCGCAGCGGTGTCGTCGTGCCGTCGAAGAACGAGGAAACGGTGCCGCTCTATCAGAGCCCGGACAAGGAATCCGGGGTCATGGCCCGGCTGCAGCCCGGCGTGCTCGCCCAGATCAAGTCCTGCGACGGCAACTGGTGCGAAATCGTGGGCAAGAGCTTCTCCGGCTACATCGTGCAGGAGCGCATCTGGGGCGCTTATCCGCACGAGAAGTTCGATTAGCACTTGAGTGCGTCGCGCTCGGCGCGCTCCCTCTCCCTTTTGGGGAGAGGGTTGGGGTGAGGGGGCAAGTGACTCTCGATAGTCCGTAACCCCTCACCCGGCACGCTACCGCGTGCCGACCTCTCCCTATGGGAGAGGTGAGAGAGAGTCTCACGTATCGACGCCGAAATACTCGCGAAATTTCTGCCGCCCTTTGGTCGTCACGCTCACCGCGCGCGAGCCGCTGACGCGCCTGATCCAGCCCGATGTCAGACAATGTGCGCACAAGGCCGCGCCGAGCGCGCCGCCGATATGCGGCCGTCTTTCACTCCAGTCGAGGCAGGGCCGGCACAATATGCGTTTCGAGCGACCGGACTTGCGTGGTTCGAGTGCGATACCGAGCCGGTCGAACAAGGTCGCGCCGCCCTCGGTGACAATGCCGGCGTCCAAAGTCAATTCGATCTGGTTATTGGCGATCATCGAATCCGCCAGCGCGACGCCGAGATGGCCGGCGAGATGATCGTAACAAGTGCGCGCGGCGCGCAACGCCTTGTCGCGTGGCCCGGTGACGATGGCACGCGGGCGCGCGTCGGCCGCGACTTGCATGATGCTCTCCAGCATGCGCGCCACCGCCGGCGAAGCCAGCCGGTGATAGCGATGACGGCCCTGCTTCTCGACAGCGATAAGTCCGCCGGCTGCGAGCTTCGTCAGATGGCCGGACGCCGTTTGCGGCGTGACATGCGCGGCTTGCGCCAGTTCGCTTGCCGTCAGCGCGCGCCCGTCCAGCAGCGCGTGCAGCATCCCGGCGCGCGCCGGATCGCCGGCAAGGCTCGCAATTTCGGTGAACGCGCCCTGGGTGGCCATGGCTGGCTCCGTGGTTATTCGTCGGCCGATATCTTAGCGCTTTAACGCACGCGATACTTCGGCCTCGGCCGAAACTTCACGGGATGTGCCGCGTGCAGGATCGGCGTTATGACACGACCATCGATCCTGACACGGTTTTGCTTCTGGCACCGCCGCTATCGTACCCGGCGGCACTTGCGCGATCTGCCGGACTATCTGCTGCGCGACATCGGCATTGACGATGCAGCGCGCGACGACGAATGCGGCCAATGGTTCTGGCAAGGCGTGGTGCCTGACATTGACGACGCCTCAACAGAAAACGGGCGCCACTTGCGCGCGCCCGTTCTCAATTCGCAGTGAGCGAGGAGCCTTAAACCTTGCGGCGCAACCGCACGACCACGTCGACGCGCGCGACCTCATAGCCTTCCGGCGCATCCGGCGTCTTGCCGACGATGACGTCATGGGCGGGGATGTCGAGGAGTTCGTCCTCGCCTTCGACGAAGAAGTGGTGGTGCGCCGAAGCGTTGGTGTCGAAATAGGCCTTGGTGCCGTCGACGGGTACCTGACGCAGCAGGCCGACTTCGGTGAACTGGTGCAGCGTGTTGTAAACGGTGGCGAGCGACACCGGCACCTTGGCGCGGGTCGCTTCTTCGTACAGCGCTTCGGCGGTCAGGTGGCGATCGCCCTTGCCGAACAGGATCCAGCCCAGCGCCATGCGCTGGCGGGTCGGGCGCAGACCGACGTCACGCAGCATCGATTTGACGTCGTGCCACGGGCAGCCCGTGAGCGAAGCGCGGTCGTGCGCCTCGGCGGCATCCGCCTTGGTGATCGGCAACATCGTGGTTCGGGTTTCGGTCATTGGCTGGCCAAGCTCTTCCACTGATTACGCTTCTGACACTCATTCGCAAACGCGGGGGATGCTTGGCCGGAATATAATAATCCGAAGGCCTGGCGCCACGCTGCGGGGAACAGGCGGGGCCCTCAAAAGGGAGGGCAAACCCGTTTCATTTGCAACATATCGAAGGGGGCGGCCGGGCGCAACTCCGGTAATTACCGGAGAACGCCATTTTGCCGCGCCGGTTAAGGGCTTAGGGAGCGCCTTGTCTCCCTCGCCCGACTTTGCCCCCTCAGGTCCGGTGTGTTACCCCTTTGCCGTTGAATTTGCGGCTTTCTTCGTTATGCCTCGCCCCGAGGCCGGGGTGGCCGCCAGAGCGGGATTTTTGCACGATGACCGAGCGCCGGAGCAGTTTTGCCTATGAGGATTTGCTGGCCTGCGGCCGCGGCGAGCTGTTCGGCCCCGGCAATGCCCAGCTGCCGCTGCCGCCGATGCTCATGTTCGACCGGATCACCGAAATCTCGGAAACTGGCGGCGAATTCGGCAAGGGCATGGTGCGCGCGGAACTCGACGTGAAGCCCGACCTCTGGTTTTTCCTCTGTCATTTCAAGGGTGACCCCGTCATGCCGGGTTGCCTCGGCCTCGACGCGCTGTGGCAGATGGTCGGTTTCTTCCTCGGCTGGCTGGGTTCGCCCGGTCGCGGCCGGGCGCTGGGCACCGGCGAGATCAAGTTCAGCGACCAGGTGCTGCCGACCGTGAAAAAGGTCGTCTACGGCGTCGATTTCAAGCGCGTGATGCGCTCCAAGCTGGTGCTGGGTATCGCGGACGGCTGGTTGGCCGCCGACGGCAAAGTGATTTACAAGGCCAGCGACCTGAAGGTCGGCCTGTTCCAGCAGGACGCGGCCTTGCAGCCGAGCGGCGCCTGAGCGGGACAGTTTGGACCGCGGCACGCCCGGGCGTCCGGCCTTGCGGACTTGCCTGTGGCGGCCAATCTGTGTGCCAATCGCCGACATTTCGTGAAGGGAAACGACGATGCGACGGGTAGTCGTCACTGGGATGGGGATCGTCTCATCCATCGGCAACAACACGCAGGAAGTTCTTGCCAGCCTGCGTGAAGCCAAGTCCGGCATCACATTCGCCACCGAATTCGCCGAACATGGCTTCCGCTGCCAGGTCTACGGCAAGCCGACGCTCGATCCGTCCGGCATGGTCGACCGGCGCGCCATGCGCTTCCTCAGCCAGGCCTCGGCCTGGAACCATGTCGCCATGGATCAGGCGATCCGCGATTCGGGCGTCGAGGAAAAGGACCTCGTCAATCCGCGGACCGGCATCATCATGGGCGCGGGCGGGCCTTCGACCGAGACCATCGTCGAGGCCGCCGACATCACGCGCAAGAACGGCTCGCCCAAGCGCATCGGTCCCTTCGCCGTGCCGAAAGCGATGTCGTCGAGCCCGTCGGCGACGCTTGCTACCTGGTTCAAGATCAAGGGCGTCAACTATTCAATCTCTTCGGCTTGCGCGACCTCGACGCATTGCATCGGCAATGCGGCCGAGATGATCCAGTGGGGCAAGCAGGACATGGTGTTCGCCGGCGGCTCGGAAGATCTGAGCTGGACCATGTCGAACCTGTTCGATGCCATGGGTGCGATGTCGTCGAAATATAACGACACGCCGGCGACCGCCTCGCGCGCTTACGATGTGAGCCGCGACGGCTTCGTCATCGCCGGCGGTGCCGGTGTTCTCGTGCTCGAAGAACTCGAACACGCCAAGGCGCGCGGCGCCAAGATCTATGCCGAAGTCGCCGGCTACGGCGCGACCTCGGACGGCTACGACATGGTGGCGCCGTCGGGCGAAGGCGCGCAGCGCTGCATGAAGCTGGCGCTGGAAACCTGCAAGGTGCCGATCGACTACATCAATCCGCATGCCACCGCGACGCCGGTCGGCGATGCCAAGGAGATCGAAGGCATCCGCGCCGTGTTCGGCGACAAGTGCCCGCCGATCTCGGCGACCAAGTCGCTGTCGGGCCACTCGCTCGGGGCCGCCGGCGTGCAGGAAGCGATCTACACGCTGCTCATGATGCAGAACGGCTTCATGTGCGAGAGCGCCAACATCAAGGATCTCGATCCCGATTTCGCCGACATGCCGATCCTGCGCGAGCGCAAGGACAATGTCCAAATCCGTGCCGCGATGTCGAACTCGTTCGGCTTCGGCGGCACCAACGGCACGTTGGTGTTCAAGCACGTTGATGCGTGATCGCCGCGGCGAAAAATCAGTGACGTCATGGCCGGGCATAGCCGTTCGAAGAACGGCGTTCTAAAGAACGCCTATGTCCCGGCCATCCACGTCTAGGAACGTGAATGAAGCAAGTCGTGGATGCCCGGCACAAGGCCGGGCATGACGACCGAGAGGATAGAGACCTATGCCGGGTTTGATGGAAGGTAAGCGCGGGCTGATCATGGGCGTGGCGAACGACCACTCGATCGCCTGGGGCATCGCGAAGACGCTGCATCAGCACGGCGCGCAGATCGCCTACACCTATCAGGGTGAGGCCCTGCTCAAGCGCATCAAGCCGCTCGCCGAGCAGACCAATTCCGACATCATCCTGCCCTGCGACGTCGAGGACATCGCCTCCGTCGACAAGGTCTGGGCGACGCTCAAGGAGAAGTGGGGCACCATCGACTTTTTCGTCCACGCCGTCGGCTTCTCGGACAAGAACGAACTGAAGGGCCGCTTCGCCGACAACACGCGCGAGAACTTCGTTCGCACCATGGTGATCTCCTGCTTCTCCTTCGCCGAGAGCGCCAAGCGCGCGGCGGAGCTGATGCCCAATGGCGGCGCGATGGTGACGCTCACTTACAATGGCGGCGATCGCGCCATGCCCAATTATAACGTCATGGGTCTGGCCAAGGCGGCGCTGGAGTCGTCGGTGCGCTATCTCGCCGTCGACTTCGGCCACCAGAAGATCCGCGTCAACGCCATCTCGGCGGGGCCGATTCGCACGCTCGCCGGCGCCGGCATCGGCGATGCGCGCTACATGTTCGCCTTCCAGCAGAAATATTCGCCGCTCGGCCGCGGCGTCACTTTGGAAGACCTCGGCGGCTCGGGTCTCTATCTGTGTTCGGATTTGTCGACCGGCGTGACGGGCGAAATCCATTTCGTCGATTCAGGGTACAACGTCATCGCCATGCCGCAGCCGGCGGCGCTGCGCGAGGCCGGCGGTTCGGTGGAGAACGGCGGCTGATCGCCGCCGCTCAGTGCCCGTAGAGATAGATGGCGTAGGCGCTGAACAGATAAACGAGTAGCAGCGCGATGCTGACCCAGCCGATCGTGCCGCGCAGTCGTGTTGCCGGCTTGTACAACATCGCGACAATAAAAATGCCGGTCATGACGACGGCGGCGAAAGCCGTGATCGCATGCGCCGGCGACACGGCCGCGAGCAGCGGGCCTTTTGTATAAGCGATATCGTCGATCGCCAGGACCAGGATATCGAACAGGTTGCTGCCGAGCAGGTTGCCGATCGCCATGTCGACGGCGCCGAGCCGCAGCGCACTCAGCGTCACCACCAGTTCTGGCACCGAGGTCGCAGATGCGATCAGCAGCGTGCCGACGAAGCTCTGGCGCCAGCCCATGATGTCGGCGATTTCGTTGCCTATGAAAGGCAGCCAGGTGCCTGCGACGACCACGACGGCTGCAGCGGCGCCATAACGGACCAGCGCGGCAGAAAGCAATATGCCTCGCGGCGGCGCGATGTTCGACGGTGGTCGTGGTGTGCTGCGTTCGTAGACGAATGCGGCGCGCATTGCGACGAAATAGATCAGGAGGATGATCGGCGTGTAGACCGAGATATGGAGGAACGATGCGTGCAAGCCGTTCTGGCTGAGCAGTAGCAAGGCTCCCGCCGTGCCGATCAGGATGACGCCGAAGCCGGCGGTCAGAATGTGACCTTGATCGACCCGCCGGTACATCGGCTCATCGCGGCTCAACTCGTCGAGCAGCACCAGCATAACGAGGTTGAAGACGCAACTGCCGAGCACATCGCCGACCGCGATGTCCGGCGCATCGGCGACCGTTACCGCACTGAGGCCGGTGAACAATTCCGGGAGCGACGTCGCGGTGGCCAGCAGTACCAGGCCGATCCATGACCGCGACAGGCCGGTGAGCTGCGCGATGACGTCGCCGTAACGTGTCAGCATCGGCCCGGCAAAGCCGATCGCCGCGACGCAGAGGACGAATTTGAGCCACGGCAGGAGAAGTGCGGTCATGACGCGGCCCTCGTCGGCGTCCGCCGGCCCATGACGATCAACACGATCTGCGTCACGATCATGGGCGCAAGGCTGCTGGCCATGATCACGGCCCACATCGCCGCCGTCGGTGGCGTCAGGCCGAGAAGACCGGCGAGCGCCGGCGTATAGGCCGGGATCACCAGCAGCACGGTGCACAGCGCCAGCGCGCCCCAGACCCACGGATTGCGCACGATGTCGTTCGACAACAATCGCGACATTGGGTGCCGCATGTCGAAGACATGCCAGAGCTGGGCGAAAGCGAGTGTCAGGAAAGTCACGGTGACGACCGCGTCGTCATTGAGGCGGAGCCAGAACCGCGCCGCGACGAGCGCGGCGAAGGTGCCAGCCGTGAGCGCGGCGCTTTGCAGCCCAATGCCGATCCATTGTGAACGCGACAATAGCGGCTGCTTCGGATCGCGCGGCGGCCGCTTCAGAATGTCGCGGTCGCCTTCGCCGAGCGCCAGCGCGAAAGCCGGGAACACGTCGGTGATGAGGTTGAGGTAGAGAATCTGCAGCGGCAGGATCGGCAGCGATAGTGCGAGCAGCACGGCGAGCCCGACCACCAGCACCTCGCTGAGATTGCAGGACATCAGGTATGCGACGAAACGGCGGATGTTGCCGAAGATGATGCGGCCTTCGCGGATGGCGTGAACGATGCTCGGAAACGCGTCGTCGAGCAGGATCATGGCAGCGGCCTCGCGTGCCACATCGGTGCCGCGCAGACCCATGGCGACGCCGATATCGGCCTGCCGCAGGGCCGGCGCGTCGTTGACGCCGTCGCCGGTCATGGCGACGATGTCGCCGCGCTTCTGGAAAGCGCGGACCAGGCTTAGCTTTTCGCTCGGGCTGACACGCGCGAAAATCCCGGCCTGATAGACGGCCGGGTCGCCATTTTCGATCAGGCGCGCCACATGCCGGCCTTCGATCACATGCGCCGCGGCGTCGCCGAGGCCGACGGCGCGGCCGATGCTGCGCGCGGTCACGGCATGGTCGCCCGTCACCATGATGACGCGGATGCCGGCGCGCCGGCACTCGGCAATCGCTTCCGGCACGTTCTCGCGCGCCGGATCCTCGAGCGCGATCAGGCCGGCGAAAGTCAGTCCTTCATAGGGCGCGAAGTCGGCGCCGGCCTCCATTTTCATGGCGCAGCCGATGACGCGCAGGCCGTGATGGCCGAGGTGATCGACGCGCTCGGCCCAGTCGCGGCGCATTGCAGCGGTCAGCGGCACGACGCGGCCCTCGTCATTGACCGTGTCGCAGGCGTCGAGCACGGCTTCCGGCGCGCCTTTGACCGCGAACAGATAGCCGTCACCGCTTTTGTGCACCGTGGCCATCTTCTTGGTCGCGGTGTCGAAGGCTTCCTTGCGCACCATTGGGTTTCGATGCGTCAGCCGCTCGCGCGACAGGCCTGCATGAAGACCGGCGCGCAGCAGCGCCAGCTCCATCGGATCGCCGCTGCCCGTATCCTTCGCATTCTCGAGTGCGGCGTCGTTGCACAGCACGGCGATGCGCAGCAGAAGCGTGGCTTCCTCGTCTTCGGCCAGTTCCTTCTTCGGTTCGCTGAGGTCGATCTCGCCGTCCGGCACCCAGAGCCGGCGCACCGTCATGCGGTTCTCGGTCAGCGTGCCGGTCTTATCGGTGAGGATGACGGTGGTGGCCCCCAGCGTCTCGACCGCCGCAAGACGCTCGATCAGCGCATTGTGCTGCGCCATGCGCCACATGCCGCGCGCCAGCGCCAATGTCGCGACGATCGGCAGCCCTTCGGGAATGGCGGCGACCGCCAGCGCGATCGAGGTCTCGATGATCAGGAACGGCTCCTTGCCGGTCCACAATCCAACGGCGACCAGCACAGTCGCCAGCGCCAGCGTCCCCCAGACGAGTTGCAGCGAGAGCCGTGCCAGCTTGCGCTCCAGCGGCGAAGCGCCGGGCTCGGATTCCTCGACCAGCTTCGACACGCGCCCGAGTTCAGTCGAAAGACCGGTTGTCGTCACCACTGCCACCGCGCTGCCGCGTGTCACCGCGGTGCCCTTGAACAGCATCGAATGCCGCTCCGACAGGCGCGCCTCTGTGGCCACGGCCTTGGCCGATTTCTCGACCGCTACGGACTCGCCGGTGACGGTCGATTCATCGGCCGCCAGGCTTGAGGCTTCGATCAACCGCATATCGGCCGCCACCGAGTCGCCGGCCTCGATCAGCACGATGTCGCCGGGCACCAGCTCCGCGGCGTCGATGCTGCGCACATGGCCGTCGCGCCGCACGCGCGCGGCGTGGCTGCCGAGCTTGCGCAGGGCCTCGATCGAGCGCGCTGCTTTCAGTTCGGTGACAAAGCCGATCAGCGCGTTGACGGCGAGCACGGCGACGATGGCGAGGCCTTCCTCGATTTCGTGGAACCAGAAGGCGAGCGCCGCCGCGCCGCCGAGCAGGTAGACGACGGGACTGACGAACTGATGCAGCAGCAACAGGAGCGCGCTGGCCTCGCGCGTCGCCTCGATAGTGTTGGCGCCGGCTATGGCGCGCCGCCGCGTCACCTCGTCCTCGCTCAGGCCGAACTCCGCGGACACGCCCAAGGCCGCCAACACGTCGCGCCCGGACCGGCCGTGCGGATCGTCTACGGAAAGCGGTGGCGGCGTTTCGGTCATCAGGGGGGCTATCCGCGTCAACTCAGTGCAGAAGATAATAATGGCGGGCCGGCTGCATCCCTTCCTTGATACCCATCAACCGGATACCGCGCGGATTGTCGCAGATGTCCGTCGTCCCCAAACCTCGTTCGCCCTCGCGAAAGCGGGGACCAGTCTTGTAGCCCGGATGAAGCGCAGCGAAATCCGGGAGCGACGGATCGATCCATTCCCGGGTTGCGCTTCGCTTCACCCGGGCTACGAGTCCGGAGTCAGAAAATAATCCTTGACTATAATTCCTAGGATAGTATAGGCTCACCCCATCCTGCTCGGCCGAGGGCGTCATCTAGAGGCGTCTTTTTGACGGAGCAGGGCGCGGTGCCCGCGGCCGGGGGAGGTAACGCAACCTCCGGGCTCGGGCGGCGACGGGGCTCCGCCCGGAGGCACTATGACCTCCTGCAAGGAGCTTGCTGATGGTGAGCGCTACCCATCGCAAGATGGATCAGCCGCCAGAAGCGCGGCCCGTCGTCGTAACGACACCGCGATGGAGCGCCGTGGGGCGCGGGTTTCTCCGATCGCAAGGAGAGACCGCGCACCGCAAGGTGCGAAATCAAAAGAGCGCCTCGTGGCGCTCCATCCCCTCGGCGTCTCCGAGGGGAACGGAAGGGAAGGCAGGCCACCTCGGGCCTTCAAGAACAGGGGCGATGACGCATGTCCGGCGCAATCGTCCAGCGCATGGACGATGCTCGCGCGGCTCTCTTGCCCACCGCCGCTTCCGGCTATAATGACGGCACCGAAGATTGTTCCCGGGACCGTTCCCGAAGAGGAGTTTCCATGTCGCAAGCCGCCGAGAAGCGCCCCTATAAGCCATCGATCCTGAAGGACCGTGACTTCCAGTGGGAGGACCCGCTCGGCATCGAATTCGAGCTGACGGAAGAAGAGCGTATGGTGCGCGATACGGCGAAAGGTTTCGCCGAAGACTATCTGATGCCGAAGGTCACCGAGGCTTACCTCAACGAGACGCACGATCCGAACAACCTGCCGGCGATGGGCAAGCTCGGTCTGCTCGGCCCGACCATCCCGGAGGAATACGGTGGCGCCGGCCTCGGCTATGTTGCTTACGGCCTGATCGCTCGTGAGATCGAGCGCGTCGATTCCGGTTATCGCTCGACCATGTCGGTGCAATCTTCGCTCGTGATGTATCCGATCTACGCCTATGGCTCCGAGGAACAGCGCCGCAAGTATTTGCCCAAGCTCGCCACCGGCGAAATGGTCGGCTGCTTCGGCCTCACTGAGCCGGATCACGGCTCCGATCCGGGCTCGATGGTGACGCGCGCCGAGAAGATCGCCGGCGGTTACAAGCTCAACGGCGCCAAGACCTGGATTTCGAACGCGCCCTTCGCCGACATCGCGGTGGTGTGGGCCAAGCTCGACGGCGTCATTCGCGGCTTCATTGTCGAGCGCGGCACCAAGGGTTTCTCGACGCCGAAGATCCAGGGCAAGCTGAGCTTGCGTGCCTCGACCACCGGCGAGATCGTGCTTGCCGATTGCGTGGTGCCGGAAGAGAACCTGCTGCCGAACGTGCAGGGCCTGTCGGGTCCGTTCGGCTGCCTCAACAACGCGCGCTACGGCATCGCCTGGGGCGTCATGGGCGCTGCCGAGTTCTGCTGGCACGCCGCGCGCCAGTACACGCTCGACCGCAAGCAGTTCAACCGGCCGCTCGCCGCCAACCAGCTGGTGCAGAAGAAGCTCGCCGATATGCAGACCGAAATCGCACTCGGCCTGTCGGGCTGTTTGCGCCTCGGCCGCATGATCGAAGCCGGCCGCGCCGCCCCGCCCTCGATCTCGCTGATGAAGCGCAACAACTGCGGCAAGGCGCTCGACATCGCCCGCGTCGCCCGCGACATGCACGGCGGCAACGGCATCTCGAGCGAGTATCACGTGATGCGTCACGTCGCGAACCTCGAGACGGTCAACACCTACGAGGGCACGCACGACATTCACGCGCTGATCCTCGGCCGCGCGCAGACCGGCATCCAGGCGTTTTTCTGAGGCGTCTCTTTCCCTCTCCCCGCTTTGCGGGGAGAGGGAATTGCTCACGCGAGCGACGCCGTGTGCCGCGCCAGCTCCGCGATACGCTGCGTCATCGCGCTGCCGGCGTCGGTGAGCGGATCGAGCACCGTGAAGTGATTGGCGCCGTCGATCGGCACATAGCGCGTCTGCGCGCCCCGCTTGCCCCATTGCTCGGCAATCGTCTTGCTCTGCCGCAGGAACTCGTTCGACTCGATGCCACCCACGGCCGCATCGAGAATCGCGCCTTGCGGCACGGTCCAGGTGAGCGGCGACATGCGGCGCGCCTCGCCATCGTCGAGTTGCAGGTCCTTGTTGAACGACACCTGCGTTAGCGGCACCAGATCGAACACGCCTGAGATCGCATAGCCAGCCGGCACCAGATTGGCGGGAGCCGATGCATCCAGGTTTTTCCAGTCGGTCGCGAGCATGCAGGCGGTCAGGTGCCCGCCGGCAGAATGTCCGTAGACGGTGATGCGTTTCCTGTGCGCGCGCCACAGCGTCAGGCACGCCGCGCGCATTTGCTCGGTGATGGTGGCGATCGACACCGCGGGGCACAGGTCGTAGCCGACCGCCGCGACGTCGATACCGTTGGCATTAAGCCCCTTCGCCATCTGGCTGAACGAGGCGGGCGACAGCGAGCGCCACCAGCCGCCATGGATGAACATGGCAAGCGGCGCGTCGGCGCCACCGGCCGGAAAAAAATCGATGGTCTGGCGCGCGGACGGGCCATATTTCGTGCCGATTTGCGCGCCCTTGCAGGCCTCGCGATAGGCCTTGGCCTCGGCCTCCCAGCGCGCGAAAATTTGCGGATGTTCGGGCACGCGCGCGCGGTTATCGTATTCCTTCTCGTAGTCGATGGCCATTTCGCTCTCTCCGGTTTCGCGCGGAGACTGGCGTATGGAACCGTGCGGAGCAAGGGACGTGCGGACATCGGCGCGATGCGCTAGAATTTGGTCATGTCCGCCCTCATCAAGCCTCTGGCCCTGCCGGTCGACGGCCGGCAGTCGGAAACCGCGCTCGCGGTGGCGCGCGGCACCGCCCGGTTGCTGCACGCCCATGGCTTCTGCGTCGTCAGCGAATTGCCGTTGCCGTCAGGCCGGAGAGCCGACCTCACCGCGCTCAATGCCAGCGGCGAAGTCTGGATCGTCGAGATCAAGTCGTCGGTTGCCGACTTCCGCGCCGACCAGAAGTGGCAGGACTACCGCGCCCATTGCGATCGGCTGTTCTTCGCCACCTCGCAGGACGTGCCGTGCGAAATCTTCCCGCCGGACACCGGCCTGATCGTGGCGGACGCCTTCGGCGCGGCGTTCTACTGCGAAGCGCCCGAGCACAAGCTCGCCGCCGCGACGCGCAAGTCGATGCTGCTATTGATCGCGCGCGCCGCCGCGCTGCGGCTGCAATCGCTCATCGATCCGAACGGCCCGTATGGGGAGTTTGTTTAGGCGCTTACGCTGTCATCGTCCGCGAAAGCGGACGATCCAGCCCTTGATATCTTCTTTTAGCGAGAAGGGCTGGATGCCCCGCCTTCGCGGGGCATGACGTCCGAGAAAATGCAGCCGCCGAATCAGCGCGGCGCCCTTTTCGCCAGAATGCGCTGCAAGGTACGGCGGTGCATATTGAGCCGGCGCGCGGTTTCCGAGACGTTGCGGCCGCACAGTTCGTAAATCCGCTGGATGTGCTCCCAGCGCACGCGGTCGGCCGACATCGGATTTTCCGGGGGCTCGATCTTCGGGCTCTCATGCGCGAGCAGCGCGGCGAGCACGTCGTCGGCATCGACCGGCTTGGCGAGATAATCGACCGCGCCGAGTTTCACCGCGGTGACCGCGGTGGCGATATTGCCGTAGCCGGTGAGGATGATGCCGCGCGCCTCGGGCCGCTGCTTCTTGAGCGCGGAGATGACGTCGAGGCCGTTGCCGTCGCCGAGGCGCATGTCGACCACGGCAAAGGCGGGCGCCAATCGTTCGACCTGCATCAGGCCGTCCGACACCGACTCGGCCGTCGTCACCTCGAAGCCGCGCTGTTCCAGCGCCTTGGCCAGGCGCTGCAGGAACGACTTGTCGTCTTCGACGATGAGAACCGAGCGGTCGGCAATGTTGTCGAGCGGCAGCGGTGCTTCAATCGTTTCGGTGGCGGCGACGTTCATGCGGTGCGATCCCTCCAGACGGCTATTCGTTTCCAGTAACAAATAGTGATTGTATGGCGAAATCAAGTCGCGGCGAGGCCCGCCGTACGCTCGAAATCAGCCCTGTTCCAGCGCAATTTGACGATGGCGCCGTGTTTTGGCGCCAGCTGATTGGCGAAGGTAATGGCGGCGCCGGAGCGTTCCAGCAGCGTCTTGGCGATGAAGAATCCGAGGCCCAATCCGACCGGCTGATCGTCCTTGCCGTCCGGCTTCCTGCGACGCGTGGTCACATAGGGTTCGCCGATGCGCGCCAGTACGTCGGGTGCGAAACCCGGCCCGTCGTCGGTGATGGTAATCTCGATCGTGGCGTCGTCCCACTCCGTCACCACATCGACGCGTTCGCGCGCGAAGTCGACGGCGTTCTCCAGGAGGTTGCCGAGGCCGTAAACGATCGCGGGATTGCGGGCGCCGGTCGGCTCGGATTCGCGTTCGGATGGCGCGCTGACCGCGATCTTGACGTCGAAATCGCGATGCGGAGCAACGACCTCTTCGATCAGCGAGGTCACCGGCATGCGGTCGAAGGGCGCGCCGGTCGACGACAATTCGGTGATCTTCGACAGGATCTCGCGGCAGCGCGTCGCCTGCGAACGCAGCAGCCGCACGTCGTCGCCATGCGGCGCGTCCGCCGGGATGGCGTTTTCCAGTTCCTTGGCGATGACCGAGATGGTGGAAAGCGGCGTGCCGAGTTCATGCGCCGCGGCGGCGGCCAGCCCGTCGAGCTGCGAGAGGTGCTGTTCGCGCTGCATCACCAGTTCGGTGGCGGATAGCGCGTCGGCGAGTTGACGCGATTCTTCGGTAAGCTGCCACGCATAGACACCGATGAAACCGATGGCGAGCAGGATCGAGAGCCAGACGCCGGCCATATAGATCGGCGGCAGCCGCAGCGGATCGGCGTCGTCCCACGGCAGCGGGTAGTGCACGAAGACCAGCAGCGTCGCGCAGGCGATGGCGAATATGCCGAGCAGCACGGTGAAGCGCGGCGGCAGCGCGGTCGCCGATAGCAGCACCGGCCCTAGGAACAGGAACGCGAACGGGTTCTGCAGGCCGCCGGTGAGATAGAGCAGCACGGCGAGTTCGGCGACGTCGAAAGCGAGCAGCCAGGCGGCGCGGTCCGGCTCGAGACGCTGCGTCAGGTGGAAGCGCAGGCGCAGCGCGATGTTGAGCCAGGCCGACAGCGCGATGGCGGCCAGGCATGTCCACAGCGGCAGCGGGAATTCCAGGCCGAAATAGACCACCAGCACGGCCGTGGTCTGGCCGATGACGGCGAGCCAGCGCAGCCGCACCAAGGTGTCGAGACGGACATTGCGGCGCGGGTGGTGCTGGGCGAGTTCGAGGGCGGGCGGCATGGCAGCGACTTTAGACCAAAACGGGACGAAAAGGCGGTGCGTCAATCCCCTTGCGCCCGGGGCGGCGGAAGGTCACATCTGACATGAACGGCCGGGACGTCTCATGGATGCCACCTCACCGGCGGCGATCGCCGTCGACAATCTGGTCAAGCGCTACAAGGCTGCGACGGCGGTGGACGGCATCACGTTCCACATTGCGCCCGGCTCGGTCACGGGCCTGCTCGGCGGCAACGGCGCCGGCAAGACCACGACCATCGCCACCATTATGGGGCTTGTCACACCCACTTCGGGCTCCGTCCGGGTGCTCGGCGCGGTCATGCCGGCGGAACGCTACCGCGTCCTGCATCGCATGAATTTCGAGAGCCCTTACGTCGACATGCCGATGCGGCTCACGGTGCGGCAGAACCTCACCGTGTTCGCACAGCTTTACGGCGTCACCGATTTGAAGGGGCGTATCGCTACCCTGGCCTCCGAACTCGACCTCACCGAATTCCTCGACCGGCCGACCGGCAAGCTGTCGGCGGGGCAGAAGACGCGCGTGTCGCTCGCCAAGTCGCTGCTGAACAAGCCCGATGTACTGCTGCTCGACGAGCCGACGGCCTCGCTCGATCCCGACACGGCGGACTGGGTGCGCGGCCATCTCGAGCGCTACCGCGCCGAGACCGGCGCCACCATCCTGCTCGCCTCGCACAACATGAACGAGGTGGAACGCCTGTGCGACCGCGTCATCATCATGAAGCGCGGCCGTATCGAGGACGACGACACGCCCGACCGGCTGCTGGCGCGCTACGGCCGCGAGAATCTCGAGGAAGTGTTCCTCGATGTCGCCCGCGGCCGCGGGGAGAAGAGGGAGGCGGCAGTGTGATGGTCATGAGCTGGCGCATGCGACCCACACCGTTCGTTCCCGCGGAAGCGGGAACCCAGTTCTTATTGCCAGTTTCGAATTCACCGCTCTGGGTCCCCGCTTTCGCGGGGACGAACGGAGATTGGAATTGCCGCTCGTATGAGAAACGAAGCGCTGCATCATGACGACCCACACCGCCACGGCTTCCTTCTCACTTCATCGCGTTGCCGCGATGGTGCGGCGCTATTGGTATCTGCTGATCTCGTCATGGCCGCGGCTGCTCGATCTGGTCTACTGGCCGGCGGTGCAGATGCTGATGTGGGGCTTCCTCCAGCTCTACGTATCCAAGAACGCCGGCTTCGCCGCCGGCGCGGCGGGCACCTTCATCGGCGCGGTGCTGTTGTGGGACATCTTGTTCCGCGGCCAACTCGGGTTTTCGATTTCGTTTCTCGAAGAGATGTGGGCGCGCAATCTCGGCAACCTGATGATGTCGCCGTTGCGCGCGACCGAGTTCGTCGCCGCGTTGATGATCATGAGCATCGTCCGCTTGATGATCGGCATGATCCCTGTGACGTTCATGGCGATGGCCTTTTTCGGCTTCAATCTCTGGGGCCTTGGGCTCGCGCTCGCCGCTTTCTTCGTCAATCTCATCCTGACGAGCTGGGCGATCGGCATTTTCGTTGCCGGTTTACTCCTGCGGAACGGCATGGGCGCGGAAGGCATGGCCTGGACCATCATGTTCCTGTTTCTGCCGCTTACCTGCGTCTATTACCCGGTGTCGGTGTTGCCTGCATGGCTGCAATACGTTGCCTGGGCCCTGCCGCCCACCTACGTGTTCGAAGGCATGAGGGCGTTGCTCATCGATCAGGTGTTTCGCGCCGATCTGATGGTCGAGGCCTTTGTGTTCAATGCGGCGTTGTTTGCCGCCGCCGCTTACGCCTTCGTCCGCCTGCTGGAGAGCGCGCGGGCCAATGGCTCGCTGATGCAGACCGGCGAGTAGCCTTAAATAACTGTAACTATTGGGCTATTTATGGCGTAAACCCGAATCTCATACTTGTGCGTTATATTGACGCGGTGCGTCAAAACCGACAGTGTGCCGCAGTGAAAGAAGAACTGGAAAACGAGCTGATGCCCATTGGTGAATTCGACGGAGCGGCGGCAATGCCGTCCACAAGCGGTGGCGTTCTCTCGGCGCCGCTCTACTGGCTCTATGAAATGGGCCATGCCGCGCTCGATCCGTCGCGCCGCCTCGCCGATGCGACCCGGCTGTTCTTCCGCAATCCCGGCAATCCGTTGGCGCACACGACATATGGCAAGTCGATGGCCGCGGCGGCCGAAGTGTTCGAACGCACGACGCGTATTTACGGCAAGCCGGAATGGGGCATCGACGACACGGTGGTCGGCGGTGAACGCGTACCGGTTCACATTCACGCGGTGTGGGAACGTCCGTTCTGCCGGCTTCTGCATTTCGAGCGCAACTTCGAGCGCGCTCCGCGCCGCCCGCAGCCGAAGGTGCTGATCGTTGCTCCGCTCTCCGGCCACTACGCGACGCTGCTGCGCGGCACGGTCGAAGCCTTCCTGCCCAATCACGAGGTCTACATCACCGAATGGCGTAATGCGCGCAATGTGCCGCTCGCCGAAGGCAAGTTCGATCTCGACGACTATATCGACTACGTCATCTCGATGCTGCACATGCTGCAAGGCGATTGCCATGTCGTCGCCGTCTGTCAGCCGGCGGTTCCGGTGCTCGCCGCGGTCTCGGTGATGGAAGGCAACGACGACCCCTACGTGCCGCACAGCATGACCCTGATGGGCGGGCCGATCGATACGCGCGTGAGGCCGACCGCCGTCAACAAGCTGGCGGAGGACAAGGACATCGACTGGTTCCGCCGCAACGTCATCACCAAGGTGCCGTTCCCGCATCCCGGCTTCATGCGCGACGTCTATCCGGGCTTTCTGCAGCTCACCGGCTTCATGAGCATGAACCTCGATCGCCATGTCGAAGCGCATCGCTCCCTGTTCACGCATCTCGTCAAGGGCGACGGCGACTCGGCGCAGAAGCATCGCGAATTCTATGACGAATATCTTGCCGTCATGGACCTGTCGGCGGAATTCTATCTGCAGACCGTCAATACCGTCTTCATCAGGCACGCGCTGCCGAAGGGCGAGATGACCCATCGCGGCCTGCCGGTCGACCCGGGCAAGATCCGCCGTGTCGCGCTGATGACCGTCGAAGGCGAGCACGACGACATTTCCGGTGTCGGCCAGACCGAAGCCACGCATGCGCTCTGTCCGAACATTCCGGCCGAGGACAAGGTGCACTATGTGCAGCCCGGCGTAGGCCACTACGGCGTCTTCAACGGCTCGCGTTTCCGCGCCGAGATTCAGCCCCGCATTGCCGACTTCATGCTGTCGCACAATGGCGGCATCGGCGGCGGCAAGAAGCGGAATGCCGAGGCTGCGGAGTAGCTCGCCGCCTACCGGTTGATGCTTCGGCTCGCGCCGTGCGTGACCGACGCGGTCGCTCTATGGCAAAGTAGAATAGATTCTGCCGTAGAGCCCATCATGTCGCTCCCCTTCCGCGCCCTGTTTTCGCGCCGCGCCAGCGAGCCGTCGGTCATCGCCATCTCGTTCGGCGAAGAGGTCTTCGAGATCGCGCTGCGCCGAAATGCGCAGGCGCGCCGCTACACCTTGCGAGTGCAGTCGGCGACGCGCGAGGTGGTGCTGACACTGCCGCCGCGCGGCAGCCTCAAGCAGGCGCGTGATTTTGCCGAGCGCAACGCCGCCTGGATCGCCACGCGGATGGCGCGATTGCCGCAACCGGTCCCCTTCGCCGACGGCGCGGTGCTGCCCTTGCGTGGCGTGCCGCACCGCATCGTTCACCGGCCGCAAGCGCGCGGCACGGTCTGGACCGAGACCGAGGGCGAGGCGGCGCTGCTCTGCGTGGCCGGCGATGCGCCGCATGTCGCCCGCCGGGTTCACGACTATCTCAAGAAGGAAGCCCGGCGCGATCTCGATATCGCCAGCCGGCGTGCGGCGGACGCGCTCGGCGTGACGCTCAGGCGCGTGTCGGTGCGCGACCAGTCGAGCCGCTGGGGTTCGTGTTCGACCACGGGGGTGCTGTCCTATTCATGGCGCCTCATCCTGACGCCGCCTTTCGTGCTTGAATACCTCGCCGCGCACGAGGCCGCGCACCTTGTCGAGATGAATCACAGCCGCGCCTTCTGGCGGCAGGTCGCGCGCATCTGCCCCGACTTCCGCCTGGCCAAATCCTGGCTCGATGCCAACGGTGCCGATTTGCATCGCTATGGTAATGGCGGCTAGTTTCCGCCGCGCCCACCTCAGGACATTTCGGTAAGCAAATGCTCGTTCCCGGCACTTTAGCGCTCACGCTGCTTTTGGCGGCGCTCGCCGCGTCGGGCCCGCTGTCGACCGATTTCTACCTGCCGTCGATGCCGCAGATTGCGGAGCAGCTGCACGCTTCGCCGTCCGAGGTGCAGTTCACGATTTCGCTGTTCCTGTTCGGCTTCGCCGTCGGTCAGATCGTCTACGGGCCGTTTTCGGATCGGCATGGCCGCAAGCCGGTGCTGCTGATGTCGATGGGCATTTTTTTGGCCGCAACCGTGCTGTGCGTGATGTCGACATCGATTGAGATGCTGATCGGCGCGCGTCTGCTGCAGGCCTTCGGCGGCGCGGGCGGCGTGGTGCTGTCGCGCGCGGTGGTGCGCGATCTTTATTCCGGCCGTCAGGCCGCGCGCGAGATGTCGTTCATCTCGTCGGTGATGGCGCTCGCGCCGGTGCTCGCGCCGATGTTTGGCGGCATAGTGCAGGCGGGGGTTGGGTGGCGCGGTGTGTTCGGTGTGCTCGGTGTGCTCGGTGCCATCGTCGCCGTCGCCACCTATTTCTGGCTGCCGGAAACGCTGAAGACGCGCGCCAGCGAACGGGTGTCCATCGGGTCGATCTGGCAGTCGTATCGCGTCATCTTTCGCAACGGCGCTTACTGCGCTTATCTGGCGATGGGCACCGCGACCTATTCCGGCCTGCTCGCCTGGCTCGCCGGCTCGGCATTCCTGTTGCAGAACGTTTACAGGCTGACGGCCTTCGAGTTCGGCTTTGTCTTCGCGATCGGATCTGCGGGCTATCTGATCGGCTCGAATATCGGAGCGCGTATCGTTATCCGTCTCGGTATCGACTTCGTGATCGGAATCGGTGCAGTGCTGGCGACGATCGGTGGCATCGTGTTCTTTGTCTCGCTCTATATCGGTTTTGCGTCGTCGCTCGCTGTCGTATTGCCGATGACGATTTATCTGACCGGCCTCGGCATGGTGTTGCCGCAGTCGGTCGCCGGCGCCATGACGCCGTTTCCCGAGCGTGCCGGCGCGGCGTCATCGCTGTTCGGCTTCATTCAGCAGACGGGTGCCGCGCTGTGCGGCTCGCTGGTGGGCTTGATGCTCAATCGCGGCGCGATGCCGCTCGCCGCCGCGGTGGCGATCATGGGGCTGACAACGCTCGTCATCTGGATGGCGACGCGCGGCATTCGCAAAAGCCACGCCGCCGCCCACGATATTTAATTTTAGCGCCGGCCGAACAGATTGTTGAGCAGCCAGCCGTCGAGGCTCGCGCCCGTTGTCTGGCGTTGCTCATTGCTCGCCATCGGCACGGAGGCGGGCGGCTGCAGCGGTTGTTGCACTGCCGGCTGGTTGCCGCCGAACAGGCTGTCGAAGAAGCCGCGTGACGGCACGCTCGGCAGGCCGGCGACCGGCACACCACGATGAACGTCGCGCATGTAGCGGCTCCAGATCTCGACCGGCAAGCCGCCGCCGGTGACCTTCTTCATCGGCGTATTGTCGTCGTTGCCGAGCCACACGCTGGTGACGAGGTGCGCGGTATAGCCGATGAACCAGGCGTCGCGGAAATCCTGGCTGGTGCCGGTTTTGCCGGCGGCCGGCCAGCCCGCAAGATCGGCCTTGTGCGCGGTGCCGATGGTCAGCGTTTCCTGCATCATCTGATTCATCATGCCGACGGTTCCGGCATCGACGATGCGGCCGAGCGGCTGCTGATTGCGGAAATAGAGCACCTTGCCTTCGACGGTGCTGATACGCTCGATGACATAGGGGGTTACGGCATTGCCGCCGTTGGCGAACACGGCATAGGCGCCGGTGAGTTCGAGCGGCGACACTTCCGACGTGCCGAGCGAGATCGAGGCGTTCGGCTCGAGCTTCGATGCGATGCCGAGCCGATGCGCGGTGCGGATCACCGCCATCGGCGTCACTTCCATGGTGAGGCGCACCGACACCGTGTTGAGCGACAGCGCCAGCGCGCGGGTTAGCGTCACCGGCCCGAAATATTCGTGACTGTAGTTCTCCGGCGCCCAGCCCTTGATCTTGATCGGGCCGTCGACGCGCACGGTGTCCGGCGTCAGCCCGCGCTCGAGCGCGGTGAGATAGACGAAAGGCTTGAACGCCGAGCCCGGCTGGCGCTTGGCGGCAACGGCGCGGTTGAACTGGCTTTCGGCGTAACTGCGTCCGCCGATCAGCGCTCGCACCGCGCCATTCGGTGTCATCGACACCAGGGCCGCCTGCGTTGCTCCGACCTTCGCCGCCTTGGCGAATTCTTCGGCCAGCGCCTTCTCGGCGCTTGCCTGCGCGCCTGAGTCGATCGTGGTCTGGACGACGATATCTTCCTCGATATGGCCGAGTGTGTCGTTGACCGCATCCATGATCCAGTCGGCGACGTAATTGCTCGACGCGCTGTTGACCTGCGCCACGATGCGGGGCGGTTTGGCGATGGCCAGCTTCTCGTTCGCCGGCGTGATGAAGCCGAGTTCGCTCATGGCGGCCAGCACGATACGGGCGCGGCGTTCGGCGGCGTTATAGTCACGCGTCGGGGCAAGCCGCGACGGCGATTTGACGAGGCCGGCGAGCAGGGCCGCCTCGCCGATGGTGAGCTGCCGCGCGGGTTTGCCGAAATAGCGCTGAGCGGCCTGCTCGATGCCGTAGGCGCCGGCACCGAAATAGACGCGGTTGAGGTATAGCTCGAGGATCTGGGCTTTGGAGAACTTGCGCTCCAGCCAGATCGCCAGCATTGCCTCCTGCAGCTTGCGGGTCAGCGTGCGTTCCTGCGTCAGGAACAGGTTCTTGGCGAGTTGCTGCGTCAGTGTCGAGCCGCCCTGGGCGACGCCGCGATGCATGATGTTGGCGTAAGCCGCGCGGGCGATGCCGTAAGGATCGATGCCATAGTGATCGTAGAAGCGCCGGTCCTCGATGGCGATGAAGGCCTTGGGCACGTGCGGCGGCATGTCCTTGAGCGCCAGCACCTCACCGGCCATGTCGCCGCGGCGAGCGAACTCGTTGCCGGCCGTGTCCAGCATACGGATGGTCGGCGGGCGTTTCGGAATCTCGAGTGACTGGATAGGCGGGAGGTGCGCGCCGACATAGCCGACAACGGCGGTCAGGCCGATGCAAACCCAGATGCAGGCGATCAGCGACCAGTAGGCGACGCGGCCGACGAGCGAGCGCTTGCGCCCGCGCGCTTTCGACCGGGCTTTCTTCTTTTTCGAAGAGGCTTTGCGCGGTCGCGAAGGGCCGCCGCCGTTGGCCGGCGTCACGCGCACTTCGGGCGCGTCATCGAACACCGGCTCCCGGCGGCCGCCTGATCGTCCCGGTCCCGACGCCATCTGCGCAACCCAAATTCGACAAAACGCCGGCGTCCCTCGAGGCGCCGATCCCCGGGCAAAGCGTATGCGGCGCGGTTTAAGGGGCCGTAAAGAAATAGCGCTTTTCGAGGCCGTTCGCGCCCGTAAGCTGGCGTTCAAACCGCGCAGCAACCTCTTGCAGTATCTTGTTTTTTTGTTCGGCGCGGCGCCGATTGGCCCACATAGGCCGGCGGGTCCGGTTTGCGCCACATCGTGTCCGGGCTTAATGGGTGAAGCGACGATGGACGGGGCCACCGTGAGAGGCCGGCAAGGAACGAAGCGGGCGTAAGGATGGCGAAGACACGGACCCAGATACGGGACTTCTCGCGGTCCTTGCCAATGTCGCTGCTCAGAGCGCGTGAGGCGGTGATGAGCCACTTCCGCCCCAGCCTCAATCATTTCGGCATCACAGAACAGCAATGGCGCGTGCTGCGCGCGCTGTCCGCGGTCGACACCATCGAGATCATGGCGCTGGCGGAACGGACCTTCCTGCTGCCGCCGTCGCTGTCACGCATTCTCCGCGACCTCGATGAGCGCGGCCTCATTTTGCGGCGTATCTCGGAGATCGATCTGCGCCGGGGTCTGGTGTCTATCAGCGCCCGCGGCCGCGATCTCATCGCCAAGGCCGGCGTGCATTCGGAGGCGATCTATTTGCAGATCGCCGAACGCTATGGCGCCGACCAACTGGCGCGCCTCCAGGATATGCTGCGCGATCTCGAGGCGGCGCTGGCGGCGCCGATCGAAACCGGCGTGTTCCAGGAGCACGGCGGCAAGAAAGGCGGCAAGAAAGGCGGCAAAGCCGTCAGCCGCCGCAGCGCAGTGAACGGAAGACGGGCGCCGTAAGCGCGAAAACCGGGCTCTCTGAAGAACTCAGCCAGGCGGGGCGCCGACCCCGTTGACTCGCGACCGCTTTCGATTAACTTAACATGTTAAGTAACAAAAAAGCCGGTCAGGAAACGTCATGCCGCATCTCTCGCTCGAGTATTCGGCCAATCTCGAGGGCAGGGCCGACATCGCGGGCCTGTGCCGCGAACTGCATGCCGCCGTGCTGGCGTCCGGTCTGTTCGAACTCGGCGCGGTGCGCGTGCGCGCCTTCGCAGCACAACATTTCGCCATTGCCGATCTCGATCCGCGCAATTCGTTCATCGACATGTCGTTTCGCCTCGGCGAGGGGCGCAGCGCCGAGGACAAGAAGGCGGCCGGCGACAAGATTTTCGCCGCTGCGACAGCGCATTGCGCCAAGCTGCTCGCCGAACCGCATTTCGCCCTGTCGCTTGAAATTCGCGAAATCGATTCGGCGCTGAGCTGGAAGAAGAATGCCATTCACCCGCGGCTGCGCGGCAAGTGACGAAGCCAAAGCGATCATGAGCAAGCTCGATACCAACCTCGCCAAAGCGAACGAATATCTCGCGCGGTTCCGTGCAGCTGGCGTGCTCAATCAGATCGCCGGCGAAGCCGTGCCGGCGGCCGATGGCGCGACTTTCGACACCATTTCGCCGATCGACCTGAAGCCGCTGGCCAAGGTCGCGCACGGTAAGGCCGCCGACATCGACCGAGCGGCGAAGGCGGCAAAGCAGGCTTTTCCCGGCTGGGCCGCGCTCAGCGGCGACAAACGCAAGGCACTGCTGCACAGGATCGCCGACGCAATTGTTGCGCGCGCGGAAGAGATCGCCTTCATCGAATGCATGGACACCGGCCAGGCGCTGAAGTTCATGGCCAAGGCGGCACTGCGCGGCGCCGAGAATTTTCGCTTCTACGCCGACCGCGCCCCGGAAGCGCGCGACGGCAAGGCGTTGCGCATGGACGGCCAGCTCAATGTGACGAGCCGCGCGCCGATCGGGCCGGTTGGCATAATTACGCCGTGGAACACGCCGTTCATGCTGTCGACGTGGAAGATCGCACCGGCTTTGGCAGCGGGCTGCACGGTGGTGCACAAGCCGGCCGAGCTGTCGCCGCTCACCGCACGGCTGCTGGTCGAGATCGCGGAAGAGGCCGGGTTGCCGAAAGGCGTATGGAACACCGTCAACGGCTTCGGCGAGGACGCCGGTAAGGCGCTGACCGAGCATCGCGACATCAAGGCCATTGGCTTCGTCGGCGAAAGCCGCACCGGGTCGGCGATCATGGCGCAAGGCGCCGCGACGTTGAAGCGCGTGCATTTCGAGCTCGGTGGCAAGAACCCGGTGATCGTGTTCGCCGACGCCGATATCGAGCGCGCGGCCGACGCCGCCGTGTTCATGATCTACTCGCTCAACGGCGAGCGCTGCACCTCTTCATCGCGGTTGCTGGTTGAGCAATCCATCTACGGCAAGTTCACCAGTCTGGTCGCCGAGAAGGCGAAGCGCATCAAGGTCGGCCATCCGCTCGACCCGGACACCGTGATCGGGCCGCTGATTCATCCGCAGCATGAACGCAAAGTGCTCGATTACCTCGACATCGGCCGCCGCGAAGGCGCGACCGTGGCGGCCGGCGGCGGCAAGGTCGAAGGGCCGGGCGGCGGCTGCTACGTGGCGCCGACCTTGTTCACCGAAGCCAACAACGGGATGCGAATCGCCCAGGAAGAAATCTTCGGCCCCGTTCTGACGGCGATACCGTTCAAGGACGAGACCGACGCGCTGGCGCTCGCCAACGACGTTTCTTACGGGCTCACCGCCTATCTCTGGACCTCCGACGTGACGCGCGCGCTGCGGTTCACCGACGCTCTCGAAGCAGGCATGATCTGGGTGAACTCGGAGAACGTCCGGCACCTGCCGACGCCGTTCGGCGGCGTGAAGAACTCCGGCATTGGCCGCGACGGCGGCGACTGGTCGTTCGACTTCTACATGGAAACCAAGAACGTCGCCTTCGCCACGACGAGCCACGCGATCGCGAAACTCGGCGGTTAACAGCCCACGGAATCGATCAAGGAGGGGAACCATGCCGCTGCCGAAACCGAACCTCTACCCGCCCTTCAATATCGTGCGCCTGTCGCATGTCGAATTCGTCGTCACCGACTTGGCGCTTTCACGCACCTTCTATGTCGATACGCTCGGCCTGCAGGTGACTTACGAGGACGGCGAGACCATCACGCTGCGCGGTCTCGAAGAGCGCGGCCACCATTGCGTCGTCCTGCGGCGTGGCGGAAAGCCGGTCGCCAACAGCCTGTCGTTCAAGGTCTACGACGAGGGCGATCTCGACAAGGCCCATGACTGGTTCAAGGCGCAGCGCCTGCCGGTGGAATGGGTCGAGCGGCCATGGCAGGGGCGTACTTTGCGCACGCGCGATCCGATCGGCATTCCGCTCGAATTCTATTGTCACATGGACCGGCTGCCGCCGATCCACCAGAAATACAAGCTGTACCGTGGCGTCAGCCCGCTGCGCATCGACCACTTCAATTGCTTCTCGACCAATGTCGATGACAGCGTCGCGTTCTACAATTCCATCGGCTTCCGCGTCACCGAGTACACCGACGATGCCGAATCCGGAAAGCTGTGGGCGGCGTGGATGCACCGCAAGGGCGGTGTGCATGACATGGCCTTCACCAACGGTCGCGGGCCGCGCCTGCACCACACCGCGTTTTGGGTGCCGTCGCCGCTCAATATCATTGAGCTGCTCGATCTGATGGCGACGACCGGCTACCTCGCCAATATCGAGCGCGGTCCCGGTCGCCACGGCATTTCCAATGCCTTCTTTCTCTATGTTCGCGATCCCGATGGCCACCGCATCGAGCTGTACTGCTCGGATTACCAGACGGTCGATCCCGAGCACGAGCCGATCCGCTGGGACCTGAAGGACCCGCAGCGCCAGACCTTGTGGGGCGCGCCGGCGCCGCGCTCCTGGTTCGAGGAAGGCACGTTCTTCGCCGGGGTCGATGTGCGCGATGCCGAATTGAAGGCGCAACCGATCGTGGCGCCGTGACGGTCCTTCTTGGGATGGAATGATGACGCGGATCGCAAGCTTCACGATCGATGGCAAGGCGGGCTACGGCGCGATCCGCGACGACGGCATCGTTCATCTGTCGGCGCGCCATGGCGCGCACTGGCCGAGCTTGCGCGAGGTCATCGAGGCCGGCGCGCTGGCGCGTCTCGCCGACGAGGGCGAGAAGCTTGCCGCCGATCTGCCGCTCGACGCCATCCGCTACGACATTCCGATTCCGGCACCGGAGAAAATCATCTGCGTCGGCGTCAACTTCCCCGACCGCAATGCCGAGTACAAGGACGGCCAGGCGGCGCAGAGCAATCCGTCGCTATTCGTGCGCTTCCCGCGCTCCTTCGTCGGTCACGACGCGCCGCTGATCCGGCCGCCCGAATCGCAACAGCTCGACTACGAGGGCGAGATCGCCATCGTTATCGGCAAGACCGGCCGCCGGATTGCCGAAGCGCAAGCGCTCAGCCACATCGCCGCGCTCACTTTGTGCAACGAAGGCACGATCCGCGACTGGGTGCGGCACGCCAAGTTCAATGTCACGCAGGGTAAGAACTTCGACCGCACCGGTTCCATCGGCCCCTGGCTCATTCCCTACACCGACGAAAGCCAGATCGCCGATGTTGCGCTGGAGACGCGGGTCAATGGCGAGGTGCGCCAGCACGACCGCACCAGCCGCATGATTTTTTCGTTTCGCAAGATCATCAGTTACGTCTCGACCTTCACCACCTTGGTGCCGGGTGACGTGCTCGTCACCGGCACGCCAACCGGCGCCGGCGCACGGTTCGATCCGCCGGTCTGGCTCAAGCCCGGCGATATCGTCGAGGTCGAGGCAGAAGGCATCGGCCTGTTGCGTAACGGCATCGCGGATGAGGGATAGGCCATGCTCGCGGCGGACAAGATCGAGGCGGCGGTAGAACGGTTGGACACGGCCGAGCGCACGCGCGTGCAGACCGGGCTGATTTCGCTCGCCTACCCCGAAGCGACCATCGAGGACGCCTACGCAATCCAGACCGCTTGGGTGAAGCGCAAGCTGGCGGCCGGCCGCCGCATCATCGGCTGGAAGATCGGCCTCACCTCGCGGGCGATGCAGTCCGCGCTCAACATCGATACGCCCGACTCCGGCGCGCTGTTCGACGACATGGCCTTCGACGACGGCGCTACGATTGCGCCGGATCGCTTCATTCAGCCGCGTATCGAAGCGGAGATCGCCTTCGTCATGAAGACGGCGTTGCGCGGTCCGGACGTGACGATCGCCGACGTGCTCAAGGCGACGGAATACGTCACGGCGGCGCTGGAAATTCTCGATACGCGCATCCATCGCGTCGACAAGGCCAGTGGCAAGGCCCGCACCATTGTCGATACAATTTCCGACAACGCCGCCAATGCCGGCATCGTCACCGGCGGCAGCACGCTACGGCCTGACGATGTCGATCTGCGCTGGATGGGCGCCATCGTATCGCGTAACGCCATTGTCGAGGAAACCGGGCTCGGCGCCGGCGTGCTCAATCATCCGGCACGCGGCATCGTCTGGCTGGTCAATCGCCTCGCCGTTTACGGCGGCGGCATCGAGGCCGGCCAGGTCGTGCTCGCCGGTTCCTTCATTCGGCCAATCGAAGCGCGGCACGGCGACACCATCGTCGCCGACTACGGACCTTATGGAACTGTCAGTTGTCATTTCGCGTAAATCGAATGTGCTTCCGGGATAAGGAGGGCTGACCATGCGAGCCGAAGACGTCCGCGCCGACAAAAAGAGGCCGTTCACCGGCGCCGAATATCTCGAATCGCTGCGCGACGGCCGCGAGGTCTACATCAATGGCGAGCGCATCAAGGATGTCACCACGCATCCCGCCATGCGCAATTCGGTGCGCTCGCTGGCGCGGCTCTACGATGCCTTGCACGACCCGAAGACCAAGGATCGCTTGACCTCACCCACAGATACCGGCTCAGGCGGCTACACGCACAAATATTTTCGGGTGGCCCGTTCATCGGCGGAGCTCGTCGCGCAGCAGGGCGCCATCGCCGACTGGGCGCGCATGAGCTATGGCTGGATGGGCCGCACCGCCGACTACAAGGCGGCGCTGATGAACACGCTCGGCGCCAATGCCGAGTGGTACGGGCCCTTCAAGGAAAACGCGCGAGCCTGGCACAAGCGCGCGCAGGAAGCCGTGCTGTTCATGAACCACGCGATCGTCAATCCGCCGATCGACCGCCACAAGCCGGCCGAGGCGGTGAAGGACGTGTTCGTGCACATCACCAAGGAAACCGACGCTGGCATCTACGTGTCGGGCGCCAAGGTGGTGGCGACGTCGTCGGCGCTGACGCATTACAATTTCCTGGCGCAGGGTTCGGCAGCCGTGACCGACGATCCTTCGATGTCGGTGATGTTCATCGTGCCGATGAACGCGCCGAACCTGAAAATGTTCTGCCGCGTGTCCTACGAGCAGATGGCCAACACCGTCGGCCTGCCGTTCGATTACCCGCTGTCGTCGCGCTTTGACGAGAATGACGCCATCCTGGTGCTCGACAATGTTTTCGTGCCTTGGGAGGATGTGCTGGTGCTGCGCGACGCGGGCAAGATCCTGTCGTTTCACCCGGCGTCGGGCTTCATGCACGGCTATTGCTTCCAGGGCTGCACGCGGCTGGGGGTGAAGCTGGATTTCATCACCGGCCTGCTGGCGAAAGCGCTGCGCGCTACCGGCGGCGATGCCTTCCGGGGCAATCAGGCGATGCTCGGCGAGGTGATCGCCATTCGCCACCAGTTCTGGGCCTTCTCCAACGCCATGGCCTACAATCCCGTGCCGTGGGCGAACGGCGCGGTGCTGCCCAATCTCGAAGCGGCGCTGTGCTACCGCACTTTCATGTCGGAGGCCTATCCCAAGGTCATCGACATCGTGCGCCGCGTCATCGCTTCGGGGCTCATCTATTTGCCGTCGTCGGCCAAGGATTTCGCCAATCCCGAGATCGACCGCTATCTGGCGCAATATGTGCGCGGCTCGAACGACATGGGCCATATCGAGCGCATCAAGATCATGAAGCTGTTGTGGGACGCCACCGGCACCGAATTTGCCGGGCGTCACGCGCTTTATGAACTCAATTATGCCGGCGCGCCGGAGGAAGTGCGCTTGCAGGTTCTCAAGGGCGCCGAGCGCGGCGGTCGGCTGAAGGAGATGGAGGCGCTGGTCGACCGCTGCATGGCCGATTACGACGAAAACGGCTGGACCGGCGACACCTGGCTGCCGCCGTTCAACAGCGCCAGTGCCATACCTAATTCCGCCGAATGAGCGAGGCTCTTGGGACGACGCCCATGACACAAAGCGTGACGAGGACGGAATTTCGCAATGCCATGGCGCGCGTCTGTGCGCCAGTCAACGTCGTCACGTCCAATGGACAGGCCGGGCGCGGCGGCTTCACGGCGACGGCGATGTGTGCCGTCACCGACGAGCCGCCGACTTTGCTGGTGTGCATGAACAGCCGCTCGAGCCAGACCGAGATGTTCCTCGCCAACAAGCGCTTTTGCGTCAATGTGCTTACCCAGGAGCATAAGGAGCTTGCCGCCACTTTTGCCGGCGGCCTGAGCGACATGGATGCGCGCTACGCTGCCGCGGCGTGGACCAGCCTGCCATCCGGCAACCAAGCTCTCGCCGATGCCATCGTGTCTTTCGATTGTCGGCTGGCCGACGTCCGGCCGGTGGGCACCCACAATATCTTCATCGGGGAAGTCATTGACGTGCGTAGCCGGAAGGATGGGCACGCGCTGTTGTACTTCGACCGCAACTACGTTCACGTCCCCGGCCAGGCCGGGAGTTTCGGCGGATGACAGCGATGGCGCGTTGGCATCGGCGGCTATTCGATTTTTGCCGCAATTCGCTTGAGGATATCGAGAAAACGCTTTTTGTCTCGCGTTCCAATGATGCTGTCGAGATTGCGCTCGTGCTTGCGCGCGGCGCGGGTCATCAAGGCCAAAGTCTTTCTGCCGGTCGCAGTCATATTGAGGCGATAGGCGCGCCGGTCGCTGGCGACGCGCTTGCGCTCGACCAGACCGCGCCGCACCAGATCCTCGACCACCGGAGTCAGGCTCGATTTGTCGCGGCCACTGGCCGCGCTCAATTCAGTCTGACTGATTCCGGGATTGCGCGCGATCAACGTCAGCGTCGCAAACCGGCCCGGGTTCTCGCCGATCGCAGCCGAGTGGTGGGAGAAAGCCTCAAACGACGCCTCCTGCGCCATGCGCAGGTTAAAGCCCACCCAGGTTGCCAGTGGGCCGAAATCGACCGGCTTGGCGGCGGCTTCGCCGTCGCGGCCGTTGCGCCCAACCTTTTTGCGATCGTCTTTCCGCACTGCACGCGTCTCCAGAACCGGCGGATTCTACAGTCGTCGTATATAGTTTGAGATCAAACCATCTCTTTACAACGGTTCCGACATTCGGTTCAATATCGGAAAAGTTGGCGCTACAACCAACCAAAACAGAGGGAGGAACTTATGAAAAAGCGCATCGCGAAATATGCCTACGTCGCTGCCCTGGCGGTACTCGTCGGCGGCGCATCCGCCGCATCGGCGCAAGACAAAACATTCGATCTGAAAATTTCGCACTGGGTGCCGCCGTCGCACCCGTTGCAGAAGGCGCTTGAGACCTGGGGCGCGTCGGTCGAGAAGGAGTCCGGCGGCACCATTCACTACAAGGTCTATCCGGCGCAGCAGCTCGGCAAGGCGTTCGATCATTACGACATGGCGCGCGATGGCATCGCCGACCTCACTTACATCAATCCCGGTTACCAGCCCGGCCGCTTCCCGATCATCGGTGCCGGCGAACTGCCGTTCCTGATCTCCAACGGCAAGGGCGGTTCGCAGGCGCTCGACGCCTGGTATCGCAAATACGCCGAGAAGGAGATGAAGGACGTCAAGTTCTGCCTCGCCTTTGTGCATGACCCGGGCACGTTCCATTCCAAGTCCAAGAAGATCATGGCGCCCGACGACATCAAGGGCATGAAGATCCGCCCGGCGCACGCCACCATGGCGACTTTCGTCACCCAGCTCGGTGGCACCAACGTGCAGTCGAGCGCGCCGGAAGTGCGTGACATCCTCGAAAAGGGCGTCGCCGACGCGGTGACCTTCCCCTGGGGTTCGATCCCGCTGTTCGGCATCGACAAGGTGACGAAGTATCACATGGAGGTACCGCTCTACGTGACCACCTTCGCGCTGGTCTTCAACAAGGACAAATACAATCAGATGTCCGCGAAGCAGAAGAAGGTGATCGACGACCACTGCACCAACGAATGGGCGCTGAAGGTCGCGGGCCCGTGGGCCGACTTCGAACATAGCGGCATCGCCAAGCTCAAGGCCGAAGGGCATGACGTCTACACCATCTCCGCGGACCAACTGGCCCAATGGAAGAAGGCATCCGAACCGCTGCAGAAGACCTGGGCGGATGGTGTCAAGAAAGCCGGCGGCAATCCCGACAGCATCATGAGTGAGCTCAAGGCCGAGCTTGCCAAGTTCAAGTCGGCCTACTGATGAACGGCGCGGTGGCCCGCGGTCCGGTTGACCGCTTCATCGATGCCATCGAGGTGGCGGCGGCGAGTTTTCTCGCCGTCGTTACCTTGCTGACATTCGTTTCTGTGCTGCTGCGCTACTTCTTTGCGTGGGCGATTCCCGATTCCTACGATTTTACGCGTCTGTTGCTCGGGATCCTGATTTTCTGGGGCATTGCCGTCGCCGGTTATCGCGGCGACCATATCTCGGTCGACCTTTTGTGGAGCGCGTCGCCGCCCTGGGCCAAGCGCGCCCTGGACGTGTTTGCCGCGCTTGTGACGCTGGTTGCGATGGTCGCGCTGACCTGGATGTTCGCGGTCAAGGTCGTGGGTACACGCGCCGACAATGTCGGGACTTTCGACCTGCGCCAGCCGGTCTGGGTCTATTATTTCATCGCGTGGATCGGCTTGGCGTCGTCCGTCGTTCTGCTCATTGCTCGCACCGTGCGGCTGGTGTTCTGGCCCGAAAAGCTCGCCCGACCGAGCGAAATCCATTCAGTCGAGTAACCGTTCATGAGCACCGACGCCGTCGCCGCCATCGGATTTATTGCGCTGTTCGCGCTCATGATGCTTCGCGTACCGGTCGGCATCGCCATGGGCACGGTCGGCGTGCTGGGCTTCGGCTACGTCATCGGTGATATTGGCCCGGCGCTGAAGATCCTGGCGCAGTCGCCGATCCGCACCGCGACCGACGCGGAATTCGCCGTCATTCCGCTGTTCCTGCTGATGGGTGCCTTCGCTTCGTCCTCGGGCATGAGCCGCGAACTGTTTCGCGCGTCGAACACCTTTCTCGGCCATTTCCGTGGCGGCCTCGGCATTGCCACCATCGCGGCTTGTGGCGGCTTTGCCGCGATCTGCGGCTCCTCGGTGGCGACGGCTGCAACGTTCTCCAAGGTCGCCTATCCGGAGATGCGGCAATACGGCTATCCGCAGAGCTTTGCCACCGGCGTGATCGCGGCCGGCGGCTCGCTCGGCATCATGATCCCGCCGTCGACGGTGTTCGCGGTCTACGGCCTGATCACCGAGCAGGATATCGGCAAACTGTTCATCGCCGGCGTGGTGCCGGGCATTCTCGCCATCGCCATGTACATCCTCACCATCAATGTTATCGCGCTCGCCCGGCCGGGCTATCTGCCCAAGACGCCGCGCCATAGCTGGGCCGAGCGCCGCGATGCGCTGCGCGACATCTGGGCGGTGGTGCTGCTGTTCTTCTTCATTATCGGCGGTCTGTATGCCGGCATATTCACCGCCACCGAAGCGGCCGGCATGGGCGCGGCCGGCGCTTTCATCATCGCGGTCCTGCGCCGCAAGTTGTCGCGTGAGGAGTTCATGCGCAGCCTCATCGAATCGCTGCGTACCAGTGCCTCGGTATTCACGATCCTGATCGGCGCACTGATTTTCGGCTACTTCCTGACCGTCACGCAGGTGCCGCAGCGGCTCACCGAGTTCCTCACCGGCCTCGGTCTCGGGCCCTATGGGGTGCTGGTCCTGATCCTGCTGATGTACCTGGTGCTCGGCTGTATCATGGATGCGATGGCCATGATCATCCTCACGATTCCGATCGTGTTTCCGGTCATCAAGGCGCTCGGCTTCGACCCGATCTGGTTCGGCGTCATCATCGTGATGACGGTGGAGCTCGGGCTCATCCACCCGCCGGTCGGCATGAACGTCTTTGTTATCAAGAGCGTGATCAAGGACGTCAAACTATCGACCGTATTCAAAGGCGTTCTGCCCTTCGTGCTGACGGACATCGTCCGCCTCGCGATTCTAATTTTGTTTCCGATACTGGCGACCTGGCTGCCCTCGCACATGTAAGGCCGGGGCATCGCGACAATCGGTGCTGTGACTGCGGCCGGGAGGCCACGACATGGAACGTTCGTTTAAGAAAGAAGTCGAAGCGCTCAAGCTTGGCGACGGCGACACCTTCCACGGCGAGGGCATTCTCGCCGTCACCAAGGCGCTGCTGCAATCCGGCGTATCCTATGTCGGCGGCTACCAGGGTGCGCCGGTGTCGCATCTGCTCGATGTGCTGGTCGACGCCGAGGGCATTATGGCCGATCTCGGCGTGCATCTTGAAACCTGCTCGAACGAAGCCAGCGCCGCCGCCATGCTGGGAGCGTCGATCAACTACCCGCTGCGCGGCGCGGTGACCTGGAAGTCGATCGTCGGCACCAATGTCGCCGCGGACGCTTTGTCAAATCTGTCGTCGCCGGGCGTCATCGGCGGCGCCATGATCATCCTCGGTGAGGACTATGGCGAGGGCGCCAGCGTCATCCAGGAACGCTCTTACGCTTACGCATTGAAGTCGTCGATGTGGCTGCTTGACCCGCGGCCCGATCTGCCGACCATCGTGCGCATGGTGGAGAAGGGCTTCGAGCTGTCGGAAGCGAGCCACGCGCCGGTGATGCTTGATCTGCGCATCCGCGCCTGCCACGTCACCGGGCAATTCGACGCCAAGGACAATCGCAAGGGTGAGGTGTCAGGCCTCAACCGCCTGCACGGTCCACCGCGCTTCAACTATGCGCGGCTGGCGCATCCGCCGGTGATCTACGCCCAGGAGAAACTGAAGGTCGAGCAGCGGCTGCCGGCGGCACGCGCCTTCATCCGCGAGCACAAGCTCAACCAAACGATCGATGGCGACCTGGCCGATATCGGCATCATCGCCATGGGCGGGCTGACCAACAGCGTGCTGCGCGGGTTGGAGCGGCTCGGTCTCGCCGATGTGTTCGGCGCCTCACGCGTGCCGCTTCAGGTGCTCAATGTCGCCTATCCGCTTGTGCCGGAGGAAATCCGCGAATTCTGCGTCAGCAAGCGTGCCGTCCTGGTGGTCGAGGAAGGGCATCCCGATTACATCGAGCAGGCGGTCAATGTCGAATTACGCCGCGCCGACATACAGACCAAGGTCTACGGCAAGGGGCTGTTGCCGCAAGGCGGAGAGTACACGTCCGAAGTGCTGCTCGGCGGGCTGGCCGGCTTCCTGCAAGCGACGCGACCGAACGGTGTCGACGCCGATGCGCTGGCAGAGAAGGGCCGCGGTATCGTTGCGCGCAAAGCAGCGACCGCGCAGGCGATCGGCACTGCGTTGCCAGTGCGGCCGCCGACCTTCTGCACCGGCTGTCCGGAACGCCCAGTGTTCTCAGCGATCAAGCTGATGCAGCGCGAGATCGGGCCGACCCATATTTCGGCGGACATCGGCTGCCATGCCTTCGCGACCTTCCAGCCATTCTCGTTTGGCAATTCGATCCTCGGCTATGGCATGTCGCTCGCCAGTGCCGCCGCGGTCGGTCCTAATATGGATCGCCGGCCGATCGCCATCATGGGTGACGGCGGCTTCTGGCATAACGGACTGATCACTGGCGTCGCCTCGAACCTGTTCAATAAGGGCGATGGCGTGCTGGTCGTCATGCAAAACGGCTACACCTCGGCGACCGGCCTGCAATACATGCCGTCGAGCAAATCGAGCCGCTCCGGCACGCCGCCCGGCATGGATATCGAGCGGACCTTGCGCTCAATGGGCGTGACATGGATGCGCAAAGTGCGCACCTACAGCGTGGCCAAGATGGCGGCGACGCTGAAGGACGCGATGAAGAGCGCCGAGCACGGGCTGAAGGTCATCATTGCCGACGGCGAATGCCAGCTGGCGCGGCAGCGTCGCGTCCGCGCCGAGGACGCCGTGAAGCTCGAGCGCGGCGAGCGCGTCACCCGCACGCGCTACGGCGTCGATGACGCCATCTGCACCGGCGACCATTCCTGCATTCGTCTGTCCGGTTGTCCGTCGCTGACGGTGAAGCCATCGCCCGATCCGCTGCGCACCGATCCGGTGGCGAGCGTCATCGACAGTTGCGTTGGCTGCGGCCTGTGCGGCGAGGTCGCGCACGCCGCGGTGCTGTGCCCGTCGTTCTATCGCGCCGAGATCGTGCGCAACGCTACCTGGTGGGATCGAACTCTGTTCAAGATCCGGCAGACGGTCATCGGCTGGCTCGGCGGCTATAACGGTGCTGTCGCAACATGAGTGCAACGCGTCCCATGACCCTGCTGATCGCCGCGCTCGGCGGCGAAGGCGGCGGTGTGCTCACCGGCTGGATCGTCAACGCCGCGGAAGCGGCCGGATTTCCGGTGCAGTCTACGTCGATCCCCGGCGTCGCGCAGCGTACCGGCGCGACCACCTATTACATCGAGATTTTCCCTGAGCCCGCGACGGCTCTGAATGGCAAGCGTCCGGTGCTGGCGCTGACGCCGGGCATCGGCGACATCGATGTCGTGGTGGCGAGCGAGCTGCTCGAAGCCGGCCGGACGGTCATGAACGGCTTCGTCACGCCGGATCGCACCCATGTCATCGCTTCGCTCAGCCGGTTTTTCACCATGGACGAAAAGACCGCCATGGGTGATGGCCGTTATGACGACGATAAACTGATCAAGCTGATCAGGGATCAGTCGCGCGATGCGGTCATGTTCGACATGACGCGGCTGGCGAACGAGAGCGGTGCGATGGTCAATGCCGTGATGCTCGGTGCCATCGCCGGTTCCGGCCGGCTGCCGATCAGCGTCGAGCAATTCCTGGCGGCGATCGGCGGCGGCGGCAAGGGCGGCGAAGCCAATCGGCGCGGCTTCCAGGCCGGGCTCCTCGCCACGCAGGCGCAAGCCGTACCCGGCGAAGCTGCCGTCAAGAAGGTCGCCGCGCCGACCTTGGCGTCGCTGGAGCAACAGGCCGCATCGGCCTATCCCGGCATCGCACAACCGATCGTCATCGAAGGCGTTCGCCGTCTCGTGCCGTATCAAAGTGTCGCCTATGCCCAGCTTTATCTCGATCGCCTGAAACCCATCGCCGAGGCCGATCGACAGAGCGGTGCGCAAGGGGCGTTGCTCAAGGAGGTGGCGCGGCATCTCGCCGTGCGCATGTCCTATGAGGACGTGGTGCGCGTCGCCCAGGAGAAGATTTCGCCCGAACGCATGACCCGCATCGCGCGCGAGGAATTGCGCGCCAAGGGCGAGCCCTATTCGGTGCATGACTTCCTCAAGCCCGGCATCGAGGAACTGTGCCAGTTGCTGCCGCCGTTCATCGCCCGGCCGATCTTGAGATTGGCGGAGCGTAAGGGTTGGCTCGGCCGCGTTCATTTCGGCATGGAGATCAATTCAACCTCGGTGAGCGGCTATCTGCGTTTCCTCATGCTGGCGAAATTGCGCGCGATCAGACCCTATGGCTATCGCTACGTCGAGGAGCAGGCGCAGATCGAATCTTGGCTCGGCTTGATCGCGGAGGCGGCGCAACATTCTTCGACGCTGGCGCTTGAGATCGCCGAATGCGCGCGGCTGATCAAGGGCTATGGCGACACGCACGCGCGCGGGCTGTCAAACTACGGCAGGATCGAAGCGGGCCTGATCCGGCCGGCAATCGCCGGCCAGATGCCGGTTGATCGCGCCATCGATGCCATCGCTTCGGCGCGCACGGCGGCCTTGGTCGATCCGGATGGCGAAAGCCTGGCGAAGTGCCTGCTCGACAGTGGTGCGATTGCCGAGGCGGCTTGAGGTGGATGTTCGGTCGGTGTCTGCTATTTGACCGCGATGTATTTGGTCGGAATCGCCGTGGTGTATTTCATTTCCTCCATCGCAATGGCTGAACTGACATCGGAGAATTCGAGCTTGCCGATCATGCGTTGGTAGACGAGGTCGTAGGTCTCGATATCCGGCACCACGATGCGCAGTTGATAGTCGGCGTCTCCCGTCAGCCGCCAGGCTTCGACGATTTCCGGAATGTCGGCGATCAGCTTGCGAAAGGCCTGGAGCCACTCGACGGCATGGCGCGGCGCCTTGACCGACACGAAGACGGTCATCGGCACGTTGGCCTTGCGCCGGTTCACCAAGGCGACCCGGCGCGTGATGACGCCGTCCTCTTCCATCTTGCGGATGCGCCGCCAGCACGGCGCCGTGCTCATGCCGACCTTTTCGGCGATCGCGGCGACTTGCAGCATTGCGTCGGCCTGAAGCAGGTCGAGGATCTTCTGGTCGATCGAATCCACGGTTGCCGTCCCATTGGGCAGGGGATGAGGATTGTTTAATCATCGCAGTATTTGAAATACGGTATCAATATTTTTCAAAACTAGGCAAAAAATTATCCCAATTCTGGGAGAAATCCATAAAAAACAGTCAGTTCGTATCGCGCCCAGTCCGTTAGCCTGTCTCGACCATCGACGCATCACTGCAAGCGAGACGAGATATGAGAACCATTGGCCTTCTGGGCGGCATGAGCTGGGAAAGCACCGCCGTCTATTACCGTCGCATCAACGAGCAGGTGCGCAACCGGCTGGGCGGGCTGCATTCGGCCGAGGTGCTGATGCGGTCGGTCAATTTCGAGGCCATTGTCGGCATGCAGAAGGCCAACGAATGGGACGCGGCAGGGGCTACGCTTTCGGCGCTCGCCCGCAGCCTTGAGCGCGGCGGCGCCGCCTGCGTCCTCATCTGCACCAATACGATGCATAAACTTGCCGATACAATTCAGAGCGCGGTCTCAGTTCCGGTCATCCATATCGCCGACACGACCGCGGAGGCTGTAAAGGCGACGCCGGCCCGGCGTCCGCTTCTTCTCGCCACACGCTATACGATGGAACAGGATTTCTACCTGTCGCGTCTCCGGGAGAAGCATGGTCTCGATCTCATCATTCCGGGCGCCGACGACCGAACCACCGTGCATGAGATCATTTTCGGCGAGCTTTGCCAGGGCGTGATCCGCGAACAATCCCGTCAGCGCTATCTCGACATTGTCGCCCGCGCGCGCGACAACGGTGCCGACAGTGTTATTCTTGGCTGCACCGAAATTGGCCTCTTGATCAGCCCCGATATGATGGACATCCCTGCGTTCGACTCAACACTGATCCACGCTGACGCGGCTGTTGAATTTTCGATGGCTGGTGATAATGCGCCCCGGAAAAACGCCGCCTGACACCAGAGCTTTGCACCGATCCCCGACGGAGACCTGAAATGACCAAGAAGCTGATGACCGGCTCTTTCGTTGCCCTCATTACGCCGTTCAACAAGGACGGCACCGTGGACTTCGCGGCCTTCCGCACGTTGCTCAAATTCCACGAAGACAACGGCTCGTCGGCCGTTCTGATCATGGGTTCGACCGGCGAGACCTCGATGCTATCGCCGGAGGAAAAGAAGAAGATCATCGTCGAGTGCGCCAAGATGAAGACGGCAAAGATGCCGATTTTCTTCGGCTGCACCGGCAACAATACCGACTCCACCATCGCCAATGTGAAGTTCGCTAAGGACAACGGTGCCGATGGCGCCATTCTGGCAGCGCCGGCCTATATCTGCGCGCCGGAAGCCGACATCGAAGGCTTCTTCCTCGATATCGCCGACGCGACCGACCTGCCGCTCGGCATCTACAACAACCCGCCGCGCGTGAAGAGCGATTTGCACTGGGACAACCTGATCCGCATCTTCAAGCATCCGAACTATGTCGTGCACAAGGAATCGACGGGTCGAGTCGGCCAGGTCGCCCAGGTGCTGGCCGCCAAGACCGGTATCTCCGTGATGTGCTGTGACAGCCCCAATCTTGGCCTGGTCGTGCCGACCATGAGCCTCGGTGGCCACGGCACCGCGAACATGACCGGCAATATCGCGCCGGGCGAACTCGCGACCATTTCGACCCCGTGGAAGAGCTACGCGGAAGCCGAAGGCTTCAAGAATGCCTATCTCGGCTTGCTGCCGCTCCTCCACTACACCTATTCGGCGATCAACCCGGTGGCGGTGAAGTCGCTGATGAAGGCGCTCGGCATGCCGGCCGGCGATCTGCGCAAGCCGCTCACCAACCTCGAAGGCGAGGCTTTGGCGAAGGGCGTGCGCATCGTGCAGGAACTCGGCCTCGACAAGAAGTACGGCTACAATATCAAGCCGCTGTCGGCCGCCGCCTGAGGTCGCCGACGTGGACCTCGGGATTGCCGGACGCAAGGCGCTGCTGTTCGGCGCGAGCCGGGGACTGGGCAAGTCGTGCGCGATGATGCTCGCCCAGGAAGGCGTCGACGTCACGATCGTGTCGCGCACCCGCGATGTGGTCGAGCGCACCTGTGAAGAGATCGCCTCGGCTACTGGCGTCACGGCGACGCCAGTGGTCGGCGACATCACTAGCGATGCGGGACGTAAAGCAGCACTGGCCGCCTGTCCCGAGCCCGACATTCTTCTCAACAATGCCGACGGGCCGATGCCGGGGGACTTCCGGCAGTGGACACGGGAAGACTGGCTCGCCGCGCTCGATGCCATGATGCTCGGGCCGATCGAAACCATCCGCATGACGGTCGACGGCATGATGGCGCGCCGTTTTGGCCGCATCGTCAATATGGTGTCGCGCAGCGTCAAAATTCCGCAGGCCGAGCTTGGTCTGTCGAACGGTGCGCGTTCGGGACTTGTCGGCTTTGTTGCCGGTCTCGCGCGGCAGACAGTCGAGCACAACGTCACCATCAACAATCTGCTGCCCGGTATTTTCGAGACCGATGCCCAGCGCCGCCACATCACCGGCATGCTGGAGCCGGGCGGCAAATCCTTCGACGAAATCTGGCAGGCGCGCGCTGCGGCCAATCCGGCGCGGCGTTATGGCCGGCCCGCGGAGGTCGGCGCATATTTTGCTTTCTTGTGTTCCGAACATGCCGGTTTCGTTACCGGCCAGAATCTCTTGATCGACGGTGGAAGCTACCCAGGGACCTATTAACCTCATCGCGAAAGGATTGCAGATGAAACGCATTGGCGCCGCCTTTGTATTGGCCGCCGCTTTGGCCGGCTTGTCGATGTCGTCGGCGATGGCCGATAAGTACCCCTCTCGAACGGTTAGCCTGGTCGTGCCTTATCCCGCCGGCGGTTCAGTCGACGGCGTGGCTCGCATTGTCGCGCAGAAAATGAGCGAAGTGACCGGCGGAAACTTTATCGTCGAAAATCGTGCCGGCGGCGCCGGTGGCATTGTCGGCGCAAGCTACGTCGTGAAGGCCGCCCCGGATGGCTACACGTTGTTGCTGACGGCCTCCATCCATGTCGTCACGCCGTTCCTGCACAAGGCCATTCCCTACAACGTCGTCACCGATTTCACGCCGGTCTCGCTGCTCGCCTCCGGTCCGCTGATCGTCAGCACCGCGCCCAATGTCGAAGCCAAGAATCTCAAGGAGTTCTTCGAGCTGGTGCGCAAGAGCCCGGACAAATACACCTTCGCGACGTCCAGCTTTGGCTCGGCCGGCCATATGGCGATCGAATTGCTCAAGCGCGATGCCGATCTCAAGACCTTGGTGATCGCCTACAAGGGCGCTGCGCCGATGCTCAACGACTTGATGGGTGGCCAGGTTCAACTGGTGGCCGACCCGATGCTGTCGTCGCTGCCGCTCGCCCAAAGCGGCAAGATCAAAGCCTTCGCGGTCACGAGCATGAAACGTGTCGCCATCGCGCCGGAAATTCCGACCCTAGCCGAATCCGGCGTGAAGGGCTTCGACTTCGGTTCGTGGTACGGCCTGTGGGGCCCGAAAGACATGCCCGCCGAACTGACCAAGATGCTTCAGGAGACTTTGGTGAAGGTCGTCAACGATCCTGCCGTCAAGGAGCGTCTGGCCACGCTTGGCTTCGAGGCCAAGGGATCGACATCCGCCGAGTTCGCCGACTACATCAAGAGCGAGATGACGAAATACGAAGACATCATCAAGGCGGCCGATATCAAGCCGCAGTAAAGCGCGGCGATCGGGCAAGAGCGTGTTGTCGGGCGTAGGTGGTAGCACCTGCGCCCGATGCATTATCGAGCGTCTTATTTTTCCGCCGGCGCCACCGGTGGCTTCAAGGCGGTGCGGTCGATCCGCTCGGCCTCGATCTCCATCGTGCCGACGCCGGTTGGCATCTTGAGGAGGCCCGGCAGGATGATCGGCGTGCCCTCGATCGGCATGAACCAGATTTCGAGGCCGGAACGGCCGCCGACATATTTCACCAGCAGGCTGTCCGGCCGATAGCCGGCGATGGGGTGCAGCACGACGGAACAGACCAGCGCCGGGCCGTTATAGCCGCGGCTTAGCTTGAGCTTGTCCATGCGCTTGTAGCCGAGCACAAGGTCGTAGCGGCGCTGGCCGTCGAAGATCGACAGGCTGCGATTGCATTGCCCCGGCGACAGCGATGGACTTTCCGTCGTAGCGGGAATCAGCATGGCGCTGAGGGGATCGGTGACGTTGCGCTTGTGCTCGTCGGTCACCAGCACCCGGGCGGCATTATCCGGCGGATTGTCGATACGCAGCGCTCTGACACTCCCGTTGTCGAACGTCATCTGCAGGCCGGTGGTTTCGCCGTCGTCGACGACGTTGGAGGAGAAGAAGCTCGGCGCGGCGCGGTCGGCCGCGAAGATTCCCTGCACGGAAACGCGGCCCTCGCCATTGACCAGGATGCTCACCGCGCGGCTCGCCTTGCCGCTTGCAGAGGTCTGGTAGCTGTTCGGCCCGAGTTCGACTGTCCAAGTGATGCGGCCGACCGGAACGCCGATCATCGAGATCGAGTACTGAATGGCCACGCGCAGTTCAGGTGGCGGTGCGGCGGCGCTCGCAGCCGGCAGCCCCGCCAACAAGGCGGCGACGGTCAGGCCCGCGATGCAAATGGCCGGACGACGGATCATGGCGGCGACTTCAGGCCCGCTGTTTGAATCCATGTTGCTGTACGTGGTCAGGTCGCATGTCACGCCGCGCCCTTGCCCGGCCTGGCATCGGGATGGGCGAACAGCGCGATCAGCGCGCGTTTGACGGCGGCCTGCCGGGTCGGCGAGGTGATCTGGGCGCCCATCAGGTCGGTCACGTAAAATACGTCGACCGCGCGCTCGCCGAAGGTGGCGACATGCGCCGATGCGATGTTGAGGTTGAGCTTCGATAAAGTCGCGGTCAGCTCATACAGCAGGCCCGGCCGGTCGAGACCCGCAACTTCGACCATCGTGTAGCGGTGCGACCATTGATTGTTGATGTCCACGCCGGGCACGACCGAGAACGCCTTGATGCGGCCTTTCGGCGGCGCCCGCCGGGCGACCACGTCGGGCAGGCGCAACTCGCCGCGCAACGCCTTTTCGATCGAGGTCGCGATGCGGTCGGCGCGGCGTTGCTCGTCGTCGTCGCGCTCGAATTCGCGGGATAGCGAGATGGTATCGAGCGCATGGCCGTCAGTCGTGGTGAATATCTGCGCGTCGACGATGTTGCCGCCCGCCATGGCGCAGGCGCCGGCGATGATCGACAGCAGCCAAGGATGATCGGGCGCCAGCACCGTCAGTTCGGTGACCGCGCGCGCCGTATCGAAACGGATCGCGGTGGCCAGATTCTTGCCGGAGCCTTCCACGCCGCGCAGCAGGTCGGCGTGCTCGATCTTGTGCTCGAGATCGACCTTGAGCCAGTAGGCCGGATAGAGGCGGGCGATGTGGGCCTCGATCTTTTCTGCCGGCCACTGCTTGCCCTGCAGGGCATGACGGAATTCGGCCTGCGACGCGGCCACGCGCTGGGCGCGGTTGACCTCGGAGAAACCGCCGGTCAGCACGGGCTCGGTCTCGAAATAGAGCGTACGCACGAGCTGCGCCTTCCAGCCGTTCCACACGCCGGGGCCGACCGCCTTGATGTCGGCGATGGTGAGAATGGTGAGCAACTTAAGCCGCTCAACCGACTGCGCCACCGCGGCGAAATTCTCGATGGTCTTGCGGTCCGACAGGTCACGCGATTGCGCCACGGTCGACATGACCAGGTGCTGTTCGATCAGCCAGGCGACGGTCGCCGTGTCCGCAGCCGACAGTCCGAGGCGTGGGCACAGACGGCGCGCGATCCTTGCGCCGGCGATGGAGTGATCCTCGGGCCGGCCCTTGGCGATGTCGTGCAGGAACATCGCCACGAACAGCAGCGTCCGGCTCGCCGGCTTGATCTTGTGGATCAGCTCGTTGGCCAGCGGCGCATCGCTCGCGGCGCCTTCCTCCATTTCGGAGAGCACGCCGATGCACCGCAGGAGATGCTCGTCCACCGTATAGTGGTGATACATGTTGAACTGCATCATCGCCACCACCTTGCCGAAGGCGGGGACGAAACGGCCGAGCACGCCGGCTTCGTTCATGCGGCGCAGCACGGTTTCCGGATCGCGCTTGGAGGTGAGAATATCGAGGAACAGTTCGTTCGCTTCCTCGTTGTCGCGCAGCTTCGCGTCGATCAATTTGAGCGAGCGCGTCATCGCATGCATTGCATCGGGATGCAGAGCGAGATTGTGCTTCTGCGCCAGATGGAAGATGCGGATCAGGTTGACCGGATCGCGCTTGAACACATTGGCGTTGACGCAAAGGATACGGTTGTTCTCGGCGATGAAGTCCTTGGAATCGCCGAGCTGCTTGCGCTTCACCGGCCGCAGCCTGGACATCACGCGGCTCAGGACCGGCGCCCCCTTGGCATGGCTGACCTCGAGCTCGGCAGACAGAATCGCCGTCAGGTCGCCGACATCCTTGGCGACCAGAAAGTAGTGCTTCATGAAACGCTCGACATCCTGCATGCCGGGATGTTCGGTATAGCCGAGCCGCACCGCGATCTCGCGCTGCACGTCGAACGACAGCCGCTCCTCGGGGCGCCCGGTCAGGAAGTGCAGATGGCAGCGCACGGCCAGGAGGAAATCCTCGCAGCGGCGAAACAGCGCGTACTCATTTTTGTCGAACACGCCTCGCTTCACCAGTTCTTCCGGCTCGCGCACGCGGTAGACGTATTTCGCGATCCAGAACAAGGTGTGCAGGTCGCGCAGGCCGCCTTTGCCGTCCTTGACGTTCGGCTCGACCAGATAGCGTGATTGGCCGCTGCGGCGGTGGCGCTCTTCGCGCTCGGCGAGTTTGGCGGCGACGAACTGCGCTGCGGTGTTGCGGACTACGTCGGTGTCGAAACGCGTTACCAGTTCGTCGAACAGCTTGCGGTCCCCGAGCAGGAAGCGCGACTCCAGCAATGCGGTGCGGATGGTCATGTCCGCCTTGGCCTGGCGGATGCACTCGTCGATCGACCGCGTGGCGTGTCCGACCTTCAGCCCGGTGTCCCACAGCGCATAGAGGATCGTCTCCGCGACCTGCTCGCCCCAGGCGGTCTGCTTGTAGGGCAGCAGAAACAACAGATCGATGTCCGAGTTCGGCGCCTGAAACCCGCGGCCGTAGCCGCCGGTGGCGACGATCGCCATGTGCTCGGTCTCGGACGGGTTCTCCGACGGATAGAGATGCTTGCGCACGAAATCGTAAAGAATGCCGATGATGTCGTCTTCCATCCGGCAGATGCGCTCGGCGCAGAGCCGGCCGTGACGGTCCTTCAGCAGCAGACGTTCGGCCTTGTCGCGGCCTTCGTTCAGCGCGGCTTTCAGACGTTGCGCCACGGCGGCGCGGAGTTCGATGTCGTTGCCGCGCTTCGCGGTGGCCAGCTCTTCGAGGTCGGCAATGATGGCCCGGCTGTCGATCAGGTCGCCGCCGTTGCGAGACGGTGAGGTCGCGGGCTTGGTCGAATCGCGCTCGAGGGCAAGAGAGGCCATGGGGTCATCCGGATAGCGGAGAGCGCGGTAGAAGTCACCGCCACTGCTTCAAGATAGTACCGATGCTGCCGGATGGTGCCATTTGGTATATTTTTCCAACATGTCACCAAAAATAGCTAATACTATGCTTTTGACGTGGAAAATATGGCGTTCTAAAGAATAAATATTCTGCGGGGCGCTGTCGTTCCGCCGTTCTTGGGGAGCAAGACATGGTTTCGTTTTCACGGCGTTCACTGATTGCGCTCGGTCTGGTCGCCGGCCTCGTCCCGGCGGCGGTCGCGCACGCGGCCGACAAGCCGAAGGAATTGCGGGTCGACTGGGCGACCTACAACCCGGTTTCGATCCTGCTCAAGAACAAGGGCCTGCTCGAGAAAGAGTTCGCCAAGGACGGCATCGCCATTCGCTGGGTGCAGTCGGCGGGCTCGAACAAGGCGCTCGAATTCCTCAATGCCGGTTCGATCGACTTCGGTTCGACCGCCGGTTCGGCGGCGCTGGTCGCCAAGATCAACGGCAATCCGATCAAGTCGATCTACGTCTACTCGCGTCCGGAATGGACCGCGCTGGTTACCGGCAAGGATTCAAAGATCGCGAAGATCGAGGATCTCAAGGGCAAGCGCGTCGCGGTGACGCGCGGCACCGATCCGCACATCTTCCTCGTCCGTGCATTGTTGAGCGCGGGATTGACCGATAAGGACATCACGCCGGTGCTGTTGCAGCATGCCGATGGCAAGACCGCGCTGATCCGCGGCGACGTCGATGCCTGGGCCGGTCTCGACCCGATGATGGCGCAGGCCGAAGTCGAGGATGGTGCCAAGCTGTTCTACCGCAACGCCGCCGCCAACACCTGGGGCATCCTGAACGTCCGCGAGGACTTCGCCAAGGATCATCCCGATCTCGTCAAGCGCGTGCTCGCGGTCTACGAGGAAGCCCGCAAGTATTCGCTGTCGCACTATGACGAGGTGAAGGCCGACTTCATCGCCGTCACCAAGCTGCCCGGAAATGTCGTCGACAAACAGCTCAAGGAGCGTACCGAGCTTACCCACTCGAAGATCGGCGCGCCGCAGCGCGAGTCGATCCTCGAGGCGGGCCTCGCGCTGCAGAAGGCGGGCGTCATCAAGGCCGATGTGGACGTCAAGAAAGCGCTCAACGACCTGATCGACGATCGCTATCTCGCCGCCGGCACCAACTGATCTCTGCCTTCTTAACCTCTCCCATTGGGAGAGGTCGGATCGCGAAGCGATCCGGGTGAGGGGTTACAAACTAACGACTTCACTTACCCCCTCACCCCAACCCTCTCCCCACAGGGGAGAGGGAGCGGGCCGTGCTTTGCCGCCAACATTGTGCCTGTTGCCTTTTATGAGCGTCCTATGTCTTTAGGGGTCATGAGTACCGCAGCCGATGACATTGAGGCCGCTCCGGCGCAGCGCGCGTCCTGGACCCGCTATGCCAAGCCGGCGCTGGGGCTGATCGTCCCGGTCGTGCTGGCGGTCGGCTGGGAACTGGCCGTGCGTTTCGGCCTGTCCAACGGACGCCTCGTGCCGCCGCCGTCGGTCATCTATGCGACCTTCATGGAACTCGCCAAAACGGGCGAATTGCAGCGTCATGCCGCCGCCACCGTCGCCCGCGTCGCTGCCGGCTTCGGTCTCGGTGTTGCCGCCGGTACCGTGCTTGGTGCCATCACCGGCTATTCGGCGCTAACCCGGCGGCTCCTCGATCCCACTTTGCAGGCGCTGCGCGCCATTCCCTCGATCGCCTGGGTGCCGCTATTCATCCTGTGGCTCGGCATCTTCGAGGCGTCCAAGATCACGCTGATCGCCGTCGGCGTGTTCTTCCCGGTCTATCTCGGCGTCATGGGTGCTGTGATCTCGGTTGACCGCAAGGTGGTCGAAGTCGGCCGCGCCTTCCGCCTGTCCGGCTTCCAGATGGTGCGCCGTATCCTGCTGCCGGCCGTTCTGCCGTCTTATGTCGTGGCGCTGCGTTCTGGCCTTGGCCTCGGCTGGATGTTCGTTGTCGCCGCCGAATTCATGGGCGCCTCGGAAGGCCTCGGCTTCCTGCTGGTCGACGGCCAGCAGCTCGGCAAGCCGGCGCAGATCGTCGCCGCCATTGTCGCCTTCGCGGTGCTCGGCAAGATCACCGACTGGTTGATCGTCGGCTTGACCGCGCCCCTATTGCGCTGGGAAGACCGCGCCCGGCACACGGAGGCCTGAGGCGATGTTGCAGCTCGAAGGCGTCGGCAAGACCTATCCGAATGGCGCGCATGCGCTTGAGGGCGTCAGCTTCGCCGTTCAACCCGGCGAGATCGTCGCCATTGTCGGCGGCTCCGGATGCGGCAAGTCGACCATGCTGCGCGCCATCGCCGGCCTCGACACGCCGAGCCGCGGCCGCGTCGTGCTCGATGGCGCCGCCGTGACGGCGCCGCACGAAAAGATCGGCATCGTATTCCAGGAGCCGCGCCTGCTGCCGTGGCTGAGCGTCGCCGACAATATCGGCTTCGGCCTCGAGCATCTGCCGAAGGCCGAGCGTGTCGCCCGCGTCGGCGAGGCGCTCAAGCGCGTCGGCCTCGCCGACAAGGCGCGGGCCTGGCCGCGCGAATTGTCCGGCGGCCAGGCGCAGCGCGTGGCCATCGCCCGGGCGCTGGTGCCGAGGCCCGAGGTGCTGCTGCTCGACGAACCGTTCTCGGCGCTCGACGCCTTCACCCGCGCAGACCTCCAGGAGCATCTGCTCGACCTCTGGGCCGACCTGCGTCCGACGCTCATTCTGGTGACGCACGACGTCGAGGAGGCCGTCGTGCTCGCGGATCGCATTTACGTGATGAAGCCGCGTCCGGGGCGTCTGTTCGAGGAAATCGCGACCGGCCTGGCCCGGCCGCGTGACCGCCAGTCGGCCCGCTTCGAGACGGTAAAAAAGCAGGTCCTTGCCGCGCTGGACCGCTCGCTGGCGCGCAAGCCCCACGAAAAAGAGGATGAGGCGCCGGCCGGCGCGGGCATGTGGTGGTGAGCCGCCCCTCTTTTCGGCACATGAGCTTATCCGAAATCCGGGTCCCACTTTCCGGGATCATGGGCTATGGTCCCGGGCCAAAATGCCATCCGGGAGAGAAACGACATGCGTATGTTCCAGGTCTGCACCTGCGGGCAGCCCCTTCAACTGAATGAAAAGCCGACGCCTGAACCCAAGGGCACCGAGGTGCTCCTGAAGATCAAGGCATCCGGCGTCTGCCACAGCGACCTCCATATCTGGGACGGCTATTACGAACTCGGCGGCGGCAAGCGCATGCAGCTCCTGGAGCGCGGCATCAAGCTGCCGCTCACCATGGGCCACGAGAATGTCGGCGAAGTCGTCGCCGTCGGCCCGGACGCCAAGGGCGTCAAGGTCGGCGAAATCAAGCTCGCCAATCCCTGGATCGGCTGCGGCCAGTGCATGGTCTGCCGGCGCGGCGAAGAGAACCTCTGCAAGACGCCGAAGAACCTCGGCGTGTTCTCGGACGGCGGCTATGCCAGCCATCTCGTCGTGCCGCATCCGCGCCATTTGTTCGACATCGGCAATCTCACCCCGGTGCAAGCGGCGCCGCTGGCCTGTTCCGGCGTTACGGCGTTCAGCGCACTGAAGAAGGTGAGCGATACCCTCAAGGACGAACCGGTCGTGATCATGGGCGCCGGCGGCCTCGGCCTGATGGCGATCGCCTTGCACAAGGCAATGGGCGGCAAGAGCGTGATCATGGTCGACATCGACCCGGTCAAACGCGAAGCCGCGCTGAAAGCCGGCGCGGTGGCGGCGATCGACGGCCGCGCGCCGGATGCCGCCAAGCAAATCATCGATGCCACCAATGGCGGCGCCTGGGCGGTCATTGATTTCGTCGGCTCGTCGGATACGGTGAAGCTCTCGATCGACGGTCTCATTACCAAGGGCGGCAAGATCGTCATCGTCGGCCTGTTCGGCGGCGACATCACCATCTCGACGCCGTTCTTCCCAATGCGTGCCATGACCATCCAAGGCTCCTATGTCGGCTCGCTGCCGGACATGAAGGAGCTGCTCGAACTGGTCAGCCGCACCGGCGCGCCGCCGGTGCCGATCCGCGAGCGTCCGCTCGACGAGGTGCAGCAGGCGCTCGACGATCTCAAGGCCGGCAAGGTGGTCGGTCGCGTCGTGCTGACGACGGCTTAAGGAAACAACGACGATGGACGCCAATGAACTGCGCGCCATGCAGGCGCCGATCAAGGACAAGTACAAGAGCGATGCCGCTTCGGCGATGATCACGCTGAAGGCGAAAGGCACGCTCGACGACACCAATATCGCTTGCAAGGTGGAGACCGGCCGCGCACTTGCGGTCGCCGGCCTGCATCCGGCAACGGGCGGCTCCGGGCTGGAGCTGTGCTCGGGCGATATGCTGCTCGAAGCGCTCGTTGCCTGCGCCGGCGTCACCGTGAAGGCGGTGGCAACCGCGCTCGAGATTCCGTTGAAATCTGGGAGCGTTTCGGCCGAAGGCGATCTCGATTTCCGCGGCACGCTCGGTGTCGCCAAGGATGCGCCGGTCGGCTTTGCCCAGATTCGCCTGCGCTTCGATCTCGACACCGACGCGCCGCAGGAAAAGCTCGATCAGCTCCTCAAGCTCACCGAGCGCTATTGCGTGGTCTACCAGACCATCAAGAGCGGCCCGCCGGTCGATGTGACGGTGGCGCGGGCGTAACGAATGCGTCGTCCCCGCGAAAGCGGGGACCCATACCCACAGATTCCTCGATAGCACACGGCGTATGGGTCCCGGGTCTCGCATTCGCTCGCCCGGGACGACATCAAGGCAGACAATGTCTCCCGATCTTTACTTCGCGCTGACGCTGGTGGTACGCATGGCCGTTACTGCCGCGTTTCTCATCGCGGCGACGGTGACGGCGGAGCGGGCAGGGCCTCTGATCGGCGGCCTTGTGGCGACGCTGCCGATCAGCGCCGGGCCGATCTATATTTTTCTGGCTATCGATCACGACGCGCATTTCATCGGTGCCAGCGCGCTCGGCAGCATGTTCTCGAACGCGGTCAACATCTTCTTTGCGCTGACCTACTGCTTGCTGGCGCAGCGGCGATCGCTGATCGTCAGCCTTGCCGGCGCATTCCTGATGTGGGGCCTGTTGATCTGGCTGGGCAATCGGCTGCAACTCGGATTTTGGAGTACGATTGCGGTCAATATCGTTGCCGTCGGCATTGCGCTGGCGGTGCAGAAAATGCTGCCGCACATCCAGTTTCCGCGCATGCGGACTTATTGGTACGACTATCTGCTGCGCGCCGGGCTCGTGGCTGTGCTGGTCGGCGTCGTTGTCACGCTGAGCTATCATATCGGCCCGGCCGCAAGCGGCAATCTCGCGGTGTTTCCCATTGTGCTCTCGAGCATCGCCATCATTCTGCATCCCCGTGTCGGCGGGCGAGCGACGGCGACGGTGCTGGCGCACTCGGCGGTCGGCCTCGGCGGCTTCGGCCTCGCGATGCTGGCGTTGCATTTGACGGCCGAGCCGCTCGGTTCGGTCTGGGCGATGGGCCTGACCCTGGCCGTTTCCGTCGCCGTCAATTTGCTGATCTTCTTCATCCGCCGTCAGGCCAAAGCCGCATGAGCGCCACGCTGCTCCCGTCGATGTTCTGGTTCGGCCTCGCGCTCAAGATTGTCATGACGGCGAGCATCGTCGTGATCGCCTCGGTGGTGGTTGAGCGTTCGGGGCCGTTTATCGGTGCGCTGATCGCGGCGCTGCCGACCGCCGGCGGCGCGGCCATGATTATCCTCGCCGTCGAGCACGACGCGCATTTCATTGCCCAGAGCGTCATCGGCAGCATGGTCGCCAACGCGGTGGTGCCGCTCTCCGCGTTGACGTTTGCGGTGCTGGCGCCGCGTCACCGGCTGCTGCCCAGCCTCGGCGGCGCTCTGCTGGTCTGGCTGGGCGGTGTCTTCCTGTCACGGCTGGTGCCGTGGACGGCGCCGACTGCGCTGCTCGCCAACGCTATCGTCTATCCAATCACGATCACTATCGCCTCGCATTTTCTCGGCGACGCGAAGGCCAGGGCGCGCGTGACCCTGACCGGGCGCGATCTTGCCTGGCGGGCCGCCGTCGTGACGGTTGTGGTCATCGTCGTGACGGCCCTGAGCTCGACGATCGGCTCATACTTCTCGGGCGTGTTCGCGTTCTTCCCCGTGGCGATGAGCTCGTTCTTCATCATCCTTTATACGCGCGCCGGCGGCACGGCGGCGGCGAGCGTCGCCGCGCATCTGCAGGTGCCGCTCATCGGCCTGACATTCGGCCTGCTGGCCGTGCACTTGCTGGCGGAAGTCGTCGGTGTGTGGTGGGCCTATCTGATCGGCCTTGCCGTCTGTGTGGCGTGGAACGGGCTATTGTGGGTTTGGAAGAACAGGCGGTACTAGTTGTCATCGTCCGCGAAAGCGGACGATCCAGAACTTCTCTGTGAATATTGAAAGAGCTGGATGCCCCGCATTCGCGGGGCATGACGGTCAATGCTTTTCCGCCTCGCGCAGCCTGGCCTTCAACTGATACAGCGCCTCCATCGCCTCGCGCGGCGACAGCTCGTCGGGATTGAGTGCCGCGATAGCGGCGATGACGCGCTCATGCGCGGGTTCGGCTGGCGCCGCGGGCGGCTGATAATTCGCCGCGAACAGCGGCAGGTCCTCGAAACCTTTCGGCGCAGCGCGGTCTTCCTGCTCGAGTTTGGCGAGCACCACTTTGGCCCGCTCGATCACGCTTCCCGGCAGACCGGCGAGTTTCGCCACCTGAATACCGTAGGAGCGGTCGGCGGCGCCGGCCACGACCTCGTGCAGGAAGACGACGTCGCCCTTCCACTCCTTCACCTTCATGGTGACGTTATGAACGCGGGCAAGCCGCGCCGACAATGCCGTGAGCTCGTGATAATGCGTTGCGAACAGCGAACGGCAGGTGTTGACGTCGTGCAGATGCTCGATGGTGGCCCAGGCGATCGACAGGCCGTCGAAGGTCGCGGTGCCGCGGCCGATTTCATCCAGAATGACCAGCGCGCGGTTGCCGGCCTGATTGAGAATGGCCGCAGTCTCGACCATCTCGACCATGAAGGTCGAGCGGCCGCGCGCCAGATCGTCGGCGGCACCGACGCGCGAGAACAGCCGGTCGACAACGCCGATATGCGCGGCTTTCGCCGGCACGAAAGAGCCCATCTGCGCCAAGATGGCGATGAGCGCGTTCTGGCGCAGGAAGGTCGACTTGCCGGCCATGTTCGGGCCGGTGATCAGCCAGATGCGGCCGCAGCCCCCACTCATTTCGTCGCCGGCAGGCGGCGACAGATCGCTGTCATTGGCGACGAAGGGCGTGCCGTCTTTCGACAGCGCCTGCTCGACCACCGGATGGCGGCCGCCTTCGATGGAGAAGGCGAGGCTGTCATCGACCTGCGGTCGCGCGTAATTGCATTCTGCGGCCAGCGCCGCGAGGCTCGAGGCCACATCGAGCCGGGCCAGGGCCTCGGCGCATTGCTTGATGGCGTTGCCCTGCGCGATGACGGCGGCGCAGAGTGTGTCGAAAATCTCGAGTTCCAGCCCGAGCGCGCGATCGGCGGCGCTTGCGATCTTGGCTTCCAACTCGCCGAGCTCTGTCGATGTGAAGCGCACCTGTCCAGCCAGAGTCTGACGATGGATGAAGGTCGCGTTCAGCGGCGGTTGCATCATCCTGTCGGCGTTGAGCGCCGTGACCTCGACGAAGTAGCCGAGCACATTGTTGTGCTTGATCTTGAGCGCCTTGACGCCGGTGTCGTCGGCATAGCGTGCCTGCAGCGCGGCGATCACGCGGCGCGATTCATCGCGCAGCGCGCGGTTGTCGTCGAGCGCGGCGTCGTAGCCTTCGCGGACAAAACCGCCGTCGCGCTTGATCAGCGGCAGCTCGTCGCTCAGCGCGCGGGCGAGTTCGTCGGCCAGCGCGGCATCGACCTTGTGGCACAGGCCGAGGGCCTCCGCGATTTCGTCCGGCGCATCCTTGATGGTAGCGAGCGCGCGGGCCAGCTCATGCGCGGCGGCGATGCCATCGCGAATCGCGGCGAGGTCACGCGGACCGCCGCGTTGCAGGGCGATGCGGGTCAGCGCGCGAGCAAGGTCGGGTGCGGCGGCGAGCCGCGAGCGGGTCTCGGCGCGGGCCGCGACGTCGCCGACGAAACAGGCAACGGCATCGAGACGCCGCGCGATGGCGTTCACATCGGTGAGCGGCGCCGACAGCCGCTGCGCCAGCAGGCGTGAACCGGCTGAGGTGACGGTGCGGTCGATGCAGTCGAGCAGCGAGCCGCGCCGCTCGCCTGAGAGCGTGCGCATCAGTTCCAGATTGCCGCGCGTCGCCTGATCGATCGCCATGGTGGAGGCGATGGCTTCGCGCAAGGGAGGCGACAAAGGCGGGCGCTGGCCGATCTGCGTGCGCTCGATATAGGTGACGGCCGCGGCGGCGGCAGTGATTTCCAGCCGGGTCAGGGCGCCGAAGCCGTCGCTGGTCGCGACCGCAAAGAACGAAGTGAGGCGGCGCTCGGCGGTCGCGCTGTCGAAAACGTCGCGGCCGAGTGGGGTCACCGCCGGCAGTTCGCGCCACAGCGGGATCAGTTCGATGTCGGTATTGAGCGCGTCCGAGATCAGGATTTCGCCGGGCTCCAGCCGCGCGATTTCGGCGGGCAGCATGACGCGGTCGCATTCGGTGATACGGAATTCGCCGGTCGACATGTCGATCCAGGCGAGCCCGAAGCGCGCTTTGGTGCCGACCGAGGACAGCCGCGCCCGCGCGATGGCGAGCAGGTAGTTGTTGCGCCGCGCGTCGAGCAGCGTGTCCTCGGTGAGCGTGCCGGGCGTGACAAGCCGAACGACGTCGCGCTTGACGACGCTCTTTGAGCCGCGCTTCTTGGCTTCGGCCGGATCCTCGAGCTGCTCGCACACCGCGACGCGATGGCCGAGCGCGATCAGGCGATGCAGATATTCGTCGGATCGGTGGATCGGCACCCCGCACATCGGGATGTCCTGCCCCTGATGCTTGCCGCGCTTGGTGAGCACGATGCCGAGCGCCCGGCTCGCTACCTCGGCGTCCTCGAAGAACAGCTCGTAGAAATCGCCCATCCGGTAGAACAGCAGCGAGTCCGGGTTGGCGGTCTTGATCTCGATATATTGCTCGAGCATCGGCGACAGCTTGCCACTGTCCGGCGGTTGCGTGCCTTCCGGAGACAATTCTGGTTCGGACATGCCGGCGGGCTGGGTGAGGGACATTGCGGCAAAATAGCCCAGTTGGATGGACCATTTAAGCCCCGCGGCGCCTCATTTCCCCGCTAAATCATCTCATTGGCCCGCCTGAGGCCCAGGATCATCGAGGTGTTCAGGAGATGCGCCCGTGCCTTGGCCGGGTCATTCGCCACCGCGATCATTTCCTCAAGGTGCTGGCGCTGCACGGCGGGATCGCGCTCTTCCATCATCCGCTTGTTACGGATGGACATGGTCTGCACCTGCTCGATGGTGGCGAAGCGGCGCTGCCGCGAATAGAGGTCGAGCAGATATTCGCCCCCTTCGCCGCGCCAGTGGGCGGCGAGCTTGTCGCACAGATTGATGGCATCGTGGATGCCGCTGTTGAGGCCGAAGCCGCCGAGCGGGTTGTTGAGATGCGCGGCGTCGCCCGCCAGCAGCACGCGGCCGACGCGAAACGACGAGGCGACGCGTTGGTGCACCCGGTAGGTGCTTTTATAGAGGATGTCGTAGACGCCCCGTTTCGGCACTAGCCGTTGCAAAGCCGCCTCAACGCGCGCGGGCGACAGCAACACCTCGTCGCTTTCCTCCGGGTTGACTGGATAAGCGAGCCGCCACAGGCCCGGCGGGCCTACATCGGGCACCTTGAACAGCGCACCCCATTCAACGGGATCGGCGATATAGCAGTTATAGGCAAAGCCGTGTTGCGCGAAGTCGTAGGACGTCGAGACGACGACGAACAGTTCCGGCCAGGTGAAGCCCTCGAAGTCGATGGCCAGACCCTTGCGCACCACGCTGCGGCCGCCATCGGCGCCGATCAGCCATGACGCTTCGAAGCGGCGATCACCGGACGGGCCGCTGGTCTCCACCGTGACGCCGTCGTCCGTTTGCGTATAGCCGGTCACGGCGTGGCCGAAATGAATCTCGGCGCCGCCTTCCTGCTTCAGCAAGTCAAGTTGGATCGGCGTCAGCCGGTGCTGCTCGAGATGCAGGCGATAGGGATAGGGCGTGACATCGGAAAGAAGATCGAGGTCGAACTCGGCGACCAGGTCCCCCGGCCGGTTGCGAACCTGCCAATGGCGGACCTTGATGCCGGTCTCGTGCATCCGCTCGGTGATGCCGTAGGGCGCCATCATTTCGAGCGTCGGTGGATGGAACGAGCCGGCGCGCAGGTCGTGCGTCAGCGCCTCCTCGGCTTCCAGCAATACGACTGGGATATCCTGCGCGCGCAAGGCCAGCGCGCACATCAGGCCGGTGGGGCCGGCGCCGGCGATGACCACCGGCTTGCGTGTCGTCATGATCGGCGTCCGTCCCGCAATCCGCTTACTTCACCAGCTTCGTGCCGGTCATGCGTTCGAGATTGCCGTGCCAGATCGCTTCTTTGGTGGCCTTCGGCAGGTCGACCTCGTCCATGAACTTGATGGCGTCGCGCGTGTACATCGTGCCCTTCTCGGGGTCGAACGGACAGTCCGAGGCAAACACGATCTTGTCGTGGTCGAAGAACGACAGGCCGATATCGACGCCAGCGCGCGAGGAGAAGGTCGCGGTATCGGCGTAGAAGCGGTGCTTGAAGTAATCGAGCGGGCGGTGCTTGAGTTCGCCGAGCAGCTTGCCGAGGTCCTCGCCTGAGGTGCGCGAACCGAGCTGGTCCCAGCCGGGACCGATACGGCCTTCCACCATCGGCACGATGCCGCCGAAATGGTGGCTGATGACCTTCAGCTTCGGATACTTGTCCATGATCTTGGAAAACACGAGGCGCGCCATCGCCGCGGCGGTCTCGTAAGACCAGCCGAAGGCCCACCAGATTTCATACTTGGAGGTCTTCTCGCTGGCGTAATCGGGGAAGTTGGCGCCGCGCGAGGGATGCATCCAGATCGGCTTGTCGAGCTTTTCCATCTCGGCAAAGAACGGCTCGAACTTCGGATCGTCGAGCGGCACGCCGGCGACATTGGTGTAGATTTGCACGCCGAGCGCGCCGTTTTTGATCGCGCGCCGCGCTTCCGCGACGCCGGCGTCCGGCGCACCGAGCGCGCCCTGCGCTACCCAGCCGGGGAAGTGATCGCGGTCCTTCTCGATGATCTCGGCGAACTCATCGTTGATAAGCCGCGCATATTCCTCGACCTTGGCGCCGTCGCCCTTGGCGAGCATTTCCAGCGGCGGCATGCCGTGCGACAGGATCTGCGCATAATCGGGGAATGTGTCGACCACCTTCTTGCGGATGTCGAGATCGTGGATGCACGGCACTTCGCGCATGCGCTTGCCGATATCGGGCAGGCCTGAGTCGATCAGCACCTTGAAGAAGCGGCTCGGCAGAAAGTGGTTCCAGGCGTCGATGCGCATCGGCGTTTTTCCCGTGGTTCGCAAATCCGGTTTTCGGATTGCGGAATGTTGATTGTCGGTTGGTCCGCGTTCTACGCGAGCGGCGCAAGGCTGACAACGCAGGCCGGCGGTTGCGGCCTATGCGCCAACTGGGCGTGCTCCCTCTCCCCCATAGGCGAGCGAACGCTCGCCGTCCGGCGAGCTATGGGGGAGAGGGTTGGGGTGAGGGGGTAAGTGCCTCTCGATAGTTTGTAACCCCTCACCCGGCTCACTTCGTGAGCCGACCTCTCCCTATGGGAGAGGTGAAGAAAGCGGCGAAAGCCTTACTCGAACTTGGCCAGCACCGCGTCGGGAATGGGATGGGACTTGAGCTGCCCACCGGCGTCCCGCACCGTCCAGACTCGCTTCTCGTTGGCCTCGACACAGGTCTCGCCCTTCAGCGTGATCGTATGGCTCACTTCGAACGAGGTGCGGCCGAAGGTGATGGTGCTGGCGACCAGACAATCGTCGCCGAAGCGGGTCGGCTTGAGGAACCGGGCCTGCGTCTTGAGCAGCGGCCAGCCGGCGAATTCCAGCTTGTCGAACATCTCGTATTTGGTGATGCCGAGCGCCGACTCGAACAGCATTTCGATCGAGTGGTCGAAGATGCGGAAATAATTGGGATAGAAGATGATCCCGGCGGGGTCGCAGTCGCCCCATTCGATGCGCAGGTTTCGCGTGTTGGTGTAGGCCATGGCGCTCGTTTATTAGCGGTGTTCGGCTCGCCGCGCCAGCCAGATGGTGTGGCCGCCGCAGTCCGGATCGTGCATGCAGGCATCCAGCACGGCAAAGCCGTTGGCCGCGAGCAGCGCCCGATACTCGTCCGGGGCGAGACTGGCGTGATAGAGCGGCTCGCCGTGGAGATTGCCGATGGCTTCGCCGTGTTCGGAGCCGCTGGTGAACATCAAGGGTGCGCCCGGTAAGGCATGCGCGGCGAAGAGTGGGAACATGCGCCTCTGATCGTCATGAGCAAGGTGAAAGAACGAGTCCCAGGCGAGGATGCCGCCGAAGCGATGGCCGAGGTCGAGCGTCCGCATGTCGGTAACGCGCCAGTCCTGATCGGGAAAGTCCCGCCGGCACAATTCAATCATGGTGGGCGATGAATCGACGCCGGTGACGGCGCGGTCCTGCGGAATCAGATAGGCCGCGATGGGACGGCCGAAGCCGCAGCCGATATCGAGGATGGCGCTGCCTTCCGGCGCAAGACTCAGGAAACGATCGAGCCAGCCTTGCTCGAAGAAGTGCGGCTGTCGCCGCCGGTCGGCGGCCCAGTCATGCGCCTTGCGCTCGTAGAGATCGACGATGCGGTCGGCGTCACTCATCCTTCAGCGCGGCGCCATGCGCAGCGCGCCGTCGATGCGGATGACTTCGCCGTTGAGATAGCCGTTCTCGACGATGTGCAGCGCGAGCTTGGCGTATTCTTCCGGCTCGCCGAGACGCTTGGGGAACGGCACCGAGGCGCCGAGCGAATCCTGCGTTTCCTGCGGCAGGCCCTTGAGCATCGGCGTTGAGAAAATGCCCGGCGCGATAGCGCAGACGCGGATGCCGAACTGCGCGAATTCGCGCGCCGCCGGCAGCGTCAGCGCCGCGACGGCGCCCTTGGACGAGGCATAGGCGGACTGGCCGATCTGGCCCTCGAAGGCCGCGACCGACGCCGTGGAAATAATGACGCCGCGCTCGCCACCTGCGAGCGGCTCGGCCGCCTGCATGTTGGCGGCGACCAGCCGCATCATGTTGAAAGAGCCGATCAGATTGACGCGAATAACGCGCTCATAGTCGGCGAGCGGCATCGGGCCGTCTTTGCCGACGATGCGCTTGGCCGGGCCGATGCCCGCGCAATTGACCAGCACGCGCGCCGGGCCATGGACAGTCGCAGCGGCATCGATCGCGGCCTTGGCGCCGGTGTCGGACGCGACGTCGCAGGCAATGGCGATGCCGCCGATCTCGTTGGCGACGTCATTGGCCGCCTTTTCGTTGAGATCGAACACGGCGACCTTGGCGCCGGCCTTGGCCAGCACGCGCGCGGTCGCGGCGCCCAAACCCGATGCGCCGCCGGTGACGATCGCGGCCTGTCCCTTAATGTCCATTGTACGGTCCTCTTAGTGCTTCGCGTCCGGGTTCTCGATCAGCAGCGCAATGCCCTGGCCGCCGCCGATGCAGGCCGAGGAGATACCATAACGCAGGCCGCTGCGCTTCAACTCACGCGCCAAAGTCAGGGTCAGGCGGATACCGGTGGCGCCCAGCGGGTGGCCGATGGCGATGGCGCCGCCATTGACGTTGAGCTTGTCCTCGTCGAGCCCGAGCGCGCGGGCGCAGGCCATCACCTGCGCGCCGAAGGCCTCGTTGATCTCGAAGCGGCCGATGTCCTCGAGCTTGAGGCCGGCGCGTTCGATCACGGCCTTGATCGCCGGCACCGGACCGATGCCCATGATCTCCGGTGGCACACCGACGGCGGCGCTGGCGATGATGCGCGCCAGCGTCTTCTTGCCGTTCTTTTCGGCATAGGCCTTGGACGACACTAGCACGGCTGCCGCGCCATCGACGATGGCCGAGGAATTGCCGCCGGTCTGCACGCCGCCGAAGGCCGGTTTGATCTTGGCCAGTTGCTCGACGGACGAGGGACGCACATGCGTGTCGCTGGTCACGTCTTCTTTCACGCGGATGCCGCGCGCATTCATGCCCTCGACTTCGAACTTCTCGGTCGTCACGGCTGAGATTTCACCGGCGCGGAATTCGGCGGCCTTCACGGCGCGCTCGAACGAGCGCGAGGCATAGGCGTCCACTTCGGCGCGCGTGATCTGATATTGCTTGGCGAGATTCTCCGCGGTGTCGCCCATGGTGCAGTTGACGCCGGGATCCATCAGCGCTTCCCACAGGAAGTCCTTGAACTCGACCTGTCCCATGCGGAAACCGCCGCGGCTGGTGTAGGACGCGACCGGATTGCGGCTCATCGACTCGGCGCCGACGCACAGAGCGAGATCGGCGCGCTTGAGCGAGGTGGCGTCGGAAGCTTGCGCGATCACTTCAATGCCGGTACCGCAAACGCGCTGCACCAGATGCGCCGGCGTTTCCTGTGGCACGCCGGCATAAAGCCCGACATGGCGCGGCAGCATGTAGGCATCGAACGAGGCCTGCGCCATCGAGCCGGCGATCACGGTGCCCACATCCTTGGCCGACACGCCGGATTTCTTGATGGCCTCGCGCGCGGCCTTGATGCCGAGGTCGATCGGTGAAATTGGCGCCAGCGCGCCGTTATAGTCGACGAAGGGCGTGCGCGCGCCGTCGATCAGCCAGGCGTCGTCATAGGTGGCGCCGATACCGGCGGGTTTGTCGGTCACTTCTGTCACTCCATTACAAGCGGATTACGCGCGGCGACACCGCGTCGGCATATAGTTCTTCGACCAGCGCGGCGCGGTTCTTGAGCACGGTGCGCTGGTTGATCGAGCCCTTGTCGGTCATTTCGCCGAGATCCATCGACGGCGGCTCGGTCATGAGCATGATGCGCTGAACGCGGTTCGACGAGCCGGTCGAGGCGGCCGCCATTTGTGCCAGCATGGTCGCGAAGTGCTGTTGCACGTCGTAATGCTGCACAATCTGGTCGGCCGGCGTATCCGGCGCACGGTGCAGAATCCTGCGGCAGGCTTCGACGTCGGGAAACACCAGCGCGGCGAGATAATCGCGGTCCAGCCCGGCAAACACGACGTCGCGCACGAAAGGCTTGAAGGCGTCGATGAACTGCGCGCGCAGCGGTCCGACATTGACCCAGGTGCCGGACGACAGTTTGAAGTCCTCGGCGATGCGACCGTCGAACAACAGGCCCTGCTCCGGATGATCGGGATCGGCGAACTTGAAGGTGTCGCCAAGCTTGTAGAAGCCTTCTTCATCGAAGGCATTACTGGTGTATTGCGGCTGCCGCCAGTAGCCCGGCGTGATGTTGGGCCCGCGTACGCGCGCTTCCAGCTTGCCTTCGACCGGCACCAGCTTGAGCTCGAGGCCGGGGACGGGCAGGCCCATATTGGTTGAGTTGGGATGATAGAAGGTCCGCGCCAGCGCGCAGGGCGCGGTCTCGGTCGAGCCGAAGCCGGTCAGGAACTGCACGCGCTCGCCGCAGGTCTCTACCGCCAGCGCATTGATCTCGTCAAAAACGTGCTGCGCGAGGCCTGCGCCGGCGAACCACAGCACCTTCACCTTCGAGAAGAACATGCGGCGCAGGTCCGCGTCGGCGCGCAGATAAGGCAGCAGCGCCTCGTAACCCTTGGGCACGGTGAAGTACCAGGTCGAGGCGATGTCGCGCAGATTGCGCACCGTCTCGTCGATGGCGCCAGGCAGCGGCTTGCCTTCGTCGATATAGAAGGTGCCGCCGTTATAGAGAACGAGACCGACGTCGTGGTTGCCGCCGGCGGTGTGATGCCACGGCGCCCAGTCGAGGATGACCGGCGGCTCGTCCTGGAAATAGGCGAGCGCCTGGCGCAGCATCACCTGGTTGGCGCACCACATGCGCTGGGTGTTGATCACGCATTTCGGCGTGCCGGTGGAGCCTGAGGTGAACAGGAACTTGGCGATAGTGTCGGGGCCGACCTTGTCGTGCGCGGCATCGACCGCGGCGGTCGGCGCGGCCAAGAGGTCGGAGAACAAAGTCGTGCGGCCCTCGACCGGATTGCGCGTCACGACCACCGGCACATCCTTCGGCACGATGGTGTCGATGGCGCGCGCGAAGGCCTTGCCGTCGGCGGCGAAGACGAGGCCGGGCGTGATCAGTTCGAAGATCGATTTCAGCCGCGCGAAGTCCTGGCTCACCAGCGAATAGGCCGGCGAGATCGGCGCGTAGGGCACGCCGATGTAGATGGCGGCGAGGCCGAGCATGGCATGTTCGAGATCGTTGCCGGAGAGGATGACGATCGGCCGCTCGGCGGACAGATTGTGCTTGAGCAGCGCCGTACCGATGCGGCGGGCATGATCGAGCGCCTGCGCGTAGGTGATGGTGCGCCAGCCGTCGGCCTTGCCGTTTCGCTGCGCCATGAAGACGCGATCCGGCGCATGCTTGGCCCAGTATTCCAGCCGCTCGGTCAGCTTGTTCGGATAGGGCGCGAGCGGCTCCGGCGAGCGCAGGATCATCGTGCCGTCGACGCGACGTTCGATATCGACGGCCTGCGGGCCGAGCCTCACCGCGCGGGTGGCAGGCTGCTGCAACGGTTCAGCGGTCACGGTCATGGTCAACTGTCGCTCCGGATCACATTTGGCGACGGCGTGTCGGCATAGAGTTCGTCCACCAAAGTCGCGCGGGTCGCCAGGACGGCGCGCTGGTTGATCGAGCCCTTGTCGGTCGCCTCGCCTTTGTCCATCGACGGCGGCTCGGCCATCAAGATAATGCGCTCCACGCGCGTCGACGAGCCTTTGGCCTCCGCCGCCAGCCCGAACAGCCGCTCGGCGAACAGCAGGCGCACGGTCGGTGCGGCGACGATCTCGACCGATGTCGCCTCGGGGCCGAGACCGGCGAGCTTGCGGCAGGCCTCGATGTCGGGAAACACCAGAGCGCTGATGAAATCGCGATCGGCGCCGGCCAGCACCACATCGCGTACATAAGGCGCGAAGTGATCGATGAAGCGGCCGCGCAGCGGCCCGACGCTGACCCAGGTGCCGGTCGAGAGCTTGTAGTCCTCGGCAATGCGGCCGTCGAACAGCAAACCTTTGTCGGGGTCCTGGGGGTCGGCGAACTTGAGCGCGTCGCCGAGCTTGTAAAAGCCTTCCTCGTCGAAGGCGCCTTGGGTGTGGTGGTCCTGCCGCCAATAGCCGGGTGTGATGTGCGGGCCGCGCAAGCGCGCTTCGAGTTTGCCTTCGTTCGGCACCAGCTTGAGTTCGACGCCGGGGCAGGGCAGCCCGATATTGCCGGGACGGCCGAAATCCCAGGTGCAGGCAAGCGCCGCCGGCGCGGTCTCGGTCGAACCGAGCGAGGAAATGAAGATCACGCGCTCGCCAGTGGTTTCGACCGCGATCTCGTTCATCTCGTCATAGGTCACCTGATTGAGCCCGGCGCCGGCATAGAACAGGACGTTGAGCCGGCTGAAGAAGTTACGGCGCAGCGTGTCGTCGGCGCGGAAGTGAGGGATCAGTGCCTCGAAGCCCTTGGGCACGTTGAAATAGATGGTCGGCGCGATATCGCGCAGATTGCGCGCTGTCTTCGGCACGCCCGGTGGCGTCGGATTGCCGTCGTCGATGTAGAACGAGCCGCCATTCACCAGCACCAGATTGAAGTTGTGGTTGGAGCCGAAAGTGTGGCTCCACGGTAGCCAGTCGACGATGACGGGCGGCTCATCCTTCACGAAAGGCAGGTTGCCGCGCAGCATGGCCTGATTGGAATTGAGCATGCGGTGGGTGTTGATCACCCCCTTCGGCGTGCCGGTCGACCCCGACGTGAACAGGAACTTGGCGATCGAGTCCGGCCCAACTTGCGCATGCGCCGCATCGACGCCGCGCGTGTCCTCGTCGCCGATCAGATCGGCGAACATCGTCACCGACCGATCGCCGAGCGGATTGCGGGTGACGACGAGTTCGATGTCGTCTGGCACGGTAGCGTAAAGCGCTTTTCCGAACGCCATGCCGTCGGCTGCAAACACCATGCCCGGCGTCAGCAATTCGACGATCATGCGCAATTTGCCGAAGTCGCTCGACATCAGTGAATAGGCCGGCGAAATCGGCGCATAGGGAATGCCGACCATCATGGCAGCGAGGCCAAGCAACGCATGCTCGATGTCGTTGCCGGAGAGAATGACGATCGGCCGATCCTTCGACAGTCCGCGGCGCAGCAAAGCCGCGCCGATGCGCTTCACCTTGTCGAGCGTCTCGGCATAGGTGAGCTTGCGCCAGTGTCCGTCGGCATCGCGCTGCGCCAGATAAACGCGATCGGGCGCGACTCTGGCCCAATGCTCGAGCGGCTGGCCGATCGTGTCGTGATAATCCTCCAGCGCCTGCCGGCTGCGGATATACAGAGTGCCATCGGCCTTGCGGTCGACGAGCGCGTCGAGCGCGCCGAGATTGACGGCGCGCAATGGCGCGGACGAAGATCGGACCTGATGGTTCGGTGCCGGCATCGAAGCGTTTCCTCGTGCGCGCGATGTTGCCTCAAGGGCTCCCGTCTTTGCGGGCTATCGCGCGGGCTGTTTTGAATTGTTGTCTTGGACAACAATACCGCGTCAGCATCTTGGCGCTCAAGCGGAGTATGGCGTCGCCTGAGCAAACAGAAATATGTTTCGTCCCCTCAATCCGGTCGTTTGACCTTCCCCGCGCGGCCTTCGAGGAAGGCCGTCAGGCGGTTCTTCGCTTCCGGATCGGCCTGCGCGATCGACGAGATCAGCGATTCCATGGCGAAACCGGTGGCCGGCGCTGCCTCGGCGATACGCGGCAGCGCATGGGTGATGGCGAAATTCGTCATCGGCGTGTTGGTAGCGATGCGCTGCGCCAGTTCGATGCCTTTGGCGAGGCCTTGGCCGGGTTCGGTCAGATAGGTTGAGAGGCCCATGGTCTGGCCGTCTTCCGCCGAATAGGTGCGGCCGGTCAGCATCATGTCCATCATGCGGGCAACGCCGATCAGACGCGGAATGCGCACCGAGCCGCCGCCGCCGACATAGATGCCGCGGCTGCCCTCGGGCAGGCCGTAATAGGTCGAGCGCTCGGCAACGCGGATATGCGCCGATGAAGCGAGTTCGAGGCCGCCACCGACCACGGCACCATGCAGCACGGCGACCACCGGCACTTTGCCGAACTGGATCTTCTCGAAGGCGCGATGCCACAGCGCGGAGTGTGAGATGCCTTCGTGGATGTTGCGTTCCTGCAACTCCGACAAATCGAGACCGGCGCAGAAATGCTCGCCTTCGCCGGCGATCACGACGGAGCGAACGTCATCGGGCAGGGCCGAGAAGAACGCATCGATGCCGATGACCGTGTCGTCGTCGATCGCATTGCGCTTGTGCGGGCGGTTGAGCTTGAGAATCGCAATCGGACCTTGCCGCTCGGCGGCGAGCGACGGCGGCAGGTCGGCGAAGGACACGCGGTTGGAGTTCACGAATGGCTCCCTGATTGCGAAGGCCGCCGCTGCCGGGTCGCGGCAGCGGCGTCATGGTTGCGCGGACGAGGCCGCGATCAGTTGGCTTTGACCAGCGGGCAGCCGCCTTCATTGAGCGGGCGGAAGGCCTTGTCGGTCGGGATCGTATTCACGATCTTGAACAGATCCCAATCACTCTTCGACTCGGCCGGCGCCTTCACCTGCAGCAGAACGAGCGGGTGGATGGCGCGGCCGTCGGGCCGGATTTCGACCTTGCCGTAGACCGGCTCGTCCGACCCCATCGCCTTCATGGCGTCGACCACGGCCTTGCCGTCGGCCGGTGAGCCGACCTTGTCGACCGCTTTGAGGTAGGCGAGCGTAGCCGAATAGACGCCGGCCTGCATGTGGTTCGGATACATCTTTTTGTTGTGGCGGGCGGCGTAACGCTTGGCGAAGTCGCGCGCGCCGTCGCTCTGGTCCCAGTACCAGGCATTGATCGCCCCGAGGCCCTGCGCCGTGGCGAGGCCGATGGCCGGCACGCTCTGCAGGTCGAAGATCAGCGCCACCACCTTCTGCTTCTCGCCGATCTTGAAGTCGGCGGCCTGCTTGATGGTGTTGACGGTGTCGCCGCCGGCATTGGCGAGCAGAATCACGTCGGCCTTGGAGGCCTGCGCCTGCAGCAGCGCCGAGGAGAAATCGTTGGTGCCGAGCGGCAGGCGGATGGTGCCGGCGACCTTGCCGCCGGAGGCGTTGATCTCGTCGGTGGCCTGCTTCTCGAGGTCATGACCGAAGGCGTAGTCGGCGGTGATGAAGAAGAACGTCTTGGCGCCCTGCGCCAACACGCCCTTGGCGGTGCCGTGACCGAAAGCCCAGGTGTCGTAGGTCCAGTGCACGAAGTTCGGCGAGCACTTCGCGCCGGTGAGCAGCGCGGTGCCGGCGCCGGAGCCGATCACGACCTTGTTCTTTTCGCGGCCGATATCGGAAACCGCGAGCGCGACGGCCGAGTTCGGCAGGTCAACGACCATGTCGACGCCTTCAGTGTCGAACCAGCGGCGCGCGATGGCGGCGCCGATGTCCGGCTTGTTCTGGTGGTCGGCCGAGATCACTTCGGCTTTGCGCTTCGAAGTCTTGTTGAATTCCTCGACTGCCATTTGCGCCGCGAGCACGGAGCCCGGGCCCTGGAAGTCGGAATAGACGCTCGACATGTCATTCATGACGCCGATGCGCAGGGTGCCGTTCTGTTCGGCCATCGCCGGCGTCGCGGCGAGCACGCCAAACAAAGTGGCGATCTTGATCGCTTTCAGCATGGGGTCCCTCCCGGGGAGTGTGTTCATGACGGAGGCTCATAGTTTCGGCCGCCGTTACCGCAATGCTGACAGGGGCCGCGCCTCCGGTCAATATTGTTGTCCAGGACAACAATAGGCGCAAAGTCCTTTCGCAGATGCGAAAAGACATCGGGCGGGCAAGGTGGGCTAAAGAACCTCAAACACGTCGAGTTGCACCGCGCGCGCTTCGCGCTGGCCGCGGGCGATGGCGAGAATGCGATTCATCCAAGCGACTGCTGGATCCGAGGTCTCAAAGCGCATCACCGTGCGGAAATAGTACAACGCCGGATCGACCGTCTCGCCGCGCATGACGCGGTCCAGCACCTCTTTCGGTCCATGGCGCAGGCCCTCGCTCGATACCAGGATGCGCGCTCCGGCATCGGTTTCGATGGTGTAGCGCGCCTGGATATCGGCGGCGCCATCGGCGCGGATGAATTGCCAGTCGGCGCCGCCGGGCAGCACGCGGCCGGTGAGTTTGTCGCCGCGCACGGTTCCGCCGAGGATGTCGATGATGCGCCGATGGCCATAGGGCGTGGCACCGAGATCGAGGATGCCTGCCAGTTCGGCGTTGATCGTGAAGATCGGCCTGTCGCTCAGGATGGCGGTCAACGGCTTGCGCTCCCACATGTCGTCAAAAGGTACGCCATTTGACCCTGTCCCGGACGGGCCGTAAATACGGGCCGCTTGAAACCCGGCGCGGTCTCATTGGCGTCTGACGGTGGTGCAAGGAAAGATCTGATGACTGACAAGATTCGTGACGTCTTCATTTGCGACGCGGTTCGCACGCCGATTGGTCGCTATGCCGGCTCGCTCGCCAAGGTGCGCGCCGACGATCTCGCCGCCATCCCGATCAAGGCCCTGATGGCGCGCAACCCGAAGGCGGACTGGGAAAAGATCGAGGAAGTGATCTTCGGCTGCGCCAACCAGGCCGGTGAGGACAACCGCAACGTTGCCCGCATGGCTGCATTGCTGGCGGGGCTTCCCGCTTCCGTGCCGGGCGTGACGGTGAACAGGCTTTGCGCCTCGGGTCTCAACGCAGTGGGCGACGCCGCCCGCGCCATCCGCTCCGGCGAAATGGAATTCGCTATTGCCGGCGGCGTCGAGTCGATGAGCCGCGCGCCCTTCGTGCAGGGCAAGGCGACCGAAGCCTTCTCGCGCTCGGCTGAAATCTACGACACCACCATAGGCTGGCGTTTCATCAATCCACTGATGAAAGCGCAGTACGGCGTCGATTCCATGCCCGAGACCGGCGAGAATGTTGCCGAGGATTATCAGGTGTCGCGCGCCGACCAGGACGCTTTCGCCTGGCGCTCGCAGCAGAAGGCCGGCAAGGCCATCGCCGCCGGCTATTTCGACAAGGAGATCGTTCCGGTCGAGATCGCCGGCCGCAAGGGCGAGATCGTGAAGGTGGACAAGGACGAGCATCCGCGTCCGGAGACCACGCTGGAGCAACTCGCCAAGCTGAAAGCACCGTTCCGCAATCCCGGCACGGTGACGGCGGGCAATGCGTCAGGCGTCAATGACGGCGCCGCGGCGCTGATCCTGGCGTCGGCCGCGGCGGTGAAAGCACACGGTTTCACTCCGCGCGCCCGCATCCTCGGCATGGCATCGGCCGCCGTCCCACCGCGTGTGATGGGCATTGGCCCCGTTCCGTCGACGCAGAAGCTGATGGCGCGGCTCGGCCACAAGATCTCTAACTACGACATCATCGAACTCAACGAGGCCTTTGCCTCGCAATCGCTTGCTGTCATGCGTCAGTTGGGACTTCCCGACGATGCTGAACACGTCAATCCGCATGGCGGCGCCATCGCATTGGGCCATCCGCTCGGCATGTCCGGTGCGCGTCTGGCATTGACGGCGACGCATGGGCTGGAGGAAAAGGCGGGAAAGCTCGCGCTCGCCACCATGTGTGTCGGTGTCGGCCAGGGTGTGTCTCTGGCGATCGAGCGCGTTTAATAGCGTTTTCGAGCGAAGTGGAAATCGGTTCGCGTCAAGAAAACGCGTCTGAAAAAGTCCGAGAGAGGATCACCAAGGTGGCGCTGATTTATCCGACCAAGAGCCTCGAGAATTTTCCGAAGCATCTCACGCCGAACTACAAGAGCACGGTCAAGCGTTCGCCGACCAGGCCGCTGATGATCATTCCGCACACCTTGTCGGAACTGACCGGCCCGGTCTACGGCCACAATGCCGTGCAGGAGGGCGATAACGATCTGACCAAGCAGCACGCCGGCGAGCCGCTCGGCGAGCGCATCATCGTGCACGGTCAGGTGCTCGACGAAGACCGCCGTCCGGTCAAAAGCGCGCTGGTCGAGCTGTGGCAGGCCAATGCCTGCGGCCGTTACGTTCACAATGTCGATCAGCATCCGGCGCCGCTCGATCCGAACTTCACCGGCGCCGGCCGCACCATCACCGACGACAACGGCCACTACAAATTCATCACGGTGAAGCCGGGCGCCTATCCCTGGGGCAACCATCCCAACGCCTGGCGGCCCAACCACATCCACTTCTCGGTGTTCGGCCATTCCTTCGTGTCGCGCCTCGTGACGCAGATGTATTTCCCGGGCGACTACCTGTTCCCGTTCGATCCTATCTTCAATTCGGTGACCGACGAGAAGGCGCGCAACCGCATGATCGCGTCCTTCGATCTGGAGAACACGGTGCCGGACTGGGCGCTGGCCTTCAAATTCGACATCGTGCTGCGCGGCCGCGAGGCCACCCCGCTCGACAACGACGATCATCATTAAGAAGGGCGTGCACTCCTATGTCTGAAATCACGCCGTCACAGACCGTCGGTCCGTTCTTCGCCTATGGCCTCACCCCGGTGGGGCGCTGCAACTGGGACCCGAACGGCCATTACTCGTGGAAGAACTCGGTCGAGTCGAACCTCGTCACGCCGGATGTTTCCGGCACGCGCATCCGCATCGAGGGCACCGTGTTCGACGCCGACAACGCGCCGATCAACGACTGCATGATCGAGATCTGGCAGGCCGACGCGCAGGGCCGCTATGCGAGCCCCCAGGACAGCCGCGCGCTGCCCAACAGCCAGTTCAAGGGCTTTGGCCGTTCGGCAACCGACAAGGCCGGCCTGTTTGTGTTCGACACCATCAAGCCCGGCTCGGTTCCCGGCCCCGGCGGTAAGGAGCAGGCGCCGCATATCGTCGTCGCGATCTTCTCGCGCGGCATGTTGCGGCAGGTCTATACGCGGCTGTATTTCTCGGACGAGGCCGCCAATGCCGCCGATCCGATCCTCAATCTGGTGCCGACGGAACGCCGCGGGACGCTGATCGCCCACAAGGAAGCGGGCGATCCGCCGGTGTACCGTTTCAACGTCCATATGCAGGGCGATGAGGAGACTGTGTTCTTCGAGGTCTGATAGCGCTTGTTGTTAGGCGACATCGGGCGGGCACTGGGGTGCCCGCCTATTTTATTGGGCTGCGGTTCCGTCGCCCACTTTTGCCCACTTTTAGCAGCGGAAAGTCAGCACTACTGCCCACTATCAGGCGAGATAAAAAGTTACTGACGTAAATGATTTTCACATCTATTTGATTTTATATGTGTATTTGACGAACGTAGCTTTGCCCATTATTTCTGCCCAACTTTTTACATTCATTTTTTCGTTGACGCTCCACCCCCACCTTTGTTTGGCTTGCGCTTAAGCGGCCGTGCGAGCCGCACCCAGAAACGACAAGGGACGAGCGGTTTGTCGCGCCCGGCACAGGGCCCCGCTTGAAGGGAAACGCCGATGAACGAGGTCATCCTCCAGGAGATCGCCGAATTCTGCCGCCAGCGCGGTCTGGCCGAATCCACTTTCGGCCGCAGAGCCGTCAACGACGGCAAGCTTGCCAGCCGCTTGCGCAATGGTGGCCGTATCACCACCGACACGCTCGATCGCATCCGTTCCTTCATGGCGCATGGTGCCGAGAGCGGCGCGGCGCGCCGGCGCCTTATGGTCGACGGTCCGTCGGCGCAATCGCTTCCCGTCATCAAAATGCAGGCGCCGCCAATGGCCTCCGCGCAAGTCGATAACGACGATCCGCAGCGCAATTTCCGCTTCTTCGACAATCGTCAGAAATATCTGCTGTTTGTGAACACCTGCAGCGAAAAGTGGGAAGTGGCGCAGCGCGTCTCTCTCGAGCTCGACAACATCCATCCGCGGCCGCCGGCGGTACGCGTGTTCGACGCCGGCGTCGGCGACGGCACGGTGCTGACGCGCGTGATGCGCTCGATGCATCACAAGTTTCCGACCATGCCGTTCCAGATTGTCGGCAAGGAAATCAGCCTCGAGGACGTGCGCCTTGCTCTGCAGAAGATGCCGGATCGCTTCATGGAGCATCCGTCCACTGTCGTGGTCCTGACCAACCTCGCTTATGCCGATGCGCCATGGCTTGCCGCCAAATCGCTCTCCGCCGCGACGTCGATGGTGTGGAAGGAGGTGGCGCTCGACGGCAACACAGCGCATTCCTTCGAGGAGCAGATCACCGCGCTCGAACCGTTCCTCGCCGAATCCTGGAAGGCCAAGGTGTCGCCGACCAGCGGCAATCCGGTCTACGAGCGGCCCGTTGTGCTGGTGCTCTATCGCAACGATCACCGCTTCATGCTCGATCAGGTGATCCCGAAGCCCGGCGGTTCGCACGCCGATTACGATCTCGTTATCGCCTCGCAGCCTTATCGCGCCCGCGCCTCGCTCGAGTTCAAGGCCAAGCGCGTTCTGGCGCCGCTCGCCCGCGCGCTTGGCCCCGGGGGCCGCATGATTACCATCCAGTCCTACGGCAACGATCCCGGCATGGAGATCATTCACAAGGTTTGGCCCGACGACAATCCGTTCATGCACAGCCGCCACGATCTCCTGAAGGAGACCAAGCAGGAGCTCGGCTCGGCCGGCCGCGATCTGAACTTCAACGTCTATTCCGATCAGCGCTCGCTGTTCCGCTACGACATGCACACGCTTCCGTCGGAAGTGTCGTCGTCCATCGGCACCTCGACCCTGCTCGCGGCCTGGAACGCTGCGGTCTATGTCGCCCAGGTGGAGGATGACCGCCTGTCGGACGTCAATGCCGACCGCCGCTATGTCGATGCCACGCGCGAGGTGCTGCAACAGCGCGGCGGCCTGTGGTTCTTCGACGAATCCTTCGTCATCTCGAGGCGCCGCCAGTAACGCGGCGCCTTCCAACCGAAACGGACTTCCAGTGAACATGCACATGAAACCCGCCCCGGCCACGATCGCGCGGCGGTTCTCGATCGAAACCACGCGGCCGAAGCCGGCCGAGATCGACGCCGTCGCCGCGGCGGTGCCGAAAGGAACCGAACTCTACATCACCGCGGTGCCGACGCAGACCGAAGAGGAACTGGTCGCCGCCGCCGCCCATGCGCGGCGCGCCGGCTTGGAGCCGGTGGTGCATGTCGCGGCGCGGCGTCTGCCGAGCGTTGAGTTCTTGCAGGAGCGTCTGGCGCGCCTGCGCGGCGAAGCCGATGTGCGCCGCCTCTTGGTGATCGGCGGCGACATCGATCCGATTGGTCCCTTCGCCGATGCGCTGGCTGTAATCCAGAAGGGCAGACTGCGCGAAGCCGGCATCGAGAATGTCGGCATCGGCGCCTATCCGGAAGGGCATCCGGTCATTCCGCTGGAGCGGCTGGTCGCCTCGCTCGACGAGAAGATTGCGGCCGCAGTGGTGCAAGGGCTCGACGTGCGTCTCGTCAGCCAGTTTTCGTTCTCGCCGGATGACATCGTCGCCTGGCTGAAGAAGCTGCGCGCCCAGGGCATCACCCAGCCGGTCAGCGTCGGCATGGTCGGCCCGACCAGCGTCACCGCACTGCTGCGTTTTGCCAAGCGCTGCGGCGTCGGTACCTCTCTGAAGGGCCTGATGTCGGGCGCCGCCAGCGCGCTGATCGGCAATGTCGGCCCGGATCGCATTATCCACGCGCTCGACGCCGCGCAGTCCGCGATCGGCGATGTGCAGCCGCACTACTTCACCTTCGGCAACCTCGTCGCCACCGCCGAGTACGGCACGGCGATGGCGGGGAAGGAGATCGCGGCGGCGTAAGCCGTCGCACACTCCGTTCGTCCCCGCGAAAGCGGGGACCCAGCTGGATTCCCGCCTTCGCGGGAATGAACGGAGAATGGTGCAACGCCTGATCCGGATTTCGCTTCGCTTCATCCGGGCCGAGGGCTGTTTCCAAGAAACGGTGAACGAATTTAGAACCCGCCGCGGCCGCCGCCCATGCCCGGCATACCACCGCTTTTGCCACGGCCGGGTGCTTCGCCTTGCCGCGCGCCGCCGGTGCCAGTGAGTTCCTGGCTGGTCACGCGGCAATCGCGATTCAAATCATAGCGCGCGAAGAACGGGCTCGGCTTGTCGACGAACTCGGCGCGGCTGACACGCCCATCGTGGTTGTCGTCGAAATAGCCGAAATCGGCATCGGCAAAGATTCGCTCGGCCCGCCGAATGGTTTGGAATTCGGTGGCGTCGAGGAAGCCGTTGGCGTTCTTGTCGGCCATCGTGAACAGACGATTGGCGTATTGCTTCCATTCGTCACAGGTCAGTGTGCCGTCGTTGTTGGCATCCCATCGCGATATCGATGCGAGAAACGGGTCGGGCGCGGGCGGCTTGGCGGCGGGCATGCCGCCGCCGGGCATGCCGCCCGGCATTTGCGCCAGGGTCGGTGCCGCACCGAACAGGGCCGTGCACGCGATCAGCAGAGAGATAAATCTGTACGGAATCCGGGAGGCGTTGCGATGAGGCTGTGTGTGGCGATGCATGTTTATTGTCGCTGATGGGTATGTTCCGCATCAGGAGAATTTCATTACGGCCAAACTAAGCCGCGGCCTGCGATGCGGCGCGTTGTTACAGAGCGGAAACAACGACGTCGGTCTTGCCGTTGGAAATCGTCCGCGATGGCCGGGACAAGCCGGGCCGTAACTCAGCGATGACGGATTCATCCGCAGAAACGACGACGGCGCGGCACCCTTGCGGATGCCGCGCCGTTTTTATCCGGCTATCGGGTCGCGGCGTTTACTCCGCCGCCTGGTGACGCCACTTGCCTTCGTAGCCTTCGCGCACCACGGCCGAATACGGCGTCGGCGACACGATGACCTTGACCTCGGTCTGCTTGTGGCGCTCGACGGTGGTCTTCTTGGTCCCGCCGTTCTCTTCGCCCCACACCAGGGTCAGTTCGGTGCCCGGCTTGGAGAACTCCTCCTCGACCCAGCCGAGCGACAGCATCTTGCGCTCGTTGTAGGAATAGCCCGAGAACATCGAGGCGCCGGCCACCTTGCCGCCGCTCATCACCGCGTCATAGGACGACGAGGCGTAGTTCGACAGCGGCAGGTCGATGAACTTATAATTCTGGCCCTCGGGCGCGAGCTGCGAGGCCCAGATGCGCTCGACGTCCTTGTTCTCCCAGGCAAACGTCACCTTCTTGCGCTTGTTCTTGCCTTCCATCGCCTTCAGCGCGTCCGAGCCGATGAAGTCGTGGTCGAACTTGGTGAAGGTGTTGTAGCCGAGCTCATACGGCGTCGTGTAGTAATCCTCGATGTTCTTCGACACGAAGCTGCCACCGAGCGCGGCATTGGCTTCGTAGCTCGAAAGCGGCAGCCACTCGCGGTAGGCCTTGAGCTTGTCGCCGGTGTAGATCGCCGGAACGGGCGAGGGGATCCAGCCGGATTCCAGCGTGTTGGTCGCGTAAGCACGCGAGCCGACCGGCACGATGCCGAATTCCTTGCCGGCTTCGAGGATGGCGTTGCGGATGTCATCGCCCTCGGCGTAAGGACCCCAGACTTCGAGGCCCGGCGCGCCGGCCATGCCGTGACGCAGCGCGCGAACCTTGCGGCCCGCGATGGTGATATAGCCCATGCGGAAGAACTTGATGTCCGGCATGGTGCCGCCATTGAGCTTCTTGATCACGTCCTGGGCCTTCGGGCCCTGGATCTGATAGCGGTAGAAGCTGCGGGTCACCGGCTTGCCCATCGGGCGCGACGGCGAGCGGTCGTCATAGGTGGTCTTGACGTTGTAGCCGCCGGTCTTGGCGTGGAATTCGATCCAGTTGGCGGCCGGGTTGCGGCCGACATAGACCATGCTGTTTTCAGCGAGATAAAACAGGATGCCGTCGCCGATCACATGACCGTAAGGCGTCACGGGCGCGAACTGCTTGGCCTGATCGACATTGAAGTTCTTGAACGAGTTGGTCGAGAGATAGGACAAGAGCTTGACGGTGTCCGGACCTTCGACGAACAGGTTGACCATGTGGTGCGACTGGTCGAACAGAACGCAGGTGTTGCGCCAGGCGCCCTGCTCGTCACGCCAGTTGGTGAATTCGGGAGCGACGACGGGATAGACATAGGCGCCGATCTGCGAATTCCGCATCATCGACACGATGTCGCCGCTCTCCTTGATCTTCTCTTCTAGATTTTTTGCCATTTCGTCTCACTCCCACGGGCTTGTGTTTCGTTGATTGCGAGCGCCGGTCCGGTTCTTTGCCGCCCCGCACGAGGGTTGGCCGTATACAATAGAACGGTCAGGCTCGCCTAAAACCAGAAAATTTCGCCAAAATCTGTCCCCGAACGAGGCCGGATTTGGCATTTGGTCTAATCCTCGTATACAACAGCCATTCCAGCGACCTCAAGGATTGGGCAGAAAAAAAGGAGCCCACCCGGTGCCCACCGCCAAATCGGTTCCAATGGCCGAACCCGACCGCGCCTCGTCCCAGACCGTCAAAGCGCAGCTTGCATTGCGCGACCTGATCCTGTCCGGCGGTCTCAAGCCCGGCGACCGCGTCTCCGAACTGTCGCTGGTCGACAGGCTGGGCATGTCACGCACGCCGATCCGCATGGCTTTGGTCCGGCTGGAGGACGAAGGTTTTCTCGAGGCGATCCCGTCCGGCGGCTTCGCCATCAAGGCTTTCACCGAGCGTGACGTCTACGACGCCATCGACCTGCGCGGCATGGTCGAGGGCTTTGCGGCGCGTATCGCCGCCGAGCGCGGTGTGCCCGGTGGCCTCATTCGCGATATGAAGGATGTTCTGCGGCAGATCGATGACATCGCCGCCTTGCCGGACCTGAGCGTCGATCACTTCTCCGAATATGTTGATCTCAACGGCCGTTTTCATGCGCTGCTGGCGGAGGCTGCCGATAGCCCGGTTGTCAAGCGTCAGATCGAGCGCGTTTCGAACCTGCCCTTCGCTTCGCCCTCGGGCTTCGTCATGGTGCAGGCCAAGCTCCCAGAGGCACGCCACATCCTGACCATCGCCCAGGACCATCACCATTGCGTCGTGCACGCCATCGAGGATCGCGAAGGCATGCGCGCCGAGGCGCTGATGCGCGAGCATGCGCGGCTGGCTCAGCGCAATCTGCAACTGGCGCTGCGCAACCAGGGCACCCGCAATCTGGTACCGGGCGTCGTCCTGATTCAGGCGGCGCGGGGCGGGCTGCTCTAATGGATGGCTTTACACCAAAGAGGTGGGCACGTGCCCGCTGACGTCAATCTTTCACCGTGCTAAAGGCACGCCCGGACTGAAGCTGCGGACGGGAAATTTTCACGCAGCAATTTGTTGGAGGAGAAGCCTATGTCCCAGAGAACCAAGCCGCCGTTCCGCGCCGATCAGGTCGGATCGATCCTGCGTACCACCGCGATTCATGAGGCGCGGACGAAGCATGAAAAGGGCGAGATCACCGACGCCCAGCTCAAGGCAATCGAAGACGCCGAGATCATCAAGATCATCAAGAAGCAGGAAGAGATCGGCCTCCAGCCCGTCACCGACGGCGAATTCCGCCGCGCTTGGTGGCACTACGACTTCTTCGGCATGCTCGACGGGGTCGACGTCGTCCCGTCCGATCACGGCATCCAGTTCCAGGGCGTTCAGACCAAGATGCAGGTGCTGAGCATCACCGGCAAGATCGGCTTCTCCCCCAGCCACCCGATGCTCGAGCACTTCAAGTTCCTCAAAGCGCACACCAGCCGCACGCCGAAGATGACCATCCCGGCGCCGAGCGTGATGCACTTCCGTCTCGAGCCGGACGCGGTCAAGACCGGTGTCTATCCGAACCGCGACGCGATTTTCGACGATCTTGCCATCGCCTATCAGAAGGCGGTGAAGGCGTTCTACGACGCCGGCTGCCGCTATCTGCAGTTCGACGATACCGCCTGGGCCTATCTCTGCTCGCAGGAGGAGCTGAAGAAAGCTCGCGAACGCGGCCTCGACGTCGATCACCTGCAGGACAGCTATACCAAGATGATCAACAAGGCGCTGGAAGCCAAACCGGCCGACATGGTCATCACCACACATGTCTGCCGCGGCAACTTCCGCTCCACCTTCATTTCGTCGGGCGGCTACGAGCCGGTGGCGCAGAACCTGCTCGAAAAGTGCAACTACGACGGCTACTTCCTCGAATACGACACCGACCGCGCCGGCGGCTTCGAGCCGCTGCGTTACCTGCCCAAGGGCAACAAGGTGGTCGTGCTCGGCCTCGTCACCTCGAAGAGCGGCACGCTGGAGAAGAAAGAAGACATCAAGAAGCGCATCGATGAGGCGACCAAGTATGTCGCGCTCGAGCAGCTCGCTTTGTCGCCGCAGTGCGGCTTTGCCTCGACCGAGGAAGGCAACACGCTGGCCGAGGACGAGCAGTGGGCCAAGCTCAAGATGATCGTCGATATCTCGAAGGAAGTGTGGGGCGGCTGATTACGGTCCCGCGACGACATCGAGTTCGCGACTGGCGACCGTCACCGGCATCGGACCGGTGACGGGTCCCAGCGCGTAGTCCTCGCCCAGCAGCGGCGACACCTTGACGTCGGCAATGAGGCCGATCTGCATAGACGGGTCGAAATAGCGCATCGCCCGGACATTGAGATCGATGACGCGGCCTGGCTTCAGCGGGCCGACATCGTTGATCCTGACGACGAGCCGCTTGTCGCCGGCTTCGACCAGGGCATAGGCCGGCTGATAATTCCGGCCGTAGCGGACGCCACCGAAGCGGTCGCGCAGATCGATCTGGATCGCAGCAGTCCAATCATCCGCATCATAACGTTCACCGGACGCAGTCTCCTCGTTGCCGGCATCGAGATCAGTTGGGTCGCCCGGATCGTAAGTCGAGGCTATGCCGATGATCGTTGCGCCCGACGCAACGATTTCCTGCCGCTGTGGTGTCGGCATTTCATTGTGCATTGGTGGCACGCTGCCGGTCGTTTCCATCGATGGGGACGGCGCTGGTGTCGTGACATTGACGCTTTGAATCGCCGGGATCGCCGGCGCGCCGAAACGGAATGCGAGCGATGGCCCGCCGCTTCCCACATCCTTGTCGCACGACTGCGGTATCGCCACCGCGACTGTCGCCGTTTCGGTTATCCTGATCGTGGCGTCGACCGGGTCGACGGCGGCTAACGCGAAGCCAATGGCAAGTGTCGCGGCGGCTTTGCCGCGCATGCGGCCGTTCATTCGAGCAATAGTCGGATCGAGGTCGCAAACGGACATTCGGCCCCCCGGCTGATGACAGTCGACGGCACCGATTTGATCCGATGCGGAATAAGGTCTCATGAAAGTTCGACGCGCAAATGTCCGGAAAAACGGGGCTTGCCGTTAGGCCTGCATTAGGCATCGTCGTCTCGACACGCCGATCGGCACGGTGCAATAGTGCGGCCGGTCATGGTTAAGGAATTCCGAGCAGCGAATGCCGTTGAACGCCGACGCTCTTCTTGCCGCCCAGCTCCCGCCCATTGAGCGCACTTACGGTTCGAAGGATTGCATCCTCTATGCGCTCGGCGTCGGCCTCGGTTACGACCCGACCAATGAGGATGAACTCGCTTTCGTCTACGAGAAGAACCTCAAGGTCCTGCCGACTTTCGCGGTCGTGCCGGCCTTCGATTATTCGTGGATGCTGCGGCCCGAGTTCGGCCTGACCTGGAGCCATATCGTCCACGGCGAGGAGACCATCGTTCTTCATGCGCCGATCCCGACGCAAGGCACGGTGATCGGGCGGGAGCGCGTCGTCGGTGTCATCGACAAGGGTGAGGGCAAGGGCGCGCTGCTCTTCCACGAGCGCAGCCTCGTCGACAAGGCGACCGGCACTTTGCTCGCTACCTTGAAGCAGACAACGTTCTGCCGCGCCGATGGCGGGTTTGGCGGTCCGCGGCGCGACACGCCGGCGTCGCATCCGATTCCCGATCGCGCGCCGGATATCATCTGCGATCTGCCGACGCGGCCGGAAATGGCGCTGATCTATCGGTTGTCCGGCGACGACAATCCTTTGCATGCCGAGCCGGCCTTCGCGCGGGCGGCTGGCTTCCCGCGGCCGATCCTGCATGGTCTCGCCACCATGGGCGTCGCCGGTCACGCGCTGCTGAAGACGGTGTGCGGCTACGACCCGGCTCGTCTCGCTTCCATGGCGGTGCGGTTTTCGGCGCCGGTATTTCCTGGCGAAACGATCCGCACCGAGATCTGGCAGAACAGCGATGAAGCGGGCGCTGTTGTCTCGTTCCGCGCCCGTGTTAAGGAGCGGGACGTCATCGCCATCAATAACGGGCGAGCCGAAGTAAAAGAGTAGAGGAAACGTATGACCGGGCCGCGCGATCAATATAGCGATATTCGTGAATCCGTGCGCGCACTGTGCGCCAGGTTTCCCGGCGAATACTGGCGCGAGCTCGATCGCGAGCGCGCTTATCCGACCGCCTTCGTCGATGCGCTGACCGAAGCCGGTTATCTCGCCGCCCTGATTCCGGAAGAGTATGGCGGCAGCGGTCTGCCGGTTTCAGCCGCGGCCGCGGTGATGGAAGAAGTGCATGCGGCCGGCTGCAACGGCGCCGCCTGCCATGCGCAGATGTATACGATGGGGACCATCCTGCGGCACGGTTCGCCGGCGCAGAAACAGGCCTATTTGCCCGGCATCGCCAGCGGCGACCTGCGGCTGCAGGCCTTCGGCGTGACCGAGCCGACCTCGGGGACCGATACTCTGTCGCTGCGCACCACGGCGCGGCGCGAAGGCGATCACTATGTCATCAACGGTCAGAAGATCTGGACCTCGCGCGCCGAGCATTCCGACCTGATGCTGCTGCTCGCGCGCACAACGCCGAAGGAAGAGGTCAAGAAGCGCACCGACGGCCTGTCGGTGTTTCTGGTGGACATGAAGCTAGCGCGTGGCGCCAGCATCACCATCAAGCCGATCCGTACCATGATGAACCACGCCACCACCGAGGTGTTCTTCGACGACCTTCGCGTGCCGGCGGAGAATCTCATCGGCGAGGAAGGCAAGGGCTTCCGTTATATCCTCTCCGGCATGAACACCGAGCGCATCCTCATCGCCTCGGAGTGCATCGGCGACGCCAAGTGGTTCATCGACAAGGCGTCCGCCTATGCCAAGGAGCGGGTGCTGTTCGGCCGTCCGATCGGTCAGAACCAGGGCGTTCAATTCCCCATCGCGCGCGCCTATGCGCAGATGCGCGCCGCCGAACTGATGGTGCACGAGGCCTGCCGCAAATACGAAGCCGGCGAGGATCTCGGCGCCGAGGCGAACATGGCGAAGCTCTTGGCCGCCGACGCCTCATGGGCTGCCGCCGACATGTGCGTGCAGACGCATGGCGGCTTCGGCTTTGCCGAGGAATACGACGTCGAGCGCAAGTTCCGCGAAACGCGCCTCTATCAGGTGGCGCCGATCTCGACCAATCTCATCCTGTCGTATCTGGCCGAGCATGTGCTTGGTTTGCCGAGGTCGTATTGAGCGCTTTCAAAATGACTCTCCCTCTCGAAGGCATCCTCGTCGTCTCGGTCGAACAGGCCGTCGCCGCGCCGCAATGCACCTGCCGCCTCGCCGATGCCGGCGCGCGCGTCATCAAGGTCGAGCGGCCGGAAGGCGATTTTGCCCGACACTACGATTACATCGTCCATGGCGAGAGCGCGCATCTGGTCTGGCTCAACCGCGGCAAGGAGTCGGTGGTCTGCGATCTCACCAAAGAAGAAGACAAGGCACTGCTCGAGGCGATGCTCGCAAAGGCCGACGTCTTCGTGCAGAACTTGAAACCCGGCGCGCTCGGCAAACTCGGCTTTTCATTCGAGCGCCTGCGCAAGGATTATCCCAAGCTGATCTGCGCCTCGATTTCCGGCTACGGCGAAAGCGGGCCCTACGCGCAGCGCAAGGCTTACGATCTTCTGATCCAGGCCGAGTCGGGTCTCGCGTCGGTGACCGGCGGGCCGGAAGCGCCGGCGCGCGTCGGCGTCTCCGTCGTGGATATCGCCGCCGGCCTCAGCGCCTATGAGGCGATTCTCGAGGCGCTGATCCGCCGCAGCCGCACCGGCGAGGGCGCCACTATCTCGGTGTCGATGTTCGATGCCATGGCGGAGTGGATGACGATTCCTCTGCTCAATCAGGAATGGGGCAATCCGTTCAAGCGCGTCGGCCTCAAGCATCCGACCATCGCGCCTTACGGCGTGTTCCAGACCCGCGACGGCGCCGACATTCTGATCTCGATTCAAAACGACCGCGAATGGCGCGTGCTTGCCGACAAGGTGCTCGGCAATGCCGCGCTCGGCACCGACGAACGCTTTGCCACCAATCCGCAGCGTCAGGCCAATCGCGCCGAGACCGACGCCGCCGTCGCCGCGGTGTTCGGCGAGCAGGATGTCGAGCCCTTGATGAAGAAGCTCGCCGCCGCCGATATTGCCTTCGCCCGCGTCAACGACTCGGCGCTGCTGTCAACGCATCCGCATCTGCGGCGCGTCACGGTCGGGACACCGAGCGGCCCGGCCTCAACGCCGGCGCCGGGCGCGCGCTTCGTCGGCGAGGAGCGCCACTACGGGGACATCCCGGCGCTCGGCGCGCATAGCGAAAAGATTCGGCAGGAGTTCTCGCCGCACTAGACCATGATCCATTCGGATTGAATCCGATCATGGTCTAGCTTTTTGTTTGAGCATGATCTTTTCCGAAAACCGGTTCCCACTTTTCGGGATCATGCTCTAACCGGCGGCGGGCGCTTAACTCTGCTCCGACGCTACTTCCGCCTTGAGATCGACGCTTGAGCGCACGCCGATATCGGCGAAGTGATTGTCGAGGAAGCGCCGTGCGGCGCGCTGGCCGAGCTTGCGCAATAAATCGAGCGACTCGAAATCGTTGCGCAGCTTGGTCGAGGCGGAGAAGCGCTCGCCCAGGCCGTCCATGACGATGCGATGCACCTTGATATGGCGGTACTCGTTCGGCCCGGTGCCGTGCGGCAGCCGGCGCTGGTCGATCAGCCGGTTGACGAATTCGATGGCGCGCAGCTCGAACATTAGCGCCGAGTTGAAGGTGATCTCGTTGACGCGGCCCATGATCTCGCGCGTCGTCTGCGGGATTTTCTTGCGCATCAGCGGATTGATCTGGACGATCAGAACGTCCTCCGTCTGCGTCGAGCGGAAGAACGGGAAGATCACCGGATTGCCGAGATAGCCGCCATCCCAGTAAGGCACGCCGTCGATCTCGACCGCCTGAAACACGGCCGGCAGGCAGGCCGAGGCCATCACCGCTTCGGCGGAAATCTTGTCCTTCGGAAAGATATGCAGCTTCCCGGTCTGCACATTGGTCGCGGCGATGAATATCTGCCGGCCGTCCTTGCGCAAGCCGTCGAAATCGACAAAGCGCTCGATGAGGTCCTTGAGTGGATTGATGTTGAGCGGATTGAGATCGTAGGGCGACAGTTGCTGCGACCACGCCTGCAGCCAGTTGAAGGTCGGCGAGCCTTCGCCAGGCCACAGCGCGAACAATTTGTCGGTGACGGCGCGCTGCACCGCCGGCAGGTCGCCGCCGAGGCTCGCCGCGCGCCAGAAATCGGCGAGGCGCTTGCGCGCTTCATCCGGGCCGCCGCGATTGAGGCCGTCGGCCAACATGACAGCGTTGACGGCGCCGGCCGAGGTGCCGGAAATGCCCTCGACAGCGAGGCGGCCGTCCTCGAGCAGATGATCGATCACGCCCCAGGTAAAGGCGCCATGCGCGCCGCCGCCCTGCAGCGCCAGATTGATGCGCTTCTTCTTCCCTCCGCCCGGCCGGGTTTGTTCGTCCTTCTGTTCGCCCCAGAACAGTCGCGAGAGAAAATCGTTCATGCGCCAAGCGCCATTATTGCGCCACCCAGCCGCCGTCGATGGAATAGGCCGAGCCGGTGATTGAGGCGGCCGCGTCGCCCGACAGGAACACCGCGAGCGCGCCGATACTCTCCGGTTTGGTGAATTGGTGCATCGGCTGCTTTTCGGAGAGGAGCGCGATTTCTTCATCGCGCACCGGCTTTCCGGACGCTTTGGCGCGATCGTCGATCTGCTTCTGCACCAAAGGCGTCAGCACCCAGCCGGGGCAGATGGCGTTGCAGGTCACGCCGGCATTGGCGGCTTCGATCGCAACCACTTTGGTGAGGCCGACGATGCCGTGCTTGGCCGCGACATAGGCGACCTTCTGCGCGCTGGCGACCAGTCCGTGCGCCGAAGCGATGTTGATGATACGGCCCCATTTCCGCTTCTTCATGCCCGGCATCGCCGCGCGGATCGTATGGAAGGCCGACGACAGATTGATGGCGATGACCGCGTCCCAGCGCTCGACCGGGAAGTCCTCGATGTTGGCGACGAACTGGATGCCGGCATTGTTGACCAGGACGTCGAGCGAGCCGAATTCCTTTTCCGTCGTTGCCACCATTTCGGCGATCTCGGCCGCCTTCGACATGTCGGCCCCCGAATAGCTGGCCTTGATGCCGAACTCCTTCTCGAGGCCGGAGCGGATCGCCTCGATCGTGTCCTTGTCGCCGAAGCCGTTGAGCATGAGGTTGGCGCCGTCGGCCGCCAGTGCCCGGGCGGTGGCGAGCCCGATGCCGGAGGTCGAGCCGGTGACGAGTGCGGTTTTGCCTTTGAGCATGGAAGTCCTCGTGATCGTTGAGGCCGTGTCGGCGCTGTGCGGTAGATGAACGGGTCGGAGGCTGTCTGGAACCTGCCCCTATTTTTATTGCGTCGCAATATATATGTTGAAGCGGGCGACGCTGGAGCCGCTATCGGCTACACTTCGGCGTGACCGGCCGACCCTTTTGGTGAGCAGAACCGTGGCAAAAAAAGCCCAGGCACACGACCACAGCCGAGACATATTTCCGACGCCGGATCACGATCACGGTCGCTGCGCCGCGGACGCGATCGCGCATGCCGAGGCGGTCTGCGCTGCTAACAAGGAACGCCTGACGCCGATCCGCCGCCGCGTCCTCGAGGCCTTGCTGGCGAGCCATGCGCCCCTTGGCGCCTATGAGCTGATCGACCGGCTCGCCGATGCCGGCGAGGGCGGCCGCCCGGCGCCGATCACAATCTATCGCGCGCTCGACTTCTTGCGCGAGCAGGGCCTCGTCCACCGCATCGAAAGCCGCAACGCCTTCATCGCCTGCGTGCACAATCACGCCAGCGGCGATCCGGTGGTGTTCCTGATTTGCGACACCTGCGGTGCTGTCGGCGAAGCGACCGGCGCCGCTATTGCCGATGCCATCAAGGCGGCCACGCGCGCCGCCGGTTTCGCGCCCAAGACCCCGGTCATCGAAATCTCCGGAACCTGCGCGCATTGCAGATCCACCTGATCAGGTCCGCCTGATCGCCGGTTGGCGTGACGCGACGCAACCGGTAAAGCATCGTCATCGTCCGCGAAAGCGGACGATCCAGTAATCGGGGACAACCGAGATTACTGGATGCCCCGCTTTTGCGGGGCATGACAAAAAGTGCCGCCGGGAATCGCTTGTTCATGTCGTCGACTGCGCCGTCGGAGCCGAACGCTCCGCCGATCCATCACCACACCACCCGTCCGCTCGATGCGATAGCCATCGCCGTCATCGTGCTGCTGTGCCTGTCGTGGGGTTTCAACCACGTCGCGGTGAAGCTGGCGCTGCATGACGTTCCGCCGATGCTGCAGGCGACGATCCGCTCCGTCATCGCGACGATCCTGGTCGCGGGATGGTGTGCGGTGCGGGGCATTCCGCTGTTCCGGCGTGACGGCACCTTGATCGCCGGCATCGCCGTCGGCCTCATGTTCGGCCTCGAGTTCATCCTGATCTATCAGGGCCTCGTCTATACGACCGCGACCCGCGCGGCGGTGTTTCTCTATCTTGCGCCGTTCATCGTGGTGCTCGGCGCGCGCGTGCTGATGCCCGCAGACCGATTCCGTCCATCGCAATGGCTGGGTCTCGGTCTGTCGTTCGTCGGCATGATCGTGGCGTTCGGCGTCCCGACGCCGGCGCTCGATCCGCGGCAGACCCTCGGCGATCTGATGATGATCGGAGCCGCTGTTTTCTGGGCCGGTACCACGCTCATCATCAAGGCCAGCCGCCTCAACGGCACGTTCCCGGAAAAGGTGATGCTGTATCAGCTCGTCTCTTCGGCGCCGATGATGGCGCTCGCGGCGTGGTTCGCCGGCGAACGTATCGAACGCTGGCCGGACCAGCAGGCGCTGGCCTGGATGGCGTATCAGGCTGTCTGGGTCGTCAGCGTCACCTTCGTCATCTGGTTCGCGCTCATCAAGAAATATTCGGCCAGCCGCGTCTCGGCCTTCACCTTCCTGACGCCGTTGTTCGGCGTCGCCGCCGGTCATTTCGTCATGGGCGAGCCGCTGACGCTGGCCTTCCTGGCGGCTGTGGCCTTCGTTGCCGCCGGTCTTGTGCTGGTGAACAGACCGCGGAGCTGATAGCTTTTTCGCTATGCGCTCGAATTCCTCCGACGGCAAAGCGCGACCGGCCGCCGTGGCGGAGGCGCTGCAGCATGCGCGCCACGCGCTCGAAACCGGCCGGCCCGTCGATGCCGAACGCATCGCGTCCGAAGTTCTTGCGGCCAATGCCGGCGAGCGCGAAGCGGCCAAGGTGCTCGGCTATGCGCTGATGATGCTCGGCCGGGATGACGAAGCTGTCGCCGTTCTCGAAAAGGCCGCGCGCGGCAACCGCGATGCCGAAGCCGACACCGCTTACGGGATCGCGCTGCGGCAGGCCGGCCGCGGCGACGAGGCTATCGCGGCCTTCAATCGCGCCATCAAGCGCGATCCGAAATATCCGATGGCCTTCTACGAACTGGGCAGGACCTTGGCCGAACGCGGCCGCATAAATGAAGCCATCGCGGCGTACAGGCAGGGCATCGCGATCGCGCCGGCCATGATCGACATGATCGCCCGGCTCGGCAATTGCTACCTCGCCGCCGGTGACCGGAAGAATGCACGCCAGTGTTTCGAGCGCGTGCTCGGTCTTGCGCCGGGACATTATGCCGCCGCCGAAGCGCTCGGCATGGTGCTGATAGACGATCGCGATTATGCGCAGGCCGCGGTTCTGTTTCGTGCCATGGTCACGGCCAATCCGGACAATGCACATGCCCGGCTCGGCCTCGCCAATTGCATGCTGCATCTCGGCAAGGATGGCGCGGCCTATGACAACATGCGCGCGGCCGCCGAACGCGGTCCGAAGTTCTACGGGCAGGCGCTCCGCCTCGCCGTGACCGCGCAGCGCGGCCGTTTCTGGCTACGCCCGAGCGATGCCGCCCGCGCCATCAAGGAAAAACGATAGCGTTTTCGAGCGAAGTGGATACCGGTTTGCGTGAGGAAAACGCGTCAAAACAAAAAGAGCTAGCGCTTCTGCGCGCGAAAATTCCGCCGGTAGACTCCGGTCTGCTGCGCCAGCGCTGTGGTCATGTCGCTGAGCTTCTTCGCGCGGTCAGGCGTCATCGTCTCGATGTGGCCGCTCCACAATTCGCGCTTCACCGGGATGCACTGCGCGACCGGTGTGCCCTTCGGCAGTACGCCATTGAAATTTTCGTCGTGCCAGCGCGCCGGGAAGTTGACAAGATTGTCGGGAAACAGATCGGTGTCGACCATGCCGCTGATCGTGGTGAACGGCAGATCGATCCTGTTGAGCGGATGGGTGAACAGCAGCGAATAGCCGGGCGGCGTTTCGATGGTCCAGAAATTGTTGAACTTGATGATGAAGCGGTCGTCTTTAAAGAACGGCGAGCCTTCGACCTGCGCGCCGTCATGGAAATCGATCGGCGAGCATGAGAACTTCGTGACCTCGGTCGCCGGCACCTCGCGCTCCCACGAGAATTCGCCGTTCTCCACCTTGAGGTCGGCGGCCAGCGGGATGAAGAAGCCGTAGACCATGGCGTCGACCACCGGCGGGCATTTCTTGATGGTCATGACCTCCTGGTGGGCGGTCTCGCTGAAAGCCTTCTGCGCCATGGTCTTGAACCAGTGCGGCAGGCCCTGCACCGCGGGTATCGGGCGCGGCAGGATTGCCTCCAGCTCCGGCAGGCAGCGGAACGTGACCTTCATCTCGGTTGCCTGATCCATCGTTTCCTTGCCGTCGTTTGCCTGCGGAAAGGCGTCATTTTGCGTGGCAGTCAGGGCCGTAACAAGGCCCTTTGCGCCTGCGTTGACCCTGCCATATTTGTCTGGCACTCCCGTGCCGTCAGGACAGATAGAACGACCTTGCGCATGAGCCCCGCCGCCCGTCACAGAACCGTCGCAGTCGATGTTGCCGGCGTCACCGTCGGCGGCGGCGCGCCGATCGTCGTGCAGTCGATGACCAACACCGACACCGCCGATGTCGAGGGCACCGCGCGCCAAATCGCGGCGCTGGCGAGAGCCGGTTCGGAACTCGTGCGCATCACGGTCGATCGCGACGAGGCCGCGGCCGCGGTGCCGGCGATCAAGGAGCGGCTGGCGCAAATGAATGTGCGCGTGCCGATCGTCGGCGACTTCCACTACAACGGCCATACGCTGCTCAGCGATTATCCGGGCTGTGCCGAGGCGCTCGACAAGTACCGCATCAATCCCGGCAATGTCGGCTTCAAGAACAAGCGCGATCCGCAATTCACCCAGATCGTCGAGATGGCGATCAAACACGGCAAGCCGGTGCGCATCGGCGTCAACTGGGGCTCGCTCGATCAGGAGCTTCTGACGAAGCTGATGGACGAGAACTCCCAGTCGGCCAATCCGATCGACGCCCGCGCCGTGACGCACGAAGCCATGGTGCAGTCGGCGCTGCTGTCCGCGGCGCGCGCCGAGGAGATCGGCCTGCCGAAGAATCGCATCATCCTGTCGGCCAAGGTCTCCGCGGTGCAGGACCTCATCGCGGTTTACACCGAGCTTGCGCGCCGCTCCGATTACGCGCTGCATCTCGGCCTCACCGAAGCCGGCATGGGGACCAAGGGCATTGTCGCCTCGGCGGCGTCGATGGGCGTGCTGCTGCAGCAGGGTATCGGCGACACCATCCGCATTTCGCTGACGCCCGAGCCGGGCGGTGATCGCACGCGCGAAGTTCAGGTGGCGCAGGAACTGCTGCAGACCATGGGCCTGCGCACTTTCGTGCCGCTGGTCGCGGCGTGCCCCGGTTGCGGCCGCACGACGTCGACGACGTTCCAGGAACTGGCCTCCGACATCCAGAGCTTCATCCGCGACTCGATGCCGGAATGGAAGACGCGCTATCCCGGCGTGGAGACTTTGAATGTTGCTGTGATGGGCTGCATCGTCAACGGCCCCGGCGAATCCAAGCACGCCGACATCGGCATCTCGCTGCCCGGCACCGGCGAACAGCCGACCGCGCCGGTCTTCATCGACGGCAAGAAGGCTGCGACCTTGCGCGGTGCGACATTGAGCGCCGATTTCAAGCAGATGGTGATCGACTATATCGAACGCCGCTGGGGCACCGGCTCGCGCACCGCGGCCGAGTAGAGCACAAATCATCCCGCACGAAAGAAACGCGTGAAAGCCAAAGCCGTCCTGCTGACCTTCCTTGCATTCGGCCTGCTAATGGTCGGCATCACCATCTATTACGCCGCGACCATCGATCGCGCGCAGCGCAACATCGACACCGTCGTGGCGCCGGGCGGCCGCTACAAGGCCGTGCACATGCGCGTCTACGGCGACAAGCCCGAGCCGTTCTGCGTCGATACCATCGCCATCTATCTGGCGCTTTATCCGGAGAGCTTTGTTTCGTCCAAGCGCGCCTACGAAGTCTATGGCGCGCCCTGCGCCACGCCGTCAAAGGACGCGCCGGTGCCGAAAATCGAATGGACCAGCGACAAGTCGGTGCGCATCACTTATGCGGCGCCCGCGGACAAGCAACCGCGCAAGCGCGACAAGGACGCCTCGCTGTTCATCGATATCGAGTGGGTGAAAGCGCCGACGCCCTAGATCAAATTCGCGACCACATTCACGGTCAACGCCAGCACCACGAGATTGAAGAAGAACGACAGCACGCCGTGCATCGACACCATGCGGCGCAGTTCTTTCGACGTGATCTGCACGTCGGAGACCTGCGAGGTCATACCGATGACCAGCGAGAAATACAGGAAGTCGCGATAGTCCGGCGCCTTGTCGCCGGGAAACTCGAGCCCGCCGATAACGTCGTCGCGGCCTCGTCCGTAATACTCATGCGCGTAGTGAAACGCGAAGATCGTATGCACGAAGGTCCAGGACAAAACGATCGTGACGATGGTCAGGCCGATGGCGAGCGGCGCGTCGCCCTGCTTGGCGCCGACCAGCGCGAAGACGGCGGCGACGAGGCTGGCGAAGGTGGCGATGATCGACAGCACCAGAATTGCGAGGCCGCCCTCATCCTGCTCGGCGGCGCGCTTGCGGATCGCCGTGACGTCGTGGCGTTGCCGGAAGCGCGCGGCGAGCGCCAGATAGACAACGAGTCCGACATCCCATGCGGCGAGCAGACGCGCGATCGCGTCTATCTTTAATGGGAGCAGCGCCAGCCCGCAGGCGAGACCGGCCACGATGGCGATGACGAGCTTGAAATGCGCCTTGCCAATGCGAATGGGCATCGGCGGTCGGGCGGCGGCGGGTCTGGCTCTGGCCATGGAAGCGGTTGCTGGTGTCCGGTCAGTTTCGCCGTTCGGCGATGAAGCGGGCGGCGGCGCGCAGAGTATCGGCCTTGGCGCCGAACGGTGCCAGCGCGGCCTCCGCCCTTTCGATCAAACTTTCGAGTTTCGCGCGCGCACCGGCAACGCCGAGCGCGGCGACCAGAGTCGCTTTGCCTGCGCCCGCGTCCTTGCCGGCGGCCTTGCCGAGCGTCGCTGCATCGCCTTCGACGTCGAGCAGGTCGTCGGCGATCTGGAAGGCTTCGCCGATCGCGGCGCCGTATTGTTCCATCGCGGCGAGGTGCACGGCGTTCGCCTGACCCAGGATGGCGCCGGCGCGGCAGGCAAAGCGCAGCAGCGCGCCGGTCTTCATCGCCTGCAAAGTGACGATCTCATTTTCGCTCAACATACGCTTGGCCGCGAAGCGTCCCTCGGCGGATAGATCGAGCATCTGTCCGCCGGCCATGCCGCCAAGGCCGGATGCGCGCGCAAGATCGCGCACCAGCGCGATGCGAACGCCCGCATCATTGTGCACCTCGTCGCGCGCGAGAATGTCGAAGGCCAAAGTCAGCAGCGCATCGCCGGCAAGAATGGCGGTGGCTTCGTCATAGGCCTTGTGCACGGTGGGCCTGCCGCGGCGCAGGTCATCATTGTCCATCGCCGGCAGGTCGTCATGGACCAGCGAATAGCAGTGCAGCAGTTCGAGCGCGGCGCCCGTCAGCAGCGCGCCTTCACGCGGGGCGTCGAACAGAGCGGCGCTTTCGACAACGAGAAAAGGCCGCAGCCTTTTGCCACCGCCGAGCACGGCGTGGCGCATCGCCGCGATCAGCCGCTCCGGCCGCGCCGTCTCGCCGGAAAGCGGCGTGCCGTCGAGCAGGCGCGCCAGCAGCGCTTCGCTGTCGCTGGCCACGGCATTGAGCTTGTCGGCAAACGAACTCGGTTGGGAACTCATGGCGCCTTGTTAGCCTTGAGGCCGACTGGGCCGCAACCCGAGCCCGCAATCGGTTACAGTGACGACGTGATCAGTCGCTCGGACTTCCTGCCCTCATTGCGGCCCGGATTTGCTCGCCGGAAGCGGTCGGCGTGGCGGACGGCGTTGTCCGTCGTGCTGGTGTTGTTGCTGCTGCCTTACGCGCTGACGCCGCTTTATGCCGTGGTTAATCCGCCCTCGACCCTGATGCTGTGGCGGCTCGCGACCGGCCAGCGGGTGGAGCGGACCTGGGTGCCGCTGGGCAAGATCGACCCGGATTTGCGGCTGGCGGTGATCGTCGCCGAGGACGGCCGGTTTTGCAGCCATTTCGGCCTCGACCTGACCGAAATCCAGAACGCCATCGATGACGCCGAAGGCTTCGACGACGTCCGCGGCGGCTCGACCATCACCCAGCAGGTCGCCAAGAACCTGTTCCTCTGGCAGGGCCGCAGCTACGTCCGCAAGGCGCTGGAGGCGCCGCTGGCGCTGTGGATCGATCTCATCCTGCCCAAGCAGCGGATTTTGGAGATTTACCTCAACATCGCGGAATTGGGTCCGAACGGCGAATTCGGGGTCGAAGAGGCCGCCAAACGGGCCTTCGGCCGGGGGGCGGATAGCCTCAGCCCCTATCAGGCCGCGCTTCTGGCCGCGAGCCTGCCCAATCCGGTGACCCGGGACGCCAAAAGGCCCGGTCCGGGCCTGCGGCGGCTGGCGGGCCTCTACCAGCGCCGCGCGGCGTCCGCGCCCGAGGCGGCGGCCTGTCTGCGGCCAAAACGCCAGGTTCCGTGAGTCAAATCCGCGCCTTTGGGGCTGGTATTGGGCCGTTTCATCCTCTATAAGCCCGGCTCCAAACCGACAATTTGCGCCTATCAGGAGTTCAACCCCATGGCTGTGCCAAAGAGAAAAACGTCGCCGTCGAAGCGCGGTATGCGCCGCTCGGCCGACGCGCTGAAGCAGCCGACCTACGTCGAAGACAAGGATTCCGGCGAACTGCGCCGTCCGCACCACATCGACCTGAAGACCGGCATGTATCGCGGCCGCCAGGTTCTGAAGGTGAAGACCGAGGCGTAAGAACGCCTCTCACTCGGCGGAGGAAGGCTGGCTCATGTACCTGCTCGGCTTTCCCCTGCTGCTGGTTCCTTTCGCGATCTACAACATCATCGCTTTTCTCTGGGCCGGTGTGAGCTGGTCCGATGTCGCTACGCGCGTACACCTGGTGTCCGGTGGCGAGTGGACGATGTCCGCGGGCGATATCCTGATCGCGGTGTCGCTCGTTTTCCTGTTCGGTGAAATCGTCAAAGCGACGCGCATCGGCACCCGTGCGGTGGTCGATCACGCGCTGTCGCTGCTCCTGTTCCTCGCCATGATGGTCGAGTTTCTACTCGTGCCGCAGGCGGCGACCGCGACGTTCTTCTTGCTGATGGCGATCAGTCTTGTCGATGTGCTGGCCGGCTTCGCCGTGACTTTGCGCACCGCGCAGCGCGACCTCTCGGTCGACGGTTTCCCAACTTCCTCTCCCACCTCCTGAGCTTTCCATGTCACGTGACTTCCAGTTGCCCGGCCGTTCGCCGGTAATCGCCTGCGACGGTATGGCAGCGACTTCTCATCCGCTGGCGACGCTCGCCGCTATCGATATCCTGCGCGATGGCGGCACTGCTGCCGACGCCGCGGTCGCGGCCTGCGCCACCTTATGTGTCGTCGAGCCGCACATGACCGGCATCGGCGGCGATTGCTACGCGCTGGTGTCGAAGCCCGGCAAGCCGGTGTGGGGCTACAACGGTTCAGGTCGCGCTGGTGCCAAGGCGTCCGTTGACGCGCTGCGCTCGCAAGGTCTGAAAGAGATTGGCGACTCGATTCACGCCGTCACCGTGCCGGGCGCGCTCGACGCCTGGGGCGCGGTGCTGAAGACGCATGGCCGCTTCGGCCTCGATCGCGTTCTGCAGCGCGCCATTCACTACGCCGAAAACGGCTGGCCGGTCGCGGCGAAAGTGGCTTGGGACTGGAACCGCTACGTCGCCAAGCTCAGCAAGGATGCCGGCGCGACGAAGCATTATCTGTTCAACGGCCAGGCGCCGAAGGAAGGTGACATCGTCAAATCGCCGGCGCTTGGCCAGACTCTGCGCACGCTCGGCGCCAAAGGTCCGCGCGCCTTCTACGAAGGCGAACTGGCTGACGACATGGCCAGGACGCTTGCCGCCAAGGGCTCGTTCCTGACCGCGGAAGATTTCAGCGCGCATCGCGGCGATGAAGTCACGCCGATCTCGACGAATTATCGCGGCCTCGATCTCCTCGAGATCCCGCCGAACGGGCAGGGCATCGTGGCCCTGATCATGCTCAACATCCTCGAGAACTTCGACGTCAAGGCGCTCGATCCGTTCGGGCCCGAGCGCTTTCATTTGCAGCTTGAAGCCGCGCGTCTCGGCTATGCCATCCGCGATGCACATCTGGCCGACATCGCGCATATGCGGGTCAAAGTGTCCGATCTTCTCGACAAGGGCTTTGCCAAAAAGCTCGCCGCCAAGATCGACATGAACAAACGCGCCGATTTTCCCGATGCGCCGACGCCGGGCAGCGACACGATCTATCTCACGGTCGTCGACAAGGACCGTACCGCGGTCTCCTTCATCAATTCGCTTTACTCGGCTTTCGGTCTCGGCGTCTGCACCGAGAAGTCCGGCATCATGCTCACCAATCGTGGCGCCTGCTTCACGCTCAAGCCGGATCACGCCAACACCTTCGGCCCGAACAAGCGGCCGATGCACACCATCATTCCCGGCATGACCATGAAGGACGGTCGCTGCGACATGAGCTTCGGCGTCATGGGCGGCGAATATCAGCCGATGGGCCACGCGCAGATCGTCATGAACATGCTCGATTACGGCATGGACGTGCAGGAAGCGATCGACTTCCCACGCTTCCTGGTCGAGAGCGGCAAGGTGCTGGTCGAGCGCGGCGCGTCGCAGAAGACGATCGATGGCCTGAAGGCGCGTGGCCACATCATTGGTGAGCCGCTCAACCCCTGGGGCGGCGGCCAGACGGTCAAGATCGACTGGCAGTGCGGTGTGCTGATCGGCGGTTCCGATCCGCGCAAGGACGGGTTGGCGCTCGGCTACTGATTTTCGGACAGAGAAACCTAGACCAAGGCGGCTGTGGCCCGGTAGGCCGCCAGCGCCTCCACGGGCTCGGCGCGGCGGCGCTCGCGGGTCTGCGGAGCGTGATCCCGTGTCGCGATTAACTGCGCGAGGAACGTCGCCTGGCGGTAGTTAGGTGCCGGTTCGGCCATTGGTTGCGGTCCGGTCGCCACCAGCGCGCGGCCCGGCTCGGCCGCGTCGCCGGATTCCTGGCTAACGGGGCCTTGCCGCGACTCATCCGGCGTCGTCATATCGAGACGCTGGTGGTTAAGGTGTTTGGCCGCTTCGATCCGCATCGGGTCAGTTCTGTTTCAAAGAGAGACAGGAGCCGTGTGTTCCCCCTCTCATTGGCAAGCCCTGTGCCGTTAACACTTCGTCGTGGTTAAAGCGCGGCAACACGCGGTTTCCACGCATTTGTTTAAGTGTTGCTGCGTAGCTTTTGTACCGTGTTCATTTGCGGGACAACTCGCCGCGCGGTGCGGCGTTCCCGGAACGGGACAAAAAGGAACTTGCGTGATCAAGGTCGGTGAAACCGCGCTCGGTGCCGGTGACATCCTGCGTCTGGTTGGCGAAGCCACCTATGAATGGCGGCTCGACACCGACCGCCTGTCGTGGAGCGGCCACGCGGCCGCGGTGCTCGGCGCTGCCGATATGGCGGCGTTGGAGACGGGAACCGGCTTTGCGCGCTGCGTCGAGGCTACCGGCGGCCTAAGCCGCCTCGATGCCGTGACAAAAAGCGCGCTGCGAGACGCTGGCGACGGCGTGCCCTACGAGGCGCAATACGCTTTCAAACGCGCCGACGGCACGACGACCTGGATCGAAGATATCGGCCGCTGGTTCGCCGGCGCCGACGGCAAGCCGGCGCGCGCCTGCGGGGTCGTGCGTTCGATCGATACCCGGCATCACCGCGAGCAGGAACTGGAGCGGCTGGCGAAATTCGATCCGCTGACCGGCGAGCTCAACCGCGCGTCGATTATCGACATCCTGTCGAAGACGCTGGATGAGACCATCCGTTTCCGCGGCTCCTGCGGCTTCCTGCTGGCCGCCATCGATCATCTCGGCAACCTGAATGATGCCTATGGTTTCGAGGTCACCGAGAACGTGATCGCCGAGGTCGGCAAGCGCATCCGCACCCGCGTCCGCGGCAAGGATTATTTCGGCCGCATCTCCGGCAACAAATTCGCCATAGTGCTGACGAGCTGCACGCCCGACGAATTGTCGGTCGCCGCCGAGCGCCTGCTCGCCAGCGTGCGCGAGGAACCGGTTTCGACCTCGGCGGGGTCGGTCGCCGTCACCATCACCATCGGTGGCATCACTGCTCCGCGCCATGCCTCGACCCTCGACGAAGTGCTGAGCCGCTCGCAGGATGCGTTGAGCGCGGCCCGCGACAAGCGCCGCGGCTCCTTCGCCGCCTACCGCCCGAACGTCGAGCGCGACGCGCTGCGCAAGGAGAGCCTGCGCGCCACTGACGAGATCATCGCTGCCCTCAACGACCGCCGCATCGCTTTGGCCTTCGAGCCGGTCGTCGAAGCGCGCTCGCGCGAGGTTGCCTTTTATGAGTGCCTTATCCGCGCCCATCGTGAGGACGGCACGCCGCTCAACGCCTCCGACATCATCCCGGCGGCCGAACGGCTGGGTCTGGTTCGCATGCTCGATCACCGCGTGCTGGAGCTGGTGGTCGCCGAGCTTGTGGCTGCACCGCAGCTCTCGGCCAGCGTCAACGTATCGCCGGCCTCGGCCCTTGATCCGGCGTGGTGGAGCGGCTTGGGAGCCATGCTGCGCGCCAATCCCGGCGTTGGCGAGCGGCTGATCGTTGAGATTACCGAGACCGTGGCGATCCAGGATATCGACGACGCCCGCGGCTTCGTTACCCGGGTCAAGGATTTCGGCTGCCGGATCGCCATCGACGATTTCGGCGCCGGCCATACCTCGTTCCGTAACCTGCGCCGGCTTGGCGTCGATATCGTCAAGATCGACGGCGCCTTCGTGCAGAACATCACGCGCTCGGAAGACGACCGCGCCTTCGTCCAGTCTATGATCGACCTGGCACATCGCTTGCGCATCAAGGCGGTGGCTGAATGGGTACAGGATGAGGCCGCCGCCGCGCTCCTGCGCGACTGGAATTGCGACTACATCCAGGGCGCCTTCGTCGGCCTCGCCTCCAGCGACAGGCCGTGGCTTGGCGGCCAAAACAAAAAGGCGACGCTCTAGAAACTGCCCTGTCATCACCGGGCTTGTCCCGGTGATTCCGCTTAGGGACGCAGTGCCCATATAAGCGGGATGGCCGGGTCAAGCCCGGCCATGACAATCTCCGCGCTATTCCTTGCCGCCCATTCGGTCGAGCCGCTTTTGCATCTCGTCCAACTGACGCTTGAGCTCGTCCATGTCGGACCCGGACGAGGCGGATGACGGCTTGTCGGGCGCGGCTTCGCTCGTCTTGTTGCGGGCGAAGGGCGGGGTGAACATAGCGAAGGTCTTCTCGAACATCTCCATGTTGCGCCGAACCTGATCCTCCATCGGCCCAAAGCCGCCGACGCCGCCGAAGGCCTTTTCCATCTGCTCGCGGAACTTGCCCTGCTGGCTGGTCAGCGTCGACATCGACTGTTCGAGGAAGTGCGGCACCATCATCTGCATGGAATCGCCGTAGAAGCGGATGAGCTGCCGCAGGAAGGCGATTGGAAGTAGGCTTTGTCCTTCCTTGTTCTCCTGCTCGAAGATGATCTGAGCCAGGACCGAACGGGTGATGTCTTCGCCGCTCTTGGCGTCGTAAACGACGAAGTCTTCGCCGTTTTTGACCATCACGGCGAGGTCTTCCAACGTCACATAGGTGCTGGTGCCGGTATTATAGAGCCGCCGGTTGGCGTATTTCTTGATAGTGACCGGCTCTTTATTGTCTGCCATGGGTTCACGTTTCCTCTGCCCTGCCATAAGCATAACCGTATTCTGACGGCGCGGGCCAGATGTTTTATGGCGGCGCGGAATGCCCCTGAAGCACCGCACCATGACTTGCGCTAGCACAAGGAAGTGACCAGTTTTCGGCCATAACTTCATGGGCGGCCGTTGTTGACAGGGTGGGGTGCCCTGTCGAGGATGCGGCACCGCCAAAAGGCCCCCTAGAGCCTTCACAGCCCCCGCTTAAGGAGAGTTCCCGATGCAAGACGATGTCGTCATTGTCAGCGCCGCCCGCACGCCGGTTGGCGCCTTTAACGGCGCTTTTGCCAATCTGCCGGCCCACGAGCTGGGAAAAACCGCGATTTCGGCCGCGCTTGCCCGTGCCGGCATTGAGGGCGACCGGGTCAGCGAGGTCATCATGGGGCAGATCCTCACTGCCGGCCAGGGCCAGAACCCGGCCCGCCAGGCTTCCATCGCCGCCGGCATTCCGGTGGAGAGCCCTGCCTGGGGCGTGAACCAGCTCTGCGGTTCTGGTTTGCGCGCCGTCGCGCTTGGCTATCAGGCGATCCTCAACGGCGACAGCGACATCGTCGTCGCCGGCGGCCAGGAGTCGATGAGCATGGCGCAGCATGCTCAGCACCTGCGTTCGGGCGTGAAGATGGGCAACTTCGAGATGATCGACACCATGATCAAGGACGGCCTGTGGGACGCCTTCAACGGCTATCACATGGGCAATACCGCGGAGAACGTCGCCCGGCAGTGGCAGATCACGCGTCAGCAGCAGGACGAGTTCGCCGTCGCTTCGCAGAACAAGGCCGAGGCCGCGATGAAGGCCGGCAAGTTCAAGGACGAGATCGCGCCGGTCACGGTCAAGTCGCGCAAGGGCGATATCGTGGTCGACACCGACGAATATCCGAAGGCGGGCGTGACGCTGGAATCGATCGCCAAGCTGCGCCCCGCCTTCGACAAGGAAGGCACGGTGACCGCGGCCAGCGCCTCCGGCATCAATGACGGCGCCGCCGCCGTAGTGCTGATGCGCGCCTCCGAAGCCGCCAAGCTCGGCAAGACGCCGCTCGCCCGCATCGTGTCCTGGGCACAGGCCGGTGTCGATCCCAAGGTCATGGGCTCGGGCCCCATCCCGGCCTCGCGCGCTGCGCTCAAAAAGGCGGGCTGGAATCACCAGGACCTCGATCTGGTCGAGGCCAACGAGGCTTTCGCCGCGCAGGCCTGCGCGGTGAACAAGGATCTCGGCTGGGACACCTCCAAGGTCAACGTCAACGGCGGCGCCATCGCTATTGGCCATCCGATCGGCGCGTCGGGCGCCCGCGTACTGACGACCCTGCTGTTCGAGATGCAGAAGCGCAACGCCAAAAAGGGCCTTGCCACCCTCTGCATCGGCGGCGGTATGGGCATTGCCATGTGCGTGGAACGCTAGTTCGACACTGCGAAAATGTGCGGGGAGCGCTAGCGGCCTTCGCAGCGCACCATCCACAAAGTTGATGTGAGTCACAGCCGAGGCCGCATTTCGGGATTATCCGAAGTGCGGCCTCGGTCTTTAGACCCAAGTCTTTAGGCCATAGTCTTTAGACCATGTGCGCTTGTGGCGTGTTGCGATTGCCGGGCTGTTCTTTAAGCTGCCATCAACAAGTCGCGATGGCAGGCATAAGAATTGCTCCGCTAGGGAGATTGGCGAAGGGCTTTTGCCGAGCGTCGGGTAAGAAAAGTTTCGAGGAACGATCTGGGAGAGGGGAATGACTCGCGTTGCATTGGTAACTGGCGGTACCCGCGGCATCGGGGCTGCGATTTCAAAAGCGCTCAAGGACAAAGGCTACAAGGTCGCGGCGAGCTACGCCGGCAACGATGAAGCCGCGCAGAAATTCAAGGCCGAGACCGGCATTCCTGTCTTTAAATGGGACGTGTCGTCTTATGAGGCATGTGGCGCGGGCATCAAGCAGGTCGAGGCCGAGGTCGGCCCGATCGACGTGCTGGTCAACAATGCCGGTATCACCAAGGACGGCATGTTCCATCGCATGACGGTCGAGCAGTGGAACGCGGTGATCGGCACCAACCTCGGCTCGCTGTTCAACATGACCCGTCAGGTTTGGGAAGGCATGCGCGCGCGCAAGTTTGGCCGGGTAATCAATATTTCCTCGATCAACGGCCAGAAAGGCCAGATGGGCCAGGTGAACTACTCCGCCGCCAAAGCCGGCGAACTCGGCTTCACCAAGGCGCTGGCGCAGGAAGGCGCCAAAGCCGGCATCACGGTCAACGCCATCTGCCCGGGCTACATCAACACCGAAATGGTGCAGGCGGTGCCGAAGGATGTGCTGGAGAAGTCGATTCTGCCGCAAATCCCGATCGGCCGCCTCGGTGAGCCGGAAGAGATCGCGCGCTGCGTCGTCTTCCTCGCCGCCGACGATGCCGGGCTCATCACCGGCGCGACGCTGACCGCCAATGGTGGGCAATATTTCGTGTGAGACGCAATGCCGGCATGGCCTCACGGCCGTGCCGGCAGCCGCACGATCTGCCGCCGCATCCATAAAATCAGCCCGGAATGCTCCGGCCGGTGCCATCCGTGGCATGGGCCTTCGCGCCGCTTGATCAATAGTCCGGTGATGTCCTAAGCCACCGGGCCGCTGCTACATTCGGCGGCCCACACCGAGGATTTTCCGCATGACCACCAATCGCGTCCACCGCATCGCCGTCATTCCGGGAGACGGCATCGGCAAGGAAGTCATGCCGGAGGGCGTGCGCGTGCTCGAGGCGGCGGCGAAGAAATTCGGCTTCAAGCTCCAGCTTGACGATTTCGATTTCGCGTCCTGCGACTATTACGACAAGCACGGCCGCATGATGCCGGAGGACTGGAAGGACAAGATCGGCAAGCATGACGCCATCTATTTCGGCGCCGTCGGCATGCCGGACCGGGTGCCCGACCACATTTCGCTGTGGGGCTCGCTGATCCTGTTCCGCCGCGAGTTCGATCAATACATCAATCTGCGTCCCGTGCGGCTGATGCCGGGCGTGCCGTCGCCGCTCGCAAACCGCAAGCCGGGCGACATCGATTTCTGGGTGGTGCGCGAGAACACCGAAGGCGAATACTCTGCCATCGGCGGCAAGATGTTTCCCGGCACCGACCGCGAAGTGGTGGTGCAGGAAACGGTGATGAGCCGGATCGGCGTCGATCGCGTTTTAAAATTCGCCTTCGAACTCGCCAAGTCGACGCCGAAGAAGCATCTCACTTCCGCGACCAAGTCGAACGGTATCGCCATCACCATGCCGTACTGGGACGAGCGCGTGAAGGAGATGGCGAAGAACTATCCGGATGTGAAGTGGAATCAGTTTCACATCGACATTCTCACCGCGCATTTCGTCATGAACCCGGACCGGTTCAACGTGGTCGTGGCATCGAACCTGTTCGGCGACATTCTTTCCGATCTTGGTCCGGCCTGCACCGGCACCATCGGCATCGCGCCGTCGGGCAATATCAATCCCGAGCGTAATTTCCCGTCGGTGTTCGAGCCGGTGCATGGTTCGGCGCCCGATATCTATGGGCAGGGCATTGCCAATCCGATCGGTCAGATCTGGTCCGGCGCCATGATGCTCGATCATCTCGGCGAGCACGATGCGGCCGCCGCCATCGTCAAGGCGATCGAGACCGTGCTGGCGCAGGACAAGTTGCGCACGCGCGATCTCAAGGGTCCGGCCAGCACCACCGAATGCGGCAAGGCGGTTGCGGAGGCGCTGGGTTGACGTGTGCCCGCGTCTGCGATTGTTTGACTAGTTCGATCCAAACTCCGTTCATTCCCGCGCAAGCGGGAATCCAGTCTTGCTTCGTTCTGGGTCCCCGCTTTCGCGGGGACGAACGGAGTATGTAGCCCGCGCCTTTGCCATGTCCTCCCTCCAGTCCACCTTCATCGGCTTTTCCGCGATCCTGATGTGGTCGCTGCTCGCGCTGCTCACGGTGGCGTCGGGCGAGGTGCCGCCATTCCAATTGGCGGCGATGACCTTCGCCATCGGCGGCGCGATCGGCGCGGTCTGGGTGACGTGGAGCGGATCGTGGGGCGCGCTGCGGCAGAGCCCGCGCGCCTGGGCGCTCGGTGTCGGCGGCCTGTTCGGCTATCACGCGCTTTACTTTATCTCGCTGCGGCTGGCGCCGCCGGCCGAAGCGGGGCTGGTCAATTACCTCTGGCCGCTGCTGATCGTGTTGTTCTCCGGCCTGCTCCCTGGCGAGAAGCTGCGCTGGTATTCGGTCGCCGGGGCGCTCATCGGCTTCGCCGGAACGGCGATCCTCTTCGTCGGTAAAGGATTGGCTCCGACCGCCGGCGCAAGCACAGGCTATGCCGCCGCCTTCATGGCGGCCTTCGTCTGGGCCGGCTATTCGGTGCTGTCGCGCCGCCTGGCGAGTGTGCCGACCGCGGCGGTCGCGGGCTTTTGCCTGGTAACGGCGGCGCTGGCGGCGCTGTGCCACCTGATGCTCGAAACCACTGTATGGCCGCAGGGCCTGGAGGAATGGGAGGCGGTGATCGCGCTCGGCGTCGGTCCGGTCGGCGCCGCGTTCTATGCCTGGGACATCGGCGTCAAGCGCGGCGACATTCGCCTGCTCGGCGTCGCCTCTTATGCCGCGCCGGTGCTGTCGACGTTGTTTCTCGTGCTCGCCGGTTTCGCCGACGCGCGCATCACCTTGCTGCTCTCGGCGCTGCTGATCGCCGGCGGTGGTTTGCTGGCTGCGCAGGACATGCTGCGGAGGAAATAGCGGCTTGCTCAGCGCGCTCCCTCTCCCCTTTGGGGAGAGGGCTGGGGTGAGGGGGCAAGTGAGCCCGATAGTTTGTAACCCCTCACCCGGCGCACTTCGTGCGCCGACCTCTCCCTATGGGAGAGGTGAAGCGAGATAAGTTGTTACTTGCGCGGCGTAAAATCCACGGGCGCGAGTTCGAAACCTTCGAACTGAAATCCCGGCGCCACGGTGCAGCCGACCAGGGTCCATGCGCCGAGCGACTGCGCCGCCTGCCAGGCGCGCGCCGGTACGGTGACCTGCGGCACCTCGTCGTTATGAACGTCGCCGCCGAGGCGGATGATTTCTTCCTTCGAGCCGTCGACGATTTCGAGCTTGAGCGGCGCGCCGGCATGCCAGTGCCAGATTTCGACCGCATCGACACGATGCCAATGCGAGCGCTCCCCTTCGGCCAGCAGGAACAGGATCGCGGTCGAGGCGGCGCGGCCGCCGATCAAGTGCGTGTCGCGGAAGGTCTCGCGGTAGTGCCCGCCCTCGGGGTGCGGCTGTAGCGCGAGCTTCTTGATGATGTCGGCGGCGGTTGGTGAGGTCGGCATGGGGTCATAGTTAGCAGACCGCGCGGCAATTCTCATCCCATTCGCGCGTTTGGAGGCCGGTAGGCCTGCTCCGGTATTTCTCCGAGCGTCGAGTGCCGCAATTTGTCGGGCGCAAGTCCGTAGAACTGCTGGAAGCTCATGATCAGCGGCCGCCACTTGTCGGGGTCGATGCGGTTGGTCTCGCCATCCACCAGGATCGAGCGGTCGGCGTGGACACGCACGATACGCACTTCGATGGCGCTGACCCTGCCGGCCCAGACCGGATCGAGAGTCGCCATTTCGTGTACCTTTTCGACCTTGGCCTCGAGCTGCACCGGACATTCGCGCACCCGCGGCGCGGCAACGATTTCGCCGCGGACGGCGGTGAGGCCGGCGGCCTCGAACTTGCGCCTCTCATGGCGATAGCCGCGCGACACCTTTCCCGGCGGGACGGGATTCGAGCCGGTGGTGCGCGCGATGCGATCGACGGCATCCACCATGTCTTGCGACGGCAGGTTTATGACGCATTCGCCCGTGCGCGCCATGTTCTGCGGCGTCTTGGACGCAATGGCGAGCCCGAGGACCGCGCGCCAGCCGAGCCACCAAACCGACGACATCGGCGCGAGGTTGGGCGTGTCGTCTTCATTGCGCGTGCCGATCAGAGCGACTGGCGTGCCGAAGTAGAGAATGGACGGCTCGATGACTTCGAGCCTGTTGGGTTGGGGCAGAGATTCGGATTGCATGGTGGCCTCGCTTCAATCTGAGGCCCATGCGTTACGGCTCGGCGCGGATTCGCTCGACCCGTTTTCTGCACCCGGTTTCGGACGACCCGCCTTAAAACTTGTTCTTCCGCAACCGGATCTCCGCGAACACCTCGTTGGCCGGTTTGCCGGCCATGCCGATGCCGGCGGCGACTTCCGCAATGTCGGCGCGGATGAACGGGTTTTCTTGTCTCTCGGCGCCGATGGTGACCGGAAGGGTGAAGTGGCCGCCGGCGATCTGCTTCTCGGCTTCCGCGGCGCGGGACTTGAGTGCGGCGTTGTTCGGCTCGATGGTGAGCGCAAACTTGATGTTGGCCAAGGTGTATTCGTGGCCGACATAGACGCGGGTGTCGTCCGGCAGGTCGCGGAGTTTCTTCAGCGAGTCCCACATCTGGTCCATGGTGCCTTCGATGACGCGGCCGCACCCGATCGAGAACAACGTGTCGCCGACGAAGGCCACCTTGTCGCCGTGGAACCAGTAGGCAATGTGGCCAAGCGTGTGGCCGGGCGTTTCCAGGACGTTGCCGGTGAGGCCGCCGACCTTGACGCGGTCGCCTTCCTTGACCGTTTCGTCGACGCCGGGAATCTTCCCGGCTTCCGCGGCGGGCGCGACAACACGACACTTGTATTTGTCCTTCAGCGCCATGATGCCGTCGGTATGGTCGGCATGATGGTGCGTGACGAGAATGTCCGTCAGCTTCCAGCCGGTCTCCTGCAGCATGGCCTCGATCGGCGACGCTTCCGGCGCGTCGATGGAGGCCGTGGCGCCGGTGTCAGGATCATGTATCAGCACGCCGTAATTGTCGGACAGGCAGCGAAACAGGCGGATTTCTGCGGGCATGATGGTCTCCGGCAACGGGTCGGCGGTATGAACGTTAACCTTGGCACGGGACAAAAGGGTCCCGCGCGATCACCCGAGGTTTGGCATATTCACGCCGGATGGTGAAAGACTGTAATTTGGACGGCGTCCCGCGCGGACAGAATTCCATGGTACCTTGATCTCATGTCCATCGACGTCGTCGATCTGCGCAATTTCTATGGCCAGCCGCTCGGCAAGGTGGCGCGCCGCATCATCGGCCGCGGCGTGCGCGCGCAATGGCGTGACACCACCGGCGAGCGCGTGCTCGGCATCGGCTATACGCCGCCTTATCTCGGCCTGTTCCGCGAGGAGGCCGAGCGCTGCCTCGCCTTCATGCCGGCGGCTCAGGGCGTGGTGAAGTGGCCCACGGCGCGGCCGTCATTGGCGGCGCTGGTCGAGGAGAATGAGTTGCCGCTCACCGACGGCGCGGTCGATCGCGTGCTGCTGGTTCATGCCATTGAGATGACACACGACCCGGCCGGCCTGCTGCGCGAAGTATGGCGTGTGCTGGCCAGCGGCGGGCGGTTGCTCGCGGTGGTGCCGAACCGGCGCGGTGTCTGGGCGCGTACCGATACCACGCCCTTCGGTCATGGCCGGCCGTTCTCGCGCAGCCAGATCAATCAATTGCTGCGCGAGACCTGGTTCTCGCCGACGGGTTGGAGCGAGGCGCTGTATGTGCCGCCGGTGTCGAGCGGCTGGTTTCTGCGCTCGGCCGTGGCGTGGGAGCGCACCGGCGCGACCTTGTCGGCGCCGTTTGCCGGTGTGCATATCGTCGAAGCGACCAAGCAGGTGTACCGCGCGATCCCGACGCGGCGACGCGAGCGGCGCGTCCTCGTACCCGCTTTGGAGCCGGCGCTGTCGCCAACGCCGGGCGTGTAGCTACTAAAAATGCAAATGGCCGGGCATTAGCCCGTCGAAGACGGGCGTAAACGCCCTTTTGGGCCCGGCCATCGCGATCTCGCTAAAGCGGAAGACCTTACTCCGCGGGCGGCTCGTCACCGGCCGGCTGTGGCGCCGGGGCGCCGCCTTCGGCATTGCTCGCATTGTAATCCGGGCGATCGCCGCGGAAATTGTTGCGATGGCGGCGGCGCCGGCGGCCGAAGCGATCCGGACGTTCACCCTGCTCGTGGCCATTGCCACCGTTCTGCGCGGCATGCTCGCCGCCGGCAGCGGGCTGGCCGCCGGTGATGAAGGCGGGCAAGCCACCCATGTTGCCGGACACGTCCGGCTGCGGCTGCTGTTGGGGCTGCTGCTGGGCGCGCTGCGCAAACTGCGTATCGCGCGGCACATAGGGTTGGCCTTGCTGCGGCTGCGGGGCGAAGCCGGGGTCCTGCGCGGCGAAGGGCTGCCCTTCCTGTTCGTCGTCATAGTTTTCGTCGGCGGCACCCTGCGGCACGCCTTGCTGAGGCGGCTGCTGATTGTAATAGGGGTTCTGCTGGCGGAGCTGTTCCTGCGCCGCGGCGATCAGGCGGAAGTAATGCTCGGCGTGCTGAAAATAATTCTCCGCCGCAACCGGGTCGCCCGATCCTTGCGCATCGCGCGCGAGCTGCATGTATTTCTCGGCGATGTGCGAGGCGGTGCCGCGAATTTTCACGTCGGGTCCGTTCGACTCGTAAACGCGAGTCAGCGGATTCTGGCCCTTGCGATGATTGCCGCCACCGCCGCCACCACCACCGCCGCCGCCACCACCACCGCGACCGCGCATACGCTTCTGACCGTTTCTCATGCTCATCCTATTCGCTAGTCAAAATTCTCTTCCGGGCCGCGGTGCGTTCCGCAAGCCCCATCCCACATCGCCGCTCGGCGCCACCTGGCGCCTGAACGGTTCAACTCCCACTGCTGAATTCGCACGTTCCCTCGTGCGTAGCGGACCCGCCCCGACAGGTCCGCGATCGTCTCACTTTCGTGTGCCCGCTTTCGCGATGGCTTCAGCAACCCCAAAGGCTTCACCGAATTCAGCCGCGGTCTCCTGCCACGGCGTCGCCAACCCTCTGTCGCGCCCTTCGCCCATCGTTCAAACAGCGATGCGCTCAACTGGTGAAGTCGTGCGACCCGTCATCGTCGGTTTCGATGCACTATCGTTGAATTCGATCAAATGCCGATCTCGGGTTACCGTCGACTACGATCTGTTCGGTTTGCCGAGTTCTTTCAACCGGCTCAATCGACTTCGATTTTTACGTCGGTTTTCTGCGCTGTCCGGCCGAGCCATTAGCCCTGGGCCTTCAGAAACTGCGCGACCGTCGCGGGTCGATTCCGTAACCGGAAGCTAGTCGTTTCCGGGCCCCTTTCCAAGCAGTTTTTTGCCGCCCGGACCGTCTGGAATACCTCAATGCACCTCAGTCATGACGGCTTTTTGTCGCTTTCGTGGCCCCCAAAGCGCGAGGAATTCCGGCCAAATCGGGCCGGGCCGGCGCAACCGTTAACCCTGCCGTCTCAAACAGGGACGCAACCGGCCCTTCCTGCCCGAAGCCCAGTTCCACGATGAGATGGCCGCCCGGTGTCAGGAGCCGGGGCGCCTCGCGGGCGATCGCGCGGTAAAAATCGAGCCCGTCGGCGCCGCCATCGAGCGCCAGCAAGGGATCGTATTCGCGGACTTCGGCCTCGAGCGTCGCGATCTCGGCCCTTGGAATGTAAGGCGGGTTCGAGACAACGAGATCGAACTGGCCGCCGAGGCCGCCCGCAAGATTGCAGCAAACAAACCGGGCGCGAGAGATGAGTTTGTTTCGCTCGGCGTTGCCGAGCGCCACCTCGATGGCCGCCATGCTGATGTCGGTGCCAATGCCCGTTGCGTTCTTTAATTCACTGAGCAGCGCCAGCAGCAGCGCGCCGGAGCCGGTGCCGATGTCAAGTATGCGTAGTGGCTCGCGCTGGCGGCCGTCGCGCGCAATCCGATCGAGCGCTTCCTCGACGATAGTCTCGGTCTCGGGCCGCGGCACCAGCACTGCGTCGCTGACATGAAGCGTCAGGTCCCAGAATTCCTTGCGGCCGAGAATACGCGCCACCGGTTCGTGACGGAGCCGGCGCGCGGAGAGCGCCTGAACGAACTCGACCTCGCGTGCTTCGAGCAGGCGGTCGGACTGTGACAGCAGTTGAGCGCGGTTAAGTCGCAGCGCGTGGCCGAGCAGAAGGCGCGCATCGGCATCCGGTGAATCGATACCAGCCAGGCGAAATGAATTCGCCACCAGCCGCTGCGCTTCGGCGATCGAGGCGTCTGTCTTGAGGCCGGGGATCACGCGCATCATCAAGCTGCGGCTTCGGCCGCCAGCATCTCCGCCTGGTGCTCGGTGATCAGCGCATCGATCAGGTCGCCGATATCGCCCTGCATCACTTCCGGCAATTTGTAGAGCGTCAGGTTGATGCGGTGATCGGTGACGCGGCCTTGCGGAAAATTATAGGTGCGGATGCGCTCGGAGCGATCGCCGGAGCCGACCTGACTCTTGCGGTCGGCGGAGCGCTCGCGGTCGAGCTTGGAGCGCTGCTCGTCATAGAGTTTGGCGCGCAGCATCTTCAGGGCCTTGGCCTTGTTTTTGTGCTGCGAGCGCTCTTCCTGCACGAAAACGATGGTGCCCGTGGGGATGTGCGTGATGCGGATGGCCGACTCGGTCTTGTTGACGTGCTGACCGCCGGCGCCCTGGGCGCGCATGGTGTCGATCTTGAGGTCGTCGTCCTTGATCTGGATGTCGACGTCTTCCACCTCCGGCAGCACCGCAACGGTTGCCGCCGACGTGTGGACGCGGCCCTGCGTTTCCGTATCGGGCACGCGCTGCACGCGGTGCACACCGGATTCGAATTTCATCTTGGCGAAGACGCCGCGGCCATGAACTTCGGCGATGATTTCCTTGAAGCCTCCATGAGCGCCTTCGCTCATGGAGATGATCTCGACGGTCCAGCCCTGGCGCGCGGCGTAGCGCTCGTACATGCGGAACAGATCGCCGGCGAACAGGGCCGCCTCGTCGCCGCCGGTGCCGGCGCGGATTTCGAGGATGGCGTCGTGATCGTCCATCGCATCCTTGGGGATCAGCGCCAGGCGGATATTCTTCTCGATCTGCTCGCGCTTTTCATTCAGCGCCGGCTTCTCGGCTTCGGCCATGCGGCGCATTTCGGCGTCGGTGCCGGAATCGGCGATCATGGCGTCGAGATCGGCGATCTCGCGGACGATCGCGCGATACTCCTTGATGGTGTCGATGACCGGGGTGAGCTCCGAGAACTCGCGCGATAGCTTGACGTAGTCGTCGGGCTTGAGGTCGGTCGCGAGCTCGCGCTCCACCAAGGCATGGCGGTGCAGCAGGGCATCGAGGCGGTGTTCGGGAATGGCGATCAAATCGGCAGGCCTTCGGCTTGGGCGAATTCTTCGAGTCTGGCGCGAATCGGCACGCTGCCGACCGGCTGCGCCAGCGCCGGCAGCAGCGCCTCGGCACCCTTCTTGCAATCGAGGCCGAGCAGCATTGCCTTGACCGGACCGACGGCGGACGGCGTCAGCGACATCGTCCGGTAGCCGAGGATTGCTAGGGCCATCGCGCCCAAAGGCTGCGACGCCATCTCGCCGCAGAGAGCGACCGGCTTGCCGTGTTTGGCGGCCTTGTCGGCGATATCCTTCAGGGCGCGCAGGACCGGCGCCGACAGAATGTCGAAGCGCGAGGCGACACGCATGTTGCCGCGGTCGGCGGCATACAGGAACTGCATCAGGTCGTTGGAGCCGACGGAGAGGAAGTCGACGCGCTCGAGCAACTCGTCGAGCTGGAACAGCAGCGACGGCACTTCCAGCATGGCGCCGATATGGACGCGCTCGGGCAGAGCGTGGCCGTGCCGGCGCAGATGCGTCAGTTCCATGTCGACGAGCTTCTTGGCCTGGTCGAATTCCTCGACCGTGGCGATCATCGGAAACATCACGCGCAATTCGCGGCCGCCGGCGGCGCGCAGCAGCGCCCGCACCTGACTGCGCAAGAGACCGGGCCGATCGAGGCCGAGACGGATGGCGCGCCAGCCGAGCGCCGGGTTCTCCTCCGCGACATTGCGCATGTAGGGCAGCACCTTGTCGCCGCCGATATCGAGCGTGCGGAAGGTGACCGGCCGCTTGTCGGCGGCATTGAGCACGGCGCGATAGAGCGCGAGCTGATCCGACACGCGCGGCATGGTCGGCGCCACCATGAACTGCATCTCGGTGCGGAACAGGCCGATGCCGGTCGCGCCGGTTTCGACCATATGCGGCAGGTCGATGGTAAGGCCGGCATTCATCATGAGCTGGATCGCGCAGCCGTCCTTGGTGACGCACGGCTTGTCGCGCAACGCGCGATACTGCGCCTGCCGTCGCGCCCGCAGCTTGACCCGTTCGCCATAGGCCGCCTGGATGTCCTGCGGCGGCCGCATATGCACATGGCCGGTGGCGCCGTCGACGATGATGGCGTCGCCCTGTTCGACCAAGCCGGTGGCGTTCGCGATGTCGCCGACCGCCGGAATGCCGAGCGCGCGGGCGACGATCGACACATGCGAGGTCGGGCCGCCTTCCTCGAGCACGAGTCCGCGGACTTTCTTGCGGTCGTAATCGAGCAGCGCCGCCGGGCCCATCGAGCGGGCGACGATAATGGCGTTGTCGGGCAACTGGTCACGCCGCGGCGCGTGATCCTGGCCCATCAGCACGCGCATCAAACGGTTGGCGAGATCGTCGAGGTCGTGCAGCCGGTCGCGCAGATAGGGGTCGGATGCACGCAGCATGCGGGCGCGGGTGTCGGACTGAACGCGCTCGACCGCGGCTTCGGCGGTGAGGCCGGTCGACACCGCCTCGCGCAGCTTGTGCGCCCAGCCCTGATCGTAGGAGAACATGCGATAGGCTTCGAGGACGTCGCGATGCTCGCCGCCGTCGGCGACGTCGCGATGCTCGACCATGCGGTCGAGGTCGGCGCGCAAGGTGGCGAGCGCCGCGTCGAGGCGCTTGAGTTCGCGCGGCACGTCGTCGGCTATGACATTGGTGATGACGACGCGCGGCTCGTGCAGCACGACATGGCCGAGCGCGATGCCGTCGGACAGCGACGAGCCTTCGATATGGATGGCGTGGCGGGCGACGGGCTCGGCGCCGGGACGGGCGAGCGACGACAACTCACCCGAGGCGATCATCTCGGCGAGCACCATCGCCGTCGTCTGGAGGGCTTCTTCTTCCTCCTCGGTATAGGTTCGCCGCGCGCGGTTCTGCACCACCAGCACGCCGAGCGTGTTACCGGCCCGCAGGATCGGCACGCCGAGGAAGGAGTGGTAGATTTCTTCGCCGGTCTCCGGGCGGAACGAATAGGCCGGGTGGTTCTGCGCGTCGGAGAGGTTGATCTTGGTCGCCTCGCTGGCGACCAGACCGACCAGGCCTTCCTCGGCCTTCATGACGGTGTTGTGGACGGCCTCGCGCTTGAGGCCTTCGGTGGCGTAAAGCTCAAGGGTGCCGTCGACGCGCAACACGTAGACGGAGCACACCTCCGCCACCATGTTGGCGGCGATCAGAACGACCACCTTGTCGAGTCGGTCCTGCGCGCTGACCGGCTCCGCCATGACTTCGCGGAGGCGACGCAACAGCACGCGTGGGCCGCCCAGCGCGCCACGCATTGAAGAAGCCCTTTTCAGCCCGGAAACCGAGGTCTGGACCCCGATTGCGGCTCGATTATGCACGAATCGCGGCCTGACGGCCCCGGCATGCCCTCAAACCACATATGGGGAGGGCTATAGCCGCTGGGGATGGAGGGGGGCAAGGAAAAGCCCCTTCCTTACCCTCCCCCTTGTGGGGAGGGTCGCGAGCGAAGCGAGTGGGGTGGGGGTAGCGCAGAAATCCTCTACCCCCACCCCGACTGCTTTCGCTCCGCGCAAGCAGTCGACCCTCCCCACAAGGGGGAGGGTGAAGGAAGCGGGGAGAGGTGAAGGAAGCCTAGCCCTTATCCAACCCGTAGAGCTTGTGCAGGGTGCGGACGGCCTGGTCGGTCTGGCTGGCGTTGATCAGGACGGAGAATTTGATCTCCGAGGTCGTGATGGCGAGGATGTTGATCTTTTCCTGCGCCAGCGCCTTGAAGGCCGAAGCCGCGACGCCGGCATGGCTGCGCATGCCGATGCCGATCACCGAAACCTTGGCGACGTCGGTCGCGCCATCGAGGCGCTCGTAACCGATCTGGGCCTTGGCCTTCTCGATGGTGACGCGGGCCCGCTCGTAGTCGGACGAGGGCACGGTGAAGGTGAGATCGGTGGTCGAGCCGTCCGGCGAGATGTTCTGCACGATCATGTCGACATTGATGCTGGCATCCGCCAGCGGCCCGAAGATCGCGGCGGCGATGCCGGGCTTGTCCTGCACGCGGCGGATCGAGATTTGCGCCTCGTCCTTGGAGAAGGCGATGCCGGTGACGGTTTGCTGTTCCATGATCTCACTCTCGTCGCAGATAAGCGTACCAATGAAGTTGGCCTTGGGATCGATGTCTTCCGGCTTGACGAAGCTCGAGCGCACGAAGATGCGCACCTTGTGCAGCATACCGAGCTCGATCGAGCGCACCTGCATGACCTTGGCCCCGAGCGAGGCCATTTCCAGCATCTCCTCGAAGGCGATCTTGTCGAGCCGGCGGGCCGACGGATCGACGCGCGGGTCGGTGGTGTAGACGCCGTCGACATCGGTGTAGATGTCGCAGCGCTCGGCGCCGATCGCGGCGGCGACCGCCACGGCGGAGGTGTCCGAGCCGCCGCGGCCGAGCGTGGTGATGCGGCGCGTGCCCTCGTGCATGCCCTGGAAGCCGGCGATGACGGCGACCTGCTTCATCTCGGCAAAGCGCTTGATGAGTTCGTCGCCGTTGACGCTCTCGATGCGCGCCGAGCCGTGGACGTTCGACGTCAGGATCGGCAGCTGCCAGCCCTGCCAGGAGCGGGCGTTGACGCCCATGCCCTCGAGCACGATGGCGAGCAGGCCCGCGGTGACCTGTTCGCCGGTCGCAACCACGGCGTCGTATTCGCGGGTGTCGTGCAGCGGCGCGGCATCCTTGCACCAGGCAACGAGCTGGTTGGTCACGCCCGACATCGCCGAGACGATGACGGCCACGTCATAGCCGGCGTCGACCTCGCGTTTGACGTGGCGGGCGACGTTACGGATGCGGTCGAGATCGGCGACGGACGTACCGCCGAATTTCATGACGAGGCGAGGCATGACGTTTAGGAACCTAAGACCCTGAATCCCGGTATTCGCGGCGGGCGCCAAAATGCGCTAACAAGCTGGTCCCGCGCCGCTTTATGGAAGGCGCGTATACCGAACGGGTGGGCGGCCTGCAACCGAGCGGCCCCCGCCGGATTTGGCTACCCAGGGCGCTGGCGGGCGAAAAGAAGGACCGGATGGTGAACACGAAAAGCCGCGGCTCATCGATCGACGACGCCGAGGTCGCGCGCTTCGGCCGCATGGCGGAGCGCTGGTGGGACCCGCGCGGCCCGATGGCGCCGCTGCACAAGCTCAACCCGGTTCGGATCGGCTATATCCGCGATCAGGTGACCGCGCATTTTGGACGCGATCCAAACAAGCTCGACAGCCTCGCGGGCCTGCGCATGCTCGATATCGGCTGCGGCGCCGGGATCCTGTCCGAGCCGCTGACGCGGCTCGGGGCGACGATGGTCGGCGTCGATCCGGCCGAAGAGAACATCGCGGTCGCCCGCGCCCATGCCGAGGACGAGGGGCTTGTCATCGACTACCGCGCTGAGACGGCGGAGGCCCTGACCGAAGCCGGTGAGACTTTCGACGTGGTGCTGGCCATGGAAGTGGTCGAGCACGTCGTCGACGTGCCGGAATTCGTCGGCACTTGTGCGTCGATGGTGAAGCCCGGCGGGCTGATGATCGCGGCGACGCTGAACCGCACGCTCAAGAGTTTTGCCTTGGCGATTGTCGGCGCCGAATACATCCTGCGCTGGCTGCCGCGCGGCACCCATCAGTGGGACAAGTTCGTCACCCCGGCCGAACTTGAGCGCGCCATCGAAGGCGCCGGCCTCGACGTCATCGGCGAGCGCGGCGTGATCTTCAATCCGCTCGCCGACCGCTGGCAATTGTCGTCCGACATGGACGTGAACTACATGCTGGTGGCGACGAAGCGGGCTTCTTCAGGAGCGAATACATGATTCTCGAGTTGGTCGAGTTCGACACGCCCAAGGGTTGGGGGCGCGAGCAGGTGATGGACGACGCCCGCAAGGTCTTCGCCAAGTGGCAGGCCAACGCCGACCTCAAGCGCAAGCATTTCCTGCTCGACGAGACCGGCAAGACCATTGCCGGCGTTTACATCTGGCCGTCGATCGAAGCGGCCAAGCGCGCGCATAATGCGGAGTGGCAGCAGTCGGTAGTCCAGCGCACGGGCGGCGCTGCGCGCATCCGCTATTTCGATCTTCTGGCTTTGGTCGACAACGAGGCCGGCAAGGTCACCGAGTTCGCGGAAAACCCGTTCGAGCCGGCCGTTTCTTAAGCCGGTTCATTTGATGCGCGGCCTACGCCCGCGCCTGACAGCGGGTATACGCAATGCTCTGGGCCGTCTTCACCATCATCGCCGCGGCGGCGCAAACCGCGCGCAACGCCATGCAGCGCGAACTCACCGCGACGCTGGGCACCGTCGGCGCCACGCATGTGCGCTTCCTGTTCGGTTTTCCCTTCGCGCTGATCTTTCTGGCCGGGGTGTGCCTCGTCACCGGCAGCGGCCTGCCGATGCCGCCGCGCGAGTATTGGCCGTGGATCGCTGTCGGCCTCGTCGGGCAGATCGTGGCGACCGCTCTGATGCTGGCGGCGATGAACGATTCATCCTTTGTCGTCACCACCGCCTATATCAAGACCGAGCCGGTGCAGACCGCAGTGTTCGGACTGGTGTTGCTCGGCGACAGGCTGACGCCGATGCTGGCGCTGGCCATTGTCATCGCCACCACGGGCGTGGTGCTGATGGCGTTCAAGCCGGGCGCAGTGAAGGCCAACGGCATCAAGCCGGCGGTCAAAGGCATCGTCGCCGGTGGCCTGTTCGGCCTTTCTGCCATCGGCTTTCGCGGCGCGATTTTGTCGCTCGATATTCCAGGGCAGTTCGTTTTGGGGGCCACGTTTACGTTGGCGGTGAGTCTCGTCATCCAGGCGGCGCTGCTGTCGGGCTATTTGTTGCTGCGCGAGCCGGCGACCATGAGAGCCATCCTGAAAGCGTGGCGGCCGTCGATACTCGCCGGTTTCCTCGGCGCGTTTGCTTCGCAGTTCTGGTTCCTGGGTTTTTCGATCGCGTCGGCGGCGAGTGTGCGCACATTAGCGTTGATCGAAGTGCTGTTCGCGCAAGGGGTGTCCAAGTTCGCCTTCAAGCAGAAGACCGCGCCGCGCGAAATCATAGGCATCGCGATGATCATCGCCGGCGTCGTGCTGCTGATCTGGGCGCATTGAGCGCAAACGGGGCGCAGCGAGACGATGCTCGCCGCGCCCCGGAGCTCAGCGCACGACGCAGCCTCTCGGCACGCCGGGACGCCTGCAGTAGACGACGTTCGGTCCGGCGACTGGACGCGCTACACAACCCGCCGGCAGGCCGGGCGCGGTGCAGTAAACAACCCGGGCCGGACGAGCGACGCAGCCGACCGGTAGCCCCGGCGATGTGCAATAGACCACCGGCGCCCGCCGCATGACACAGCCCTTCGGTACGCCGACGGTCTTGCAATAGACCACCGCTTCGGCAGGGCCGGCGGAGCCCATGACGCCAGCCAACAAAGCCGCCGCGCCCAGCAGGGCGGCGGTGCCCGACATTTTCAGTACGCTCATCATCGTTTCCTCATTTGAACCCGAAGGTTCGCAAAGTCCCCACGCGCGCATGGTAGCGCGCGCCGCGACGTTTGGCGTGATGGCCGGCACATATTTTTCAGATGGGGCGATTATCGACGGCGCCGTGCTGCTGATGTGGGTGCGCCAGGCATCAGGCGATTAGAGTTTTCTTGCCGAGAAAATGATCTTGGAGCCTGCGCCAGCTTCGGCGCTGATGCGGTCACCGATACGAAGAGGCAGGTAGACCGGACGGATCGTCTGGTAAACGATACCGTTCACGACGATTTCGTATCTGACGCCTTTGTTCCGGCGCTCGATCTTGTCGCTGACGCGGCCTTCCACCGTCAATGAAGGAAAGAATAAATCGGCTGCCGTCGCGTAGCCCGCGACGCCGAGCACGGCGACCCCCAGCAAGATTATAAAAATCCGCGCAGGCCTGGTCTTGCGCAACGGGCCGCTCCAGATCATCAAGGCACCGAAACCTGCGAGTAGGAACTGCAAGTTGAGATACGTCAGCCGCGACCAGTGGCTCATCCAAGTCAGCGGTACAAGGCTCAGCGCCAACACCACCCACGAAACCGCGAGCGCCCAAACGGCGGGTCTGGGCAAGATCGACGTCAACAGCGGAAGTTTGAGTGGGCCGGCGCCTTGTCCGTGCGGAGGACCGAAACCAGTCGTCTTGCGGTCAACGGCTCGCAACTTCCGTAACAAAAATGGGATTGGAATTATCGTCACGGCTGCGAGCAGCCACCAGCCAATCACCAAATAATCTGCAATTTCCATGTCCCGCCGCCCGCGCCGAGGCCGGCGCCACCCGCTGGGGGAATCCTAGGTGGTTTAACAGGGCAAGGCGAGCGCGCGTGCGCAAAAGAGCTGTGCTCAATTCCGCTCGTCCGGCAGCGCGGGGATCGGATGCACGTCGATGCCTTCCTCGGCCAGCTCCTTGGCGTCGTCAAGCGAGGCGACGCCATAGATCGAGCGGTGCTCGGTCTCGCCGTAATGCATCTTGCGCGCCTCTTCGGGAAACTTCTCGCCGACATTGTCGGCGTTCTTGACGATGTGCTCGCGCAGCTCCTTGAGCTTGGCGCGCAGCTCCATCTCCATTGGCGACATCATCGCCATCGGAGCCTTGTCGGGCGCCGGTATCGTTTCAACATCCTGTGCCTTGGCGCGCTTGCGCGTGCCGGCCAGCCGCGGCGCCATGATCGCTTTTTCGACCTTGGCCGAATTGCAAACCGGGCAGGTGACAAGGCCGCGCTTGGCCTGCTTGTCGTAGGCTGCACTGTCCGCGAACCAGCTTTCGAAGGTGTGGCCTTTGTCGCAGGCCAGCGCGTATTTGATCATTCCGCGCCCTTCACGAGATGGAGATGCGCTGGCTCCGCCATCGGCTCGGGCACTTCGAAACGGCGGCCGTGCTCGAGCGATGGCACGCGTCCGCGCGCTTCCGCCACGAGCGCGGGGTCGATCTCGGCCATGATGACGCCGGGCTCAGTGCCGCCTTCGGCAATGATGCGGCCCCACGGATCGACGACGATCGAATGGCCGAAGGTCTCGCGGCCGTTCTCGTGCTTCCCGCCTTGTGCCGCCGCCAGCACGAAGCAGCCGGTCTCGATGGCGCGGGCGCGCATCAGCACATGCCAGTGCGCCTCGCCGGTCTGCTTTGTGAAGGCCGAGGGAATGGCGAGCATCGTTGCGCCGGCCTCCGCCAGCGCGCGATAGAGCGCCGGGAAACGCAGGTCGTAGCAGATCGTCAAGCCGAGGCGGCCCCAGGGCAGATCGGCGGTGATGGCGATCTCACCGGGACGATAGGTGCGCGACTCGCGATAGCTCTCGCCATTGCCGAGATCGACGTCGAACATGTGGATCTTGTCGTAGCGCGCGACGATCTCGCCCTGCGGATCGATGACGAAGCCGCGATTGGCGGCGCGATCCGGCAACAGCTTGATCGCCAGCGAGCCGACGTGAACATGGAGGCCGTGCTTCTTCGCCAGCTCGCGGAAGGCGGCGAGCGAGGGGTCGCTCTCTTCCTCACGGATATTCTGGAACAGCCGCTCGCGGTTGACGTCCATCACGTTCGTCATCTCGGGCGTCTGCACGTAATCGGCGCCGGCCGCCTTGGCCTCGGCGATCAGACGCGACGCGGTGTCGATATTGGCCGCGGGCGTCACGCCGGTCCGCATCTGGATGAGGCCGGCTTTGAATTTCGACGGAGCGGACGTCATGCCGCGCTGCCTTCGCCGGCGAGCAGGGCGTCGAGCTTGCCGGCGTATTCCAGCGCGTGCAGGTCGTCGCTGCCGCCGACATGGGTTTTGCCGATGAAGATCTGGGGCACGGTCATCCGTCCGTTGGCGCGCTGGATCATGGCCTCGCGCACGTCGCGCTTCGAGGCGTCGATCTCGTTATAGGCGACGCCTTTGCGCTTCAACAGCGCCTTGGCCGCGTGGCAGTAGGGGCACCAGCCGGTGGTGTAGATGTCGACAACTTGCATGAGGCCGCGTCCGGGTTCGTATGCCTTTTATATGGGGCTGCGGGCCGGGGCGACAACCCGTGCGAAAACAAGCACATCCACCTGCCGCGCCCCGGCCTTCAGTAGCGCCCGGGCGCAGGTATCGACGGTCGCGCCGGAGGTGAGGACATCATCGATCAGGATAACCCGGCGGCCCTGAATCATTGCTTTTCGGTCGTTGGGTACGCGGAAGGCGCCCTGAACATTGCTGGCCCGGTCGGTCTTGGACAGGCCGATCTGCTGCGGCGTGGCCCGCACGCGGCGCAGGGTATCGAACAGGACCGGCACGCCGGAGGTCGCCGAAATGGCCTTCGACAGCGCCGCCGCCTGGTTGAAGCGCCGGGACCATAGCCTTCGCCAGTGCAGCGGCACCGGAATCAGGGCATCGGCGCCGGGCAGCAGTTCGTGGCCGGCCCGGGCCATCCAGCGGCCCATCATCGGCGCCAGGTCCATGCGGTCGCCGAATTTGAAGGCGAGCACCAGCGAGCGGGCGATCTCGTCATAGCGCACGGCGGCGCGGGCGCGGTCATAGGCCGGCGGATTGGCCATCGCCTCCATGGACAGGAGGCCGGGCCCGGGATCGTAGACGAAGGGAATGCCGAGCCGGGCGCAATAGGGCTTCTCGATCGGCGACAGTTTCGACCAGCACTGGGCACACAGCCCGGCGCCGTCACCCAGCGGCTCGCGGCAGGACGGGCAGAGCTGCGGCAGCGCCGCATCGAGCGCGAAGCGGAACAGACTGCGGAAGCCGCTGTTGACCCGAGTGACCAGGCTCGGCGGCCGCTGTTCCTCGCTTGCCTCAACAAGCTCGTTCATGCTGCAACGCTAGCAGATGACCGTACACCCGACCATCTTCGACCGCACCCTCCTGCGCGCCCGGCAACGGCGTGCCGCTACGCGTGGGGCGGCGACGTTTCTGCTGGACCGCGTCACGGAGGAAATGATCGACCGGCTCGCGGTGGTGCTGCGTACATTCGACCGTGCCGCCGACCTTGATACGCCGCTCGACACTCTGCGTGCCGCGCTGGTCGCGAGCGGCAAGGTCCCTGCGCTGGAGCGGGCATCGATCGTCAGCGAGGCCGGGCTCGAGGTCATGGCCGACCAGCGGTCGCAGCCTTTCGCCAATGCCTCGCTCGATCTCGTCGTCTCCGGTCTCGCGTTGCAATTCGTCAACGACCTGCCGGGCGCGCTCATTCAGGTGCGCCGCGCGCTCAAGCCGGATGGCCTGCTGCTCGCCGCGATGATCGGCGGCGATAGTCTGACCGAATTGCGCGAGGCTTTCGCCCAAGCCGAGAGTGAGGTCGAAGGGGGATTGTCGCCGCGCGTCGCGCCCTTCGCCGATATTCGCGATCTGGGTTCGCTCATGCAGCGCGCCGGCTTTGCGCTGCCGGTGGTCGATTCCGATCGCGTCACCGTGCGCTACGAGTCGCCGATCGCGCTGATGCGCGACCTGCGCGCCATGGGCGCGACCAACATCCTGATCGAGCGCCGGCGCGCCCCGCTCAAGCGCGCGACGTTGCGGCGGATGATCGAAGTCTATGCGGAGCGATTTGCCGATAGCGACGGCCGCGTGCGTGCGACCTTCGAAATCGTGTGGCTGTCCGGCTGGGCGCCGCATGAGAGTCAGCAGAAGCCGCTGAAGCCCGGCTCGGCGACGCGGCGTCTGGCGGATGCCTTGGGAACGAAGGAGATTACGACGGGAGAAAAACCGGGCGAAAAATAATCGCCGTCCCACGAGGTCAGTTGAAGATGTTGCCGACCTTTTCCCAGGCGCCGTTCACCGAAGTTCCGAGGCCAGTCACGGCCGCGGCGATGGCGCTGGCGATGCCGGCGGCGATAAGCGAATACTCGATCGCGGTGGCGCCGCTCTCGTTGCGGATGAAAGCGAGCAGTGTTCTGTGCTCTTGAGCGGTACGCATCGGCTTCCCCTGTGGCCCGTTCTTGGCCCTTGGCAGCTTGTCAGAGCAGCGCCATCAGATGCGCAATCAGCGGCACATCGGCAGGCGGCATCTCGTAGTCGCGCAGTTTGTTCGGCCGCACCCAGGTGAGATTCTGTCCCTCGAGTGCAGTGACCGTCCCCTCCCAGCGCCGGCAGACATAAAGCGGCATCAAGAGGTGAAAGTCCGGATAGGCGTGGCTCGCGAAAGTCAGTGGCGCGAGGCAGTCTTCCTTGACCGATATTCCCAGTTCTTCCTTGAGTTCGCGGATCAGCGTTATTTCCGGCCGCTCGCCGCTTTCGACCTTGCCACCGGGAAACTCCCACAGGCCCGCCATCGGTTTGCCTTGCGGACGCTGTGCGATGAGCACGCGGCCGTCGGCATCGATAAGGGCGCAGGCAGCGACAAGGACGATTTTGACGCTCACAGCCAATTATCCACGACGCTAGAGAAGTCGGGTTAAGGTCCGACCAATGAATACGGCGGCAATGCGTGCCATCCCGGTATGATTACCGCGCGGTTAAGAGCGGTAATCCCCATTGATCGCGACATATTCCTTGGTCAGGTCGCAGGTCAGGACGCGGTCGCGGCCCTTGCCCATGCCGAGGGCAACCTTGAGGAAGATCTCCGGCTTCTTCATCTCGGCCGATACCTTTGCTTCGTCATAGGACGGATCGCGTGCGCCCTTGTGCGCGACGCGCACGCCGGCAAACCAGATCGACAGTTTGTCGCGGTCGGCCGGCTCGCCGGCCTTGCCGACGGCCATCACCACGCGGCCCCAATTGGCGTCCTCGCCGGCGATCGCGGTCTTGACCAGCGGCGAGTTGGCGATCGACATCGCGATCTTGCGCGCGGATTTGTCCGACACAGCGCCCTCGACCACGATCTCCACGAGCTTGCGCGCGCCTTCGCCGTCGCGCGCCACCTGTTCGGCGAGATCGGCGAGCACGCCGTGCAATGCCTTCTTGTAGGCTTTTAGCTTCGGATCGGCGGCGCGCGAAATCTTCGGGCAGTCTTTCGCCTGACCGGTCGCGAACATCATCAAAGTATCCGACGTGGATGTGTCGCCATCGATGGTGACGGCGTTGAAGGTTGAGCCGACGCCTTCTTTCAGGAGGCTTTGGAGGGCCGGCGCGGCGATCGCGGCGTCAGTAAAAACAAAGGAGAGCATCGTGGCCATGTCGGGCGCAATCATGCCGGCGCCCTTGGCGATGCCGCAGATCGTGACCTTGGCCTTGCCGATCTTCGCGGTGGCGGTGGCCACCTTCGGAAAGGTGTCGGTGGTCATGATGGCCTTGGCGGCCTCGTGATAGAACGCGCCTGAGACACTGTTGGTCAGGCTCTGCATCACCGGCGCGAACTTGTTCGCGTCGAGCGGTTCGCCGATGACGCCGGTCGAGGCGAGAAAGATTTCGTTCGGCTTGCAGCCGATGGCTTTGGCAGTGATGTCGGCAGTGAGCTTGGTCGCGGCCCGCCCGGTCTTGCCGGTGAAGGCATTGGCGTTGCCGGAGTTCACCACCAGCGCGCGCGCTTTGCCCGACTTCAAGTTGGCGCGGCACCATTCCACCGGCGCCGAGGGGCACTTCGACGTCGTGAACACGCCGGCCACGGTGGTGCCCGGATCGAACAGCGCCAGCAGCACATCAGTGCGGCCTTTGTAGCGGATGCCGGCCTCCGCGGTCGCCATGCGCACGCCGGCAATGGCCGGCATGTCGGGAACGTTGGTCGGGGCGAGGGGGGAAACGGCAGTCGACATTGCGCTCTCCAGCGTCATGCCCGGCATTGTGCCGGGCATCCAGTCTTTTCCAGCACTCGAATAGAAGACGTGGATGGCCGGGACAAGCCCGGCTATGACATCGGTAAAAACAAAATGCCCGGCGCGAAGGCCGGGCACCATATTTGGGAAGATACGAAGAAGCTTACTTTTTCTCCGCAGGCGCCGAGGGCGCGTCCGCCTTCGGCTCCTCGACCTTATAGTTCTTCTCGATCTTGGCCTCGGCGCGCAGCTTGGTCACGAACTCGGCCTGCGCCTTGCGGGCGACGAACTGCTCAACCTGCGGCTTGACGTCCTCGAAGCTCGGTTTCGGCTTCACGCGCTTGTCCTCGACCTTGATGACGTGCCAGCCGAACTGGGTCTTCACCGGCGCGGAAATCTTGCCCTTGTCGAGCGAGAAGGCGACGTTGGCGAATTCCGGCACCATCTGCTCCTTGGTGAAGTAACCGAGATCGCCGCCATTGGCCTTGCCCGAAGGGTCTTCGGTGACTTCGCCGGCGACCTTGGCGAAATCCTCGCCCTTGTTGAGGCGCGCGATCACGGCCTTGATCTTGTCCTCGGCAGCTTTGCTTGCCTTCTCGTCGCCGGCGGTGGCGCGGATCAGGATGTGGGCCGCCTTGACCTCTTCCTCAGCCGGGATCTTGGTCACGGCATCGTCATAGACCGCGCGCATGGCGGCGTCGGTGGACGCGTCCTTGGCGACCTGGTTCAGCAATGCTTCCATCAGCAGCTTCTGGCGGGCGAATTCCAGCTTGCGCTTGAAGGCCGCGTCGTCGGCGAGCTTCTTGTCCTCGGCGGCCTTGGTGATCAGGATTGCGTCGGCCATGAACTGGACCAGGTAGTCCTTCTTGGCGCTGTCGGACATTGGCGGCAGCTGACCGGCTTCCTCCTCGGCGACGGCGAGGTCGCTCTGGGTGATCGGCGTACCGTTGACGGTCGCCACCACCGGGTCTTTGGCGTCCTGCGCGGCCAGCGGCGCGGTGGCGGCGAGCGTCAGGACCAGCGCGCCGGCGAACAGGCGGGCAATCAGATGAGCTTGGCGCGGCACGGTCGGGGCCAAAGTCTGGGCAATGGCCGGCACACCGGCGAGGGTCGGGATCGTCATCTCGAGTGTCCTTGGAAAAGAGGCCGCCTTCAAAGGGCGAACGGCGCCCTTGTCACCCAACAACCATGGCTTTGCAATGGCGTGGTTGGACACCGGAACCTAAACTTGTCGTCATGATTGTCAGCCCGGCCGGCTAATGGTTAAGCCCATGTTCCGCGGCCAATTGACATTGATTCCACCCCCTCCTATCTCTCCCGGGACCTTGGCGGGTGGCGTCCAAACCCCGATTTTGACGTCGTTTTTGCCCTAAAATGAGCCTGCTTTCCGGCGTGCCGGACGTGACAACCGGTCCCACCGGTCCCAAATACCGGTCGTTGTGGCGTGCTAGAACCGCCCCGGCCAGCGATCAGGAGCTCCACCGATGTTAGGCGCCGTTGCCCGCAAGCTGTTCGGCTCAGCCAATGAAAGGCGGATCCGCAGCTATCAGCCACGGGTTAAGGCTATTAACGCATTGGAGATGGAAGTAGGCGCGTTGTCCGATGAAGCGCTGAAAGCCCGGACCGCCGACTTCAAGAAACAGCTCGCCGACGGCAAGTCGCTCGACGACATCCTGGAGCCCGCCTTTGCCACCGTGCGCGAAGCCGCCAAGCGCGTGCTCGGCCAGCGGCATTTCGACGTCCAGCTCATCGGCGGCATGATCCTGCACGAGGGCCGGATCGCCGAAATGAAGACGGGCGAAGGCAAGACCCTGGTCGCGACGCTGCCGGTCTACCTCAACGCGCTGGCCGGGCGCGGCGTCCACGTCGTCACCGTCAACGACTATCTCGCCAAGCGCGACGCCGAGTGGATGGGCAAGGTCTACGGCTTCCTCGGTCTTACGACCGGTATCATCGTTCACGGTCTCGACGATGCGCAGCGCAAGGCCGCCTATGAGTGCGACGTTACCTACGGCACCAATAACGAACTCGGCTTCGATTATCTGCGCGACAACATGAAGTATCGGCCCGAGGACATGGTCCAACGCGACCATGTCTTCGCCATCGTCGACGAAGTCGACTCGATCCTGGTCGACGAGGCGCGCACGCCCCTCATCATCTCCGGGCCGCTCGACGATCGCTCCGAGTTCTACAACACCATCGACAGCTACATCCCGGCGCTGGACAAGACCGATTACGAAGTCGACGAGAAGCAGCGCACCGTGACCCTGACCGAGGCGGGCATGGAAAAGCTGGAGCAGCGCCTGCGGACCGCCGGCGAACTCAAGGGCGACTCGCTCTACGACGTCGAGAACGTCTCCGTCGTGCATCACGTCAATCAAGCGCTGCGTGCGCACAAGCTGTTCCAGCGAGACAAGGACTACATCGTCCGCAACAACGAAGTCGTCATCATCGACGAGTTCACCGGCCGCATGATGCCGGGCCGCCGCTATTCGGAGGGTCTGCATCAGGCGCTCGAGGCCAAGGAGCATGTGGCGATCCAGCCGGAGAACCAGACGCTCGCCTCGATCACCTTCCAGAATTACTTCCGCATGTACGAGAAGCTCGCCGGCATGACCGGCACGGCGCTCACCGAAGCCGACGAGTTCATGGACATCTACGGCCTCGAAGTGCTCGAGGTGCCGACCAACAAGCCGCTGGCGCGTATCGACGATCATGACGAGGTCTATCGCTCGCAGGCCGAGAAGTATCGCGCCATCATCACCCTGATCGAGGACTGCAAGAAGCGCGGCCAGCCGGTGCTGGTCGGCACCACCTCGATCGAGAAATCCGAGCAGCTCGCCGACCTGCTGCGCGAGGCCGGCTGGGAAGCGCACGACTTTTCCGATCCGAACGCTTTCGCCGCGCTCTATTCCGGCGACGACGGTGCGACCAAGAAGAAGGTCTTCGCTATCCTGAACGCGCGCTATCACGAACAGGAGGCTTTCATCGTCAGCCAAGCCGGCGTGCCGGGCGCGGTGACGATCGCCACCAACATGGCGGGCCGCGGCACCGACATTCAGCTTGGCGGCAATGCCGACATGCGCATTCGCCAGGAAATCACCGACATCGAGGGCGACGAGCGCGACAAGAGCCCGCGCGCGGCGGCGATCCGCGAACAGGTGAGCAAGCTCAAGGACAAGGCGCTGGCCGCCGGCGGCCTTTACGTGCTCGGCACCGAGCGCCACGAAAGCCGCCGCATCGACAACCAGCTGCGCGGCCGCTCCGGCCGTCAGGGCGATCCGGGCCACTCCAAGTTCTTCCTGTCGCTCGAAGACGACCTGATGCGCATTTTCGGCTCGGACCGGCTCGAGGGCATGCTGACCAAGCTCGGTCTCAAGGAGGACGAGGCCATCGTTCATCCGTGGATCAACAAGGCGCTGGAGAAGGCGCAGCAGAAGGTCGAAGCGCGCAACTTCGACATCCGCAAGAACCTGCTCAAGTACGACGACGTGATGAACGATCAGCGCAAGGTGATCTTCGAGCAGCGGCTCGATCTCATGCGCGACGACCACGTCGAGGATACGGTCGCCGACATGCGCCATCAGATCATCGACGATCTGGTCGGCAAGCACATTCCGGAGAACGCCTATCCCGAACAGTGGGATGTCGACGGTCTGCATGATGCCGTCGGCCATGTCCTGACGCTCGACCTGCCGGTCAAGGACTGGGCCAAGGAAGAAGGCATCGCCGACGAAGAGGTCAAGGAGCGCATCAAGCGTGCCGCCGACGAATGGATGGCCGCCAAGGTCGGCAAGTGGGGCCCCGACGTGATGCGTTACGTCGAGAAGTCGATCCTGCTGCAGTCACTCGATCATCTGTGGCGTGAGCATCTCGTCATGCTCGAGCATCTGCGCCAGGTCGTCGGCCTGCGCGGCTATGCGCAGCGCGATCCGCTGAACGAGTACAAGGCGGAAGCTTTCGCATTGTTCGAAGGCATGGTGGCGGGCCTGCGCGAGGCGGTGACGGCGCAACTGATGCGCGTCGAGATCATGCCGCAGCCGGCTGAGGAATCGCAGCTGCCTTACATGGAAGCGCACCACGTCGATCCGACGACCGGGGAGGACGAACTGGCGCCGCAGTCTCTATCGGGGACCGCAACGCTCGCCGCCGGTAATACGGCCGTGGTGGAAGCCGCGGCGCGCGATCCGAAGAATCCGGCGACCTGGGGCAAGGTCGGGCGTAACGAACTGTGCCCCTGCGGCTCCGGCAAGAAGTACAAACACTGCCACGGCCAGTACACCTGACCGTCCGCGCATTCCGAATTAAAGACGCCGCGCTCACCAGCGCGGCGTTTTCTTTTGGCGGGCCAGCAGAACTTCTGATTGGTCGCGGCCGTTATTGACCTCAGTAATTGTAACGTGACATTTGAGGAATCCTCAGGATTCCTTCCTGAGCGTCAGGTTTGGGCCTGTCGTTGAGGGGACACGATCATGAACTCGCCTATCGCGCGCCTGAAATCGGCGGTGCCGAACATGCCTCCCGCGGCCAAGCGTCTTGCCACCGTCATCCTCGACCGGCCGGAAGCCGTCGTCGAGATGTCGATCGCCGACCTAGCGAAAACGGCGCAGGTCAGCGAAGGCAGCGTGATCGGGCTGTGTCAGCAGCTCGGGGCCAAAGGGTTCCCCGAACTGAAAATCGCCATCGCGCGCGAACTCGGCAGCAGCCGTGACCTGCTTCACGAAGATATCGTGCGCGCCGATAACAGTGTCAGCGTGATCGCCAAGATCGCGGCCAGCCATCGCACCGCGATCGACGATACGGTGAAGGTGCTCGATCCCAAAGTAGTCGACAAGGCGGTGGCCGTTCTCAAAAACGCCCGCCGGATCGAGCTTTATGGCGTCGGAACGGCGGCGCCGATTGCCGAGGACGCGGCCTATCGATTCCTCCGGCTTGGCCTCGACGCCCGCGCCATGACCGATTCTCATTCGCAGGCGGTGAGCGCCGCCTTCACCGGACCACACGTCGCAACCGTCACGATCTCGCATTCCGGGCGCACGCGCGAGACTTTGGCCGCCACGCGCGTCGCTCGGGAAGCGGGCGCGCGCACCATCTGCATCACCAATTTCGGCAAGCCGCCGCTGCTGAAATATTGCGAGATCGCGCTGTTCACGGCCGCAGTCGAGACCCGCTATCGCATGGAGGCAATGGCCAGCCGCGTCGCCCAACTGGTTGTCATCGACACGTTGTATGCAAGGCTGGCGCTGGAGCGCTGGGAGCCGTCGCTGGCCGCCATCGAGCGGTCCTACGCGATCCTGTCCGAGAAGCGGTTGAAGTCAGGCTCCGAAGATCGCTAACTGAGCTTTCCTCAGTTGTCATGTCTATGTCATTGAGTATTTGTACATCCTCTGCACCATCGAAGTCCGGGTCGCCGGTCGTCGGCAGAGGAGAAATAAGATGCATCGTCGTGACTTTATCCGCCTCGCAGCAGGCACGGCCGTTGTTGTCGCCGCACCAACCGTGCTGCGCGCTCAAACCAAACCCGTGATCAAGGTCGGCCTCGGGCCGCAACAGCCGACGCAGGCCGACACGCGCCGCGTCTGGGAGCCGGTCTACAAGGCGGTCACCGACAAGATCGGTGCGACGCTGGAATTGCAGGTCGCCAATGACTGGGCCGGTATCGCCACCGCGCTCGCCAACGAGCAGATCGATGTCGCCCAGATGGGCCCGTGGGGCTACGTGCTCGCCAAGATCAACGGCGGCGCGCGCATCATCAACACCATGCTGGTCAACGGTAAGCCAACCTACAAGGCGATCATCGTCGCCCGCCCCGGCCTGACGGTGGCGAAATTCCCGGAAGACGCCAAGGGCCTCTCGATGCAGATGCTGGACGTCGGTTCGACCTCCGGCTGGCTGGTGCCGACGCACTTCCTCAAGAGCAAGGGAATCGATCCCAAGACATTCTTCAGCAAATACGCCGAAGGCGCCTCCGCCGCAGCTGCGCAGATGGCGACCATCAACGGTCAGGTCGATCTCGCGACGGGTTGGGATACTCATCGCAACATCATGATCAAGAACGGCACCATCAAAGCCGACTCAAACACCGTGGTGTGGGAATCGGCGCCGCTGCCGAATGAAGTCGTCGCCGTGCGCAAGGGCCTGCCCGAAAGCGTTGCCAAGGAGTTGCAGGCCGCATTCGCCGCGATCACTGCCGACGAGATCGCCAAGCAGATGCCCTATCCCTACACCGGCTACGTTGTCGGCACCGATGAGCCGTACAAGATGCTCGAGCAGATGGGCTACGACCTCGGCGCGCTGAAGAAGTCGTCCTGAGCCAACCGACAGAAAGAAGGTGCGCCGCAACTCGCGGCGCGCCTTCGCCATTTGCGAGGTGCCCGATTGTGGAGACACAGACCCCGGTTCATCTGAACGATGGTAGCTATCGCGAACCGCCCATCGTCTGGCTGTCGGCGACGATCATCGGTCGCATAACGATTGCCATCGTTTTGATTGCCTTCTTTGCGCTTTGCGTCCGGCTCAGCGAAGTCGATCTTGGCAAGCTCGCCGCCGGCCTGCCGCGTCTGGCGGCCTGGGCGGCTCGGGGCTGGCCGCCGCAGCTTAATGAACTCGACGTCATGTCGTTGCGTGCGCTGGAAACGGTCGCCATCGCCACGGTGGCGACGACGGTCGCGACCGTGCTGGCCTTTCCGCTCAGCGTCCTGATCTCGCGCAATGTCATGCCCTGGCCATGGTTCGGCGTGCCGATGCGCTGGCTGATCAATGCGTTTCGCGGCATCGATACGGTAGTGTTCGCCATCTTGTTTGTCGCTGCCGTAGGTCTCGGTCCATTCGCCGGCGTGCTCGGCATGATCGTTCATTCCATCGGCGTTATCGCCAAGCTCAATAGCGAGGCGATCGAGACGGTGCCGCTGGCGCCGCTCGAAGCGGCGGCCATGACCGGCGCCGGCCGCAGTAGCATCGTCACTTATGCATTGCTGCCCTCGGCGTTGCCCAATCTCGCTTCGGTTTCGCTCTATGTCTGGGAAGCCAATGTCCGCACTTCGACGATTCTCGGCATCGTCGGCGCTGGCGGCATCGGTATCGAGATCAAGGCCGCCATCGATCTCCTCGACTTCCAGCGTCTCCTGACGCTCACGGCCATCGTGCTGGTCATGGTGACGATCATCGACCAGTTCAGCGCCTGGCTGCGGCGGAGGCTGGTGTGATGGACCTATTGTCGCCAGTGCTGCGTATCGACAATCTTGTCAAATCCTTTGGCGCGCTGCGCGCTGTCAACGATGTGTCGCTGTCGATCGGAGCGGGAGAGTTCGTCGCGCTGCTCGGGCCGTCGGGCTCGGGCAAGTCCACGGTGTTCCGCTGCGTCAGCCGTCTGGCGCGGCCCGATGCGGGCAGCGTCTACCTCGACGATCAGCGCATCGACCGGCTCGAAGGCCGTCGTCTGCGGCTTAAGCGGCGCGTCATCGGCCTTGTCTTTCAGCAGTTCAATCTGATCGGCCGCCTCTCGGCCATCGACAATGTGCTGGCCGGTCGTCTTGGCAGCATTGGCACCCTGCGCGCGGTGCTGCGGGCTTTCAGTCGCGAGGACCGCCAGCTTGCTCTCGCTGCGCTCGATCGCGTTGGTCTGTTGGAGAAAGCCTATCAGAGGGCGGACAGTCTGTCGGGCGGCCAGCAGCAGCGCGTCGCCATCGCCCGCGTTGTCGCGCAGCAAAGCCGCATCATCCTCGCCGACGAACCGGTCGCGAGCCTCGATCCCGCGGCGGCGGAGAACGTGCTCGGCCTGTTGCGCTCGATCGCCCATGAGCAAGGTATCGCCGTGCTGTGCAGTCTACACCAGACCGATCTAGCCCGCCGTTTCGCCGACCGCGTGGTGGCAATGAAAGACGGCCGCGTCGTGCTCGATGCGCCGACGGCCGCGCTCGGCAAGGAACAACTGACGGCCATTTACGGCCGAGGCAGTCCGCCGGCTGTTCGAGTCTCCGTGCCTGCGAAAGCCGCGCTTATTGCCTGAAAACCAGCGCCGGTAATTGCTTCATGCTGGGGCCCTTGGCCCCGGCATTTTCATGTCGATTGTTTCATACGGCTTAAGGAAACGTCCGCGGCACCAGGCTCTGCTGAAACCAGCAGACGAAATTGTAAATCGAAAACACCGGCAGTCCGGTTACGCGGCGGATGTCGGCGGCGTAGGGGATCATGTTGGTGCATTCGAGCACGATGGCGCCGAGATCGGGATTGGCCTTCTGCAAGGCGACGGCGGCCTCGACATTGTCCTGTCGCGCGGCTTCGACATCGAGCTCGAATTCATTGCCGAGAATGGCGCGGGTGAATTCGCGGCCGCCTTCGGTGGTGCCGATCGGCGTGCCCTCGGGCACGCGCGCCTTCTGCAAATGCACCGGCGTCAGGGTCGACGAGGAAATGGTCAGCACGCCGGCGCGCTTGCCGCGGGGCAGCAGGCGGTTGACGAATTCGACCTGCATCAGCGACGACGTCGCCACCGGAACGGCGACGGCGTCGGCAAGCTCCTGCTGAAACAGCGAGAGGAAGCCGCAGTTGGTCGTAATGCCGTCGACACCGTGACGGGTCAGATCGCGTGCCGCGTCGATGAAGGCATCGAGAAGCCCCGGCGCGCCTTTGCGTACCACCGCGTCGGGCGTTGCGTTCTGCACGACGCGATACTGCACCGGGAAGGGCCAGGTCGTGGCATTGCCCATGTCGCCCGGAATGCGCGGGAATCGGGCGTCAAGCATCAGAATGCCGACGGACGCGCCATAGACAGATTTGCCGCCGGTTACACGCATCGCAAGCCGTCCTGAGTGGGGTTTCGATAAGATCATCGGCGTGCCGCCCGTGCGGCGTTACCGTGCAGAACTAGGCCCATTGCATATCGCGATGCAACAACCTCGACGTCGCCTTCAATGGCAAGGCCAATCCATCTCGTCTGGCACCCCGCGGTAGGCTGTCGGCCGTTGAGGCCAGACTTTCTGCCTAGCGAACGCCCACCGCGGCGCCAAACATTGACCTTGCACGTTTCGTCGGCACGCGGTTTCATCCCGGGAAAATTAGTAAAATCAACGACCACAACCGAGAGGGCAACATGAAACTTCGCACAATCTTGGCAGCGGCGGCGGCATTGACCATCGTCGCCGGGACGGGCGCGCGCGCGGAAAAGTGGGATATGCCGATGGCCTATCCGGCCAGCAACTACCACTCTGAAAACGGAGCGGCATTCGGCAAGTGTGTGAAGGCCGCGACCGGCGGCAAGCTCGATATCGTCACCCACGCGGGCGGTTCGCTCTTTGCCGGCAATGACATTAAGCGCGCGGTTCAGACCGGGCAGGCGCCGATCGGCGAGCGGTTGATTTCGGCGCACGCCAACGAAAACCCGCTGTACGGCATCGATTCAATTCCGTTCCTGGCGACCTCGTTCGAGGATTCCGACAAGCTCTGGAAGGTCGCGCAGCCGGCGATCGCCAAGGCGCTCGATGCCCAGAACCTGGTCTACCTCTATGCCGTTCCGTGGCCCCCGCAGGGCTTCTATTTCAAGAAGGCCGTCAATTCCGTCGCCGACATGAAGGGCATCAAATTCCGCGCCTACAATGCCGCGACGGCGCGCATCGCCGCACTCGCCGGCATGGTGCCGGTGCAGATCGAAGCGGCCGAGCTGTCGCAGGCGCTGGCCACCGGCGTGGCTGAAGCCTTCATCTCGTCGGGATCGACCGGCGTCGACTCCAAGGTCTGGGAAAGCCTGACGCATTTCTACGACGTCCAGGCCTGGTTGCCGCGCAACATCGTTTTCGCCAACAAGGCGGCCTTCAACGCGCTCGACGCGGCGTCGAAGAAAGCGCTGACGGACTGCGCCGCCAAAGCGGCCACGAATGGTGAAGCGACGGCGAAGGCGCTGTCGGCCAAGTACCTCAAGACGCTTGCCGACAATGGCATGAAAGTGCAGCCGCCGAGCGACAAGCTGAAGGCCGATCTCAAGGCGATCGGCGCCACCATGACCTCCGAATGGGTCAAGAACGCCGGCGCCAACGGCAAGGCTCTCATCGACGCCTACGAGAAGTAACCCCGGCAATCGTCCAAGGAGCGCCCGGGCAACCGGGTGCTCCTCCTTCCGCCGGAAAAGGTTTTCATGAACACGCCGAAGCCTGTGCTCCGCCGTACCCTCGACGGGCTCTACGATTTCGCCGCGGTGCTCGCAGCGTTTTGCCTCGCCGCCATCCTGCTGGTCATTGTTGCGCAGATGGTGGCGCGCTGGCTGAGCATCGAGGTGCCCGGGCTGTCGGAATATGCCGGCTATCTGATGGCCTCGGCTTCGTTTCTCGCCTTCGCTCATGCACTCAACCGCGGCGCCCATATTCGGGTCGGCTTGTTTCTGACCGCGCTGGGCGAGCGCCGGTTCTGGGGCGAACTGTGGTGCATGGTGATATCCACCGCCGCCGCCTGCTATCTCGCCTGGTATGCCGTGCGCCTGGTGTATTGGTCTTACGTATTGAATGATCTGAGCCAGGGGCAGGACGTGACGCCGCTCTGGATTGCTCAGGCGCCGATGGCCGCCGGCGCGGTTCTTCTGGCCGTGTGTTTTGTCGACAACCTCGTCGCGCTGCTGATGACACGAAAAGACAATATCGGCAGCAGCGCGATCGAACAAAGCCACGCGGAATAGCGATCATGGCCGAATTTGCACCGATTGCGATTTTCCTCTTTGTGCTGTTTCTGCTGCTCGGCACCGGCGTCTGGGTCGGCCTTGCGCTGCTCGGTGTCGCTTTCGTCGGCATGGAGCTCTTTACTATGCGCCCGGTCGGCGATGCGATGATGACCACGATCTGGCGCTCGGCGTCGTCGTGGTCGCTGACCGCTCTGCCGCTGTTTATCTGGATGGGCGAAATCCTCTATCGCACGCGCTTGTCGGAAGACATGTTCCGCGGCCTGTCGCCCTGGCTGGCGCGTCTGCCCGGCGGTTTGCTCCACACCAATGTCGTCGGCTGCACCGTGTTTGCCGCCGTCTCGGGATCGTCGGCCGCGACGCTGACGACCGTCGGCAAGATGTCGGTGCCCGAGCTGCGCCGGCGAAATTATCCGGAAAACATGGTCATCGGTACGCTCGCCGGTGCCGCGACTTTGGGGCTGATGATCCCGCCATCACTGACGATGATCGTCTATGGCGTGACGGTGAACGAGTCGATCACCAAGCTGTTCATCGCTGGGATCATCCCGGGTCTCGTGCTGGCAGCCTTGTTCATGGCCTATATCGCGGTGTACGCGCTGATTTCCCCGGATTACAAGCCGGATCCGGAGCCGCGCCTGAGCATCGCGGAAAAGATCGCGGCGTCGCGCTTCCTGATCCCGGTGTTGCTGCTCATCCTGTGCGTCATCGGCTCGATGTATCTCGGCTTTGCAACCGCTACGGAAGCGGCGGCCATCGGCGTCATTGGTGCCATGGTTCTCGCCGCCGCGCAACGCTCGCTGTCGTGGGAGAGCTTCATCGACAGCTTGATGGGGGCGATGCGGACCTCGGCGATGATTGCGCTGATTTTGTCCGGCGCGTCGTTCCTGTCGCTTTCGATGGGCTTTACCGGATTGCCGAACGCGCTCGCCACCTGGATCGCCTCGCTGCAGCTCACGCGCTTCGAGCTGCTGCTGGCGTTGCTGGCCTTTTATATCGTGCTGGGCTGTTTTCTCGACGGTATCTCATCGGTGGTGCTCACCATGGCCGTGGTTGAGCCGATGATACGTCAGGCCGGCATCGACATCATCTGGTTCGGCATCTTCATCGTCATCGTTGTGGAGATGGCGCAGATCACGCCACCGATCGGCTTCAATCTCTTCGTGCTGCAAGGCATGACGGCGCACGAAATGAACTTCATCGCCCGCGCCGCATTTCCCATGTTCCTGATTATGGTGGTGATGGCGTTCCTGCTGATGTGGTACCCGGCCATGGCGACCTGGCTGCCGGACCACATCAGTTTGCGACCGGGCGGCTGACCGACGGTGACCTAGCCGCGGTTGATGCCCTCGTGCGTTAGACGAAAGACGCTATGGCCTGGGGCAAGGTCGGCCGCAACGGGCTGTGCCCCTGCGGCTCGGGCAAGAAGTACAAGCACTGCCACGGCAGTACGCGTAAGGCCTCCGCGACAGCGCGCGTGCCGCAAGGCACGCCGCCCGGCGGTTCTCAATCGACCAATTCGGTCTGATACGGTGAGAGTGAAAGTGCAACGTCGAAGGCCATATATTTGCCGAGCGTTTTGATCAGGCGCCCTTTCTTGATGGGCGGCAGCGAACTGTCGACGATCGTCTCGGTGAAGGCGATTTTGAGCGCCTCGCAGCCGAGCACGTACCACATCCTGTCGACGTCGACCTCGCGGTGACGGGCATCGAGCTGCCGAACGCCGCTGGTATAGTCTTCGTCGAAGCGGCTTCCGAACAAGGCAGCCCAGTGCCGTTTCTGCTTGGCGATCAGCGGCTGAATGGCGGCTTCGGTTACGTTTGCATTGATGTGCGCCGCCCGCACCTTGGCGTAGAAAGCCCTGAGGAGTTCGTCTGCCTGGGGCTCGATCAGCGTCCAGATCTCGGGCCCTTGCTGCTTGGTCTCTTCGGTGATGCCGATAAAATTCTGAAGTTGCGCGATCATCGCGGCTCTTTCGCCGAACTGCGGAACAGGCACCTGCATTCACCTTTCCTGTCTTGCAACGAGTTCTAACGTTTTGTCTGATTGTGGGATCTATTGCCGAATGGCAACGAGACCCGCGCGCCGAATCAGTTGCGGCATCAAGCGACGAGTTGCGCTCGAAGTCGAGCGTCGCCGATGGTATTGGGTTCCTTAATTCGCCTCGTCACTTGATTGATAATGTGCGTCGTGGGGACGCATCGCTTTGCGTGTACCGGCCTCGGATACCGGCAAGACAGCTCCGTCGGCGCATCTGCAACGAAGATCGCGCAGGTTGCACAAAAGCCTGTTCGGTCGTGCGGCCGGTCGCCTTTTCATGCCAAAGACCGCGCGGTGCGGCCAACAAGATTAATGCAGAAAAACTGCGTGGAAATCGGAGCATTTACGAAATCTGGATCGCAATCCAGATTGCGATCTGGATTAAGACGCGCGTGCATCGCACGTACTCTGCGTTGTCCATTCACTGCACGTTGCTTGGAATAAGTGGTTGAATCGCGACACGAAGTTGTGCGCGTAACGCGCGAACCACGAGTTTGCACCGGCAACATGTGGTGTGGCGCCACAGCGACTGGCGGCCGTCGTTAACATAAACCGATGGAATCCAATCAAAGTTCCAAATACAATTTTTTGCAGAGGACTTGATTCAATAGAATAAACAATACGACGACGAACCAAGGTGCTCGTATCCTGAATTCAAGCCATCGACCAAGCGCAGACTTCCAGGGCTGCTCGTTCTGCCTGCTCTACAAAGCGGGCCAGTGTCGCGACGCAGAGGTTCGAGACAAGCCAAGCGAACAAATAGGCGCCGCCCTGCCGAGCATGTCCCGGCACACGATTTTGGCGCGGCAGATGATTCACAGTCCGCGGGAGTTTTCGGATTACGTGCTCTGTCTTTGTGCGGGGCAGGCGGTGTCGTCGATCGCGTTACCCGATGGCCGCCGGCAGATCGTCGAGGTCCTGCTCCCTGGTGACGTCGTCTACTGGACCGATTTGTTCGAGCCGATGTCGGGCCGCCTCATCGAAGCGACCGAGAATTCAACCTACCGAAAAATCGCGCGCAGGGACTTCTTTTTGCTGCTCGCGCAGCGGCCCGATATGTTCGATGTTTTCATGCAGACTTGCACGCGCAGGAAGAACGAAGGCGACAATCTGGCGCTTACCCTCGGCCGTCGCGACGCACTGCAGCGCATCGCGCGATTCATTCTCGATCTGGCGATGAAGCTCATCGACCGCGGCTTCGCCAAGAATCAGACGATCAGATTCTCGCTCCGCTTACGCCACATCGCCGACGCCACAGGGCTGACGCCGGTGCATACCAGCAAGATGCTGCGTCAGTTGCGGCGAGACCGCGTCATCGATCTCGAATCGCGGTCGCTGACCGTTTCCGACATGGTGCAGTTGCGGCAAATCGCCGGGCCGTGACGCCACGTCGTGCCGATCGATGTCGCGTACAGTGCTATTGCCTGAAAACCTGCGGCGGCAACTGCTCGGAAAAGCGGTTGGCGCGTTCGAGGTGCTTGCGCATCTGCTCGGCCGCGGCGGCGCCATCGCCTGCGAGGATCGCCTTGGCCACTGCGCGATGCTCGGCATTTGATTGCGCCAGGATATCGACGGTCAGGGCGCCGCTCAGTTGAAACATGATCAGAGGCAGCTGCAACTGGCGTCCGACCGAGGCCAGTTGTTCGTTGCCGCTGGCATCGACAACGGCCTGGTGGAACAGCTTGTTCTCATCGAGATAGGCAAGCGGCATGTTGCGCGGCGAGTCGTTCCAGATCGGCGCGATCGCTGCCTCGAACTTCTCACGGACACCAGGTGATGAAATGTTGGCGGCCGCAAGTTGTGCCGCCAGCATTTCCAGCGCGGTGCGGATCTGGAATAGCTCGCGGGTCTCCTTGAGCGTCAGCCGGCGCACCACCGCCCCGCGGTTCGGCACACTTTCGATCAGGCCCTCGGCGGACAACCGGCGAAAGGCTTCGCGCAACGGGCCGCGGCTGACGCCGAACGCCCGCGTCAGGTCCGCCTCGATCAGCCGCTGACCGGCGGCGTAGCGGCCATAGAGAATCCCCTCGCGCAGGTTTTCGACCAGCCGCTCAACCGTCGTGCCGCGGCCTTTGGCGCCGGTGCCTTCATCGGTCAGTTCTGGGTCAGGGTGATCGAGCACGTCCTTTCAATAAGGTGCTTCGCGCCGGTTGACAACTCTCTGCCGGGCAGTATTGTCCTACAAAATAGTCTGGCAGGGAGCGGAGCTTATGAGGGCGGCGGCGACGCAGCGCGTTTGTTTTGCGGCGGCTCATTCGCATGCGGGAGTCGGCGCATGCTGATCGGCAAGGCTGGCCCCGCCACGACGTCGATCTGCACGTCCGATGCGTCCAGCATCGAGGTGCGCGGCAAGGACCTGTGCGGCGATCTGATGGGTCGCATCACTTTCACTGAATATTTCTTCCTGCTGGTCACCGGCCGCGAACCTACGGAGAAGCAGCGCTTCTTTCTCGACCTGCTGCTGGTGGCGATCGCCGAACATGGCCTGACGCCGACCGCGCAGGCTTCGCGCATGACCTATGCCGCCGATCCGGCCTGCCTGCAGGCGGCCGTCGCCGCCGGCATTCTCGGCTGCGGGTCGGTTGTTCTTGGTACCTCAGAACTGTGCGGGCGTGTCCTGATGGCAGCGCAGGAGCGCGTCAAAGCCGGCGCGACGCCCGCCGCCGTGGTCCTCGCCATCGCGCAGGAAACACGGGCCAGCGGCGGCAAGCTCCCCGGCTTCGGTCATCCGGTTCATCACCCGGTCGATCCGCGCTCAGAGCGCATTCTTGAACTCGCCGATCGCGAAGGCGCCGCCGGTCCTCACGTCGCGCTGGCGCGGCTGTTTCCCGCCGCCGCCGCTGAAGTTTGGAAGCGGCCACTGCCGATGAATGTCTCAATGGCGATCGCGGCGGTGCTGCTCGATCTCGATTTTCCGCCCGCCATCATCAAGGGCATTCCGCTGCTGGCGCGCACCGCGGGATTGCTCGGTCATCTGGCCGAAGAGCAGGAAACGCCCATCGGCTTCCTCATGGCTCACCACGGCGAAGAAGCCATCAAATACGCGAAGAAATAGCAGTCGCATGATTCTCGAACCGACCGTCGAAACACTTCCCTGGCCCGAGCAGGTCCGCCTGGACGATGCGCTATATCGCGAGCAGATCAAGTATCTCTTCGCCAATTCGCCTTTCTATCAGCAGAAGCTGCGCAAGGCTGGCTTCGAGACGCCGTCCGATGTCGGCGGTCTCGACGACATCGCCAAGCTGCCCACTACGGAGAAGGACGAGCTTCGCGCGACGCGCACCGACGACCAGCCGATCGGAACGCATCTTGCGGTGTCGATGGACAAGGTCGCTCGTATCTACTCGACCAGCGGCACCACCGGCGTGCCGAGCTACATCCCGCTGACCGCCGGCGATGTGCACAATTGGGTGACGACTTCGGCGCGCAGCTACACCGCCGCCGGCATTGGCCCTGGCACGCGCATCATCACGACCTACGGTGCCGGGCCTTTCGTCGCGGGCGCGGCGCTCGATGCCTTCGCCAAGCTGGGCACGTGTCATATTCCCGTCGGCGCCGGAAATACCGAACGGCTGATGATGGCGGTGCGACTGCTCAAGGCCGAAGCGATCGCGCTGACCCCGTCTTACGCGCTGCATCTCGCCGAATGGGCGCGCGACCGCAAATACGATCTCCGGACCAGCAGCGTGAAGAACCTGCTGGTCGCGGGCGAGCCCGGCGGCGGCGAGCCGGCCATGCGCGCGCAACTCGAGGACGCCTGGGGTGCGCAGGTGACCGAAGCCATGGGCATCGGCGATATCTCGCCGTCGCTGTGGGGCGAGTGTCCGGAGAAGCAGGGCATGCATCTCGGGGGCCGCGGCTACGTCCATATCGAACTGATCGATCCCGACACTGGCGCTGCCGTGCCACTCACCAATGGCGCGCGCGGCGAACTCGTGCTGACGCATCTGCGCCAGCAGGCCGCGCCACTGCTGCGTTTCCGCACCCGCGATCATGTCGTGATCTGGACCGAGCCCTGCGCCTGCGGCCGCACTTCGCCGCGCGTGCGTTGTATCGGCCGCACCGACGACATGCTGATCGTGCGCGGCGTCAACGTGTTCCCATCCGCCGTTCGCGAAGTGGTGCACCGCTTCCAGCCGGATGTCAGCGGCGTGATTTCGATCCGGCCCGGGGTGAAGGGCGTCAAGCAGAGCCCGCCACTCAAGGTCGTCGTCGAGATGGCGGAGAAGGCGGCGGGCGCCGACGGCCTCGCCAGGCAGATCGAAAACGATATCCGCGCCAAACTTGTGTTCTCGGCAGCCGTCGAACTCGTGCCCTTCGGCTCGCTGCCGCGAAGCGACTACAAGTCCAAGATCGTGGACTTTTCCGAAGCCGCGCCAAGCGGTGCATGACCATGACAATGAAAAAAGCCAGGGAGGTAAGCATGCGAATGAAATCGATACTGCTCGGGGCGGCTGTCGCCCTCGTGGCCGGCAACTCCGCGATGGCCGCTGAGTATGAACTCAAGATGTCTCTGATGTTTCCGCCGACTCACTTCATCACGACGCGCGCGATGGAGCCCTGGGCGAAAATGATCGAGGAGAAGACGGGCGGCCGGGTGCACTTCACCATCTTCTCGGCCGGCTCCGCGCTCGGCGATGCGACCAAGCAGTTCGACCAGGTCCGCACCGGCGTCGTCGATGTCGCCGTCAGCATTCCGGCGATCCCGCGCGGCCGTCATCCGCGCACGACTTTGATGGAGCTGCCCTTCACCATCAAGACGTCCGCAGCCGGCACCAAGGCGCTGATGGAGCTCTACGACAAATATCTCAAGGCCGACTATCCCGGCGCGGTCATGCTCAACATGACCATCACCGAGCCGAGCGCGGTGCATACCCGCAATCCGATCACCGATCTCGACCAGCTCAAAGGTGTGCGCACCCGCGCGCCGACGCCCAGCGTCACCGCGATGCTCAACGCTATTGGTGCGACGCCGGTCGGCATGCCGCCGACGCAGATCTATGAAAGCGCCGAGCGCGGCGTGATCGACGGCAACGTCATGCCGTGGGGCCCGGTCGGCGCCTTCAAGATCTACGAGATCTTCAAGAACCACTTGAACGCCCGCATCGATGCGGTCGCGATGTACACGCTGATGAACGAGAACCGCTACAAGTCGCTGCCGCCGGACATCCGTAAGGTCATCGACGACAGCCGGCCATTCCTCGTCGATATCTGGACCAAGCTGTGGAAGGAAACCGACGACGCGGCCATCGAGACCGCCCGCAAGGCCGGCAACAAGATCGTCGACCTGAAGGACGCGCGCCGCGAGGAATGGCGTGCCAAGATGAAACCGGTGGTCGATCAGTACATCGAAGAGCAGTCGAAAACCGTTCCCAATTCGCGCGAGATCTATGACGCGATGGTCACGACGCTGAAGAAGTACGAGTAAAGTTACAAGACCTGGCGCCGGGCTGGACTTAATCCTCCCGGCGCCGATCTTCAACAGCTCGGGGCTGAGATGACATTCGAATCAGCGAGCGAGCGGGCTCTCCGTTTCGTCTCTTTCGCCGCGACGTTCATGTTCGTCGTCGGCGTGCTTCTTACCATGACCGATATCTTCCTGCGCAGCGTCTCGACGCTGACGGTCCAGGGCATGGTCGACATGATGCAGCTCTGCGTGCTGACCGGCGCCATGCTGGCCATTCCACACGCCTTCCTGTCCGATCAGCATGTTGCCATCGACCTTTTCGTTGAAAGAGCGCCGACCCGAGTGCAACTCGCCCTGCGCATCATTGCCGCACTGCTCGCAATCGCCTTTCTGTCCGGCGTGCTCTGGTTCTCCTATCAGCAGGCGTTGAATGAGGCGCATGACACCAGCCAGACCATCGGCATTCCCATGACGTGGTACTGGGCGCCGTTCCTGATCGGCATCGCACTGTCCGTGTTTGCGAATATCGTGCTGATGGTGCAGTTGTGGCGCCACGGCCTGCCGGCAAAGGCTGTCGAATAATGTCTCCTCCCATTATTGGCGCCATCGGCGTCTTCGCGCTTCTGGTTCTGATCGGGCTGCGCGTCCCGGTCGCGATCGCCATGGGCATCGTCGGCATCGTTGGCGGCGTCGCCATCAACGGCTGGACGAGTCTCGGTTTCGTCCTTGGCTCGCAGCCTTTCGTCACGGTCGTGCCGTATTCGCTGTCGGTCATTCCGCTGTTCGTGATGATGGGCGCCTTCGCTGCGCGTGCCGGATTGTCCGCCTCGCTCTATCAGGCGCTGCACGCTTTGATCGGTCACTGGCGTGGCGGCCTCGCCTCGGCGACGGTCGGCGCCTGCGCGCTGTTCGGCGCGGTCTGCGGATCGAGCCTAGCTACCGCGGCCACCATGGCCCGCGTCGCTATCCCGGAGATGCGCGCGCTCGGCTATGACGATCGGCTGTCGGCCGGCGTCGTCGCCGCCGGCGGCACGCTCGGCATCCTGATCCCGCCGAGCATCATCATGGTCATCTACGCGATCATGACCGAGCAATCGATCGGCCGCATGTTCCTGGCCGGCATGATTCCCGGCATCCTCGCCGCTGTTCTTTACGTCGTCGCGGTGACGATCGTCGTGACTCTTAGGCCGGCGATGGCGCCCCGCGCGCCACGGTCGAATGGAGCCGCGAAGCGCGCTGCGTTCGGACAGCTTGCACCGGTCGCTCTCCTTTTCGGCGCGGTGATGGGCAGTATCTATCTCAATGTTGCGTCTCCGACGGAAGCGGCCGCGGTCGGCGCCTTTGGCGCCGTGGTGCTCGCCGCGGCGCGACGCAAACTGACCTGGCAGGTGATGCGCGAGGCGCTTGTTGAAACGGCGCAAACCACCGCCGTCATTTTCCTCATTCTCGTCGGCACCTCGGTGCTGCAGTTCTTCATCGAGACGTCGACGCTGCCGACGCTGCTTCTGGAGCTGATCAACCGCTTCAACCTGCCGCCTTTCGGCGTCATCATGATCATCCTGCTGGTCTACATCATCCTTGGCTGTTTCCTTGACAGCCTGTCGATGATGCTGATCACGCTGCCAATCTTTTTCCCGCTGATCATCAAGCTCGGCTACGACCCGATCTGGTTCGGCGTGCTGGTGACCTCGGTGGTTGAGATCGGCCTCATCACGCCGCCGGTTGGCATGAACCTGTTCATTATCGCCTCCGTGACCGAAAAGCTGAAGTTCGAGGTCGCGGCGCAGGGTGTGCTGCCTTTCCTTGCCGCCGACTGCGTCAGACTATTGTTGCTCGCCAGCATACCCAGCCTGTCGCTGTTCCTGCCGCGGCTGCTGATGTAGCCGGGCAGCTTGCGCTTCGGACAGGGCAATAACAGCGCCTCTTTAAATGCCGCGTGCGCTCCCCTACATCCACCCCGGCGCGTAGGCGCACGGGAGGCTTGCCATGGGACCGATGTCGCTGCTGTTCAACCTGTTGTGGATCGTCTTCGGCGGCTTCTGGATGGCCGTCGGCTGGGCCATCGCGGCGGTGATCATGGCGATCACCATCATCGGCCTGCCGTGGACCAAGGCCGCTTTCACCATTGCCGCCTATACCTTACTGCCCTTCGGCCAGCGGGCGGTGTCGCGCGATGAATATTTCGGCCGTGAGGACGTCGGCACCGGAGCACTCGGCTTTGTCGGCAACATCGTCTGGTTCGTATTGGCCGGTTGGTGGCTGGCGCTGGGACACCTGCTGACGGCGCTGCTGCTGGCGATCACCATTATCGGCATTCCCTTTGCCTGGGCTCATCTCAAGCTCGCGGGCCTTGCGCTATGGCCGATTGGTAAGGTTATTGTGCCGGCATGAGCAAGAAGACGGAAGAACGCGCCGCGCGTCTCAATGCGCTGGCGGAAGAACGCGATCGGCTCGAAGCCGAGATAGAGACCATGATCGCCGACATGGCGGATCAACCCGAAGTGGCGCGCAAAACCGGCGCATGGGCCGCCGACGGCGCGTCGACCCAGCGCTATCTCGCGGTCACGGAGCGCCTGAGCGACGTGGAGCAGGAGATTGTAGACCTCGCCCGCGCGATGGCGGCTTCGGCTGATGAGGGGAAGCCGCATTAGCGGCGTCGATCCGCTTCGCCAGTTCCTTGCGGAAGGCGCGCTCGCGCTTGAGATGCCATTCCCGGCTCATGGCTTCGGCTTTGCTGGCGAAACACTCCGAATGCAGCAATTGCCAGGTGCGGCCGCGCGTCGTGCGCGCCCCCTTGCCGGCATTGTGCTGGGCCAGCCGCCGCTCGACATCGTTGGTCCAGCCGACATAAGTCAGCATGCGGCCGTTGCTGCGGCAGCCGAGGACGTAGACGTAGCAATCCATGATTCTCAGTCTCGCACCGTCGCTCCGGCATTCAAGCCGGGCGCGCGAGGATGCCACAACGCGAGCGTTTGATCAGCGAGCGCTACCGGACCAGCGCTGGTCGAACGAGCCGACCGGCATGACCGGCTGCGCGCCGGTGAGCGTGGAGCCGCTGTTCGCAGGCTGAGCCGAGAAGGCGGTGCGCAACTGCGGCGCCGGTTCGGCCGTGCTGGGCTCAGCCTGGGCGACGCGCGGCGAGGCGGGGGCCGGCGCAGCGGCGACGGCTTTCGGCTTCGCCGGCGGCGTTGTTGGGGCGCTGGCGGGCGCCGCATTGGCGGTCCGGGTCAGCGGGCGCGGGGCTGGGCGCGGCGCGGCTGCGGCAGTCGGCGGAGCCTGAACCTGCGCCGGAGCGGCGGCGGTGCTGGAATTGCCGAACAGATTGAGATTGCCGATCAGGCCGCCGATCGATCCCGATCTGGACGCTGCCTGGCTGGCGTTGGGCGCCGGCTGCGGCACTGGCACGCTGGCGAGCTGAATTTGGGGTTCGGGCTGGGCGTCGGGCGCACGCGGCACCGATACAACCGTCGCCGGAGCCGGCATGTTCTCGCCGCGCGGCAGCGAGCCCGGCGCGGTGGCGACCTGGATCGGGCGGCCCTTGCTGTCGTAACCGTCCTGCGTGCCCAGCTTCTCGGCGAATACCTGGTTCATGCCGCCGTCGATGCCGTGACGCGGCTTCGCCGTGGCGACGCCCTGCGCGATGTACTGCGCCATCTGGACCTGCTCTTTGCGCCGATGCTCAAGCACGGCGTCGGCGATGCTCTGGTCGAGTTGATAGGCCGGGCACTTGCCGGCAGCATTGAACTTCAGCGGCTTGTCGTCGGTCGCTGCCGGATCGAACACGTATTTCTTCTCGCAGACCGCGACCTTCGGCTCCTGCTTGCTGGCTTCGAAATTGTCGTAGCCTTCCTTGAGCATCTTCCAGAACGCGAAATGCGGGCTGTTGCGATGCCGGGCCATGTTCATCGCCGTCATGCGGAACGGGAAGGCCTGCAGCTGGAACGCCTTCTGGCCGCCGAAGAACGACTCGCGGGCCAGCGCGTAGATTTCCTGGATCTGCTCATCGGTCATCGCGTAGCAGCCGCGCGACGAGCAGTCGCCGTGCACCATCAGCTCCGAGCCGGTGTAGCCGTGCGACCGGTCATAGGCGTTCGGGAAGCCGGTGTTGAAGGCGAGGTAGTAGCTGGAGTTCGGGTTCATCTGACCCGGCGTGATCGTGTAGAAGCCCTCCGGCGCCTGGCGGTCGCCTTCCTTCTTCTTCGGGCCGAGATCGCCGGACCAGCGGCAGACCGGATAGCTCTTGAGCAACGCGTATTCGCCGTCGCGGGTCTGCTTCCAGACCTCGAGCTCGGATTCTTCCTTGAAGATGCGGACAAGGATCGGCGATTCCTTGTCCATGTTCTTGGAGGCAATTTCGGAAAGCATCTTTTCCGACAGCGGCGCCTGGGCGCGTCCATTCGGCACCATGTCGGCATTGCAGCCGGCAAGCGCGATCGCCGCCACGAGTGCAGCGGACGCCAACATGGCGCGGACGAAGCGAGACTTCAAAACTGGTACTCCCCGGGAGGACGAGCCCCTGTCAGGCTATCGTTATCCATAAGATATGGCATCTGCAAGGCAATCTCCGGCAGCCGGAGCGCCTGCTAACCCTATGGTAAATCTTGCCTAAAACGTGGTGGCGGGGCCGGGCAGCCCCGTTTCAGGCCCCCGAATCCGGCTTAACCGGCGGCTTTCGCCGGGAGCCGGCCGATGGCCAGGAATTTGTCGCGGCGGGCCTTGCGGACGGCATCCCGGCCGAGCCCGCTGAGTTCGGCGAAGGCGGCGGCGATGGCATCGCCCGCCGAGGCGATGGTCTCGCCCGGATCGCGATGGGCGCCGCCGGTCGGTTCGGCGATGATCCCATCGATGACGCCGAAGCGGATCATGTCCTGGGCGGTGATCTTCATGTTGGTGGCGGCGTCCTGCGCCTTGGACGAGTCGCGCCACAGGATCGAGGCGGCGCCTTCCGGCGAGATCACGCTGTAGATTGCGTGCTCGAGCATCAGCACCTTGTTGGCGGTGGCGAGCGCGATGGCACCGCCTGAGCCGCCTTCGCCGAGAATGACCGCGACATTGGGTACGCCGAGCGACAGGCAGACATCGGTCGAACGCGCGATCGCTTCGGCCTGGCCACGCTCTTCCGCGCCGATGCCGGGATAGGCGCCCGCAGTGTCGACCAGCGACAGCACCGGAATGCCGAAACGGTCGGCCATTTCCATCAGCCGCACCGCCTTGCGATAGCCTTCGGGGCGCGCCATGCCGAAATTGTGCTTGAGGCGGCTCTCGGTGTCGCTGCCCTTCTCGTGACCGAGAATGCAGACGCTGTCGCCGCGGAAGCGGCCGAAGCCGGCAATGATGGCAGCGTCGTCGCCGAACTTGCGATCGCCGGCGAGCGGCACGAAGTCCGTGATGAGGCCTTTGACGTAATCGAGACAATGCGGACGCTGCGGATGGCGCGCGACCTGTGTCTTCTGCCAGGGCGTAAGCTCGCCGTAGAGCTCCTTGAGTGCCTGCGCGGCCTTGCTCTCGAGGCGGCCGATCTCTTCGGTCACCGAAACGGCATTGTCGGTCGCCGCCATGGCGCGCAATTCCTCGACCTTGGCCTCGAGCTCGGCCACCGGTTTTTCAAAGTCGAGATAGCTGCGCATGAGGTCCGGGCGATGCTTCGCTGAAAGTCGGGAAACCGGCGGTCCGGTCGGTGGGCCAACTGACCCATAGTGGGGCGTTAGTCAAGCGACAGGGATAATGCCCTCTAAATCCTTAATGTTTCGCCGCGAATGCGGACCGCCCGGCTCACCGCTCTTTAACCGAGACCCGCCAATCCCCGACTTTCTGCGATCATTTTACAAAGGCTTTAACGGCGTACCGCGCACGGTCCCCACGCAGGGACGCGGGGGAGCGTTATGTCGGTCGTCGATACTCGTCACAACGTGCAAGGCTGGATTGCCGGCGCGCGCGCCGCGCTGGCACGTGATCGCGGTGCGTTCGGTGATTTGGCGCGTAGCGAGCAGGCGATCTCCGAAGTCGTCGATATTCTGGCTGTGCCAGAAGCGGCCTGGGCCGATCTTTCCGCGCGCGCGGTCGAGGCCAATGCTTTCTATCATCCGGCCTGGGCGCGCGCCGTGGCGCGGCATGTCAAAGGCCAGGTCGGCATGCGAGCGCTGCTCGCCTGGGATGGTCCGCGCAAGCGCCGCTTGATCGGGCTGATGCTGGTGGCTCCCGCCTGGAATTGCCTGCGCCTGCCGCTTCCCGTTTTCGTCGGCTGGTACGCTTACGCGCCGCTGACGACGCCGCTGCTCGATCGCGACCAACCGGATGACGCCGCGCATGCGCTGATGAAAGCCGCGCGCGAAGCCGGCGCGCAGGCATTGCTCCTGCCGGCGCTGGCGATGGATGGCGCGGTCGCTGCTGCGCTGCGCCGCGCGACCGAACCATTTGCTATCAGCCCTCGTGTCTTCAACGCGCATGAGCGCGCGCGCCTCGATGCGACGCAGGACATCGATGAGGCCTTGGCCGCACTCGGCGCCAAGAAGCTGAAAGAACTGCGCCGTCAGCGCAATCGTCTGGCCGATACCGGCGACGTTGAATACCGCGTTGCCGCGCCGGGTGCCGAGGCCGTAACCGCGCTTGAACAGTTCCTCGCGCTCGAGGCCGCCGGCTGGAAAGGCGCGGCCGGGACCGCGCTCGCCGCCAGGCAGGGCGACGTCGCTTTCATGAAAGAGGCCTTGCCGGCGATGGTGCGTGAGGGCGCCGCGCAGATCGTGACGCTGACGAGTGGCGACAAGGTGGTCGCCGCCGGCGTGCTGCTGCGCCATGCGGGCCGCGCCTATTTCTTCAAGATCGCCTATGATGAGGCTTTCGCCAAGATGTCGCCCGGCGTGCTGCTCACGCTCGACATCACGCGGGCGATGTGCGCCGACGCGGCGATCGACAGCGTCGATTCCAACGCCGTCGCCAACCATCCGATGATCGACCACATCTGGCGCGATCGTCAGCCGATCGCCGATCTGATGCTGCCGACGCAGGCCGGCGCTTCCGGTTTCAGGCTTCTCGCCGCTCTCATCGATGCGCGCCGCGCGCTGCGTGACGCTGCGCGCTCGCTTTATCACCGCCTTCGCAAGTTGAAAGGATGAATGCCATGACCGCCGCCGCTGCCGTCGTCGAACCGGCCGACCGCTCCGCTTTCGCCGCCAGTTTCCCGATGCAGCCGTTCTCGTTGCGTCACCAACTGGCCGGCAATCCGCTATTCACGCTGCCGAAGATCGTCGATCTGGTGCGCCACCTGCCGGCCGATTCCATCGAATATAATTCCGGCGACGCGGCTATCGGTCAGGACGCCAAGGAAACAAAATTCATCGATCTAGACCCGGAAGAGGTGGTGCGCAGCATCGAGACCGCGGGTGCCTGGATGGTGCTCAAGCGCGTCGAGCAGCACCCCGCCTATCGCGCCGTGATCGAGGATTGCCTCAACGCGCTCGCCCGCGCGCACGGCCACGCCGATCTCGAGGAGGCGGGCTTCGAGGACATCCGCGGCTTCATGTTCGTGTCGTCGCCGAACGCCACGACGCCGTTTCATGTCGATGCCGAGGACAATATTTTCGTACAGATTCACGGCGACAAGTTTTTCACCATCTGCGACAACCGCGACGGCTCGGTGGTCAGCGACGACGCTATCGAGCATTCGCTGACCAAGCACCGCAATGTGAGCTACAGCCCGGATTTCGAGAAGAAGTCGGTCTGCTATTCGCTAAAGGACGGCGACGGCGTGTTCGTGCCGTATCTCTGGCCGCACTGGGTGCGGACGGGCTCGCAGTATTCGATCTCGATGGCGGTGACGTGGAAGACCAAGGCGGTGATGCGCAAGAACGACGTGTTCGTCGTCAATTCTCTGCTGCGCCGTTTCGGCATGCCGCAGGCCGCGCCGGGGCGCAATCCGGCGCTCGACACCGTGAAGCTGGCAGTGTTCCGCTCGGTCAAGGCGGTGGTCGATCCGCTGCGCAAGAGCCTCGCCATGCGCGCGCTGATCCGCAAGCTCGTGCTTGGGCGGAACGCCAATTATTACTTGAAGACGAAGCAGGCGGCGTAAGCGGCCTCGTCGTGCGCTGTCATCGTCCGCGAAAGCGGACGATCCAGCTCTTACATTTCGAGAAGTGCTGGATCACCCGCTTTCGCGGGTGATGACGGCTACGAATCATCCCCCAGCGGATGCAGATCCCGCACCAGCGACTTCAATCGCTCTTCCAGCACATGGGTATAGATCTGCGTCGTCGAGATGTCGGCGTGGCCGAGCAAGGTCTGCACGATGCGCAGGTCGGCGCCGTTGTGCAGGAGATGGCTGGCGAAGGCGTGGCGCAGTACATGCGGCGATAGCTGCGACGGCGGGATGCCACAGGCCGCGCCGAGCGCCTTTAGCTCGCGGGCGAAATGCTGCCGCGTGATGTGGCCCTGCTCGCCGAAGGACGGAAACAGCCATTTCGATGGCGCTTCCTTCTTCGCTTCACCGCGCAGCGCGAGATATTCGCTCATCGCTCGTTTGGCGGCTGCGTTCAGCGGCACGAGCCGCTCCTTATTGCCTTTGCCGCGCACCACCAGCATCTGTTGCTGCGGCCGGGCCGCGGAGGCGGGGAGGGCGACGAGTTCGGAGACGCGCAGGCCGGTCGCATACACAACCTCGAGCAGGCAAAGGAGTCGCGCCGCGCGCAGGCGTGTCGCTTTCGGCTGCTCGGCATTTTCGGCATTGGCGCGCGCCTGCGTCAGCAGCGTATCGACCTCGGCGATGGATAGCACCTTGGGCAGCGTCTTGCCGCGCTTGGGCCCTTCCAGAACCGCGGCCGGATCGTCGCCCCGTTTTCCTTCGGCATAAAGAAAGCGATAGAGCTGCCGGGTCGCCGACAGCCGCCGCGCCAGCGACGAGGCGGCAAAGCCCCGCTCGTCGAGGCTCTTGAGGAAGCCGCGCAGGTCGTCGGTATCGGCTTGGGCGACCGACGTGCCGGCCGCGCGCAGATGCGACGACAGGTCGGCGAGGTCGTTGCGGTAGGCGGCCAAAGTGTTTTCACCGGCGCCGCGCTCGGCCGCCTGCATGTCGAGAAACAGCTCGATCAGGGCGTCATCAGTCTGGCGGGCTTTGGCCATCTGGCCCTTGCTCAGCGCGGCTGTTTGAAGAACTTGTCCTGCGGCACGGTGACGACCATTTCGCGCGGCTGCAGCTTGACGAAATTGGCGAGCGCGAAAATGCCGACATAGCCCAAAGCGGCGATCATCCCGACGATGACGAGGAATCGGAACAGGCTCGGCATGGCGCTACCCGGCTCGAATCAAGATTTTGACTTTACGCCCTACGACCACGGTTCCCACCCTCTGGCAACCCTTTCGCCGCCGAAGCAGTCGCGGTTCTGCAATAATTGTTATATGGAACCGTTACGCCGGTTCGGAAACCCTATCATGGTTAATACCACCGTCCAGAAAGCCGCCGAAGGCGCGCTCGATCCCGCCCTTCGGGCGGCGATCGTGGCCGCGCTCGGGTCGCGCTCGCTGGTGCTGGTCGGCATGATGGGAGCCGGCAAGTCGTCGGTGGGGCGCCGGCTGGCGACGCGGCTCGGGCTCAATTTCACCGACGCCGACACCGAGATCGAGACCGCGGCCGGCATGAGCATCCCGGAAATTTTCGCGCTCCATGGCGAGCCCTATTTCCGCGCCGGCGAGGCCCGCGTCATCGCCCGCCTGCTCGATCATGGCCCGCAGGTGCTGGCGACCGGGGGCGGGGCCGTGATGGACCCGCGCACGCGCGATCTCATCAACATCAAGGGCATCTCGATCTGGCTGAAGGCCGATCTCGATGTACTCACCAAGCGGACCAAGAAGCGCGGCACCGGCGACCGCCCGCTGGTCGACCGCCTCAAGGAGTTGCTGCCGCTGCGCGAGCCGGTCTATGCCATGTCCGACATCATCGTGCAGTCGCGCGACGAACCGCACGACGTGATCGTGGACGACATCATCGCGGCTCTGCCGAAACATCTCGAACTTCCGGAGCCGACGCGATGACCGCATCGCTGCGTCAGCCTGCAACAGAAACCATCGTGCCGGTCGCGCTCGGCAACCGCGCTTATGACATTGTCATCGGCCGCGACGCGATCAGGACTTTGGGCGAGCGCATCAAGGCGCTGCGGCCGGGCGCGCGCGTCGCCATCCTCACCGATGAGAACGTCGCGCGCGCGCATCTCGCGCGCGTCAAAGAAATTCTCAAGGCCAGCGGCATCGAGTCGACGCCGATCGTGGTCAAGCCGGGCGAGGGCTCCAAGAGCTACGCGACTTTCGAGACGGTGTGCGAAGCGATCATCGCCGCGCGCATCGAGCGCAACGATCTCGTGGTCGCGCTCGGCGGCGGCGTCATCGGCGACCTTGCCGGCTTTGCCGCGGCGAGTGTGCGGCGCGGCCTCGATTTCGTGCAGGTGCCGACCTCGCTGCTGGCGATGGTCGATTCATCGGTCGGCGGCAAGACCGGCATCAATTCGCCGCGGGGCAAGAATCTGATCGGCGCATTCCACCAGCCGATTCTGGTCATCGCCGACACGGCGATGCTCGACACGTTGCCGGCGCGCGAATTTCGCGCGGGCTATGCCGAGGTCGTCAAATACGGGCTGCTCGGCGACGCCGATTTCTTCGCCTGGCTGGAGGCGAACTGGCGCGAGGTCCATGGAGGTGGTGCCGCGCGCGAACACGCTATCGCCGTGTCGTGCCGCGCCAAGGCGGCTATCGTCGCGCGCGACGAACGCGAGACCGGCGACCGCGCGCTGCTCAATCTCGGCCACACCTTCGGCCACGCGTTCGAAGCCGGCGCCGGCTTCTCGCAGCGCCTGCTGCATGGCGAGGCGGTGGCGCTCGGCTGCGTACTGGCTTTCGAGTTTTCCGAGCAGCAGGGCCTGCTCGGCGGCAACAGCGTCGCCCGCGTGCGCGCGCATCTTGCCGACGCCGGCCTGCCGACCAAAATAAGCGACGTGCAAGGCGGCGTGCCGGACGTCGACCGGCTGATGGAGCTGATCGCGCAGGACAAGAAAGTGAAACGCGGTAGGCTCACCTTCATTCTGGTGCGCGGAGTCGGCCAGGCCTTTGTCGCCAACGATGTCGATCCCGGCGCCATTCGCGCCTTCCTCGACGAGAAACGCGGGTCATGAGCGCGACGCTGAATCTGCTGCTGGCATTTCTGCTGCTGGCCGCCAACGCCTTTTATGTTGCCGCCGAATTCGCGCTGGTGAAGAGCCGCGGCTTCCGCATCGACGCGATGGTGGAGGAGAACCGCTTCGGCGCGCGGCTGGTCAAGCACATCCTCGGCCATATCGAGGCCTATCTCGCCTGCTGTCAGCTCGGCATCACCATGGCCTCGCTCGGCCTCGGCTGGGTCGGTGAGCCGACGGTCGCGGCGCTGCTGACGCCGGTGCTCGAGCCGCTGGGCATGCCGGAGAAGGCGGTGCATTTCACGGCCTTCATCGTCGGCTTTCTCGTTTTCTCGTCGCTGCACATTGTCATCGGCGAGCAGGTGCCGAAGACCTTGGCGATCCGCGAACCGGAGCCGGTATCGCTCTGGGTCGCCTATCCGCTCTATGTCTCCTTCATCGCATTCTATCCGTTGAACTGGATGCTCAACTCGGTGTCGGCCTGGATCCTGCGCCTGCTTGGCGTCAAGGAGGCCTTGCCGCACGAGGTGCTGAGCGATGTCGAACTCGAAGGCCTGGTCGCGACCTCGGCCGAATACGGCAAGCTCGAAGAAGGCCAGGCGGAATACATCCAGAATGTGTTTCGCGTCGGCGAGCTCGAAGTGTCCGACGTCATGGTCCACCGCACCAACATGATCACGGTGGATGCCGACCAGAAGCCGGAGGACATCGTCAACACCGTGATCGCCTCGCCGGTGACGCGCCTGCCGCTATGGCGCGGCAATCCGGAGAACATCATCGGCATTCTGCATGTGAAGGACCTGCTGCGCGCGCTGCACGCCCTCGACGGCGATGCGGCCAAGGTCGACATTCCGGCGCTGCTGACCCAGCCCTGGTTTGTGCCGGAGACGCGGCCGGTGTCGGAACAGCTCAAGGCCTTTCGCCGGCGCAAGACGCCGTTCGCGCTGGTGGTCGACGAGTATGGCGAGGTCGAAGGCCTCGTTACGCTCGAGGACATTCTGGAAGAGATCGTCGGCGACATTACCGACGAGCACGACGTCGCCATTCCCGGCGTGCGACGTCAGCCGGACGGCTCCGCCAATGTCGATGGCGCGGTGCCGATCCGGGATCTCAATCGCGTGATGGGCTGGCAGTTACCGGACGAAGAAGCGACGACCATTGCCGGCCTTGTCATTCACGAGGCGCGCACCATTCCCGAAGTCGGCCAGACCTTCACCTTCCACGGCTTCCGTTTCAGGGTGCTGCGCCGCGCGCGCAATCGCATCACCGCGCTGCGCATCCAGCCGCTGCCGCGCGTGGCGGGGGCGAAGGAAAAGTAGCGCGCCTTACCGCGTTTCGCCCGGCGCCTGGGCGTGAATGGCGAGCGCGTGGACGCTGCCCTTTAACTCATCCGAAAGGATGGCATTGACCATGCGGTGCCGCTCCACGCGGGACTTGCCGGAGAAGGCCTCAGCCACGATATAAACCCTGAAATGAGTTTCGCCGCCCGGGCGGTGGCCGGCATGGCCTTCGTGCTGGTGGGACTCGTCCACCACTTTCAGGCTCTCCGGAACCAGGGCTTCGGTGAGCTTTTTTGTAATCAGGTCAGCGGTTCGCAATTTTTGCATGGGCATATCACGCAGTTAGGAAACTGCGCGGGCCCGGTCAATGCCCGTCGAATCGTCGGCGCCATACCCGTGTCAAGACTTGCGGCCATTGTTGGAATAAGCGCATAACGTCCGGTCATGAAAAACCCTTCCTCGATTTTCGACAGCATTCGCGTCAAGCCGGATAAGGATCGTCGTCTTAAGAACGACGGTCCCGCCTGCCAATGGCCGAATTGCAAGGAGAAGGCGACCAACAAGGCGCCGAAAGGGCCGAACTCGTCCGGCTACTGGCATTACTGCCTCAAGCACGCGCGTGATTATAATCAGAACTACAACTTCTTCGCCGGCATGGCCGACGACGCCGTGCTTGCCTACCAGAAGGACGCGCTCACCGGCCATCGTCCGACCTGGAAAATGGGCACCGGCAAGAAAAGCCGCGCCAAGCCCGGTCTTGGCGCGCTTGGCGGCGAGGGCGATCCCTTCGGTCTGTTCGGCGACGGCGCGCGCGCCGAGCAGAAGGCCAAGGCCGAAACCCGCGTTATTCGCAACGCCGAGCGCAAGGCGTTCGAGGCGCTCAGCCTCGAGGTCAGCGCCACCAAGGCCCAGGTGTCGGCCCGCTACAAGGACCTTGTGAAGCGCCACCATCCTGACGCCAATGGCGGCGACCGCAGCCACGAAGACCGCCTCATCGAGATCATCAACGCCTACAAGTACCTCAAGTCGGTCGGTATGGGCTGAGGCCCGTTCTCTGAACCGCTAACGCACTGAAATTATAAGGTATTCTAGCTATGCCGCGGGGCGCTTTCGTTGTCCCCCGGCTTTCTGGTAGCGTTGCGCCGTCTCAATCCCGAAATAGCCTCATCCCGGTGAGAAGTGCGGCCCCGTGCCGTTCCGGGGCCACGGAGAAGCAATGGCGACCGCAGTTCAAGAATCCCCCAATCTGCCCGATCTGAAGGTGTCGGTGCGGCAGGTTTTCGGCATCGACAGCGACATGGAAGTGCCGGCCTATTCCAAGACCGACGATCACGTCCCCGACGTCGATCCGGATTACCGTTTCGACCGTCCGACCACGCTGGCCATCCTCGCCGGCTTTGCGCGCAATCGCCGCGTCATTGTCACCGGCTATCACGGCACCGGCAAGTCGACGCATATCGAGCAGGTCGCGGCGCGGCTGAACTGGCCGATGGTGCGCGTCAACCTCGACAGCCATATCAGCCGTATCGACCTGATCGGCAAGGACGCCATCGTGCTCAAGGACGGCCAGCAGGTCACGGAGTTCCGCGACGGCATTCTGCCCTGGGCTTACCAGAACAACGTCGCGCTGTGCTTCGACGAATACGACGCTGGCCGTCCGGACGTGATGTTCGTCATTCAGCGCGTGCTGGAATCGTCTGGCCGCCTGACGCTGCTCGACCAGAGCCGCGTGATCAAGCCGCACCCTGCATTCAGATTGTTCGCTACGGCCAACACCATCGGCCTCGGCGACACCTCGGGCCTGTATCACGGCACGCAGCAGATCAACCAGGCGCAGATGGACCGCTGGAACCTGGTGACGACGCTGAACTATCTGCCGCACGACAACGAGGTCGAGATCATTCTCGCCAAGGCCAAGCACTATCAGAACGAGAAGGGGCGCGACATCGTCAGCAAGATGGTGCGCGTCGCAGACCTCACGCGCAACGCCTTCATGAACGGCGACCTCTCGACCGTCATGAGCCCGCGTACGGTGATCACCTGGGCGGAAAACGCCGATATCTTCAAGGATGTCGGCTTCGCGTTCCGGCTCACCTTCCTCAACAAGTGCGACGAGCTCGAGCGTCCGATCGTCGCCGAGTTCTATCAGCGCTGCTTCGGCGTCGAACTGCCGGAGAGCTCGGTGAACGTGGCGTTGTCGTAACGGTTGTCGTCCCCGCGAAGGCGGGGACCCATAACCCCTGTGTTGCGATTGAGCCGAGACGTCAGTGAGTATGGGTTCCGGACTCGCCGCTAAGAAGCGGCGCTCCGGAACGACGGAAATAAAATGGCCTCCAACATCAAGATCAACAAGCCGTCGTCCAAGGAATCGCCGACCGAGCCGTTCAAGCGCTCGGTGGCGAGCGCGCTGCGTGCCATCGCGCGCAAGCCGGACCTGGAGATCACTTATGCCGCCGAACGGCCTGGCCTCCTCGGCGGCAAGGCGCGGCTGCCGGAACCGGCGCGCAAATTGACGCGCGGCGAAGCCGCGATCGTGCGCGGCAATGCCGACTCCATTGCGCTCAAGCTTGCCTGTCACGACGCCGCCATTCATCGCCGCGGCCTGCCCGAGGGCCAGCAGGCCAGAGCGGTGTTCGAGGCGGTCGAGCAGGCCCGTGTCGAATCGATCGGCGCGCGGCGCATGGCCGGTGTGGCGCAGAACATCACCGCCATGCTCGACGACCGTTACGCCCGCGGCAAGTTCGAGCAGGTGTCGCAGCGCGCCGACGCGCCGATCGAGGAAGCGCTGGCGCTCATGGTGCGGGAGCGTCTCACGGGTCTCGCGCCGCCGGCCGCGGCGAAGAACCTCGTCGAGCTGTGGCGGCCGCTGATCGAGGAACGCGCCGGCGAGGACCTCGACCGGCTTGAAGACATCATCGAGGACCAACGCCAGTTCTCCGACGTCATTCACGATCTGCTCGACGCGCTCGAGATGGGCGACGACCGTTCCTCCGACAACGAAGAGGATGACGAGGACGGCGAGGAAGAGCAGAAGAATCAGGAATCCGGCGACGACGGCGAAGCCGCCGAATCCGACGACCAACAGAGCATGTCGTCGGAAGACACGCAGATGTCGACCGAAGACATGCCCGACGACGCGGCGGAAGCCGCCGAGGCACCGACATCCGACATGGCCGACGACTCGGAACTCGGCGATGCCGAAACACCGGGCGAACCGCAGCGACCGCGCCAGTACGGCCAGAACGAGCCGCGCGGGCCGGACTATCGCGCCTTCACCATGAAGTTCGACGAAACTATTGCCGCCGAAGACCTGTGCGAGCCGGAAGAGCTCGATCGGTTGCGCGGCTATCTAGACAAGCAGCTCTCGGCGCTGCAGGGCGTTGTCGCGCGTCTCGCCAACCGCTTGCAGCGCCGCCTGATGGCGCAGCAGAATCGCTCCTGGGACTTCGACCTCGAGGAAGGCATTCTTGATCCGGCGCGCCTCACCCGCGTCATCATGGACCCGATGCACGCTCTGTCCTTCAAGTGGGAGAAGGACACCGAATTCCGCGACACCGTGGTGACGCTGCTGCTCGACAATTCGGGCTCCATGCGCGGCCGGCCAATTACGGTCGCCGCCACCTGCGCCGATATTCTGGCGCGCACGCTGGAGCGCTGCGGCGTCAAGGTCGAGATTCTCGGCTTCACGACGCGCGCCTGGAAGGGCGGGCAATCGCGCGAGCACTGGCTGTCGGCCGGCAAGCCGGCCAATCCCGGCCGCCTCAACGACCTGCGCCACATCATCTACAAATCGGCCGACGCGCCATGGCGGCGCGCGCGCAAGAATCTCGGCCTGATGATGCGCGAGGGCCTGCTCAAGGAGAACATCGACGGCGAGGCGTTGGACTGGGCCCATAAGCGATTGTTGGCTCGACCCGAGCAGCGCAAGATCCTGATGATGATCTCCGACGGTGCGCCCGTCGACGACTCCACGCTGTCGGTCAATCCCGGCAATTACCTCGAACGGCATCTGCGCTGGGTCATCGAGGATATCGAGACCCGGTCGCCGGTCGAACTCATCGCCATCGGCATCGGCCACGACGTCACGCGCTACTATCGCCGCGCCGTCACCATCGTCGATGCGGAGGAGCTCGGCGGTGCCATGACCGAGAAACTGGCGGAGCTGTTCGCCGAGGGCGCATCGCCCGCGCCGGAGCCACGCGTCCGTCGGCCGCGCAAGCGGGTGGCGTGAGGTACGATACGCTTGCGTAGCCACATAACTCCGTTCGTCCCCGCGAAAGCGGGGACCCAGTTCTAAATCACGTTTACGTAGAAATAAGATAGGTCCCCGCTTTCGCGGGGACGAACGGAGATTGGGTTCGACGCCAATGCGATACGTTAGCCGCCGTATCGTCGTTGTCGTTGTGGCTCTGGCCGCGATCGGCACCTTCGCTTTGGCGCAGAACCTGCGCTATGCGGACGCTCCCGAAAAGGTCGAAATCCGCGCGCTGCCGATTGTCTCCTTCGACAATCGCGACCCGACGCGCGTGCGCTTCGGCGCGCTTGAATTCCGCGGCGGCCTCGAACTGACGTCGAAGGCTTCCGTCTTCGGCGGTCTCTCCGGCCTCGTCATGTCGGACAACGATCATCTCATCGCCGTTACCGACAACGGTTCGTGGCTGAAGGCGCGTCTCGTCTATCGTGACGGCAGGCTCGACGGCCTGGCCGATGCCGAGATGGCGCCGCTGATCGGCGAGAACGGCAAACCGCTCGCCGCGCAGGGCGCCTATGACGCTGAGTCGCTGACGCGTATCGGTGGCGATTACTTTGTCGGTTTTGAACGCGTCGAGCGTATCGTGCGCTTTGCCTATGGCAGAGACGACTTGAACGCGCGTGGCGAGGACATTCGCGTACCTGGCGATTTCAAGAGCTTCAAGAAAAACGCCAGCCTCGAATGCCTGGCCTCGCCCCCGGCGGGTCAGCCTCACGCCGGCAAGCTCATCGCCATCACCGAACGCAGCCTCGATGCGGCCGGGAATCATCGCGCCTTCGTGCTCGATCCGACCGGACCGTTTCCAGGCGAAGTGGCAACCGGTTCGCCGTCCGGAAACGCGACCAAACAAAAACATGGCGATTCCGGCGTGGTCCGCTTCACGCTCAAACGCAGCGACGATTTCGACGTGACCGATTGCACGTATCTGGCGTCCGGCGATCTGCTCGTTCTGGAACGGCGCTTCTCGCCGGCCCGCGGCGCTGCCATGCGTATCCGCAAGCTGCCGCTTTCAGCCATCAGGGAAGGCGCCGTGCTCGACAGTCCGACGCTGATCGAGGCGGATCTTGGCTATCAGATCGACAATATGGAAGGCATCGCGGTTACGCAGAACGCCGCCGGTGAGACCATCGTCACGCTGGTTTCCGACGACAATTTCTCGGCGGTCCAGCGCAATCTGATCCTGCAATTCGCACTGGTGGAGTAGCCGAGGCGCTTAATTCACCGGCAGGACGCGTCCTTCCTGGACGGTCGCAACGACGGCAATGTCCTTGATCTTCGCCGGATCGACGGTCAGCGGATTGTCGGCGAGCACCGTGAGGTTGGCGAGCTTGCCCGGCGTAATGCTTCCGATGTTGTTCTCCAACTGCAGCGAATAGGCCGCGTCGATTGTGACCGCCTTGAGCGCCGACAGCGCGCTGATGCGTTGTTCGGGGGCGGCGACGCGTCCGGATGTGGTGACGCGGTTTACCGCGCAGTGCATCAGAAACAGCGGTTGGCCGGGCGCCATCGGCATGTCGGAATGCAGCGAGTATGAAATGCCCGCGCGTTCGACGTCGCCCAGACGCGCCAGGTTGTCGGCCCGCTCCGGTCCGAGGCCCTGCTTGCCGTAGATGTCCGCCAGCGCCGTGACATAATAAGGATTGCCGCTGACGATAGCTCCGAGTTGTTTGATACGCGCGACCTGATCCTTTTGCGCGACGCCGAAGTGAGCGATCACCGTGCGGTGATCGTAGCGCGGATGCCGGCGCATGTTTGCTTCAATATTGTCGAGGATCATGTCGACCCCGGCGTCCCCGGTCACGTGGATATGGATCTGATAGTCCGCGTTCCAGAATATCTGAAACGCCTTGGCGAAGACCGCTGGATCCATGATCCATTCGCCATGATGGCCGTCGAGATAGGGGTCGCGCAGCTGCATCAACTGGGAATAGACAGCGCCGTCGGCGAAAAGCTTGATTTGCTTCGGCACCATGACCGTCATGCCGCTGCCCCAGCTCAGTGTCTTTTCCGCTTCGCTGACCGCGCTGTCGGGGAACATCGCGTAGATCGATTTGCCGTCCGGAATGAAATAGAAGCGGAACGGTGTTTCCGGCCGGGACAGGACCGTGTTGACGGCATCCTGCAATTGCTTCGAGTAGATTCCGCCGGGCTCGCAGCCGACGGTCACGCCATTGGCATGATAGTATCGCGCCATGAATTCGAGGCCGCGCCGCAGCCGGTCGGGCGTGGCGATGGCGGGAAGCAGTTTCGGGGCCGAGGCAAACAGACCCTGTTCCCAGAAGTGCCCTTCCTGGAAGTTCACCTGTTCCTTGGCGCTTGCGGGCAGGCTTGAGACGAAGGCGGCGTCGATGCCGAAAGTCTCGAGCGCTTTGGTGTTGACGATCAACTCGTGGCACGAGCGGTGCCAGACGATGAGCGGCCGTGTGCGGCTGATATTGTCGAGATCCGAGCGGGTCAGTTTACCGTGGAAAATGTGGTGATAGCCCCAGGTCACCAGAGTCTCGCCCGGGTCTTTCAGCCTGGCGTTCGCTTCGATAAGCCGCTTGCGATACTCATCGGCATTTTTTGCGGCCGGCACAGTGCCGGAAGGCAACACCCAGTCCTCGATGGCGATGATTTCCGCGGTCATCGTCAAGGCGGTCAGGAAAGGATGATCGTGCTGGGCCACGAAGCCGGGCACGATCACCTTGTCGGCGAATGTCTCGTCGATGGCGAACGGCTGGTTGCCCGCTTTCGCTTTTAAGTCGTCCACGGAGCCGACTGCGACGATGCGGTCGTCGATCACCGCGACCGCAGTGGCCGTGGGCCTCGCGGGATCGAGGGTGACGATTTCCTTCGCGCGAAATATCGTCGCTCGCGGCAGATTTTTCCTGAGCTGAGCGGCCATGTCCTGAAGCGACACCGTCTCGGCGATAGCGCTACCGGGACGAACCGCCTCGCAAGCCATGACGCTTGCTGTCACCGCGGCGGCGGACTTCAGAATATGTCGGCGGGACGGAAAAAAAGAACGACGCAGCGCTTCGGCGAAAGCTGGATTGCAGGTGAGGCACATGTTGTGACCCTTCGCTCAATGTGAATGCGGGCACCGTTACGCGCCGTCTTCCGCTGACGATCGAGGCTAGGTCTTAAACGGCCGTCAGTGGCGATCAGGCGCGCTTGTGGACGGTAGTGCCCTCCTTGATCGTCTCTTCGATCGCGATCGCCGACAATTTTTCCGGGGCGATGGTCAGGGGATTGTCGGAAAGGATGACGAAATCGGCGAGCTTGCCGGTTTCGATCGAGCCTTTACTGGCTTCCTCGAAGTGCTGATAGGCCGACCACAAGGTCATCGCCTTGAGCGCCACCGGCACACTGACGCGTTGATCCGGACCGAGGATGAATCGGCTGCGGGTCACGCGCGTCACCGTCGCCGACAAGACCCGCATGGAATCCGGCTTGGCGACCGGAGCGTCATGGTGCGACGTGAACATCATGCCGCGGCGCAACGCCGAGCCGCATGGCGAGATGCGCGCGGCGCGTTCCGGCCCGAGCACGGAGGTGCGGTGCCAGTCGCCCCAGTAGAAGGTGTGCATGGGAAATAGCGACGGGAAGATGCCGAGCTCCTTGGCCTGATCGAGCTGGTCTTCGCGGCAGGTCATGCCGTGGACCATGACGGCGCGCCGGTCGGCCTTGCCGTACTTCGCGGTCGCCTTGCTGATGGCGCTCATCAAGGCGTCGATCGCGGCGTCGCCATTGGTATGGGTGAGGATCTGCCAGCCTTTGCTGAAAGCAATGTCGACGGCATTGACCGTCTGTTCGGGCGTGATGGCCGGATAGCCGACGTAGCTGGCATCCCTGCCGGCAGGCGGCACGAAATAGGGCTTGGTCAGCCAGGCGGTCTTGCCTTGCGGTGAGCCGTCGATCGTGAGCTTGGCGCCGCCGATGCGATAGCGATTGCGGTACTGCCGCGACGGCTGGATGGCGTCCATCGAGTCGATGATATCCGGGTAACACACGACATCGATCGGCAGGATGTTCATATCCGCCGCCTTGCTCAGCATGGCGGCGGTCGCCTTCATCGCACGACCTTCCTGCGCGGTGGTGTATCCGAAGCTGGCGTAAGACTTCGTGCCGGCCTTGATCATCGCCAGATAGGCATCTTGGTCGAAGTTCGACGCCAGCATGCCGATGACCTGGAAGAAGGCGTATTCCTCGCACACCCCGTTCGGTTCCTGGCTGCCGGCGCGGCGCCGGAACACACCGCCTTTGGGGTCCTTGGTCGCGGCGGAGATCTTCGCGACTTCCAGCGTCTTGCTGTTGGCGACGCCGAGATGCCCGGACTGATGAACGAGAATGATCGGAATGTCTTTCGACACGGCATCGAGATCGTCGCGCGTCGGATGCCGCTGCTCCTTGAGCTGGGAGTCGTCGTAGCCGAAACCGACCGCGAGCTTGTAGCGCTCGATCACGCGCCCGTTCTTGCCGATCCATTCTTTCATCAGGCGCTGAATGGAGGCGATGTCCTGGCCTTCGCCGTCGGGCGGCGGCAGCAGGTTCGCAGACAAGGCCTGCAAGCCGACCATGACGACATGGCCATGGGGATCGAAGAAACCGGGCAGCAAGGTGCGGCCCTTGAGATCGACGACTTCCGCGGCTCCCTGTGTCTGCCTGTCGATTTGCGAGCGCGCGCCAACGGCGGCAATGCGTCCGTTACGGACCAGCACCGCCTCGGCGCTGGGCTGGCGGTCATCCATGGTGATGATCGGGCCGCCGGTAAAAATCTTGTCGCCGGCGGTTTGCGCGAAGACTTCCGAGCAGGAAAAATCAGCAGCGGCGAAGCCGGCGCTTAACGCCGCGGCGCCGGCGCTTTGCATGAAGCCACGCCGGTTGACAGTGACGCCGGCGAAAATCGCCTCTCCCATCGCGCAGGCAATGCACATCTCGACGCCCTCTGATCGAATCAATATGCGCTTTCAACCAGGAGGGCTATCTGATCTAAATTCGCGGCACTAACGGCAATGACATAAGTCAATCGCCGGTAAGGCGCGGCGAATTTTAAATGAAGTGGAGAGGTAGCCCCGTCCCCGTGTGGAGGGTTGCCACATCACGGCGCCATGTACTGACGTGACGATGTTATCGTGCCGTGTTTGCGACAATAAAAAACGCCGCCCGAGAGGGCGGCGTTTTCGAATTCGTACTATTCGTAGAGAAATCAGCTCGCTTTCGCGGCAGCGCTCTTCTTCACGATCTGGCGCTTGAGCGCCAACATGTTTGGCGCGAGGTCTGCGTCCTTGGCCTTGAGCAGGAAGGCATCGAAGCCGCCGCGGTGATCGACGGTGCGCAGCGCGTTGGTCGAGATGCGGGCGCGCACGGTGCGGCCGAGGATCTCCGAGGTCAGCGAGACGCTCTGCAGGTTCGGCATGAAGCGCCGCTTGGTCTTGATGTTCGAGTGGCTCACCTTGTGGCCCGAGAGCGGCTTCTTGCCGGTCAGATCGCAACGCCAGGACATGGCATCATCCTTCGCAAATGGTGCGTCGCTTGATAAGCGCCGCGGGAATTGTGGTCGCCCTGCAAAAGGCCGGCCTGCACGTGCTGTTTGGCTCGCGCCGGTCCGTTCCGAAAATGTGGGCTTGGACGGCAGGACGTATAAAGAGCCGTGGCTTGGGCGTCAAGTTGGGGATTTGACCTTAGTTTCTGCCATTTTTGGGCTTTTCGGCGGCTGACTGGCGTAAATTAACCGCGGCGCGACCGGTACCAAACATTTGGCGCAATGCGCGCCGACCAATTGCGCCATCAGGAAGGAATGTCCGGTGCTCAAGGTCCGGGAAGCGAGGCGACGGATGACGCTGGCAGCGCCTGTGGCGGCGCTGTGCGCGGCGTTCGCGCCCGGGGACGCAGGGGCACAGGCCCGGCTCGACGCGCGCTATACGGCCTCGCTGGCCGGCCTGCCCATCGGCGAGGGCACCTGGCAGATCGTGATCGGAGAGGGCGATTATTCGGCCACGGCCAAGGGCTCGACGACCGGCCTGATGAAAGCCTTCACCGGCGGTTATGGCCATACCATCACCCAGGGCACGCTACAGGCCGGTAAGCCGGTTCTGTCCAGTTACACGGCCAGCATCCAGTCCTACAAAAAAGGCAATGAAGTAAGCCTAAAAGTGGATGGCGGCGCCGTCAAAGACCTGAAGCTCGATCCTCCCGCTGAAACGGAGCCGGAGCGTGTCCCGGTGACCGAGGCCAGCAAGAGCGGCGTGCTCGATCCGATGACGGCGACCTTGGTGCGGATGACGGGCAATGGCGACGTCATGTCGCCGGAGGCCTGCCAGCGTAAATTGCCGGTGTTCGACGGGCGCCTGCGCTACGACCTCAATCTGGCCTTCAAGCGTATGGATCAGGTCAAGGCGGACAAGGGCTATGCCGGGCCGGTCGTGGTGTGCAGCGTCATCTTCACCCCGGTCGCCGGCTACATCCCCACCCGTGCGGCGATCAAATACCTCCAGGAACAGCGCAACATCGAGATCTGGCTGGCGCCGATCGGCGGCACGCGTGTGCTGGTGCCGTTCCGGATCGAGGGCCCGACGCCGGTCGGCCGCGCGGCTTTGGAAGCCGACGAGTTTGTCGTGACCGCGTTGCCGCCCAAGGAGCCGATCAAGGCCTCGATCAAGCCCAAAGAAAAAGACAAGCCGACCAAGGCGGCGGCGAGCGAGACCAAACCGACGCCGTGATGTCGAATCCGGCTTGACTCGGCGCGCGAGGGCCGACTCGCCGGCGCGTTAATAAATCCCGGCCGAAAAAGCTCAATGAATCTGTTCCTCGCCACAGGATGTGGTGGCAAAGGATGAATCCGTTCCCACATATCGCCGTGAACGAATCCGAAGTGGTGCTGAGTCACTGATTCGCCCCTGCTTCGTTCCAGACTCGTTCCGGCCTTTAAAACCGGGCTCTTCTAACTGTTGCAGGATGAGACAGATCGCTTGGCGTGACGGTTCCGGCGCTTGCAGCGAAACGAGACAGGCGAGCCGTCTCGTTAAGATTTGAATTGTTTTTTCGCTCTAGTCGGCGGCGACGGCAAACCCTATCTAGTGGCTACCGCATGACTGCCACCGACATGTCGCCGTGAACGAACCCGCATTCGACTGTTTTCAGTGATTCGGACGGTGTTCGTTCCAGCGCTGTTCCAAAGCTTAACGGTGGCGCCTTTTAGGGCTCGCATGAAGATGCGATGTGATAGATGACCTTGCGGCCTCGCCTCCCTTGAGGCGATGACGCGTCTGGACGAGTAATGACGATTTCCTTCTCTCCGCAGGCCAAATGCCAGCCGCACGCACGCGGTTCAGGTGTGACGGCGGTTCTCGGTCCCACCAATACCGGTAAGACCCATCTCGCCATCGAGCGGATGCTCGCGCATTCCTCCGGCGTGATCGGCCTGCCGCTGCGGCTTCTGGCGCGCGAGGTCTACAACAAGGTCGTGGCCAAGGCCGGCGAAGCCTCCGTCGCGCTCATCACCGGTGAAGAGAAGATCAAGCCGCCGAAGGCGCGATACTGGGTCTCGACCGTCGAGGCGATGCCGCGCGATCTCGACGTCGCTTTTCTCGCGGTCGACGAAATCCAGCTCGGGGCCGATTTCGAGCGCGGCCACGTTTTCACCGATCGCATCCTCAACATGCGCGCCCGCGAGGAAACGCTCATCCTCGGCGCAGCGACCATGCGCGGCATCGTGGAGCGGCTGCTGCCCGGCGCCAATATCGTGTCGCGGCCGCGACTTTCGATGCTCACTTATGCGGGCGAAAAGAAGATCACGCGGCTGCCGACGCGATCGGCCATTGTCGCCTTTTCCGCGGCGGAAGTTTACGCGATCGCCGAACTGATCCGCCGCCAGCGTGGCGGTGCGGCCGTTGTGCTCGGTGCGCTATCGCCACGCACCCGCAATGCCCAGGTCGCGATGTACCAATCAGGCGATGTGGATTATCTCGTCGCTACCGATGCGATTGGAATGGGTCTCAATCTCGACGTCGACCACGTCGCATTTGCCTCCGACCGTAAGTTCGACGGTTACCAGTTCCGCAAACTCAACCCGTCCGAACTCGGGCAGATTGCCGGCCGTGCCGGCCGCGCCACCCGTGACGGCACTTTCGGCACGACGGGGCGCTGCGACCCGTTCGACCAGGAATTGGTGCATGCGCTGGAAAGTCACACCTTCGAGCCGGTGCGGATGCTGCAATGGCGCAATTCCGCGCTCGATTTCGCCTCGATCGGCGCGCTGCAGGCATCGCTGTCGATGCCGCCGCAGGAGCAGGGTCTGACACGCGCGCCCACCGGCGAAGACATTCTGGTGCTGGAACACGCCGGCCGCGATGACGACGTGAAGGCGCTGGCGCGCAGCGCGGCGGCGATCGAGCGGCTTTGGGACGTCTGTCAGGTCCCGGACTATCGCAAGATCGCGCCGGCGACCCATGCCGAATTGGCCGTGACCCTCTATGGTTTCTTGATGCGAGAGGGTAACATCCCTACAGATTGGTTCGCCCGTCAGCTCGCTCTGGCCGATCGGACCGACGGCGACATCGACACCCTCTCCAACCGGATCGCGCATGTCAGGACCTGGACTTACGTTGCCAATCGGCCGGATTGGCTTGCCGACCCTGAGCATTGGCAGGGTGTCACCCGCGCGATCGAAGACAAATTGTCGGACGCTTTGCACGAGCGTCTGGCAGAACGCTTCGTGGACCGCCGCACCAGCGTCTTGATGCGGAGGCTGCGAGAAAACGCGATGCTCGAAACACAAATCGGAAAAACCGGCGAAGTCACTGTCGAGGGCCATGTCATCGGCCGTCTCGACGGCTTTATGTTCGCACCTGACGCTTCGGCCGCCGGCTCGGAAGCCAAGGCGCTCAATGCCGCCGCGCAGAAAGTGCTCGCCGTCGAGATCGAAGCGCGGGCCACCAAGCTGTCTCAGGCCTCCAGCGATCAGGTCGTGCTCGCCAATGACGGCGTTTTGCGCTGGACCGGCGAATTGGTCGGCAAGCTCGTGGCGGGCGATGACACGCTGCGTCCGCGCGTGCGCATCATTGCCGACGAGCATTTGACGGGCCCGGCGCGCGAACTGGTGCAGAATCGCCTCGACCTCTGGATCAAAAACCACATCGAGAAGCTGCTCGCGCCGTTGTTCTCGCTGTCGGCGGCGGAAGATATCACCGGCGTTGCCCGCGGCATCGCGTTCCAGCTCGTCGAGGCGCTCGGCGTGCTCGAACGGCAGAAGGTCGCCGAGGAAGTGAAGGGGCTCGATCAGCCCTCGCGCGCCACCTTGCGCAAATACGGCGTGCGCTTCGGCGCCTATCACATCTACCTGCCGCTGCTGCTCAAGCCGGCGCCGCGATCGCTGGCGACGCAGCTTTGGGCTTTGAAGCACGAGGCGCCGGACGCCAAGGGCGTCACCGAGCTACTGCACCTCGCCGCGTCCGGCCGCACCTCGATTCCGGTCGACAAGGAAACGCCGAAGGCGCTGTACCGGACTTCCGGCTACCGCATCTGCGGCGAGCGTGCGGTGCGCGTCGATATCCTGGAGCGGCTTGCCGATCTCATCCGCCCGGCGTTGTCGTGGCGCGAGGGCATGACGCCCAAGCCCGACGGCGCTTTCGACGGCCGCGGCTTCGTTATCACCGGCGCCATGACCTCGCTGACCGGTGCCTCTGGCGAGGACTTCGCTTCGATCCTGCGCTCGCTCGGCTATCGCATGGATCGCAAGCCGAAACCGCCGGAAGCCAAGCCGGTGGAGGAAGCGAAGCCAGCCGAACCGACCACGGAAGCTGCCGCCACAGAAAGCACGGCCTCGGAAACATCGGCCGAATCTGCGGCCGAACCTGGCGCTGAGACGACAGAGACCTCGTCGCTGTCGCTGCTGCCGGATGCCGAACTGTTGCCGACGGCTCCTGACGTCAGCGCCGAACCTGTCGCGGCTGCCGCGCCGGACGTCGGCGGCGAGGTGGCGAATATTGCGGAAGCCGCCGAGGCATCTCCGCCGATCGCCGGCGACGGCATGACAGAGACCGAAGCCGCTGCGCCGCAGGCTGCGCCAGCGGCCGAGCAAAAGGCCGAACCGGAAACCATCGAGGTCTGGCGGCCGGGCGGACATGGCGGCGGCGAACGCCGACAGCATCATCGTCCGCGTCGCGGCCAGCGTCCGCCGCAGGCGGCCGCCACGGCTGAGGGAGCGCCCGCGCCGGATGCCGCTGCTGTATCCGCGCCGGCCGACCAGAGCGGTGTGCGCTACAATGAACAGCGCCGCGAACCGCGGCAGGGCCCTGACCGCAACGAGCGTCGTCAGCGCATGGAGCGGCAATCCCAAGGCTTTGCGAAGGGTTTCGGTGGCAAGCCATCGGACAACAAGCGCGATCAGGGCCGGCCTGGCGAAGGCCGAGATGGTCAATCGCGCGGCCCGCGCCGCGGCCGTGAGCGCGACCAGGTCGATCGCGCCGACCGCGACAAGTATTACGCTCGTCCTGGCGGCGGCTCGGGTGGCCGTGACAAGGCCCCGGATCCGAACTCGCCCTTTGCCAAGCTCGCCGCGCTCAAGCAGCAGCTTGAAAGCAAGGACTAGGGCCCCCGTGGCGCATGGCGCTGCCGGACAGGAGGCCGTGTCCGAGCGGCAGCGCATCGATAAATGGCTATGGCATGCGCGCATGGTGCGTACCCGCAGCGATGCCGCCCGGCTGGTCGACGCCGGCCATACCCGCGTCAACGGCCAGCGCGTCACGGCGCCGGCACACCTTTTGCGGTCCGGCGATGTCGTGACGCTGGCCCTCGATCGTTCGGTGCGCGTGATCGAGGTTGTGGGCTTTTGCGAGCGGCGCGGGGCGGCGCGCGATGCGGCGGTGACCTACCGGACGCTGGAAAATAACGCCGGATACCGGCCTCAAGGGGCTGCTTGAAGTGTATGTAGGCTTGCGATAGCAAGCCGGCGTGCCGCCGCCCCGGAGTGGTTTGAATGACTTATGTCGTCACCGAAAACTGCATCAAGTGCAAGTATATGGACTGCGTCGAAGTCTGTCCGGTGGACTGCTTCTACGAAGGCGACAACATGCTCGTCATCCACCCGGACGAATGCATCGACTGCGGCGTCTGCGAGCCGGAATGCCCGGCTGAAGCAATCAAGCCGGACACCGAACCGGGGCTGGAAAAGTTCCTGGAACTCAATGCCGAATACGCCAAAAGCTGGCCGAATATTACCGTGAAGCGCGATCCGCCCGCCGACGCCAAGGAATGGGACGGCGTGGCAGACAAGCTCGAGAAGCATTTTTCGCCGAAGCCGGGCGAGGGCGACTGATCGGCCGTCTTTCGCTGCGATTTGGGTCGCGGACGGCGCGCGCGGTTCCTCACGCGTAGCCGGAACCTTGCCGGCCCGCCGACAGTTTTCCAGCCGACACTGGTACCGGCGTTAACCGAACCGCCAACAGGCACCGCAATGGCGGTCTTATTGCGGTTTTGTAACGTCATAAGGCTTTGATTTTGGCCAAAAATGTGCTATATAAGCTGAAATCCCAATGAATATGAACAATCACCGCACACGGATCGGCTCCCTCTGTACGGGAGCATTATTTTTCGCGGGTTCCCCAAGGTTCCATAGAGGGCGTGCGATCCACGCGTGAGCTGTGGCTGGTAAATCGCGTCAAAAGTCCAAGAAAGGGTCCTCCGGTATGAGCCGGAAGCCGAAAAAACCCGCCGAACCCCGGCGGAAACCGCCTGCCGCCCGGGCTACGCCCCGTGCCGCGGCACCCGCAGCCAAAGTGGCCGGCGCCCGCAAGGTCGCCGGTGAAGGAGCAATGCCCGGAATGTCGACTGCCCCCAATAAGAAGACCACTCAGCGTCAAGGCTTCAAGACCAACGAATTTATCGTCTATCCGGCCCACGGCGTGGGCCAGATCATGGCGATCGAGGAGCAGGAAATCGCCGGCGCCAAGCTGGAACTGTTCGTCATCAACTTCATCAAGGACAAGATGACCCTTCGCGTGCCGACCGCGAAGATCGTCTCGGTCGGCATGCGCAAGCTCGCCGAGCCGCCGCTGGTGAAGAAGGCGCTCGAGACCCTCAAGGGCCGCGCCCGCGTCAAGCGCACCATGTGGTCGCGCCGCGCGCAGGAGTACGAAGCCAAGATCAACTCGGGTGACATCGTTGCCATCGCCGAGGTTGTCCGCGATCTGTATCGCTCGGACACCCAGCCGGAGCAGTCCTACTCCGAACGGCAGCTCTACGAAGCGGCGCTCGACCGCCTGTCGCGCGAAATCGCGGCCGTGCAGAAAGTGACCGAGACCGAAGCGGTCAAGGAGATCGAAGGCGCACTCGCCAAGGGGCCGCGCCGCGGTCCCAAGCCCGCCGAAGAGGCCGGCACCGACGACGCCGCCGAGGAAGAGGCCGCCTGAAAGGATGAGGACTGAGGCGGAATGCCTCTAGCCCTCAGACAAGACGGACGAGATATTCAAACCAAGAAGCCCGGCAGCGATGCCGGGCTTTTTCATTGCCGCGCGACAGTGCGCGCCGACTTCAAGCTTGCGTCATGACAATTTGGGCGTGATGAACGACTATCCAGTTGGTCGGCGATTCGTCGGATCGTAATCGCCGGCCGCGTCTGTTCATCTCGCGTACCCCCGCAAGCCGCACGACGCCGGAATTGGAATTCATGCCCGTATCGGACTCGCCTTCTCCGTCCAACGACAACGCCGCACAGCGCAACAATAACATCCAGCTTTTCATCGCCACGCCCTGCTTCGGCGGCATGGTGACGACCGGCTACATGTCGTCGATCATGATGCTGATGCAGCTCGCGCAGCAGCACGGCATCTCGGTTGGGATCAATATGCTCGGTCGCGACTCGCTCATCACGCGCTCGCGCAATACTCTGGTGTCGCACTTCCTGAGCACGGAGGAGGCGACCCACCTGATGTTTATCGACGCCGATATCGCTTTCGACCCCGAACTGGTCCTGCGCATGCTGGCCTTCGACGAGGACGTGGTCGGCGGCATGTATCCGGCCAAGGCGCTCAACTGGCAGCCGTCGGCGAATATTGTGGGCCGCGAGCCGATGAACACCGCGACGCTGCAATATGTTGGCAAGTTTTGCGAGGGCGACGAGCTCGAGCGGCGCGGTCCTTTCGCCACCGGGGTCTATTGCGCCACCGGCTTCATGATGATCAAGCGCCGGGTGATCGAGCAGCTGATCGAGGCGCATCCGGAATGCATGTACACTTCGGATCACGTCTATTCGCCGGGTCAGGGCGGGCGGCACTATTACGCGCTGTTCGAGTGCATGATCGATCCCGAGACCCGCGAATATCTCAGCGAGGATTTCGGCTTCTGCCGCATGTGGCGAAACCTCGGCGGCAAGATTTGGCTCGACGTCGAGGGCTCGCTCACTCACACCGGGCCGCACGACTTCATCGGCATGCCGGCCTTGCGCTTCGGCGCCAGTGAGCCGGAAGAAGCCGCGGCGCCGATTAGTCTGGTTGCAAATCTTTAGACGGGTGATGCGACCTCGACGCGGCTCTGTTATCGCCGGCTTTAATTTTATCAAAGCCGGGAGGGCTCCAGTTGAACGGTGATGCTTTGCCGATACTCAAGTGCTTCGGGCAGCTCCTGAAATTGCAGCAATTCGCCGGCAAGCTGGCTTAGATGAGACTTTACCTGTGCAGGGGTCGCGCGAAAGAACTCGCGGCGCCGGTTCACGACATTTACGCGGACATTCTCAAGTCTGTCGTGCAATGCTCCTTCGATTCCGACCGCATCTTTCGAGAAAAACAATGCGTGTACATCAAAATTAAATGGGACAGACGCGTCACTCAACTCTTTAATCCTGTCCATGGGGTCCAGTCGCCGCGTCATGCCGACCTTTACTATGTTCTCACCGAATGACCCGATGTTCGAAATCAAGTAGACATATCCTGCTCGAATGTTGGCCGCGCGGAAATCAACGGCCTTTAAACTGTTGTCTATCTCGGACAGCTGCTCGCGAACTCTCTCAGCTGCTTCGCTGTCGCCTTTCTGCTCCAAGACAGCCAGTGCATTGGCATAATGCTGACGTTCTTTGTCTAGGCGCGCTCGTTCCCGTTCAATCTCCTGTTGCACCTTCCTCTCCTCCCGGAGGCGCTCGCGATCTAAGCGTTCGGCCTCTTTCTCTTCCGCCTGCTTCTGAAGGAAATCAGCGGTCAGCTCGAGTTCTTGTGCGCGGACTAGATAATAGAGTGGAGAAATCTTGATTTGCATCGTTTTCCCGAGGCGCTCAATCGTTTCGGATACTTTCTTGAGTCGATCCAATGCGGCATCGAGTTTGTATGGCTTGAGTCCTCTTACGAGATTGTCAGCTTCCGCGTTAAATGCGCGCAACATAAGTTTTGAGAAGTCGCGCACCATTGCGCGGCCCTCGGTAACCGATCCGTTCACCGTCCACGTAGTGATTGATTGGACGGCGGCACCGTCCTTGCGCGCCATCGACCGAATCTGATCGTCAATACGATCTAATGCGGCCTTATATGAAACTGCATCAGTCAATGGGTGCCGGTACTTATAGATGCCGACTTCTTGAAGGAGCGCCTCGTCGGACGAGGCTACGATTGCATGGCGCGCGGCAGCGATTTCGTCATTGAGTGCCTTGAGCTTAGCCTCTGCCGTGCTCCGTTCTTGTGCGAACGATAGGGCTTCTTCGGCAGCCTTTTTCTGAGCTTCCTTGCGCTTCTGCTCGATCTCGACGACGGATAACGCGCCAAGTGTTTCGAGTTTTTCGAAAAGGATTTCGCGTTGGGCACGCAATATCTTGACCTCGTGCACAATTCGAAGGGACATGTCACCTATTCGTTTCAGTTGAGCCTTTGTCCTCTCAAGCTCCGCCTCCGATTCAATTAGGTCGTTGGAAAGTTGGCGAGCCACCTTGCCGGCGCCGAACCAGGGAATCCGCTTTTTCGGAGAGATAGACTGCTCGTCCACAGGCTGTGTCATGCCGCCTCGAAGAGTTGCTCGAAACCGAACAACTGTACCGCGTGGCGCAGTCGACGCAATGTATGGTTGTAAAGATAATGGGTTCAGGGGCAGGTTTTCAGCCCTGCGCCCTGCGGCCGACCAATGCCAGCAGGAGCCGCAGCAAGATCGAGGCGGCGATCACCACGCCCATGGTGCAGGTCGCATAGGCGGCGGCCTGCGAGGTGAAGCCGGCTTCGTCGAGCCGCATGATCGACACCGAGGCGACGCTGACGGAGGCGGTGATCAGGAAGATGACCGCCGACAAGGTCACCATCGACTGCATGAACAGCAGGAAGAACACCGAAATGATGGTCGGCGCCATATGCGGCGCCACCACGTCGCGCATGACGCGCGGCAGGCTGGCGCCAAGGCAGGCCGCGGTTTCCTGCAGCGAGGCCGGTACCAGGCGCAGGCCGGTCATGGTGGTGAGGAAACCCTGGGTCCAGTAATGGAAGATGTTGCACAGCGCGATCAGCATCGCCGTGCCATAGAGAAAATACAGCGGCGTGTTCGGTACGTTGAAGGCGAAGATATAGGACAGGCCGAGCACCAGCCCCGGAACCGCCGCCGGCAGCATGCATAAGAAATAGATCGGCTTGACCAAAGCGCGCGGCATGCGTTGCAATGCGACGCCGAGCGCGAAGATCAGCGCCGTGCCAATGAGGCCGGCCCAGAACGAGATATAGACGGTGGTCCAGAGCGGGTCGTAGCCGCCGGCGACCTTGACGGCGTAGTGGCGCAAGGTCAGGTCGAAGCGGTAGGGCCACAGCCAGACGAAGCTGCCGAACACGACGACGCCAACGGTTACGACTGGAATTAACGCCACCAGCCAGGCGGCCAGCGTCATCGGCACGTCGCGCCGGGGCGTGAATCGCGGCACGATCGGCACCGCGGAGTCGCTGCCGCTGCCGAATTGACGCTGCGAAGCGACGCGCTCGAGATAGAAGGCCAGCACGGTCGGGAACAGCAGCATGATGCCGACGACAGCGCCGAGATTGAAATTCATCTGGCCGACGACCTGGTTGTAGATTTCGGTGGCCAGGATCGAATAGTCGCCGCCGATGGTCGCGGCATTGCCGAAATCGGTGATGGTGACGGTGAAGGCCACGAAGCCGGCGCTCAGCAAGCCGAACTTGATATTCGGCAAGGTTATGTCGCGAAATTGCCGCCAGCCCGAGGTGCCGAGGATCTCCGCCGCTTCGTAGATGCGGGCGTCGGCGCTCCGCAGTGCCGCGCTGATAATCAGAATGGCCTGCGGCAGGCTGTAAAGTCCGTTGGCGATGACGAGACCCCAGAAGCCGTAGATGTTGATCTCGATGCCGGAGGCCTTGGTCAACAGGCCGTTGCGACCGAGCAGGAAGATGAGGCCGAGGCCTTGCACCAGCGACGGCATCAGCAGCGGCAGCGACACCGCGGCCATGATCAATGCGCTGCCGGGGATGCGGCAACGGTGGAGGGCAAAGGACACGACGAGGCCAAGCACCAACACCAGCGCCGTCGTCGTGCCGCTCATCGCCAGGCTGTGCCAGGTGGCGCGCCAGAAGTTCGGCGAACTCAAGATCGCCGCGAAATTGCCGAGGCCGATGCTGCCATCGGGCTGCGTGATGCTGCGCACCACCACCATGCTCAGCGGGTAGAGAAAGAATACGACGAGGCAAGCAAGCGGCGCGATCAGGCAGACCGCGACGAACAGCCGGTCGCGGTCGGCGACCCTGACCATTGTTCTGGCCAATGCGCTCACGAGTTGGCGACCCAGGCGTGCTTGTTGGCCGCAAAGCCGATCGTGACCTCGGCGCCGGGCTGCAATGCAGTCTCGCCGGGTTGTTCGGCGATCAATTCGCCGCCCGGCCAGTCGAGCACGAGGCGGGAAATGTTGCCAAGAAATTGAACCGAGGCGACGCGGGCGTCGGCGCCTTGGGGGCCGTCGGCGCCGACGATGACGTCTTCCGGGCGCACGCAGGCGATGTCGCCGTCGCCGCTGCGGCGATCGGCGAGCAAGGCCGGCGCGTAGCGTTCGGCGGTTTTCAGGTCGATGAGATTGCTCACGCCCATGAAGTCGGCAACGAAACGGCTTGCCGGATGGTGGTAAAGCTCCTGCGCCGTGCCGACCTGCGCGATGCGGCCCTTCTGCATGCAGACGATGCGATCGGCGAGCGACATCGCCTCTTCCTGATCGTGCGTGACCATGATGGTCAGAATGCCAAGGCGGCGCTGCAATGCGCGAATTTCGGCGCGCAGTTCGACGCGCACCTTGGCGTCGAGCGCCGACAGCGGCTCGTCCAGCAGCAGCAGCTTCGGTTCGACGGCGACAGCGCGGGCGAGCGCGACACGCTGCTGCTGGCCGCCGGAAAGCTGCCAGGGATAGCGATCGGCGAGATGCGGTAACTGGGTCAATTCCAGGAGCTCGGCAACGCGGGCCGCAATTTTCGCCGGCGCGACGCCGCGAATGCGCAGGCCATAGCCGACATTGGCCGCGACCGTCATGTTGGGAAACAGCGAATAGGCCTGGAAGACGATGCCGAAGCCGCGCTCGCGCGCCGGAACGGCCGACAGGTCGGCGCCGTCGAGCATGATGCGGCCTTCATCCGGCGTTGTCAGGCCCGCGATCAGCCGCAGCAGGGTGGTCTTGCCGCAACCGGAGGGGCCGAGCAGGCAAACGAACTCCGGCGCCTCAACGCTCAGCGAAATGTTTTCGAGGGCGAATACGCCCTCGAAATGCTTGCCGAGTCCTTCGAGATCGAGCCTCATCGCGGGCCGGCTTGGCGGCAGCCGCCTTAGCGGCCGATCTCCTTTTGCCAGCGCTCGAGAATGGCCGCGCGCTGGGCTGCCGATTTGGCAAAGTCGATCGGCAGCAGCACCTTGGTCACATCGGCCGGCAATCCGGCCTTTTCCGATGCGGCGGCGGGCTTGATGCCGGGGATCGTGACGATCTCTTTGTACTTGCCGTAGATGGCGGCCGCTTCCGGCGACAAGGTCCAGTCGAGGAATTTCTCGGCATCGGCTTTGTTCTTCGACGATGCCATCAACGCCGAGGCTTCGAGCTCGAAACCGGCACCGGAAGCCGGGATCACCATGGTGAGCGGGAAGCCTTCCTGGATCGACTGGATGGCGGCAAACGCGAGCGACGTGCCGACGGCGAATTCACCGGCGCGCGCCGCTTTGCACGGACGCGACCCGGACTTGATGTATTGCGCGACATTGGCGTCGAGGTCTTTGAGGAATTTCCAGCCCTTCTCGTCGCCCATCTTCTGCAGGATGCCGACGATCTGCAGATAGCCGGTGCCCGAGGAGACCGGGTTCGGCATCACAACCTCACCCTTGAATTTGGGATCGAGCAGATCGGTCCAGTCCTTCGGCGTCGGCAATCCCTTGGCCTTGATGCGCTCATTGTTGACGCAGAATGCCGCCATGTAACCGGTCGCGGCGAACCACTTGTCGTCGGCGGCGCGATACGGCGCAGCGAGCTTGTCGGCGCCTTTCGCCTTGTAAGGCGCGACCAGAGCGAGCACGCGCGGGTCCATCATGTTGGTGACGGCCCAGCCCCAGATCACGTCGTGCTGCGGGTTGGAGGCTTCGGCGAGAATGCGGGCGCCGAGGTCACCCGTGGACAGGCGCAGCACCTTGAGGTCGATGCCGGGCAGTGCCTTTTTGGCGGCCGCGACGTATTCGGCAATCTCGTCCTCTTCCAGAGCGGTGTAGGCGGTCACCGTGCCGGCCTGAGCGGCGGTGGTCCCCAACAACAGCGAGACAATGCAGGCTTTCCAGAAACTGCGCATCGGAGCCCCCAAGACTGTTATAAAAACGTCATAAAGCATCGCACCACGGATGGAACTTGTCCATGTGGTCCCGCGAAGTCCCGAGCCCGACGATCCGGGAAGCGGGCTCATTCCTCCCGGGCAACCTGGGGTATGCTGAGCGGTGGGAACGGCTGAAGAAGGAGGTGCCTTTGCGCGGGATTTTCAATCCGGCCGCGCTTGTCACGGCAAGGGCCGCCGCGGTTCTCGTGGCTTTGACGGGCACCGTCCTTGCCGCGGAAACCAAGCCGCCGCCGCCGGTTGCCATCGAGGACATCTATACGACGCAGGCCGTGGTGACCGGCAAAGACGAGCGCAACCGGCCGCTCGGCTTCAGGCTGTGCTTCGAAGACGTGCTGATAAAGGCTTCAGGCGACGCCACCATTCTCGGTGCGCGCGGGGTGCCGGCGCTGGTCGCGAAAGCCGCCGACTATATCGACAGCTTCTCCTATTTCGATCGCCTGCACGGGCGGGACATTCATGACGAACAGGGCAGCTACGACCGGCCGCACTTTCTGACCTGCCACTTCAATCCGGGCAAGATCGACAAGGCACTGGCCTCGCTCGGCCGCAAGACATGGAAGGGCAAGCGCCCGATCCTGACCATGATCGTCACGGTCCATGGCCCGAGCTTTGGCCGCAAGCTCAACGGCGTTCTTGCGGCCGATGGCGATTTCGATCCCGACATGCGCGAGGCGCTCAGCAACGCCGTGCAACGCTTTGGCCTGCAGGTGGTGCTACCGGCGACGGAGCCGCTGCGCGCCGCCGGTATCACGCCGAAGACGCCGGTCAAGGCGATCAGGACCAGAGCGGAGCAATTGACGTCGCTCGCGGGCGGCGACCTGCCGCTGATCGGCGATCTGAGCTGGAGCGACCAGGCGCATGGCTGGATCGTGACCTGGCAGATCGAGGCGCAGGGCCGTGCCTTCACCTGGTCGGCGCGCGGCATCAATTACGACGAAGCCTTTCGCGTGGCCGTGCGCGGTGCAATGCGCGCGCTGTCCGGCAACGGGCGGCCATAGCGCAGGATGGGCAGTTATTGGACGCAGTGGGCAGGACGGATCGACCTGATTTGGCGAGGTTCCTGATCATAAGTCGGTATCGGAGCGATCATTAAGCTATCGGTCGGGCAGTTGCCTCTCTATGGGCGGGAGGTATGATGCGGCACAAGAGAACAATAAACCCCAGGGAGACTGCGATGACGGCCATTGGCGGCTATGTCGCGCCGACCGCCAGCTCTGACGAGTTCGGCATCCACTCGCTCGACCAGTTCGTTCTCGCCGTTCCGGACGTGAACGCGGCCGACGAGTTCTATACGAATTTCGGCCTCAACATGGTGCGCAAGGGCAATACCTTGCAGCTCAAGACCTTCGGTCATGACCACGCCTGGGGCTCGGTGGTCGAAGGCAAGACCAAAGCGCTGCACCATCTCTCATTCGGCTGCTACGCCGAAGATATCGACCGCCTCAAGAAGCGCATCGAGGGCCAGGGCATCAAGCTGATCGACCCGCCGCCGGGCTTCGAGTCGAACGGCTTCTGGTTTCGCAACCACGAAGGCATCCTGATGGAAGTGAAGGTGGCGCCGAAGGTGTCGCCGGACCAGAAAGCCGTCAGCGAATGGGTCACCGTTGGTCACGGCCAGGCGGCGGCGACGACGCGCGCCGCCGCGCCGCTGGTGCGGCCGCGACGGCTGTCGCATGTGCTGATCTTCACGTCCGACGTGTTGAAGTCGATCGAGTTCTACGAACGCACGCTCGGCCTGCGGCTGTCGGACCGCGCCTCCGATCTGGTCGCCTTCATGCATGGCATCCACGGCAGCGATCATCACCTGCTGGCACTGGTGAAGTCATCGGCGCCGGGTTTCCACCATTGCTCGTGGGACATGGCGTCGATCAACGACATTGGCCTCGGCGCGGCGCGCATGCACGACAAGGGCTACCAGAAGGGCTGGGGCCTTGGCCGTCACGTGCTCGGATCGAACTACTTCCACTACATCATGGATCCGTGGGGCTCGTTCGCCGAATATTCCTGCGACATCGACTACATCTCGAAGGAAGATCGTTGGCCGTCCGCCGATCACAAGCCGGAGGATTCGTTCTATTTGTGGGGTCCCGAGGTGCCGCGCGAATTCACGATCAACCGCGAGGCGGGCGAAGCGTAACTTGCTCCCGTCATCCCCGCGAAAGCGGGGATCCAGCTCTTCTTCTAATTAGCTTCTAGTCGGGAAGCGCTGGGTCCTCCGCTTTCGCGGAGGACGACGGAGGGTGTGTTACTCCATCACCAGCTTCACTTTCTCGCCCGGCTTGAGCTTGTCGTTCGCCGAGAAGCCGTTGAGCAGCAGGAAGCGGGCGAGCTTGTGGTCGCTCGCCATGCGGTCGGCGAGCTTGTCGATGGTGTCGCCGGGTTTCACCGTGACGACGCGGATATGCAGCGGCTTCACGCCGGCGCTTTCCTTCAGGCTCATGCGGCGGAAAGTCGAGACCGATTCGCGGAAGGCACGGTCGTTCTCCGCCGTCAGGCTGCGCGCCGCGAAGATGAAGCGATAGACATCGCTGCCGAAGCGCACCGCGAACAGCCGGAACGACCAGCGTTCGCCTTTCGCCGCCGCGGTGGCGGCCTGGAACCCGTTGACGGTGAACTCCTCGGCGCTCGACGGATCGACATTGTCGATCCAACCCGACTTCAGATAATCGCTCAGGCGCTGCTCCGCCGGCACGCTGACGACGTCGAGCCGCAGCGCTTCGTCGCCGCCGTCCTTGAGGCCGAGCACGGCCTGCGCGGTGTTGTCGAGCGAGAAGCGGTCCGGCGCGACGAAGGTGAAGCCGAGCTTGGGATGCAGGAAACGTCGGCCGCGGGCGAAGCCTTCGCTCGGGTCTTCGCCATAGACCATCCCGTCAATGGCGGCGAGGTAGGCGTCGCGATCGCGCGTGCCGTTGCCCGGTCCGCCGACCTGGCGCGCATTGGCGAGCGCGTTCTTGACGCGCTCCGGCGTTGCCGGATGGCTCGACATGAAGTCGACGACCTGAGGATCGACGTTCTCGGTCTTGCGGCCGTTCTTGAGATCGGCATTGCGCTGCATCGCGGTGAGGAAGCGCGCGGCGCCGAAGCTGTCGAAGCCGGCACGTGAGGAAATGCCGACACCGATGCCGTCGGCCTCGAATTCCTGGGCGCGAGAGAAGCTCGCAAGCGTCAGCTTCGACTTGGCCAGCGCCAGGGCGCCCATGTTCGGATCGCTCAGCACTTCGCTGACCACCTGGCTGACCAGCGCGTTCTGGCGCGCCTGCTCTTCGCGGATCGCGGCATGGCGCGCGATCACATGGCCCATCTCGTGCGCCAGCACCGAGGCGAGTTCGGCCTTGTCGGCAGCGAGCGCGATCAGACCGCGCGAGATATAGAGATTGCCGTTCGGCAGAGCGAAGGCGTTGATCGCCGGAGAGTTGAGCATCGTGACCTGATATTTCAGGTCCGGCCTCTCCGATGCCGCGACCAGCTTCGCTACGGTCTGTTCGATGTCGGCTTGTAGCCGCGGGTTCTCGTAGACACCGCCATAGGAGGCGAGGATGCGGGCATTCTCGCGCACCGTTGCCGTCGGCGGCGCCTCGCGCTCGATGGTGCGCGGGATCGGTAGCGAGACCTGGCGCGGCGTGCTCGGCGCTTGCGTGCAGCCGGCCAGCACGGCCAGCGACAGCGGCACGGCAAGCCAGAGACGCCGCGTGCGCGGCCTCCGCATACTCGATTGGCTCACCGTGTTACGCATGTTCTAGTCAATCAACTCGATCTGTTCGGGCACGGTCACGTCGATGACCGGGCCGCTGCGCCGCTCGACAATGCCGCGCACCCGGATGCGGCGGCGCTCCAGCATTTTCGGCTCAACCCCGGCGGCTGTGAAATTACGCGCCTCCCGTTTCGGGATAGTGACTGCGAGGTCCCGCGTCCAGCGCCGCCCGAAATTGACATAAATAGTGGCCCCGCTCTCGCGAACCGACAAGACTTGGCCCTCAACCAGGGCGAATTGCCCCAATTCGGCGGCCAACTTGGTTAAATTTTGGGAACTCAAAGGGGCGAAATTGGGGTCGGCCCACAGTCCGAGCCGGTCGGCGCGGGCGGCGCGCTCCGCTGCGAGAAGGAACTCGGAGCAGGCCCTGGAACCGGTGCGGGCCGCCACGCGGGCCCATCCGGCTTTGACGAGGGCGACTTGCAGAAGTTCCACGCTATCGCCAGCGGCGGCGAAGGCGACGACGCGGCCATAGCGGTCGTCGGCTACGCGTTCGAGGCGGACGCTGTGGCCCGCAATGAGCGCGCGCAGCGCGGCGCCGTCGGGCGGCGCCTCGATGCCGGCAAGGCGGATCTCGCGGCCATCGGCCAGCACGAGCGTGCGGCCGTCGCGGACCGCCGTGACCACGCTGCTGCCGGCCGGAGTGCCTTTGCACGGCGGCTCGGCGTGCGCCGGGAGAACGGTCGCGACAATCGCGGCGAATACAGACAAGGCGCGCGCCATCATGCGGCCATTGTCGGAAGGGCCGCGTCGCGCCGTCAATGTTTATAAATCAGGTTTTGCTGCCGGGCCGCGCCAGAAAGTCGAAGTCGCAGCCTTCGTCGGCCTGCTGGACGTGGTCGCGGTAGAGTTTGGCATAGCCGCGCTGCGCCACTTCGGGCACCGGAGGCGCCTGCCAGGCGGCTTGGCGCTTCGTCATTTCGGTGTCGTCGATCAGCACATCGATACGCCGCGCCTTGACGTCGAGGCGGATGCGATCGCCGGTCTTGACCAGCGCGAGCGGACCGCCGGTTGCCGCTTCCGGGCTGATATGCAGCACGATGGTGCCGAAGGCGGTGCCGCTCATGCGCGCATCGGAAATACGCACCATGTCCTTGACGCCCTGCTGCGCCAGTTTTTTCGGGATCGGGATATAGCCGGCTTCCGGCATGCCCGGCGCACCGATCGGGCCGGCATTGCGCATGACCAGGACGTCTTCGGCTGTGACGTCGAGCGCTGGATCGTCGATACGCGCCGTCATGTCGGCGACTGAATCGAACACGACAGCGCGGCCTTCGTGCTGCATCAAATTGGCCGCCGCCGCGCCCTGCTTGAGCACGGCGCCGCGCGGCGCGAGATTGCCGCGCAGCACGACGAGGCCGCCTTCGCTCTTCAGCGGCGCAGTGCGCGGACGGATCACGGTCTGTCCCGGCACATCCTCGAAATCCTTGATGGCTTCGCCCAGCGTGCCGCCGGCAACGTGCCTGGCATCGAGCGCCAGAAGGTCCTTCAGTTCCTGCATCAGGCGCGGCACGCCGCCGGCCTGATGGAAGTGCTCCATATAATGCTGGCCGGTCGGTTTGAGATCGACCAGCACCGGGGTGGTGCGGCCGACGTCGTCGTAGGTCTCGAGCGCGATCGGGTTTTTGGTGCGGCCGGCAATGGCCGAGAGATGCACCACGCCGTTGGTCGAGCCCCCGATCGCCTGCAGCATGACGATGGCATTGCGGAACGCGGCCTCGGTCAGGATGTCGGACGGCTTCGGCCCGGCGCCCTTGGCCATCTCGGCGGCGCGCTTGCCGGTGGCTTCGGCGATGCGGACGCGGTCGGCGTAGGTCGCGGGCACCGAAGCGCTGCCCGGCAGCGACAGGCCGAGCGCTTCCATCATGCAGGCGATCGTCGAGGCGGTGCCCATCACGCCGCAGGTGCCGACCGACGGCACCAGCCGCTCATTGGCGCGCTCGATGTCCTCGCCGCTCATGCGCTCGCCGCGGAATTCGCCCCAGAGCCGGCGGCAGTCGGTGCAGGCCCCGAGTTGCTCGCCCTTGAAATGGCCGACCAGCATCGGCCCGGTCGGCAGGACAATGGCTGGTTTGTCGGCGCTGGCGGCGCCCATCACCTGCGCGGGGATGGTCTTGTCGCAGCCGCCGATCAGCACGACCGAATCCACGGGGAGGGCGCGGATCATCTCCTCAGTGTCCATCGCCATCAGGTTGCGCAGGAACATCGAGGTCGGATAAGCGAAGCTCTCGTGGATCGATACGGTGGGGAACACCATCGGCATGGCGCCGGCCAGCATGACGCCGCGCTTCACCGCTTCGATGAGCTGCGGCACGTTGCCGTGGCAGGGGTTGAAGTCGGAATAAGTATCGGTGATGCCGACGATGGGGCGATCGAGGGCGTCGTCCGAATAGCCCATGCCTTTGATGAAGGCCTTGCGCAGGAACAGCGAAAACGCAGTGTCGCCGTAGCTGGTCAGGCCTTGTCGTAGTCCATTACTCATTCACGCCGTCCATTACGTCGCGCATTCTAGGGGCAGATCCAGCCTTCGCCGCTCGGATTGCGGAAGCAGCCGACCGACTGGGGCAGAAGATGTTTGGGCAGCCATAGCACGATTTCCGGGAAGTAGATGGCGAAAGCGATCGCGGCAAAAAAGATGAGGTAGATCGGGAAGGACGCCACCATGGCGCGCGAAAACTTCACATTGACGAACTTGGCGGCCATCAGCAGGCATAGGCCATAAGGCGGGGTGATGAGGCCGAAAGCCAGCGTGGTGATGATCACGACACCCATGTGGACGGCATTGATGTCCGCGCTCTTGGTCAACTCCAGGATCAGCGGCATGAAGATGATGATGGCCGGCACGGCGTCGATGAAGTCGCCGACGATGATGAAGAGTCCGACCAGCATCAGCATCATCAACTGCGGATCGTTGCCGGCGTAATACGCGATCCAGTCGGAGACCACAGCAGGCCCGCGCAGATAGGCGAGCATCCAGCCGAAGGCCGAGGCGGCGCCAATGGTGATCAGCGGGATCGAGTACAGAAGTCCTGTGAGTGCGAAATCGCGCGGCAGATGTGGAAAATGCTTCGGATTAAGCAGTGGGATAACAACGACCAGGATGTAAGCGACGGCGATGATGCCCGCTTCGCTCGGCGTGAACCAGCCAGTCAGGATGCCGCCCATGATGATGATCGGAATCATCATCGGCACTGCGGCTCGCTTGGAGGCATCGGTGAACTGCGCAAAGGTCGCGCGCTTGTGCTTCATGCCGATCGGGCCGAAGAAGTGGCTGTAGATCATCAGACCGATGCCGATGAACACGCCAGGCGCGACGCCGCCCAGGAAAAGTCCGCCGATCGAAACATTGCCGGTGGCACCGTAGACCACGGCCATGATGCTCGGCGGGATCAGGTTGGCCATCGTCGCCGCCGAGGCGATCAAGGCCGCTGTGAAGGCTTTGTTGTAGCCTTCGCGCGCCATTTCCGGTGCGATGGAGCGGCTCAACACCGCGACGTCGGCGGCCGACGAACCCGAAATGCCGGCAAAGAACATGCTGAACAAGGTGACGACCTGGGCAAGGCCGCCGCGGAAATGCCCGACCAGCGTTTGCGACAGGATGATCATGCGCTGGGTGACGTTGGCGGACGTCATCAGGTCGCCGACCAGGAGGAAGAACGGGATCGCCATCAGCGCTTCGACGTCCATGCCGTTGAAGATCTGGGCGATCATCGAGGCGTGGCTGACCGGCGTGAACGCGGTGATGATCAACACCGCGCCGATCAGTGCGAAGGCGACCGGCACGCCCATATAGCCGAGAAACAGGAACAGAAATCCCATCAGCAGGATAAGGAAGCCGTTGGTGGTCACAGCGACTGCCTTCTTTCTTCCTCGGCGCCGCTCGGGTCGGCGAAGCCGTTCCTGAAGCCATTGACCATCTGCTCGATGGTGAACAAGGCGACGAATGCGCCGCTGATCGGAATCGCCGCATAGAGCGTGGCGAGCGGCGTCATCGACGGCATGCGCAGGCTTTTGAAGCCGTCGAGGAAGTTCAGATAGCCGTAATAGATCATGGCGAAGGCGACGCCCAGCACGCAGACCCGGTTGAACATCTCGAAGAACAACCGCGAACCGCCGCTCATCGATTCGGCCAGGACGGCGAGATAGAGGTGGTCGTTACGGCGCGTCGCCGCCGCGACGCCGATAAAGATACCGTAGATGAAGAACGTCATCGTGGCTTCCTGCACCCACAGCCAGGGCCGGCCGATGGCGCGCGTGACGACGTCGCAGAACACCAGGAAGCTGAAGGCGGCGATGCAGATGCCGCACAGGATTATCAGGCCCTGCTCGAGCGGGTCGAGCATGCGCCATTTGAGGTGGCGCTGGTCTTGGATGACGAGGCTGTCAAAGCGCGGCATGGCTGGCTTTCGGCAGGAGAAGCGGCGGGAGCTGTAGGGTGGCTCCCGCCTCGGCGCTTACTGGATGGTGCGGACCAGCTCGAGCACCTTGACCGCGTTGGGGCCGAGATCCTTGGCGAGCTTGTCCTGGATCGGCTTGCTGATCTGGGCAAAGCCGGACTTGTCGACTTTGCTGACGACTTTCACGCCCATCTTCTGGAGCTTGGCGAGGGCTTCATGCTCGAGCTTGAAGGCGGCAGCTGGTTCGTTCTTGGAGATTTCATCGGCCGCGGCCTGCACCCACTTTTTCTGTTCGTCGGTGAGGCTCTTCCACGCCTTGTCGCTGACGAACAGCGCAGCGTTGTTGGCTTCGTGCTCGGTGAGCGACAAAACCGGCGCCGGCTCGTAATGCTTGTTGACGAGGTAGTTGTTGATGCCGTTCTCGGCCATGTCGACGACACCTGTCTGCAACGAGGTGTAGACTTCGCCGAATGGCATGTGCACGACCTGCGCGCCATAGGCCGGGAACAAAGTGTCCTCGGTCACAGTCGCCTGCACGCGCATCTTGATGCCCTTGATATCGGCGACCTTCTCGACCGGCTTCTTGCCGTACATGTGGCGCAGTCCCTGCGAGCCCAGCGCGATCATGTGCGCGCCCTTGATCTTGGCGGCGTAGAGCTCGCGCATCGCGGCGATCACCTTGGCGTCGCCGAGCACTTTGATGGCGTGCGCCTCGTCGCGGAAGATGAAATGGATCGAGAACACGCCCGACTCCGGCTGCGCGGTCGAGGCGTTGGCGGTCGACAGCATCACGAAGTCGATGTCGCCGGTCTGCACCTTCTGCATGGTCTGCGCTTCGGTGCCGAGCTGCGCGCTCGGATACTGGTTGATCGACATCGTGCCCTTGCTCAGCTCCTGCAGCTTCTTGTCGAACAGCGCGGCGCCGATGCCGTAGCCGCTCTGCTTGGGCTGATCGTAGGCGAATGAGAATTCACGCTTCTGCGCCGACGCCGGCGTGGCCAGGACGGCCGTTGCGGCAAGCAATATGGCAAGTGTCGACAATTTGCGGATGAGCATCGGACTCCCTCCCTGAGAGTGTTTGAAGACGCCTTTGGACGAAGGCTTTTTCTTTGAATTGTGCCGTGATGCCAGCAAGATTGTCAACAATTCGACGCGGAATAGGCGCGCTGCAGCGCAAAATTGCCCTCGCGAAGGAAAGATTGTCAACAATCTTGGGTGTGGGACTATTCGGCCGCCGGCTTGTGCGATGCGATCTCGGCGGCCTCGCGCAGCCGGCCGAGATACTTCTCCTTGTTCGGCCGCAGATGCTGCACGCACAATTCGGCCAGTGCCCAGTTGTCGCGGCCCTTGAGCTGCTCGATCATCAGTTCGTGCTGCTTGCGCGAAGCCTCGAGCGCCTTCGGGTCGGAGAAGGTCACGGTGCGGATCACGTAAGTCAGGTCCATGTACTGCTTGACCAAGGCCAGCAGGTGGCTGTTGCTGCACAGCGCGAAGATGGCGAGGTGAAAGCGGTCGTTGCAGGCGTGGATGCCGCGCAGGTCGCCGGCCTTCACGCAAGATGCGTAATCGCGCTGGATCTCGGCGATGCGTGCGACATTGTCCGGCTCGGCGGGCAGGCGGATGCGCAAGGCGGCCTGGCGCTGGATCATTTCGCGCACGTCGTAGATCTCCTCCACCTCGGCAATGGTGAAGGCGCGCACCGCGGCACCGACATTGCGGGTGTGAACCAGGATGCCTTTCTTCTCGAGCCGGGCGAAGGCGAGGCGGATGAAGTGACGCGAATGGCCGAAGCGCTCGAGCAGCGCCTCCTCGCGCAGCCGCTCGCCCGGTTTGAGGCGGCCGAAGATGATGTCGCTTTCCAGCGCTTCGGCAATCTCTTCGTCCGGGGTGCGCTTGTGCTGCGGGCTTGCGGCGTCGCCGATCATCGCTGACCTTGTCGTCCGGCGCGGAGGCGGCCGGACCCGGCCAAAATCATAGATGCATAAACCGGAATGCGGCAACCCGTGGGCTTTTCAGCCGATGGTTCGCTCCAGCAGCTTGAGCCAGTTTTCGCAGGCGATCTTGGCCATCAGTGCCTCGGAATAACCCTTGGCCCGCAGCGCCTCGAACAGCACAGGCAGCCCGGCCGCCGAGCCGATGGCCTGCGGTACCATGGCGCCGTCGAAGTCGGAGCCGAGGCCGACATGATCTTCGCCCAGCTTCTCGAGCAGGTAATCGAGATGCTGCACCATCAGCGCGACATCGGTATCTCCGCGCATCTGGCCGTCGGGCCGCAGGAAGCCGGTGGCGAAGTTCAGTCCGACCATGCCGCCGGTGTCGCGAATGGCGGCAAGCTGTTTGTCGGTAAGGTTGCGCGGCGACGGACACAGCGCGTGGACATTGGAATGCGTCGCGACCAGCGGCGCCTTCGACAATCGCGCCACGTCCCAGAAGCCTTTTTCGTTGATATGCGACAGGTCGATCAGGATCTTCAGCTCATCGCAGACGCGGACAAGGTCCTCGCCGGCGGTGGTGAGGCCGTCGCCGGTGTCCGGGCTCGAGGGAAACTGGAACGGTACGCCATGGCCGAAGATATTGGGTCGGCTCCACACCGGTCCGAGCGAACGCAGGCCCGCGGCATAGAGCACGTCGAGGAAGTGGAGCTTGTCGTCGATGGCGTCGGCGCCTTCGATGTGCGGCACGGCGGCGAGCGCGCCGCGCGCCATGGCGGCCCTGATCTCGGCGACGTTGCGGCAGATCGCGACCGCGCCTTGCGAGGCGCGTTCGACCTTCACCAGCATCGCCAGTTCGCCGACGATCGAGGCCCGCGCTTCGTCCATCGGCAAAGGCGGCGGCAGGGGCCGGGAAAATGCGCCGGTCGACGGCTCGGTCGTATTGGCCGCGCGGGGCGAGGGCGAGTAGAGCGCGAACAGGCCACCGGCAAAACCGCCCGCCTTCGCTTTCTTCAGGTCGATATGGCCGGCCTCCTCGCCCTGCAGGAAGTCGGCGACCGGGTCTTTCGAGGTGGATTTATAGAGCCGCAGCAGGACGTCGTTGTGACCGTCGAAAACGGGGATGGGAGAAGACATCATTTTTTGCCTGAACTACACCAGAATCGGCGCACCCTAGCACGGCCCGGGTGGGTGGCGCCGGCGCAGTCGGAGGCTTCGACTTGACCGGCGATGTTTTCGCCCGGAAAGTCGGGCTTACAAAGCGGGCGAGCGACCATGGGACCGAAAATTCGGCGAAGCGGGCTTGCGGTTTTCGTTATGCTGCTCGGCTTTACCGGCGTAGCCAACGGTCAGACTATCTGGACGGTGCCGGAGGTCGGTGCACTGCCGCGCGATGACGCCGGCATGCGGATACGCGAAGGCCGCGATCTCATCACGGCCACCTATGCGCATATCGGGCCGAACGTTCAGGATTCCGCCAAGCGTTATGCCGGCAACAATCTCGCCTGCACCAATTGTCACCTCCAGGCCGGCACGAAGAAATTCGGCCTGCCGCTGTTCGGTCTGTTCGGACAGTTTCCGCAATATTCGGCCCGCTCGGGCGCCGACATCAGCATCGAGGATCGCATCAACTCCTGCATGACGCGCAGCATGAACGGACGCGTCATGCCGGATGACGCGCCCGAGATGCGCGCCATCGTCGCTTACATCAAATTCCTGAGCACCGGCGTACCCGGCCGCGAGCAGTTGCCGGGCATGGGCACCGGAAAAATGCCGGAATTATCGCGTGCCGCCGATCCCAAACGCGGCAAGGTCATCTACGCGCGTGTCTGCGCCGAATGCCATAACACCGACGGCTCCGGCATTCGCATTGGATCGCCAAAAGATGCGCTGGGCTACATGGTGCCGCCTCTATGGGGCGCCGATAGCTTTAACGACGGCGCCGGAATGGCTCGGCTGGTCACCTTCGCCAACTTCGTGCATTTCAACATGCCGCACGGGGTTGATTATCTCAACGCGCGGCTGACGTCGGCGCAGTCATGGGACGTCGCGGCCTATGTCGTGTCGCAACCACGGCCCAAGCGCGAAGGACTGGACAAGGACTTTCCGGATTTGCTCGCCAAGCCGGTCGATGCGCCGTTCGGTCCCTATGCCGACGGCTTCAGCGCCGCGCAGCACAAATACGGACCCTTTGCGCCGATCCGGGCGGCGATCGCGAAACTCAAACGCGCCCGGCAGCCATAGCCTGGGGCGCAAGGGCCCGCTTTCTGGGGCTGTGCATGCCGCGAAACAGTGTGCTACATCGCGGCGCACGGTCCCGTAGCTCAGCAGGATAGAGCAGCGGTTTCCTAAACCGAAGGTCGGAGGTTCGACTCCTCTCGGGACCGCCATGATTTCAAACGGAAATTTTTGATTTGTAGCCCAGGCGCGCTGGCAAGGGTCGAGTCATCGCTCTCCTCATCGAGCCGGTACCTTCCGTGATCGAGTCGGGGCTTCGATCGGCAGCTTCGTTGTGCTCCGTCGCCTGGCGCTAATCCCATCCGACGGAGCACACCGACCAATCGGCAAGGGCGAGGCGGGTGCCCGCCGTTATCGACAACGCCTCTTGAGCCCCCTCTCGGGCGGAACAGGCCTTTGATCTGAGTCATATGGATATCGACACGTTTCGGCTTTGGTTTATGCTTACATTGAAACCATAAATAGGCGCCGTGCGATGCATTCTTCGGGCTTTAACGTGCTGTGGCTGCAGGGCGGAAGTTGCGGCGGCTGCACGATGGCGGCGCTCGAGCACGGCGCCGGCGGCTGGTTCGCTGCATTGGAGACGTTCGGCATCAATCTTCTCTGGCATCCTTCCGTGAGCGAGGCGACCGCGGGTGATGCGATCGCCGTGTTCGACGACATCGCCGGGGGACGCCTCCCGCTGCACGCGCTGGTGCTCGAAGGCTCGGTGCTGCGTGGTCCCAACGGCACCGGGCGTTTCAACATGGTGGCCGGCACCGGTCGCTCGCTGTTCGACTGGATCAAGTTGCTGGCTCCGCGCGCCGACTACGTGGTCGCGGTAGGCTCTTGCGCGGCTTTCGGCGGTGTGCCGGCGGCCAGTACTAATCCGACCGATGCGAGCGGGCTGCAATATCTCGACACCGAATTGGGCGGTGCGCTCGGCGCTGGATTCCGCTCGCGCCGGGGCTTGCCGGTCGTCAATGTCGCGGGCTGCGCGCCGCATCCCGGTTGGATTATGGAGACGCTTGCTGCGCTTGCGCTCGGCGATCTCGCCGCTTCCGACCTCGATATGTACGGACGGCCGAAATTCTATGCCGACCATCTCGCCCATCATGGATGTGCGCGCAACGAGTTCTACGAGTTCAAGGCCAGCGCCGAGGCGCTTTCCGAGCGCGGCTGTCTGATGGAGCATCTCGGCTGCAAGGCAACGCAGGCCGTCGGTGACTGCAATCAGCGCGCCTGGAACGGCGGCGGCTCCTGTACGCATGGCGGGTTCGCCTGCATCGCCTGTACTTCGCCTGGATTTGAATCGGGGCGCAATTATCTCGAAACCGCCAAGCTTGCGGGAATTCCCGTCGGTCTGCCGCTCGACATGCCCAAGGCTTGGTTCGTTGCGTTGGCGGCGCTGTCGAAATCGGCAACGCCTCGCCGGGTGCGCGCGAATGCCACCGCGGACCACATCGTGGCCCCACCGGCAGGCGGTGGCGGCAGGCGCAAACCATGAGACGCATCACAGTCGGCCCGTTCAACCGGGTGGAGGGGGATCTCGAGGTCAAACTCGACATCGACGATGGCGCGGTGGTGTCGGCGCAGGTAACCGCGCCGCTTTATCGCGGCTTCGAACAGATCCTCGAAGGCCGGCCCGCGCTTGACGCGTTGACGCTGGCGCCGCGCATCTGCGGCATCTGCTCGGTGTCGCAGTCGATGGCGGCGGCCGCGGCCTTGCGGGCGGTCGAGGGCCTGGCGCCGGCCGAGAACGGCACGCTCGCCGCCAATACGGCACACGCGGCGGAAAATGCCGCCGACCATCTGACGCATTTCTATATTTTCTTCATGCCCGACTTCGCGCGTGACCTCTATCGTGAGCGCTCCTGGTATGGATTGATTGCCGAACGGTTCACGGCGATGCACGGCGCTTGCGTAGCCGAGGTTCTGCCGGCACGAGCGCGGCTCCTGGAGATCATGGGAATTCTCGCTGGCAAATGGCCGCACAGCCTCGCCTTTCAGCCCGGCGGAACGACACGCGCGATCGATCTCGGCGAGCGGATGCGACTGCTCGCGATCATTGCCGATTTCCGCAGCTTCCTGGAGCGGGTCGTGTTCGACGACACCCTTGAGGCCGTGCTCGCGCTCGATTCAGCGGAGGCGCTCGATCGCTGGCGCGACGGTCGTGGCGGCGATTTTGCGCGCTTCCTGACGCTTGCCGATGATCTTGCGCTCGATAGCATCGGCCGCGGATCGGCCCCGCTGATGAGCTACGGCGCCTATCACGGGAATGCGGCTCCGCTGTTCGCCGCGGGTGTGCTCGACGTCACGACGATGATGCGCGAGACGCTCGATATCGGGACAATCGTCGAAGACGTGTCGCATGCCTGGATGCAGTCTGGGCCCGGCGCGCCAGCGTTGAGCGAAACACGGCCGGACCCCGAGAAACCCGACGGCTATTCATGGAGTAAAGCTCCCCGGCTCGCCGGGCGTCCGGTCGAGGTCGGCGCGTTGGCGCGGCAGGTGATCGACGGTCACCCGCTCATTGTCGATCTGTTGCGGCGCACTGGCGCGAATGTGAAGACCCGCGTCATTGCCCGGCTGATTGAAACCGCGCGGCTCGCCGACGCAATGGAGACTTGGGTGAAAGCTTTTCGATTGCGCGAGCCGTTCTGCCACCGGCCGGCGCGTCGGGCCGAAGGCGCTGGCGTGGGCTTGGTGGAAGCGGCGCGTGGCAGCCTCGGCCATTGGATCGAGTTGTCGGGTGATCGCATTCGCCGCTATCAGATCATCGCGCCGACGACTTGGAATTTTTCGCCGCGGGATGCGAGCGGTGTACCGGGCCCGCTGGAGCAGGCTCTGGTCGGCACGTCGGTCGGTGCCGAGGGGGCGGCTTCGGTGGCAGTGCAGCATGTCGTGCGTTCATTCGATCCTTGCATGGTGTGTACGGCACATTGAGTGACGCGCCATGGAAAGATGCTTTCCAGACATTGCAATTGATTTATCATCGATACGGGAAGCGAAGCATCGCCATCTCAATCGCCGTCTTTGAATTTCAATAACTTAACATTAGCGACGCGGACCGCGAACACTTGGCCCGCCTCTTGCTGTTCCTATCGTCAGCCGCAGTGCGCCTATCGAAGCGCTTCGCGGGAGCATGGAAACGCGAAGGGGAGGGGCCATGGGCGCCGCCATCGAAACTTTTTACGACGTGATCCGCCGCCAGGGCATCACGCGGCGCAGCTTCGTCAAATTCTGCAGCCTGACAGCGACGAGCCTTGGCCTCGGCCCGATCGGCGCATCAACCATCGCCAACGCACTGGAAACCAAGCCGCGCGTGCCGGTGATCTGGATGCACGGCCTCGAATGTACCTGCTGCTCGGAGAGCTTCATTCGCTCGGCGCACCCGCTGGTGAAGGATGCCGTGCTGTCGATGATCTCGCTCGATTACGACGACACGATCATGGCGGCGGCCGGCCATCAGGCCGAGGCGATCCTCGAAGAGACCAAAGCGAAGTACAAAGGCCAATACATTCTCGCCGTCGAGGGCAATCCGCCGCTCAATGAGGACGGCATGTTCTGCATCGACGGCGGCAAGCCGTTCGTCGAAAAGCTAAAATGGATGGCCGACGACGCCATGGCGATTATCGCCTGGGGCGCCTGCGCCTCCTGGGGCTGTGTGCAGGCGGCCAAGCCCAATCCGACGCGCGCGACGCCAGTCGACGGCGTGATCAAGAACAAGCCGATCATCAAAGTGCCGGGCTGTCCGCCGATCGCCGAGGTGATGACCGGCGTGGTTACCTACATAACCACGTTTGGGCGCCTGCCCGAGCTCGACCGGCAGGGCCGGCCAAAGATGTTCTATTCGCAGCGCATCCACGACAAGTGCTATCGCCGCCCGCATTTCGACGCCGGTCAGTTCGTCGAGACGTGGGACGATGAGGCCGCGCGCAAGGGCTATTGCCTCTACAAGATGGGCTGCAAGGGGCCGACCACCTACAACGCCTGCTCGACGGTACGCTGGAACGGCGGCGTGTCGTTCCCGATCCAATCCGGCCACGGCTGCATCGGTTGCTCGGAGGACGGCTTCTGGGACAAGGGACCGTTCTACGAGCGGCTGACCAACATCAAGCAGTTCGGCATCGAGAAGAACGCCGACCAAGTCGGCATGGTGGCGGCCGGTGTTGTCGGCACCGCGGTCGCGGCGCATGCGGCGGTCACGGCGGTGAAGCGCGTGGTGGCTGGTCGCAACGGCACCAATCCGAATAATGGCAAGTCCGCCGGTTGAGCCGAAAGGGAAAACGACCATGACCGTTATGACCACACCCAACGGCTTCAAGCTCGACAATGGCGGCCGCCGCGTCGTCGTCGACCCGGTGACCCGCATCGAGGGTCATCTGCGCATCGAAGTGAACGTCGACGACAAGAACGTGATCCGCAACGCGGTGTCGACCGGCACCATGTGGCGCGGCATCGAGGTGATCCTGAAAGGCCGCGATCCACGCGATGCCTGGGCCTTCACCGAGCGGATTTGCGGTGTCTGCACCGGTACCCACGCGCTCACCTCCGTGCGCGCCGTCGAGGACGCCCTCAATATCAAGATCCCCGACAATGCCAACTCGATCCGCAACATCATGCAGCTTGCGCTGCAAGTACACGACCATCTCGTGCATTTCTATCACCTGCATGCGCTCGACTGGGTCGACGTGGTCTCGGCGCTGTCGGCCGACCCGAAGAAAACCTCCGAGCTCGCCCAGAGCATTTCGAATTGGCCGCTATCGTCGCCCGGCTACTTCAAAGATCTGCAGACCCGGCTGAAGAAGTTCGTCGAATCCGGCCAGCTCGGACCGTTCAAGAACGGCTATTGGGGGCACGCCGCCTACAAGCTGCCGGCCGAAGCCAATCTGATGGCGGTTGCCCATTATCTGGAGGCGCTCGATTTCCAGAAGGAGATCGTCAAGGTTCACACGATCTATGGTGGCAAGAACCCGCATCCGAACTGGCTGGTCGGCGGCGTTCCCTGCGCCATCAATGTCGATGGCACCGGCGCGGTCGGCGCCATCAACATGGAGCGCCTCAACCTCGTCTCCTCGATTATCGATCAATCGATCGCGTTCTGCGAGCAGGTCTACCTCCCGGATGTCGCCGCCATCGGCTCGTTCTACAAGGACTGGCTGCATGGCGGCGGCCTCTCGGGCAAGAACGTCATGTCGTATGGCGACATTCCCGAGCGTGCCAACGACTATTCGGCGGAAAGCCTGAAGCTGCCGCGCGGCGTGATCCTCAACGGCAACCTCAAAGAGGTCTATCCGATCGATCACCGCGACCCGAACCAGATCCAGGAATTCGTCACCCACTCCTGGTACAAATATCCGGACGAGACCAAGGGCCTGCACCCGTGGGACGGCATCACCGAGCCGCATTACGCGCTCGGGCCGAACGCCAAGGGCACCAAGACCGACATCAAGGCCCTCGACGAAGGCGCCAAATATTCCTGGATCAAGGCGCCGCGCTGGAAAGGCAATGCGGTCGAAGTCGGTCCGCTCGCCCGCTACATCATTGGTTACGCCCAAGGCAAGCCGGAGTTCAAGGAGCCGACCGACAAGCTTTTGAAGGATCTCGGCCTGCCGGTGACCGCTTTGTTCTCGACGCTCGGCCGTACCGCCGCGCGCGCGCTCGAATGCATCTGGGCGGCGCGTGAGATGCGCTACTTTCAGGACAAGTTGGTCGCCAACATCAAGGCCGGCGATTCCTCGACCGCCTCGACCGACAAGTGGAAGCCCGAGACGTGGCCGAAGGAAGCCAAGGGCGTCGGCTTCACCGAGGCGCCGCGCGGTGCGCTCGCCCACTGGGTCAAGATCAAGGACACCAAGATCGACAACTACCAGTGCGTGGTGCCGACCACCTGGAACGGCTCACCGCGCGATCCGGCCGGCAATATCGGCGCGTTCGAAGCGTCGCTGATGGATACGCCGATGGCGGATCCGGAGAAGCCGCTCGAAATCTTGCGCACCATCCACAGCTTCGATCCATGCCTGGCCTGCTCGACGCACGTCATGGCGCCGGACGGGCAGGAGATGGCCAAGGTCAAGGTGCGGTGAGGGGACGGTCATGACCGATACCACACACCGTCTCACCGCCGCCGATGTCGTAAAGGGCGACCGCGTCGTCGAACGCGATGTGGTCTATGTCTACGAAGCGCCGGTGCGGCTGTGGCACTGGGTCAATGCCTTCGCGATTCTGGTCCTCGGCGTCACCGGCTATTTTATCGGTGCGGCGGTGCCGACCATGCCGGGCGAAGCGAGCGACAACTTCCTGTTCGGCTATATCCGCTTCGCACATTTCTCCGCCGGCTACATTCTTGCCGTCGGTTTTCTCCTGCGCATCTATTGGGCCTTCGCCGGCAACCCGCACGCTAAGCAAATCTTCATCGTTCCGGTGTGGCGTAAGAGCTTCTGGCAGGAAGTGGTGCACGAAGTCCTGTGGTACGCCTTCATCGTCAAGAAGCCGAAGAAATATGTCGGGCACAATCCGCTGGCGCAGCTCGCCATGTTCTTCATGTACACGCTGACGACCGCGTTCATGATCGTTACCGGCTTCGCGCTTTATTCCGAGGGCGCCGGCATCGATAGCTGGCAGCACAAGGTGTTCGGCTGGGTATTCGCAATCTGGCCGAACAGCCAGGACGTGCACACCTGGCATCATCTCGGTCTGTGGGTGCTGGTCGTCTTCGCCATCATTCACATCTACGCCGCGATCCGCGAAGACATCATGTCGCGCCAGAGCATCATCTCGTCGATGATCTCCGGCGAACGCGAATTCCGTGACGACCGGCAGGACTGAGATGATGTCCGTGTCGACATCAGAGCGGGTGCTGGTGCTTGGGATAGGCAACATCCTGTGGGCCGACGAGGGCTTCGGCGTGCGGGCGGTGGAGGAGTTCCACCGCCGCTTCGAGTGCCCTCAGAACGTGACCGTCATGGATGGCGGCACGCAAGGCCTCTACCTGGTGCAATACGTGCACGAAGCTGACCGGTTGATCGTATTCGATGCCGTCGATTACGGACTCGAGCCCGGTACATTGATGTTGGTACGCGACGAGGAAGTGCCCAAGTTCACCGGCATCAAGAAGATGAGCCTGCATCAGACCGGATTCCAGGAAGTGCTGAGCGCGGCCGACCTGCTCGGCGCCGGGCCGAAATCGCTTCTGCTGATCGGCTGTCAGCCGCTCGACCTCGAGGATTGGGGTGGCCCGCTGACCGGACCGGTGTGTGACCAGATCGGTCCGGCGGTCGAAACGGCGCGGGCCGCGCTCGCCGAATGGGGCATCGACCTTACGCCGCGCGCGACGCCACTTGAGGCCGACCGGCGGCTCCTCGCCAACGACATCGATCACGACGCTTACGAGCGGCGCAGCGCCGCACTGGACATCTGAACTTAAGGGAGCGCTTCATGAAGACCATCCGTACCTTGGCCATCGCCGCCGCCGTGCTGGGGCTGCCGGGCGTGGCGCAAGCCCATACCGGCTTGCACGTCCTTGGCGGTGCCGACGCAGGCTTTGCTCATCCGTTTTCGGGACTCGACCATCTGCTCACGATGGTCGCCGTTGGATTGTGGGCGGCGTCACTCGGCGGCTCGGCTCGTCTGCTGGTCCCGGCGGCGTTTGTTGGTGTCATGGTGGCCGGTGCCGCGCTCGGTGCTGCCGGTGTCACGCTGCCCGCTGTCGAGACCGCGATCGCGGCGTCGGTCATCGCCGTCGGCGTGCTGGTTGCAGCGGCGGTTCGCGTGCCGGTCGGCGTCGCCATGACGATCGTGGCCGTCTTCGCCCTGTTCCATGGCCACGCCCACGGCAGCGAAATGCCGGCGATGGCTTCACCGCTTGCTTATGGTCTCGGTTTTGTCGCCGCGACTGCGATCCTGCACGGCGTCGGCTTCATTCTCGGCGCCACGCGGGAATACCGGATGGCGCCGGTGCTTGCCCGCGCTGCCGGCGGGGCGATCGCGGTGACGGGTGTCGCCCTCGCGTGGCCGCTGTGATCGACGGCAAGTGAGCGCGGACGATGTGCCTTGGTCTGCCGATGACGATCGTCGAGACCGACGGCGTCTCAGCTCTATGCGAGCGACGCGGTGAGCAGCGCCGCGTCTCGATGTTGCTTCTGGGCGAGGTGCCGGTCGGGACCTCGGTGTTGGTGTTCATCGACAGCGCCGTGCGCGTGCTCGACGCCGAAGAAGCGCGCCATATCGACGATGCGCTCGACGGCCTAGCGGCTGCGCTTGAGGGCAAGAGCTTCGAGCATTTGTTCGCCGATCTGATTGATCGCGAGCCGCAGTTGCCAGAGTTTCTGCGTGCCGCAGACACACTGGAAGTTTGATTTGCATCAAAGCGGAAAGTTAATTTCCGGCAGATCGTTATTTAAGGTTGGCGCTGGTCAGAAAGCATCCACATTAGAACTACTTAGCTTCCAAGCTGCATCTTGTCAGTGCTGGCATAGGCCTTGCTGACCTGAGCGGGATCATAAGAAACGCACGGGTGGAAAATGCCCACAGGTCTCATCGCGCAAGTGGCGGCACGGCATGGCCTGCCCGCCGTCGATGTGGCGTCGGTCGATCGCTTTCTGACGGCGCCGGGCGAAGCTGAAACTGCAATTCTGTTCTTCACGGGCGATCCGGTGCGCTGGCCGGAAGCCAATGACGTCATGGTGGTGCTGCCGCAACTGGTGGAGGCCTTCGCCGGCCAGCTGCGACCGGCCATCGTCACGCGCGAAGCCGAAGCCAAGCTGATGCAACGCTTCGGCGTCAACGTGCTGCCGAGCCTCGCGCTGGTGCGCCATGGCCGCAAGATCGGCGTCGTCCCCAAGATCCAGAACTGGTCGACGTATGTCGAGCGTATCGGGCGCATGATCGACTCCGCACCGACGGATGCCGAGCACTGCGCAGCAACGGGAGAGACGGCATGAGAGTCGGGTTTTGGAGCGAGGCGGAAGAAGAGGAGATGCAGGCCACAATCCTGCCCGTCGGTCATGAAGGCGGGGAGGGCCGGCGTGGCGTCACCGCGGCCGGCGCCATCGCGGCGCTGGCGAGCGCCGACAGCGCGGAACTGGCCCGGCAATGTCCGGCCGCGGCGGCCTTGTTGCCGCAGCTTGCCGCCGCGCTGAGCACGCAACGTGCCGCCGCGCCGTCGCGCGCCTTTACGCTTCAAGACCTCAACGACGCGGAGCGCCAGCTCATCGCGGACGTGCTCGGCGAAGGCGAGGTGAGCGGGCTCGTTGCGCTACCGGATGGCCGCGTCGCCCAGATCCAGGAATCGGTGCTGGCCGGACTATGGCGCGTTCGTGTCGAGGGCGAGGTCGACGCCCGCGACTATGTCGAGATCGGCGCGGTGCCCGAGATCGTCCTGCGCGCGGCGCTCGATTTCACCGCGCCCGCAGTCGCGCTCGGCGATGCCCCGGCCGATGCCATGAACGTCATGCCCGTGCTCGCCGAAATTCGCGAGCGCATGGCGGCGCATCGCCCCGGCGCGCGCAGTCACGTCATCAACTTCACGCTGCTGCCGATGAACGAGGCCGACATGGCGCACCTGCAGCAGTCTTTGGGAAACGGCCCGATCCAATTGTTCTCGCGCGGCTATGGTACCTGCCGCGTGCTGGCGACTGGCGCGCGCCACGTCTGGTCGGTGCAGTTCACCAACGCCATGGACACGGTCATCCTCGACACGCTCGAAATCGGCGACGTGCCGGAAGTGGCGCGGGCGGCGGACGAGGATTTCGAGGATTCGGCCGAACGGCTCACCGAGATCATCGAGGCGTATTTCTAGCGCATGATCCCGAAAAGTGGGAACCGGTTTTCGGACAAGATCATGCGCCGCCAATAACAAGGCAAGCCGAATGATTCAATTGGTCTGGATTAGACTCTGATGAGCGCCTTCGAGAATTTCGGCAAACGTGGCGTCGCGCCGGAAGCGCGGATGGAGTGCGGCATCTGCTGGCATGTCTACGACCCGAAAAAAGGCGATCCGGTCTGGCAGATCGCGCCGGGTACGCCGTTCGCGGCGCTGCCGGAGGATTGGACATGCCCGAACTGCGATGCGTCGCAGACGAAGTTCATGAGGCTCGAGGATGCGAGCTGAAGCCGATCAAGGCGATGCCGCCGCGCGGGCGCTCGGGGAGCGGCTCGTGGCGCTCTATCGCGTCGTCGGCGCGCGCCACATGAGCGATCTGCCGGTCTACAACGCTGCCCTCGATGTCGAGGCGATCGGCTTCCACGCCTACGAAGGCCATGCGCTGGGCATCGTTGTGACGCCGTGGTTCATGAATATCGTGCGGGCGTCGCTCGACGGCGGGCACGACAATGATAGTCCCGCACCAGGAGCCACCGTGCGCCGCGTGCTGCCGGCCGGTTCTTTCGACTTCACCGTCGGTTCGCTCGACGGTTTCGGCCGTATCGAAAGCTGTTCGCTGTTCTCGCCGATGTTCGACTTCGCCGATCCGGCATCGGCGCGCGCCACGGCGGAGGCGGCGCTGGCCGCCATTCGCGACGCGCAGTTCGAGCAAATAGATGCTGATTCAATGCCGGCGCCGCGCCGGCCCGCGAACCGTCCCATCGACCGCCGCAGCTTGCTGCGCGGCGAGTTCAGGGAGCCGCGGCCATGAATGCCGCCATGCGCCCGGATCTGATCGACGTGAGCATCGCCCTGAGCGGGGGGCAGGTGGCCGAGGTCGAGATCGGGGCGCGTCGGCCGGTTGGATTCGGACGACTCGCGCGTGGGCGCACCGGCGAAGAGGCGGTGGCGTTATTGCCGCGGCTGTTCGTGCTTTGCGCTGCGGCGCAAAGCGTCGCCGGCGTCATGGCCATCGAGGCTGCGCGTGGCACGAGCGGCAACGACGCGAGCATGCGGCAGCGGGCGGTGGCCGTGGTCGCGGAGCGCACGACCGAACTGCTGCGCGGCACGCTGGTCGCCTTGGCGGGCGATTACTTCGACCGCTTCGCGCCTTCGCTGCGCGATGTCTTTGCGTCGGCGCGCACCATCGGCGCGCGTTCCGCACCGGGCGCGGCCGACATTGAAGCGCTCGACGGCGCGCTCGACGCGGCCGGCCTGCCCGCGGGATGCTTCGCCGATATCGAGGCGTTCGAGGATTGGATCGGTGGTCCCTCGCCGCTGGCGGAGCTGTTGCGTCCGTTGATGTGGCGCGGTGCCGCCTTAGGCCTCATGCTCGATCCGCTCGACGCGGATGCCGACGGTGTCGTCGGCGAATGTCTGCGTGCCGAAGGGGCTGCGTTCGCGGCCCGGCCGGGCCTCGACGGACGCGCGCCGGAGACCGGCGCGCTCGCGCGCAATGCCGGCCATCCGCTGCTGGCGGCGCTCGACGGCGCAGACGGCGCCGCCATTCGCCTTCTGGCCCGGTTGATCGAAGTTCGCGATGCGCCGGATTTGTTGCGCCGTCTGCTGGATGACGATCCGCAAACCAGTGCGAGCGTCGTTCGGGCCTATCGGCTCGACGACCGGCTCGGGCTTGCCGCTGTCGAATGCGCGCGGGGTCGGCTGCATCATCTGGTAGCGCTCGACGCCGCCGGCCGAGTGGACCGGTTGGAGATCCTGGCGCCGACCGAATGGAATTTTCACGCCGAGGGGCCGTTGGCGCGTGCGCTGCGCGGCGCCGCGCTCGACGCCGGTGACGCCGCGCGCGGTCGCGTCGAGCGTCTCGTCGCCGCCTTCGATCCGTGCGTCGCCTATCGCGTCCGTATCGCGGAGGCCGGCCATGCATGAGATGGCGCTTTGCGAGGGCGTGATCGAGATCGTCGAGGAAGAAGCCAAGCGGCAGAAATTTTCGCGCGTGCGCGCCGTATGCCTGGAGATCGGCGCGCTCAGCCATGTCGAGCCGGAGGCCATGCGCTTCTGCTTCGATGCGGTAAGCCGCGGCACCATCGCCGAACAGGCGCGCTTCGAGGTGGTCGGCGTTCCGGGAGCGGCCTGGTGCATGCCGTGCGGCAAGACGGTGGCGGTGACGCAGCGGTTCGATCCCTGTCCGCATTGCGGCAGCTATCAGTTGCAGGTGACGGCCGGCGACGGCCTGCGTGTCAAGGAATTGGAGGTGGAGTGATGTGCACGGTTTGCGGTTGCGCGGATGCGCATGATCATGCGGGCGGACATGACCATGATCACAAGCATGACCATCAGCATCACCATCACCACGCGCACGGTCACGATGATCATCATCACCATCATGGCCACGACCACGACCATCATCACAGCCACGGCACGCATGATTACGGCGCCGGGCTGGCCGGCGTGCACGTGCCGGGCATGAGCCAGGAGCGCATCGTGCAGGTCGAGCGCGACATTCTGGCCAAGAACGACGGCCATGCCGCCGCCAACCGCGCCCGGCTGGCCGCCGCCGGTGTGTTCGCGCTCAATTTCGTCTCCAGCCCGGGGTCGGGCAAGACCTCGCTCCTGGTGCGCACCATCAGCGACCTCAAGGACAAATTCCCGATCGCCGTCATCGAAGGCGACCAGCAGACAGCTAACGACGCCGAGCGCATCCGCGCCACCGGCGCGCCGGCGATCCAGGTCAACACCGGCAAGGGCTGTCATCTCGACGCTCACATGGTCGGCCATGCGCTCGACGCGCTGCCGCTTGAACCGGGCGGCCTCATGTTCATCGAGAACGTCGGCAACCTCGTTTGTCCCGCTGCTTTCGATCTCGGCGAGGCGCATAAGGTGGTGGTGCTGTCGGTGACCGAGGGCGAGGACAAGCCGCTCAAATATCCCGACATGTTCGCCGCCGCCGACCTGATGTTGATCAATAAGGTCGATCTGCTGCCGCATCTCGACTTCGATCTTGCCCGCACCATCGAATATGCGCGGCGGATCAATCCGCGCATCGAGGTGCTGCTGGTTTCGGCGCGCAGCGGCGAAGGCCTGCCGGCGTTCTATGCCTGGATCGCCAAGCGGGCGGATGCGGCACGCAGTGCCGCCAAGGCGGCCGAGTAAACCGATGCAGTCCGCTCTCGCCGACAGTGACCCTCGGACGCGCCGGTTGCGCGTACGGGTGCGCGGCTCGGTGCAGGGCGTCGGTTTCCGCCCGTTCGTCTATGGCTTGGCACAGCGTTATGCGCTCGACGGCTTCGTCGCCAACGATGCCGAAGGCGTACTGATCGAGGTCGAGGGTGCGCAGGTGCCGCAATTCCTCGACGCGCTTGGCAGCGAGACGCCGCCGCTGGCGCGGGTCGATGCGATCGAAACCGAAGCGGCGCACGCGACCGGCGAACGCGGTTTCGCCATCGGCGCCAGCCGCGAGGGCCGGGTCACCACCCGTATCGCCGCCGACGCGGCGACCTGCGACAACTGCCTCGACGAATTGTTCAACCCGGCGAGCCGCTTCCACCTTTATCCGTTCGTCAACTGCACCCATTGCGGGCCGCGTTACACCATCACCCGCCGCTTGCCGTATGATCGGCGGCAGACGTCGATGGCGGGCTTCGCGCTGTGCGCGGATTGCGCGCGCGACTATGCCGACCCGGACGATCGCCGTTTCCACGCGGAGCCGATCGCCTGTCCGCACTGTGGGCCAAAGCTCAGTCATCCGGTCGAGCACGTCGTTGCCGCGCTCCGCGACGGCGAGATCGTCGCACTGAAGAGCCTCGGCGGCTTTCATCTGCTTTGCGACGCTCGCAACGAGTCAGCCGTCGCGGCTTTGCGTCAACGCAAGGGCCGTGACGCCAAGCCGTTTGCGGTGATGGTGGCGTCGGAGGCCTCGCTCGACCTCGTCGCGGACGCGACGCCTGCCGAGCGCACCTTGCTGGCGACCGTCGAGCGCCCGATCGTGCTGGTCGACAGCCGCCGCGCGCTGGCGCCGTCCGTCGCGCCCAACTTGTCTCGTATCGGCGTGATGCTGCCTTACACGCCGCTGCATCACCTTGTGTTCCATGCCGCCGCTGGCGGCCCGCCTGGACGCGACTGGCAGCAACAACCGGTCGATCTCGTCCTGGTTGCCACCAGCGCCAATCCCGGCGGCGAGCCGCTGGTGATCGACGACGACGACGCGCATCGCCGGCTTGCCGGCATTGCCGACCTGATCGTGACCCATGACCGGCCGATCGCGGTGCGCGTGGACGATTCGGTGACGATGCTGGTCGACGGTGCGCCTGCTTTCGTGCGGCGCGCGCGCGGCCAAGCCCCGCGGCCGGTTCAACTGGTGCGCTCGGTGCCGTCGGTGCTCGCGGTCGGCGGCCTGCTCAAGAACACGGTGACGGTGACGCGCGGCCGCGAGGCCTATGTGTCCCAGCATATCGGCGATCTCGACACCGCCGAGGGCATCCGCTTCTTCGAGCAGACGATCTCGCACCTCCTGTCGCTCCTCGACGTGCAGCCGGTCGCCATCGCGCACGACCTGCATCCGGACTTTGCCTCGACTCGCTTTGCGCAAGCTTTCGGCCGGCCGACGATTCCGGTGCAGCATCACCATGCCCATGTCGCGGCTATCGCCGCCGAGCATGGGATCGAGGCGCCGGTGCTCGGCCTGGTGCTCGACGGCTTCGGGCGCGGCAGCGATGGCGGCGCTTGGGGCGGTGAATTGCTGCTGACCGATGGCGCGCGCTTTACCCGCCTCGGCCATCTCGCGCCGATGGCCATGCCCGGCGGCGACTTGGCGGCGCGCGAGCCATGGCGGATGGCATCCGCCGTCCTGCATGGCCTCGGCCGTGGCGACGAGATCGCGACGCGCTTTACCGGCAAGTCGCTCGCGCCACATCTTGCAGCGATGTTAGCCGCCGGCGGCGTACCGGCGACGACCAGCGCCGGCCGGCTGTTCGATGCGGCTGCCGGTCTTCTCGGTATTTGCGATGCGCAGGCTTACGAAGGCCAGGCGGGGATGCAGCTCGAGGCGCTGGTCAGGCAGCCGCGCACGCTGCAGCAGGGCTGGTGCATCGATAACGGCGTGCTCGATCTGGCCGTGCTGATGCGGATGCTGGCGACGCCCGGGTTCGACCGCATGCGCGGCGCCGAGCTGTTTCACGGCACGCTCGCTGCCGCGCTCGCCGACTGGGCCGCGCAGGCCGCAGGCGCGACCGGGACTTCGACCGTCGCGCTCGGCGGTGGTTGTTTCCTCAATCGTGTGCTGACCGAAGCGACCGCTCAGGCCTTGCGTGCGCGCGGGCTGCAACCGCTCATCGCCCGCGCGCTGCCGCCGAATGATGGTGGTCTCAGTCTCGGCCAGGCGTGGGTTGCCGCGCTGACGCTCGATGCGCCCGGTCGCGCGGCCCGGGCAGGGGAGCAATAACATGTGTCTGGCCATTCCAGCGGAAGTGACCGAACTGCTGCCCGACGGCATGGCGCGCGTCAGCCTCGATGGTGTCGGCAAGGTGGTCTCGGTCGCGCTGGTCGAGGATGTCGCGGTCGGCGACTACGTCGTCATCCATGTCGGCTATGCGCTGACCAAGATCGATCCCGAGGAGGCGCGCCACACCTTGGCGCTGCTCGCCGAGCTTGCCGCCGCGCCGGCGGAAGGTGTGCCATGAAATACGTCAACGAATATCGCGACGGCCGTCTGGCCCGTTCGCTGGCCGAGACGATCACGCGGATTGCCGATCCGGCGAAACACTATCATTTCATGGAGTTCTGCGGCGGCCACACCCACGCGATCTCGCGCTACGGCATTGAGGATCTGCTGCCCGCCAATGTGCGCATGATCCACGGCCCCGGTTGCCCGGTCTGTGTACTGCCGGTCGGCCGCATCGACGCGGCAATCGCGCTGGCGGAACGGCCGGAGGTGACGCTGTGCACTTACGGCGATCTGATGCGGGTGCCCGGCTCGCACGGCACGTCGCTGTTGCGCGCCAAGGCCGCCGGCGCCGACATCCGCATGGTCTATTCGACGCTCGACGCCATCGGTATCGCCGAGGCCGAGCCGGAGCGGCAGGTCGTGTTCTTCGCCATCGGCTTTGAGACCACGACGCCGCCAACCGCGCTCGCCATTCGCCTTGCCGCGCAAAAGAAACTCAGCAATTTCAGTGTCTTCTGCAATCACGTGCTGACGCCCTCGGCGATCCAAAACATCCTGGAGAGCCCCGACGTGCGCAGCCTCGGCACCGTGCGCATCGACGGCTTCATCGGCCCCGCCCATGTCTCGACCGTGATCGGCACCGAGCCGTACAATTTCTTTGCCGAGGAATTCGCCAAGCCGGTCGTGGTCGCCGGCTTCGAGCCGCTCGACGTCATGCAGGCGATCCTGATGCTGATCGCGCAGGTCAATGACGGCCGTCATGAGGTCGAGAACCAATATGTGCGCGCGGTCACGCCGGGCGGTAACGCTCGGGCGAAGGCCGAGGTCGCCGAGATTTTCGAGCTGCGCAAGAGCTTTGAATGGCGCGGCCTTGGGATGGTGCCCTATAGCGGATTGCGCCTGAAGGAGGCCTATGCCGCGTTCGATGCCGAGCGCCGCTTCGGCATCGACTATGTGCCCGCCCGCGACAATCCAGCCTGCGAATGCGGCGCCATCCTGCGCGGCGTCAAGAAGCCGGTCGACTGCAAGCTGTTCGGCACGGTGTGCACGCCGGAAACGCCGATGGGCTCCTGCATGGTGTCGGCGGAGGGCGCCTGCGCCGCGCATTGGACCTATGGCCGCTTCCGCGATCATGCCCGAAGGAAAGCATCATGAGCCCGAAAGCCTATCGCCGCCGATTGGACATCAAGAACGGTCGCGTCGACCTTTCGCACGGCTCCGGCGGCCGCGCGATGGCGCAGCTCATCGCGGACGTCTTCCATGAGGCGCTCGACAACGAGTGGCTGCGGCAGGGCAACGACCAGGCCGCCTTCGATGTCGGCGCCGGCCGTATGGTGATGACGACCGACGGCTACGTGATCTCGCCGCTGTTCTTCCCCGGCGGCGACATCGGCTCGCTCGCCGTGCATGGCACGGTCAACGACGTCGCCATGGCCGGCGCCCGACCACTTTATCTTTCCGCCAGCTTCATCATCGAGGAAGGCTTCCCGTTTGCCGATCTGAAACGCATCGCCGACAGCATGGGCGAGGCGGCACGCGCGGCCGGCGTGCCGGTCGTGACCGGCGACACCAAGGTCGTCGAGCGCGGCAAGGCGGACGGCGTGTTCATTTCCACCACCGGCATCGGTGTGGTGCCAGCCGGCCTCGATCTGTCGGCCGAAAAGGCGCGTGCCGGTGACCGCGTGATCGTCTCGGGAACGCTCGGCGACCATGGCGTGGCCGTCATGTCGAAGCGTCAGAATCTCACCTTCGACACTGCGATCGTATCCGACTCGGCGGCGCTGCACGAACTGGTCGCCGCCATGGTCGCGGCCGCCGGGTCGGGTCTGCGGGTGATGCGCGACCCGACCCGTGGCGGTCTCGCGGCCACGCTCAATGAACTGGCGCAGCAGTCGAAGGTCGGTTTCCGGATCGACGAGGACGCGCTGCCGGTGAAGCCGGAAGTCGCCGCGGCCTGCGAACTGCTCGGCCTCGATCCTCTCTATGTTGCGAACGAAGGCAAGCTCGTTGCCATCGTCGCACCGGAGGCTGCCGCCGTCGTGCTCGCCGCCATGCGCGCGCATCCGCACGGCCGCGACGCGGCCGTGGTCGGCGAAGCGGTCGTCGACGACCATCGTTTTGTGCAGATGACGACGGCCTTCGGCGGCGGCCGCATTGTCGACTGGCTGTCCGGCGAGCAATTGCCGCGGATTTGTTGAGGGCGCCATGCGCATCCTGCTGCTCGTTCACAGCTTCAACAGCCTGTCGCAGCGGCTGCATGTCGAGCTGTGCGAGCGCGGCCACGCGGTTTCGGTCGAACTCGACGTCAACGATGCGGTGACGCGCGAGGCGATCGCTTTGGCCGATCCAGATCTCGTTCTTGCCGCCTTCCTGAAGCGGGCGATCCCGGAGGATGTCTGGCGCGCGCGTCGTTGCCTGGTCGTGCATCCCGGCATCGTCGGTGACCGCGGCCCCTCGGCGCTCGATTGGGCGGTGCTCGACGGCGAAAAGGAATGGGGCGTCACCGTGCTCGAGGCCGACGCCGAGATGGATGCGGGCCCGGTCTGGGCGTCGGCGACGTTTCCGATGCGTGCGGCGACCAAGTCGAGTCTCTATCGCCGCGAAGTAGCCGATGCCGCGGTCGAGGCGGTGTTCACGGCGCTCGCGCGTCTCCAGTCGGGCACTTTCGTTCCGCAACGGCCCGATCACAATGACCCATCGGTGCGCGGTCGCGGGCGTCCGTTGTGTCGACAAAACGACCGCGCCATCGATTGGGCGAATGACGCGACCGATATCGTGCTGCGCAAGATCCGGAGTGCCGACGGCACGCCAGGCGTGCGCGACGAACTGTTCGGCCGCGCCGTGCGGTTCTACGATGCCCATCGCGCCGAGGGCCTCTCCGGCGCGCCCGGCGCGCTGATCGCGCGCTGCGGTGACGCCATCGCGCGCGCCACGCGCGATGGCGCGGTGTGGATCGGTCATGTACGCGAGGAGGGCAGGTCGACGCTGAAGCTGCCGGCAACGTATGTCTTCGCGACGGAGTCCGCGGCCCTGCCGGTGGCGGAAGGCTATGCACCGATCCGCTATGTGGAGGATGGTCCGGTCGGTTTCCTCCATTTTGCCTTCTACAATGGCGCGATGAGCACCGCGCAATGCGAGGCGCTGCGCGCAGCCTATGCGCAGGCACTGGCGCGACCGACGCGCGTGCTGGTGCTGATGGGCGGACCGGACACCTGGTCAAACGGCATTCATCTCGGTCTGATCGAGGCGGCGGAGAGCCCGGCCGACGAGTCCTGGCGCAACATCAACGCTATGGATGATCTCACTCGTGACATCATCGAGACCACCGACCGGCTGGTGATCGCGGCCTTGCGCGGCGGCGCCGGTGCCGGTGGTGTGTTTCTCGCGCTCGCTGCCGACGAGGTGTGGGCCTGCGACGGCGTGGTGCTCAATCCGCATTACAAGGACATGGGCAATCTCTACGGCTCGGAATACTGGACCTATCTGCTGCCGCGCCGCGCCGGCGCTGAGAACGCACATCGTGTCACTCAGGCCCGCCTGCCGGTGGGCGTTGCCGAAGCGCGCCGGCTCGGGCTGATCGATCGCATCCTGCCGGCATCCGCGCGTACCGATGCAACTGCTGTCGCGCTTATCGCGCGGACCCTGGCGGTGGATGCCGGACTTGCCGTCCGGCTCGACGACAAGCGCCGGCGGCGCGCGGCCGACGAGGCGGAAAAGCCGCTGGCGGCCTATCGCGCCGAAGAGCTCGCCCGCATGCGGCTCAATTTCTACGGCTTCGACGCGAGCTATCATGTCGCGCGGTATAATTTCATTCACAAGATCCCGAAATCGCGGACGCCCTTGACGCTGGCCCGACACCGGTTGGGTCCTGTCCGCGGTGCCGCGGGCCGCAAAGCGGAGGGCTTGCCGTGACAACATCGGCAACCGTTCTTGTCGTGGACGACGAGGTGCGCTCGCTCGAGTCGCTCAGGCGCGTGCTCGCCGAGGAGTTCGAGGTGCTGTGCGCTGCAAATGCAGCCGAGGCGGCGAAATACCTGGAAGGCGACATCGTCCATGCCATCCTGTGCGACCAGCGCATGCCGGGCGACACCGGCGTCGAGTTCCTCAAGCGCGTGCGCGATGCCTGGCCCGATCCGGTGCGCATGATCATTTCGGGCTACTCCGACTCGGAAGACATCATCGCCGGCATTAACGAGGCCGGTATCTACCAGTACATCACCAAGCCTTGGCATCCTCAGAAGCTGATCGAGACGGTGCGCGGCGCGGTTCAACTGTTTCAACTGCAGCAGGAGACCGAAGCCGCCGGCGTCGACATGAAGCTGACGCCGGAACGCGTAAAGCAGGTGGTGTCGGAAAAACGCGGCGCGGCGCGCCGGCTCTACGACTTCGAGCGCATCGTGCACGCGCCGACGAGCCCGTTGGCGGGCGTGATCGAGCTCGGAAAACGGGCCGCCGAGTACGATATTTCGGTGCTGATCACCGGCGAGTCGGGAACGGGCAAGGAATTGTTAGCGCGGGCGATCCACTATAGTTCGGCGCGCGCGGGCAAAGCGTTCGTGGTGCAAAACTGCGGCGCACTGCCCGACGAATTGCTGGAGAGCGAGCTGTTCGGCTGCAAGAAAGGCGCGTTCACCGGCGCCTATCAGGATCGGATCGGGCTATTCGAGGTGGCCAATGAGGGCACGATCTTCCTCGATGAAATCGGCGAGACCTCGCCCGCCTTCCAGGTGAAACTCCTGCGCGTGCTACAGGAGAATGAGATTCGGCCGCTCGGCGCACAGCGCGTTCGCAAGGTTGACGTACGGGTTGTCGCCGCCACCAATCGCGATCTCGAAGTCGAGGTGCACAGCGGCCGCTTCCGCCGCGATCTGTACTATCGTCTCGCCGCCTTCCCAGTGCACATGCCGGCATTGCGCGAGCGCCCGATGGACATCCCGCTGATCGCCGAAAAGGTTCTGGCCGATGTAAACCGTGCCTTCCATCGTTCGCTTGCCGGCATTGCGCCGGCCGCGCTGGCGGGGATGCAAAAATACGATTGGCCGGGCAATGTGCGCGAGTTGCAGAACGAGATTCAGCGCATGGTCGTCATGGTCGATGGCGATCGGCTCGAGGCCGAGCATTTGTCGCCGCGCATTTCCCGGCGCGAGATGCCGATCATGCTGCCGCCGGGAACCAATGGCCACCTTACGCTGAAGGATAAGGTCGAGACGCTGGAGCGCCTGCTCATCACCGAGGCGCTCGAACGTCACGGCGGCAACATCAGCCGCATCGCCGACGAGCTCGGCCTGTCACGCGTAGGCTTGCGCAACAAGCTCGGCCGCTACGACCTCAAGAAGGGCATCCGCGATGACGGCGAACCGCTCGACGGCTGAGCGTCCCGCCAGTCTTGTTGCCCAGCTTGCGGCGCGGCCTCCCGCCGAGTTCGACGGCGAGCGCGAGGGCGCCTGGATCGAAGTCATCCGCAAAATGGACGAGGTCTATGCCGACCTGTTGCGGTACGAGGCCGACCTCGAAGAGAAGAATGCCGCGCTTGAGGAAGCGCAGGCTTTTATTTCGAGCGTCATCGAGTCGGTATCGGACATTCTCATCGTCTGTGATTCGAACGGCATCATCCAGCAGGTGAATCCGGCCACCGTCGGCCTGCTCGGCCAACCTGCCGAACAGTTGGTCGGCCGCTCGCTCGCCGATCTCGTCGACGAGCCAGATCTCGGCAGGGTCGAGGATATTCTCAAGTCGCGGTTTCCCACCGACGTGGTCGACTGCGAATTGCGCTTCAAGAGCAGCGGCGGGCCGTCCGATCTGCTGGCGGTCAACGGTTCGACGCGCTATGACCAGAACGGCCGCCGGGTCGGCACCGTGCTGACGGGCCGCAAAGTGGGCGAGCTGCGCCGTGCCTACGAAGCCTTGCACAAGGCCCATGGCGAATTGAAACGCGCGCAGCGCCAGTTGGTCGAGCAGGAAAAGATGGCGAGCCTGGGCCGGTTGGTGGCCGGCGTCGCCCATGAACTGAACAATCCGATCAGTTTCGTCTATGGCAACATCCACGCCCTGGAGCGCTATCGCGAGCGCCTGACGGTCTACCTGCATGCCCTCCACGCCGGCGCTCCCGCCGCCAAGATCGACGAACTACGATGCTCGCTGAAGATCGACGCTCTGCTCGATGATCTCGGACCGCTCATCGACGGTACGCTGGAAGGTGCCATGCGTGTCTCCGACATCGTCAAGAATCTGCGGCGGCTGTCCTTCAGCAAAACGGGCGAGGCGGTACCCTTCACCGTCGAACGCGTCCTGCGAACCGCAGCGCGCTGGGCCGCCCGCGCCAAGGCGGTCAAGGTCGAGATCAGGATGGACATCGAGCCCGGCGCGATGATCGTCGCCAATGAGGGACAGGTTCATCAGATCCTGGTCAATCTGATCGATAACGCGCTCGACGCGATGCGTGATGCGCCGGCGCCCGTGCTCGATATCACCGCGCGTCGCGTCGACGACGACATCTCGATCGAGGTCGCCGACAATGGGATCGGTCTGGCCGACGCTGTCGTCGACAAGGTGTTCGAGCCGTTCTTCACGACCAAGGTTGTCGGCGAGGGGACCGGGCTCGGGCTCTGGATCAGCTACAGCATCGCGCGCGAGTGCGGCGGCGGGTTGGCCGCGGCGAACAGGCCAGGCGGCGGGGCGGTCTTTACACTGACGCTACCGGCAGCCGATAGCACGGGGTCGCAATAGACCGTCAAAGAGCAGGAGCCATGGCCGCGAAGGGCGCAGCGTAGCCAGCGCTGGCGTGATTTCAGACTCGGCCTTGTATGGCTGTTCGCGCTGTGTTGCGGGTTATGCCAGCAAGTCTACGCGGCGCTCCCGAATTGCTCGAGTAGAGCGTCGCGCGCCTCAGCGATACGACGGTAATGTTCGTCGCTGCCGCCTGCGTCGGGATGCGCGGCTTTGGCAAGTTGCCGGAAGGCAGCATTGATTTCCGAGGGCTTGAGCACGCCCGCCATCGGCAGGTTCAGCACCTCGCGGTGTTCCTTATTGTCGTTGTCGAAATCTCGCTCAAATAGGAAGGAGAAGGCCCGGCGCTTTTCCTGAGCTTCGCGGCGCAGATCGACCTGGTCCGCCTGCCATCTCGCGCGCGACATCACGAGACAGCCGCCAAAGGCGATCCGGCCCAGCCTTTCAAGTTCGTCAAGATTGAACGGTCCTACGACCTCATAGGGGGGCGCCAGAAAGGCCCGCCTGCCACCCGCGCCATCGTCGACATGACCGACCGTCGCCATATCGAGGATGCCTATCGAGCCGTTCCAGATCACCCATTGCTCTTTGTCCGTCATGCCGCGCGCTTCTTTTTATGCGAGAGCTGGCATTGCCGATGTCACGCCGGCGAACGCGCCGCCTTGACAGGCCCGACGTCGACTTGGATCTCGTCACCCTCCACGCGCAATGTGTAAGAGTGGAGCGCGTTGCGGACGAGGTGTGTCACACACTTGCCGCTTGTGCTGTCGAAGCCCCACTGGTGAATCGGGCAAGTGATGACCTGGCCGTTGAAGGTGGCGTCGGTCAACGGCATATCCGCATGCGGACAGCGCCCGCGATAGGCCTTGAGCTCGCCGCCTGTCGGCCAGAGCAGGAGCACACTTTTCTTGCCCACATGAAAGAGGCCCATGCCGCCTTCGGCGACCGCACTCGTGGGGCAGATAGATGTGAACGCCATATGAGCTGCCGTCTGAAAAGGAGCGTCGGCCTCGGATCACGCAATTTCCAGGCCAGCGGAAAAGCCCTCTGGCTGACCTCGGGCGGGGCGCCGTGTCGCAAAGGCGACGTCATCATCCATGTCTATTCCGAGACGGCGGATTATCGTGTGGATTTCCCGGTTGGTTGCGCATCCAATCCGCCAATTTAAAGAAGGCCTGAAAGAGTTCGGCGCGTAGCCCGGCGTTGGGAATGGTCTCGTCCAATGCTCCACGCATACACAAAAGCCAGGCGTCGCGTTCGGCTTCGCCGATCTTGAAGCCAAAGTGGCGCATGCGCAGCCGCGGGTGACCGCGCTCCTGGGAATAAAGCGGCGGGCCTCCCAGCCATTCGCCGAGATAACGCTTCAGCACTTCCTTTGTCGGCGATAGGTCGGCGGAGTGCATTGCACGGATCACTTTGGCCTCTGGCAGGGTGTCCATGCGCGCGTAGAAAGCCTCGACCAGACGGTCCACCGCCGGCGCGCCGCCAATGCGCGAGAACTGCGTGCCTTCGACGGGGGCTTCATTCGCGACGTTCTCCGTGTCCTGACGCACATCAGAGCCTTGCTGCTGGGCCAAACGAATCATGATCGGTGTCTCCGGCGACGCGCGCCATCATCGGTATGTACGTCGATATACACGAACTGCGCCGAAGATCGACATGCCTAGATGAACGCAATTTTCCTGCCAAGCAACGACGCGACGCCGATCAGATGTAGCACATCGACGTCTTGTGAGTCGCTGGCACGACATCTGCACTTATTATTTCACGGTCCATTGAATGGGCGTCGCTTGTCGTGTTTGGTACGCACCCTTGTCGTATTCCCGACGCTATATGCACGGGGAATATCGCCACCCCAAGCGCGCGCCCTGTAAATTCTATCGGGAGACGTGCATGTTCGAATTCCGGCGGCGCGCCCTGTTGCGATCTGCGGTCATCGTTGGGATCGCGGTGGCAACATCTTCGCTGCCGATCGAGGCGCTCTCACAGCAGTCCTCGCCTCCCATCGTTTTCGCCGCTGCGAGTCTCAAGACGGCGCTTGATGCGATTGCCGCGGACTGGCGAAAGGATACTGGCAAAGCCATTGCCATCTCCTATGCGTCTTCATCGGCCCTCGCCCGCCAGGTCGAGCAGGGCGCACCAGCCGACGTCTTTTTCTCCGCCGATCTCGATTGGATGGATTGGCTGCAACAGCGCAACCTCATCAAGACGAATACGCGCGAGACACTTCTCGGCAACACCTTGGTTCTTATTGCGCCAGCGGACGCCGCGGTGTCGTTTAAGATCGCGCCCGGAGCGGACCTCGGTGCGGCGCTCGGCGGCAGCCGTTTAGCAGTAACCGAGGTCAAATCGACGCCGGCGGGAAAGTACACCAAGTCTGCCCTCGAAAAGCTCGGGATGTGGGCAGGTGTCGAGAAGGAGTTGGCCCAAGCCGATACGGTCCGGGCGGCGCTTGCGTTTGTCGCGCGTGGTGAGGCGCGGTTTGGCGTCGTCTATGCGACCGACGCCAAAGCCGAGCCGAAGGTGAGGGTTGTCGATGTCTTCCCGACGTCGAGCCATGAGCCCATCGCCTATCCGGTTGCGCTCACCGCTTCTTCCATCAATCCCGATGCCTTGGCGTTTCTCGCCTATTTGAAGACCCGAGACGCCGGCAAGCGCTTCGTCGAGCAGGGCTTCAGCATTCTTGGACAGTGACAGTGTCGGGGATCCGGTTGTGATCGAATTCTCGCCCGAGGAGTGGATGGCCATTCGTCTGTCACTGCGGATTGCAACGACGGCGATGCTGGTAAGCCTTCCATTGGGCATCTTCACCGCTTATGTGCTCGCCCGCTGGCGTTTCCCCGGCAAGGTCCTTCTCGATGGCTTCATCCATTTGCCGCTGGTACTGCCACCCGTCGTGACCGGTTACATGCTGCTGATGTTGTTCGGCCGGCGCGGCCCGCTCGGCTCTCTCCTCGCGGAGCACCTGGGTATCGTGTTTTCGTTTCGGTGGACTGGAGCCGCTCTGGCCTGCGCGGTGATGGGCTTCCCGTTGCTCGTGCGCCCGATCCGGCTTTCGATCGAAGCCATTGACCGTCGATTGGAAGACGCGGCAGGAACGCTCGGCGCGAATGGTCTGTGGACATTCACCCTTGTCACTTTGCCACTTTCCTTGCCCGGCCTTCTTGTCGGGTCGATCTTGTGCTTCGCGAAGGCGCTTGGCGAGTTTGGCGCGACCATCACCTTTGTCTCGAACATTCCGGGAGAGACGCAGACCATTTCGGCCGCCATTTACACCTATACTCAGGTCCCGGGGGGTGATGACGGAGCATCGCGGCTGACGATCGTGTCGATCGTAATCGCGCTCGGCGCTTTGATCGTTTCCGAGATCATGCAGCGCGGCGCCGACAAGCGCGTGGCCGGCCTCGAATGATCCGGGTCGACGCTGCGCTCAAGCTTGGTGCCTTCGATCTCGACATCTCGTTCGAGAATGATCTCGGCATCACTGCCTTGTTCGGCCGCTCGGGCTCGGGCAAGTCGATGACGATCAATCTGATCGCCGGCCTTGCCCGTCCGGATCGCGGCCGCATCATGCTCGAAGACCGTGCGCTCGTCGATACGGAGAATAATGTCTTCGTTCCAAAACACCGCCGGCGCGTCGGTCTCGTGTTCCAGGATGCTCAGCTTTTTCCGCACTTCAACGTCAGGCAGAACCTTCTGTTTGGGCGCTGGTTTGCTCCGAAGAGGGAGCCTGCTATCGCTTTCGACCGGGTGGTTGACACACTTGGCATCGGTCATCTGCTTGGGCGCCGGCCGGCGCGCCTATCGGGCGGGGAAAAGCAACGCGTGGCGATCGGCCGTGCGCTGCTCGCATCACCGAAAATATTGCTCATGGATGAACCGCTGGCATCGCTCGATACCGAACGTAAGCTTGAAATTCTGCCGCTGGTTGAGTCACTACGGGACGAATTCAGAATTCCGATCGTGTATGTGTCACACGCCGTCGAGGAGGTCGCACGACTAGCGGCACGTGTGGTCGTGTTGGAGCGGGGCCGGGTGCGCGCGCTCGGTACCGTCGAGGATGTCCTGGGGCCGGGACGTCCTCAGCCCGGCGAAAGCCGCTTTGCCCGCGCCTCCATCGTTACGGGGCGTATCTCCGGCGTCGATACGGCCTATGGGCTGACCGAGATTTCGCATCCTGCCGGAACGATCTGGCTCGCAGCCCGCACGGGGCCGGTCGGGCGTGAGGTGCGCGTCGTCATCAAGGCGACCGACGTCACACTGTCCACGAACCGCCCGCGCAACCTCAGCATCAGAACGACGCTTGTCGGCACGGTCGCGAGCATCGAGTCTGACGACGGACCGCTCGCCGCCGTCCATATAAATCTGGAGGGGCATGGCCAACTCGTCGCGTTGGCGACCCGCAAGGGCGTCGACGAGCTTGGGCTCGGCCGCGGCGACCAAGTCTTTGCGCTGGTGAAAGCCGTCGCGCTCGATGAACGCACTGTGGCGGCCGCCCAGCCTTGATCGCCGTCCGAGCAGGGGCGAATGTGGAATTCAGCGAACGCGCTGTTTGTGTCAGCAGTGAGTGGGGAACTCCGCAATGACTGTGCTGTCTCTCGTAGAGATTGAAAGGCTTCTTGCCGAGGACGTTCCCTATGGCGACCTCACCACTGAAACGCTTGGCATCGGCGGATGTCCAGGATCGGTTTGCTTCACTGCGAGAAATGCGATGGTCGTTGCTGCAATCAAAGAGGCTGAAGCTCTTTTCAGCCTCGCCGGGGTGACCGCGCGTTGTCATGCCCGAACGGGCGATGCCGTTGCGTCCGACACGGTTCTTCTCACCGGGGAGGGTTCCGCAACCGGGCTACACCGCGCCTGGAAAGTGGCGCAGACCCTTGTCGAAATCTGGTCGGGCGTGGCAACGGCGACCCGATCGCTGGTTACGGCCGCTCGCGCAGCCCGCCCTGACATCGTGATCGCGTGCACACGCAAGAATGTCCCCGGTACGAAGGCACTCGCCATTGCGGCGATCAAGGCGGGCGGCGCGGCGGTGCATCGGCTCGGTCTGTCGGAGACGATCCTGGTGTTCCCTGAGCACCGTGTTTTCCGGGGCGACGGAGATGTTGCTTCCATTACTCGGGATCTGCGGGCGCGCGCGCCGGAAAAGAAACTCGTCATCGAGGTCAACTCGGTGGCCGAGGGGTTTGCGGCCGCGACCGCAGGTTTCGATGTGATTCAAACAGAGAAGTTCAGTCCGGCGATGGTTTCGCAATTGGCGACCGCTCTCGCTTCCGTGGCGCGGCGTCCGTTGATCGCCGCTGCAGGGGGTATCAATTCCGACAACGTGACTGCCTATGTGCAGGCGGGTGCCGATATCATTGTCACGTCGTGGCCCTATACGGCGCGCCCGGCGGATATTGCCGTGCAGATCAAGGCGAACGCGTAGTCGCCGAAAGTTAGCATAGGCCCTAATACGCTCGTCTATAAAAGGAAAATAGCGTTGTAATAAAAGATGCGTGATGTGTCGGGAAATCGACAATTTCCTTCGAAGATTCCTTCGAAGACAAGCACAAGACTGCATCGCACCGCGCTCGATCGGGCAAATTTGCTGCTCGAAAGCCGGTTTCTGTGATTTGGCCTGGTTCCTGCAAGTCTCCCCGCATCTTGGAAGTCGTCTAATGCCGTTGGTTCCCGACGGCATGGAGTTGTGATGCTCGGACGCGGGCTCAATAGCGAGAGGGTCCGGCGGTTGGAACCGTCGTCAGAGATCGGTGTGTCGTGTCCCTTTCACAGCGACGCGTCGCAAATTTTGGAGCCGACGAAACAGCGCAAGACGATGGTGTTGACCGGCGCGTCGCGCGGCATCGGTCATGCGACCGTTAAGCTGTTCTCGGATGCGGGCTGGCGGATCATCACTTGCTCGCGTCACCCGTTTGATGGCGAGCGTTGCCCTTGGGATGATGGGCCGGACGATCATGTACAAGTCGATCTTGGCGATCACCGGGCAATGCCGCAGGCGATTGCCGACATCAAGGCGCGACTCGGCGGAGGGCCGCTGCATGCGCTCGTCAACAATGCCGGCCTTTCGCCGAAGGCCGCCGAGGGCGACCGCCTCACTTCCCTGACGACTTCCGTGGAAACATGGATGAATGTGTTCCACGTTAACTTTCTCGCACCCATCCTGCTCGCTCGCGGTTTGTTCGACGAACTGAAGGATGGCCTCGGCACGGTCGTAAATGTCACGTCGATTGTCGGCTCACGTGTTCATCCATATGCGGGCACGGCCTATGCGACGTCGAAAGCGGCGCTGGCTTGCCTGACGAGAGAGATGGCGCATGATTTTGCGCCTTTCGGTATCCGGGTAAATGCGATCGCACCGGGCGAGATCAAGACGGACATCCTGTCGCCCGAAACCGAGGCGCGACTCGCGCCGCAAATTCCGATGGGCCGGATAGGCACGCCAGACGAGGTCGCGCGAGTCGTCTTCTTTCTGTGTTCGGATGCGGCGAGCTACGTAACCGGCGAAGAAATTCAGATCAATGGTGGCCAGCACGTGTAAGGCGCGACCGAGGCAACAGATTTCTCGCTGCAAACGGCGAGATGTGTCCTGCCAGTTAACGATAAACAACGCCCGGAGCGGATTTCGGCAACTCGATGATGCAGGCCCGGCGCGCCATCACAAAGAACAAGAACGCGCCAGTTGCGATCATAACTTCAGCAGAAAGGCCCGAAGTTTGGGCAAGACATTGGAGTGAGAATAGATCAAAATATGACGGAAAGAATATCAAAAAATACGGCAGGGAGGGTCGAGGGCGCTGGAGACAGGATCATGGTCCATGCCGAAGCACCTTCTGTTGTGCGCGAAGCGACGCGAGCGAGCGTAGCGCCTGTTCCGCTGAGTGAGATCACAATCACCGGCATTTATGAAGTCTCTAAAATCCTGAACGCGCCAACTCGACTCGAGACAACGCTCTCGAATGTTCTCAATCTTTTGTCGTCGTTCTTGCAGATGCGCAACGGCGTCATTTCGCTCTTGGCGGATGACGGCATTCCGGACATCACCGTCGGCGCCGGTTGGAACGAGGGCACCGACGAACGGTATCGCGCGCGCCTGCCAGAAATGGCGATAGGACAGATCGTGGCGACTGCAGTTCCGCTGGTTGTGGAGAATGTCGCGACCCATCCACTATTCAGCTACAGCGACGTTGCAGCGCTTGGCGCTACGCCTGAAGCGACAGTGTCGTTTATCGGTGTTCCAATTCGTATCGGTGCGAGAGTCGTGGGAACGCTGACAATCGACCGCATATGGGATGGCCGCGCCGTATTTCGCCTCGATAGCGATGTGCGATTCCTCACGATGATCGCCAATCTGATCGGTCAAACTGTTCAGTTGCATCGGCTTGTCGCGCGCGACCGCGATCGTCTCATGAGCGAGAGTCACCGATTGCAGAAGGAACTGTCGGAGCTGAAGCCGGCACGGGAGCGCAAAAAGGTCCGCATCGACGGAATTATCGGCGACAGTCCTGCGATCCGCGCGCTTCTTGACAAAATCATGATCGTTGCCAAGTCGAACTCGACCGTATTGTTGCGGGGCGAATCGGGGACCGGCAAGGAACTCGTCGCTAAGGCCATTCACCAGTTGTCGACTCGAGCCAAAGGGCCGTTCATCAAGATTAACTGCGCTGCTCTGCCAGAATCGGTTCTTGAGTCAGAGCTGTTCGGTCACGAGAAGGGCGCGTTCACCGGCGCGACCAACGCGCGCAAGGGACGTTTCGAGCTCGCCGACAAAGGAACGCTCTTTCTCGACGAGATCGGCGAGATTTCACCCGCCTTTCAGGCGAAGCTCCTGCGTGTGCTGCAGGAGCAGGAATTTGAACGGGTCGGCGGCAGCCAAACGATCAAAGTCGATGTCCGCGTCGTTACGGCTACCAACAAGAATCTCGAAGAGGCGGTTTCGCGCAACGAGTTTCGCGCCGACCTCTATTATCGCATTAGCGTTGTGCCGGTGCTGCTGCCGGCGTTGCGGGACCGTCGCACCGACATTCCGCTTCTGGCCAATGAGTTTCTCAGGCGGTTCAACGACGAGAACGAGCGCACTTTGGTATTCGAGGCCGATGCAATGAATGTGCTGCTGGGGTGCGGTTTTCCCGGCAATGTGCGCGAACTTGAAAATTGCGTCCAACGGACTGCGACGCTGGCCGCGGGCCCGTGCATCGTCATGGACGATTTTGCTTGCCGCCATAACGAATGTCTGTCGGCGATGCTGTGGAAGGGGCATGCGGATATACCCGCTCAGCGTCTGCCGGAGATTCCACTGCCTGTGGTCGCGCGGCCGGCGGCGATTGACGCGACAAAGGACCACTCCGTGGTAAGGCCGCAAGTGACGGTGCCGGCCATGCCTGCAGCGACCGGTGTCCTGGAGATGTCAGAGCGCGATCGTCTCGTGGACGCTATGGAGCGCGCCGGTTGGGTTCAGGCCAAAGCGGCGCGCTTGCTCGGACTGACTCCGCGTCAGATCGGCTATGCGCTGAAAAAGTACGACGTCGAGATCAAGCGCTTCTGACGAGAAGGCTGTCGCACTTGCGACACGATGTCGGGGCCACGACAGCGGGCCGCTAATCACCGCACCTAATAATCGTTATAAATCAAAGCTCTGACGTCTGGCACGCGGCTTGAAATAGCTGTGCTGTCGGGCACGCCTGTGCCTTCGGAGTCTGCCATGGCTTACAAGATTGTCGCCTCGCAATGCACCGTTTGCGGCGCTTGTGAATTCGAGTGCCCGAATGCCGCCATTCGCCTCAAGGGCGACATGTACATCATCGATCCGAAGAAATGTACCGAATGCGAAGGGCACTTCGACGCGCCGCAATGTGCGGCCGTTTGTCCGGTGGAGAACACCTGCGTGCCTGCGTGAGCGGACCCACTCTGGAGGCTCGACAGCCGCCGGGTGTGAACCGCATGAGAACGGAACCGTGAGCGGAGAGACGAATGTCGGCCGTACAAGAGACCGTCGAACAAGTCCGTAGTATCGACGTCGATCAATACAAGTATGGCTTCGTCACCGACATCGAATCGGAAAAGGCGCCGAAGGGTCTGTCGGAAGACATTGTTCGCTTCATCTCCGACAAGAAGAACGAGCCGGAGTGGATGCTGAAGTGGCGGCTCGAAGGCTATCGTCGCTGGCTGACGATGCGCGAGCCGGCCTGGGCGCGCGTCGACTATCCGCCGATCGATTATCAGGATCTCTACTACTATGCCGCCCCAAAGAAGAAAGCGGCGCTCAAGTCGCTCGATGAAGTCGATCCTGAGATTCTGAAGACCTACGAAAAGCTCGGCATTCCTTTGCACGAGCAGGAAATCCTGGCCGGAGTTGAGCGCCCTGAGGGCGAGCGCCCGCGCGTCGCTGTCGACGCTGTGTTCGACTCGGTGTCGGTCGCGACCACTTTCAAGGAGGAGCTGGCCAAGGCCGGTGTCATCTTCTGCCCGATTTCCGAGGCGCTGCAGAAGCATCCCGATCTCGTGCGCAAGTATTTGGGCTCGGTGGTCCCGCTGACGGACAATTACTTCGCGACGCTCAATTCGGCGGTGTTCTCTGACGGCTCGTTCGTCTACGTGCCGGAGGGCGTTCGCTGCCCGATGGAGCTGTCGACTTACTTCCGTATCAACGAGAAAAATACGGGCCAGTTCGAACGCACGTTGATCATCGCCGACAAGGGTGCCTATGTCAGCTACCTCGAAGGCTGCACGGCGCCGAAGCGCGACGAGAACCAGTTGCACGCCGCCGTGGTCGAACTGGTCGCGCTCGACGATGCCGAGATCAAGTATTCGACAGTGCAGAACTGGTACCCCGGCGATGCCGACGGCAAGGGCGGCATCTACAATTTTGTCACAAAGCGCGGCGACTGCCGCGGCAAGAATTCGAAGATCTCCTGGACCCAGGTTGAGACTGGCTCCTCGATCACGTGGAAGTATCCGAGCTGCATCCTGCGCGGCGAAAACTCGCGCGGCGAGTTCTACTCGATCGCGATCTCGAATGGCCGCCAGCAGGTCGACTCGGGCACCAAAATGATCCACCTCGGCAAGAACTCGACGAGTCGGATCATTTCCAAGGGCATCTCGGCCGGCAAGTCAAACAACACCTATCGGGGTCTCGTGTCGGCGCATCGGAAGGCGACGGGTGCCCGCAACTTCACCAACTGCGACTCGCTTCTGATCGGCGATCAATGCGGCGCGCACACCGTGCCATACATCGAGGCGAAGAACGCCTCCGCGGTGTTCGAGCACGAAGCGACGACCTCGAAGATTTCCGAGGAGATGCTGTTCTACTGCATGCAGCGTGGCCTGTCTCAGGAGGACTCAGTCGCGCTGGTCGTCAACGGTTTCGTACGCGACGTATTGCAGCAGTTACCGATGGAGTTCGCCGTCGAGGCCCAGAAGCTGATCTCGATCTCGCTCGAAGGAAGCGTCGGCTAGCGCCCCCGCCGGGACGCAGACGACTGAGAAAGCGTAACCAAAGGAGTTTTGCGATGACGGCCCTGTTGGAAATCCGGAACCTCCATGCCGAGGTCGGCGGGCGCAAGATTCTCGATGGCCTGGATCTCGTCGTGAATAAAGGCGAGGTGCACGCCATCATGGGGCCCAATGGAGCCGGCAAGTCGACCTTGTCCTATGTGCTGGCGGGCAAGCCCGGTTACGAGGTCACCGGGGGCGAGGCGCTGATGAACGGCGAGGACATCTTCGCGCTGTCGCCCGACGAGCGCGCCGCCAAGGGCCTGTTCCTGGCATTCCAGTACCCGCTGGAAATCCCCGGCGTCGCCACCATGACCTTCCTGCGCGCCACGCTTAATGCGCAGCGCAAGAAGCGCGGCGAGGAGGAACTGTCGTCTCCCGAGGTCGTCAAGCTGGTGCGCGACCTCGGTAAGAAGCTTGGCATCGACGCCGAGATGATGAAGCGGCCGTTCAATGTCGGATTTTCGGGCGGCGAGAAGAAGCGCAACGAGACCCTGCAGATGATGCTGCTGCAGCCGAGCCTGTGCGTGCTCGACGAGACGGACTCAGGGCTGGACATCGACGCGCTGAAGGTCGTTGCCAATGGCGTCAACCAACTGCGTTCGAGCGAACGCGGCATGGTGGTGATCACCCACTATCAGCGCCTGCTGGACCATATCGTGCCCGACATTGTGCATGTGCTGTCGGCGGGCCGCATCGTCCGGACCGGTGGTAAGGACCTCGCCTTGGAGCTCGAAGCCACCGGTTACGCGCAGTACCAGAGCGAGGCAGCGTGACGGCAATGAACGCGGAACCTCGCCCCCTCAAGACCACGACCGAACGGGCCTTGGCCGAGGCTTACATCGCCGCTAAAGCGGTGCTGCCCGGTGACGGCAACGTCGCCGCTCAGCGGGCCGCCGCGTTCGATCGTTTCGCGGCGAGTGGCCTGCCGCACCGCCGGGTGGAGCGGTGGAAATACACCGACCTGCGCAATTTTATGCCGGATGCCAAGCCGCTCGCGGCGCCGCCGGACGCGACGGCCAGGACGCGCGCCCGGGAGGCGGGCCAAGTATTGGCCGGCGTGGAATGCCGCCGTTTGTTCGTTGTCGATGGTTCCTTTGTCGCCGATCTATCCGATCTGGCTGGCATGGAGATGGGGCTCTCCATTCAGCCCATGGCCGAGGCGCTGGCCTCCGGCGATGCGCTGGTCTCGACCTATCTCGGCAAGATCATTGCGGTGGACGACCCCGCTCTGTCGCTCAACACGGCACTGATGGGCGACGGCGTGGTAATCCGGGTGGCGGCCGGTATGGCGATCGAGCGGCCGCTTCATCTCGTTTTCATCAGCACGAGCGACAAGCCGACCGCGATGTTCACGCGGTCGCTCATCGTGATCGAGGATGGTGCGCGCGCGACGTTGCTCGAAACCCATGAAGGTCCCGACCAATCCCCGTATCAGGTCAACGACGCGCTCGAGCTCGTGGTCGGCGATGATGCTCAGCTCGATCGAGTCAAGATCACGGGCGAGGGTACTGATGCTATCCACGTGGCGACGGTGCTCGCGACCGTCGGCGCCCGCGCCAAGATCAACGACTTCAGCTTCACGGTCGGGGGTGCCGTGGTCCGCAACCAGCTGTTTGTTCGGCTCGCGGGTCAGGATACGCTTCTAGGCATCCGCGGCGCCAGCCTGCTGACGCGCCGGCAACATGTGGACACGACGCTGGACATCGATCACATGGCCAGCGGCTGCCAGAGCCGAGAAGTCTTCAAATCGGTGCTCGACGAGGAGGCGCGCTCGGTCTTTCAAGGCAAGATCAGCGTGCGGCCGCAGGCGCAAAAGACCGACGGCCGGATGATGACGCGGGCTCTATTGTTGTCGAACGACGCCGAAGCCGACAGCAAGCCCGAGCTTGAAATCTTCGCCGACGACGTCCAATGCGGGCATGGCTCGACCGCCGGTGCGCTCGATGAGGAGCTCAAGTTCTATCTCATGGCGCGCGGCATCCCGGCCAAGGAAGCCGAAGCGATCTTGATTGAATCTTTCGTTGGCGACGTGGTGGACACGATTGAGCACGAGGGCGTCAGGGCCGCCTTGGCGAACGTTATTTCTCACTGGTTGCGGCAGCGGGGCTGAGGATATGCACCCGGCGGTGAAAAACGGCAGCTACGATGTCGGCCGCGTGCGCGAGGATTTCCCGATTCTCGGCCTGCAAGTCCACGGCAAGCCGCTCGTGTATCTCGACAATGCCGCCTCCACGCAGAAACCGACGGCCGTGCTCGACCGGCTTCACCAGGCCTACACGACCGAATATGCCAATGTGCATCGTGGCCTGCATTATCTCGCCAATGCCGCCACGGAAGCCTACGAAGGCGCGCGCGCGAAGGTCGCGGCCTTTCTCAATGCGGAGCGCAACGAGGAGGTCGTCTTCACGCGCGGCGCGACAGAGGCAGTTAATCTTGTTGCTTACACCTTCGGACGCGAGCGTATCAAGCCGGGCGATGAAATCGTGCTCTCGATCATGGAGCACCACGCCAACATCGTGCCATGGCACTTCCTGCGCGAGCGGTACGGCGCGGTGATCAAGTGGGCGCCGGTTGATGACGACGGCAATTTCCTGCTCGATGAGTTCGAAAAGCAGCTGACAGACCGGACCAAAATGGTCGCGATCACGCAGATGTCGAACGTTCTCGGCACCATCGTGCCGGTCAAGGAAGTTACGCGCATCGCGCATGCGCGCGGGATTCCGGTGCTGGTCGACGGCGCCCAGGCCTCCGTTCATCTCGATATCGACGTCCGCGACATCGATTGCGATTTCTACGTCGCCACCGGTCACAAGCTTTACGGCCCGACGGGTATCGGCGTGCTCTATGGCAAGCACGAGCATCTTGCCGTGATGCCGCCATTCAATGGCGGCGGCGAGATGATCCGCGAGGTGTCGCAGGACTGCGTCACCTACGGCGAGCCGCCGCATAGATTCGAGGCCGGGACGCCTCCCATCGTGCAAGCGATCGGGCTCGGCGCCGCCATCGACTACATCAACTCCATCGGCAAAGCGCGGATCCGGGCACATGAAGCCGAGTTGACCGCCTATGCCCACGAACGGCTGCGGGAGATAAACTCGCTGCGCATTATCGGAACCGCCAAGGACAAGGGCGCCATCGTCTCTTTTGAGGTGAGGGGGGCTCACCCCCACGATTTCGCTACGATCATCGATCGCTCCGGAGTCGCGGTGCGCGCCGGTACGCATTGCGCCATGCCGCTGCTCGAACGCTTCGGTGTCGCGGCGACCTGCCGGGCCTCGTTCGCGCTCTACAACACCGCTGAGGATGTCGATTGCCTGGTGCGCGCCCTCCGGAAAGCACAGGAGTTATTCGCATGACGGACAAGACCGGAACGGCAGGACCGGCTGCAGGCGGGCGTACCGTAACCGCAACTCATCGGGTCGTGGGGCGCGCTTTAGGCGCCGACCGTTCGCGGAAATTTGCACCGGGCGAGTTGGTGTGGTCACGGGCGCATATCAGGAACGACGGTACCTATCCGCACAGGGACATCGGCGACGTTCTGGTGGTCGAGGACGATCTCGGCTGCGTGCGCGAAGCCTGGAGTTTCCTCGGGGAGACCTTCTACACGGTTGAATTCTTCGAGCGGGCCGTCGTCGTCATCATGCGCGGCCGGGAGATGGTGAGCAGTGTGCTGACCGCGGCCTGACGGTCGGCGAAGAGTCTCAGGGCTGGCTGCTTGCCAGTGCCGCTCGTGCGTCCGAGCGGACGCGTTCGACCATGGAACGGAGGCCATTCGATCGCTGGGGCGTAAGGTGCTCGCGCAAGCCCAGGCGTTCGAACAACGAAGTTGGATCCGCTGCGATGATGTCGCTGGCGCGTTTGCCGGAAAGCATGGCGAACAGGATTGCGACCAGCCCGCGCACGATATGGGCGTCGCTATCGCCACGGAAGGTGAGTGTAGGTCCGTCAGCGCCCGAACGGTGTATCGTGGTCGCCAGCCAGACCTGGCTGACGCAGCCTTGCACTTTATTGGCGTCGGTGCGTTCGTGCGTCGGCAACTGGCTCAGGCCGTTGCCGAGCTCGATTACATAGCGGTATCGATCGTCCCAATCATCGAGTAACGAGAAGTTTTCGATGATCTCATCGAGCGTCTGGCCGGTGTGGAGCGAAGGAACAGTTATGACTTCTTGCATACTGGCGATTACTCAGGTTGGTCATCACAATCAAGCAGGATATCGACCGTACAGAGCACGGAATCGCTGGCGATCGGCTTGCCGAGCACGGCGTGAGCGCCCGAGTCGAGGCAATCGTGCGCCAACGGTTCGTCGGCGGAATCCGCTACGAGCAGTATTTTTACGCCGGGCAGGCGGGTCGCCATGTCGCCGAGGACCCTTACGCCTTCGTCCCTGACGATGTCCAGTCCCAGCAGAACGAGATCCGGTCTTCGCTCGCGACCTTTGGCATAAGCTTGCTCAAGGCTCGTCAATGCGTAGGTTTCATTTTCGTTGTGCAGGATGAAGCTCAACGCGGAGCGAATGATCTCGTCGGTTTCGACGACGAAGATGCGCCTGAGGTCGCCCACTCGGGAAGGTTCGAATCTGATCTGCATCCTGTGCTCAACGCGTTGCCCGCATTCCATCAAGCAAGCGGCGTACCGTTGCGAGAGTGGTCGGGGGAAAGACGCCAGCGGCCCGAATTCCACGCATGCGGGTCGTTTTCGGCGATCCGGGCGGGAAGCCGCGTTGTTTTGTTTCGGACAGCGGCGCAGGCGGATGTCGGCAGGCGCGTCGCGATGTCGGGTTTGGGACATGCATCAGACATTTGGCTCAAATCATCTATCTGACTGGAACTACTCCAATTTTGGTCAGTCGGCACCGCTGGCACAGACGTTGCAAAACTAGTCGCCACAAGGCGGGCATTCGTTGGCTACGGGCCTGGAGACGACCAGGAGAAGGCCGGTACCTGCGCCAGGGTTTCGAGTTACGCCGCGCAGTCTGCGCACTGAGGGAAACGGCAAACGGCTTGAAGGAGAACGACATGTCGGCACTACGGCAAATCGCGTTTTACGGTAAGGGAGGCATCGGCAAATCGACGACCTCCCAGAACACTCTGGCGGCGCTGGCGGAGATGGGTCACAAGATCCTGATCGTCGGCTGCGATCCCAAGGCGGATTCGACCCGCCTGATCCTGCACGCCAAGGCGCAGGACACCATCCTGAGCCTGGCGGCGAACGCCGGTTCGGTCGAAGACCTCGAGATCGAAGAGGTCATGAAGGTCGGCTACCGCGACATCCGCTGCGTGGAATCGGGCGGTCCGGAGCCGGGCGTCGGTTGCGCCGGCCGTGGCGTGATCACCTCGATCAACTTCCTGGAAGAAAACGGCGCCTACGAGGACATCGACTACGTGTCCTACGACGTGCTGGGCGACGTGGTGTGCGGCGGCTTCGCGATGCCGATCCGCGAGAACAAGGCGCAGGAAATCTACATCGTGATGTCGGGCGAGATGATGGCGATGTACGCGGCCAACAACATCTCGAAGGGCATTCTGAAATACGCCAACTCCGGCGGCGTGCGGTTGGGCGGGCTGGTGTGCAACGAGCGCCAGACCGACAAGGAGCTGGAACTGGCCGAGGCCTTGGCCAAGAAGCTCGGCACGCAGCTGATCTATTTCGTGCCGCGCGACAACATCGTGCAGCACGCCGAGCTGCGGCGCATGACGGTGCTGGAATATGCGCCGGATTCGCAGCAGGCGAACCACTATCGCAAACTTGCGGAGAAGATCCACAACAACGGCGGCAAGGGCATCATCCCGACGCCGATCACGATGGACGAGCTCGAAGACATGCTGATGGAGCACGGCATCATGAAGCAGGTCGACGAATCCGTCATCGGCAAGACCGCCGCCGAACTGGCCGCCATGTCGGCTTGAAGCGTCTCATTGGACGGATCCTGGTCTCTCGACGAGGGGCCGGGCTTCCGCCCGCACATAAACGGTACTGGAGCGAGGTAACGATATGAGCTTGGCACAAACGCAGAGCGTTGCAGAGATCAAGGCTCGGAACAAAGAACTCATCGATGAAGTTTTGAAGGTTTATCCGGAGAAGACCGCAAAGCGGCGCGCCAAGCACTTGAATGTGCACGAGGCGGGCAAGTCGGACTGCGGCGTCAAATCCAACCTGAAGTCCATTCCGGGCGTGATGACGATCCGCGGCTGTGCCTATGCCGGCTCCAAGGGCGTCGTCTGGGGTCCGATCAAGGACATGATCCACATCAGCCATGGTCCGGTCGGCTGCGGCCAGTATTCCTGGGCCGCACGGCGCAACTATTACATCGGCACGACCGGCATCGACACCTTCGTGACGATGCAGTTCACCTCCGATTTCCAGGAGAAGGACATCGTCTTCGGCGGCGACAAGAAGCTCGCCAAGATCATGGACGAAATCCAGGAGCTGTTCCCGCTCAACAACGGCATCACCGTCCAGTCGGAGTGCCCGATCGGCCTGATCGGCGACGACATCGAGGCCGTCTCGAAAGCGAAATCCAAAGAATATGACGGCAAGACCATCGTGCCTGTCCGCTGCGAGGGCTTCCGCGGCGTGTCGCAGTCGCTCGGTCACCACATCGCCAACGACTCGATCCGCGATTGGGTGTTCGACAAGATCGCGCCGGACGCGCCGCCGAAATTCGAGCCGACGCCGTACGACGTCGCCATCATCGGCGACTACAATATCGGCGGCGATGCCTGGTCGTCTCGCATCCTGCTGGAAGAGATGGGCCTGCGCGTGATCGCCCAGTGGTCGGGCGACGGCAGCCTGGCCGAGCTCGAGGCGACGCCGAAGGCGAAGCTCAACGTCCTGCACTGCTACCGCTCGATGAACTACATTTCGCGGCACATGGAAGAGAAGTACGGCATTCCGTGGTGCGAGTACAACTTCTTCGGGCCGAGCAAGATCGCCGAGTCGCTGCGCAAGATCGCCAGCTTCTTCGACGACAAAATCAAGGAAGGCGCCGAGCGGGTCATCGCCAAGTACCAGCCCTTGATGGGTGCGGTCATCGCCAAGTACCGCCCGCGCCTCGAAGGCAAGACTGTGATGCTGTTCGTCGGCGGTTTGCGCCCGCGGCACGTGATCGGCGCCTACGAAGATCTCGGCATGGAAGTTGTCGGCACCGGCTACGAGTTCGGCCACAACGACGACTACCAGCGCACGGCTCAGCATTACGTCAAGGACGGCACGCTGATCTATGACGACGTGACGGGCTACGAGTTCGAGAAGTTCGTCGAGAAGGTGCAGCCGGACCTGGTCGGTTCGGGCATCAAGGAGAAATACGTGTTCCAGAAGATGGGTGTGCCGTTCCGGCAGATGCATTCCTGGGACTACTCCGGTCCGTACCATGGCTATGACGGCTTCGCGATCTTCGCGCGTGACATGGACATGGCCATCAATTCGCCGATCTGGAAGAAGGCCATGGCGCCCTGGAAGGCCGCGCCGAGGCCCACTTTGATAGCGGCGGAGTGAGATATCACCCTCGGCTCTCCCCGCATGGGAAGAGCCGAGAGAGAAAATAAATACACAGCGATACAGAGGGCTTCACCATGACGCAAAATGCCGACCACGTGCTCGACCACTTCGAGCTGTTCCGCGGGCCGGAATACCAGCAGATGCTGGCGAACAAGAAGAAGATGTTTGAGAACCCGCGCGACCCCGCCGAGGTCGAGCGCGTTCGCGAATGGGCGAAGACCCCGGAGTATCGCGAGAAAAACTTCGCGCGCGAAGCGCTCACGGTGAATCCCGCCAAGGCCTGCCAGCCGCTCGGCGCGGTGTTCGCCGCGGTCGGTTTCGAGGGCACCATTCCCTTCGTCCACGGCTCGCAAGGCTGTGTCGCCTATTATCGCAGCCATCTTTCGCGGCACTTCAAGGAGCCGAGCTCCTGCGTGTCGTCGTCGATGACGGAAGATGCCGCGGTGTTCGGTGGGCTCAACAACATGATCGACGGCCTTGCCAACACGCACAGCATGTACAAGCCGAAGATGATCGCCGTTTCCACCACCTGCATGGCCGAGGTCATTGGCGACGACCTCAACGCCTTCATCAAGACGGCGAAGGAAAAGGGATCTGTGCCCGCAGAGTATGACGTTCCGTTCGCGCATACGCCGGCCTTCGTCGGCAGTCATGTCACCGGCTACGACAATGCCCTGAAAGGTATTCTCGATCACTTCTGGGACGGCAAGGCCGGCACCGCGCCCAAGCTGGAGCGTCAGCCGAACGAGAAAATCAACATCATCGGCGGCTTCGACGGCTACACCGTCGGCAATACCCGTGAGATCAAGCGCATCCTCAAGCTGATGGGGATCGAGCACACGATTATCGCCGACAACAGCGATGTGTTCGACACGCCGACCGACGGCGAGTTCCGCATGTATGACGGCGGCACCACGTTGGAGGAAGCGGCCAACGCGATCCACGCCAAGGCGACGATCTCGATGCAACACTATTCCACGGAAAAGACGCTGCCCTTTATCGCCGATCATGGCCAGGAGACGGTGTCGTTCCATCATCCGGTCGGCGTGTCGGCGACCGACGAATTCATCATGGCGTTGTCGCGCATCTCCGGTAAGGAGATCCCGGAGGAGCTGGCGCGCGAGCGCGGTCGTCTGGTCGACGCGATGGCGGATTCCAGCGCGCACATTCACGGCAAGAAGTTCGCGATCTACGGCGATCCGGACCTTTGCCTCGGCCTGGCGGCGTTCTTGCTCGAGCTCGGTGCTGAACCGACGCACGTCCTGGCCACCAACGGCTCCAAGGCCTGGGCGGAAGAAGTTCAGAAGGTGTTCGATAGTTCGCCCTTCGGTGCCAACTGCCATGTCTATCCGGGCAAGGACCTCTGGCACATGCGCTCGTTGCTGTTCACCGAGCCGGTCGACTTCCTGATCGGCAACACTTACGGCAAGTATCTCGAGCGTGATACCGGTACGCCGCTGATCCGCATCGGCTTCCCGATCTTCGATCGCCATCACCACCACCGCTATCCGGTCTGGGGCTATCAAGGCGGCATGAACGTGTTGGTGTGGATCCTCGACAAGATCTTCGACGAGATCGACAAGAACACCATCGTCCCAGCGAAGACCGACTACAGCTTCGACATCATCCGCTGACGTTCGCGGCCTGCCGCCAATGCCATTCGTGCATTGGCGGCAGTGCCTGACGTCAAAACTTGCTTCGCGTGCGCTTTGCGGCCGGTGGATAGGAGAGATAAATGAGCTCGCTGTCGGCAACGATCCAGAACGTCTTTGACGAGCCGGGCTGCGCCAAGAACGCGAACAAGTCCGAAGCCGAGCGCAAGAAGGGATGCACCAAGCAGCTTCAGCCCGGCGGCGCGGCCGGCGGCTGTGCCTTCGACGGCGCCAAGATCGCGCTGCAGCCGCTGACCGACGTCGCCCATCTGGTCCATGGCCCGATCGCCTGCGAGGGCAACTCCTGGGACAACCGCGGCGCCAAATCCTCGGGCTCGAACATCTGGCGTACCGGCTTTACCACCGACATCAACGAGACCGACGTCGTCTTCGGCGGCGAGAAGCGTCTCTACAAGGCGATCAAGGAAATCGTCGAGAAATACGATCCGCCCGCGGTGTTCGTCTATCAGACCTGCGTGCCGGCGATGATCGGCGACGACATCAACGCGGTCTGCAAGGCGGCGGCGGCAAAGTTCGGCAAGCCGGTCATCCCCGTCAACTCGCCTGGTTTTGTGGGCCCCAAAAATCTCGGCAACAAGCTTGCCGGCGAGGCACTGCTCGATCATGTGATCGGCACCGAAGAGCCCGATTACACGACGCCTTACGACATCAACATTATCGGCGAATACAACCTTTCCGGCGAATTCTGGCAGGTCAAGCCGCTGCTGGATGAGCTCGGCATCCGCATTCTGTCGTGCATCTCCGGCGACGGAAAGTATCGCGAGGTGGCTTACTCGCACCGCGCCCGCGCCGCGATGATGGTGTGCTCCAAGGCGATGATCAACATCGCGCGCAAGATGGAAGAGCGCTACGGCATCCCCTTCTTCGAAGGGTCGTTCTACGGCATCCAGGATTCGAGCGACTCGCTGCGCGAGATCGCGCGGCTGCTGATCGAGCGCGGCGCGCCGGCCGAGCTGATGGAGCGCACCGAGGCGGTGATCGCGCGCGAGGAGGCCAAGGCCTGGGCTGCGATCGAGCCTTATAAGGCGCGCCTGACCGGCAAGAAGGTTCTGCTCATCACTGGCGGCGTCAAGTCGTGGTCGGTAGTCGCCGCTTTGCAGGAAGCTGGCCTCGAAATGGTCGGCACCAGCGTGAAGAAGTCCACCAAGGAGGACAAAGAGCGCATCAAGGAGCTGATGGGCCAGGATGCGCACATGATCGACGACATGGCGCCGCGTGAAATGTACAAGATGCTCAAGGACGCGAAGGCCGATATCATGCTATCGGGCGGCAAATCGCAGTTCGTCGCTCTGAAAGCGGCAATGCCGTGGCTCGATATCAACCAGGAGCGCCAGCACGCCTATATGGGCTATGTCGGCATGGTGAAGCTCCTCAAGGAGATCGACAAGGCGCTCTACAATCCCATGTGGGCGCAGCTCCGCCGGCCGGCACCGTGGGAGAATGCTGCGACCAACTGGCAGGCCAAGGCCATGGCGCAGATGGATGCGGAGGCGGCGGCGCTCGCCGCCGATCCGGTCCGCGCGGACGAAGTGCGGCGTGCGAAAAAAATCTGCAATTGCCGGCACGTCGATCTCGGCACGATCGAGGATGCGATCCGCGACCACGCTTTGACGACCGTCGAGGGCATTCGCGACCGAACCGGTGCGTCGGGCGGTTGCGGAGCGTGTTCGGTGCGCATCGAGGACGTTCTCGCGGCCGGGCCCGTGGTACCGCAGCCCATGCCCATGCTCGTCGCGGCCGAGTGAGACCACGCATGGCAAAAGTCACCGTCGTCAAGAAGGCTTGCGCGGTCAATCCGCTGAAGATGAGCCAGCCGATCGGCGGGGCGTTCGCGTTCATGGGCCTGCGCGGGTCGATGCCGCTGCTCCACGGTTCGCAAGGTTGCACGTCCTTCGGGCTGACGCTGTTCGTGCGGCATTTCAAGGAGAATGTGCCGCTGCAGACGACGGCGATGAGCGAGGTGGCGACCGTGCTCGGCGGCTATGAGAACGTCGAACAGGCGATCATGAACATCTACAACAAGCAGAAGCCGGAGATCATCGGCATCTGCTCGACCGGTGTGACCGAAACCAAAGGCGACGACGTCGAGGGTTATCTCAAGCTGATCCGGGAGAAGTATCCGCAGCTCTCGGAGTTCCCGCTGGTCTATGTCTCGACACCGGATTTCAAGGACGCCTTCCAGGACGGCTGGGAAAAGACCGTCGCGCGGATGATCGAAGTGATGGTCGAAACGCCACGCAACGGCGCGCGGCGCGATCCGACGCGGGTCAACGTTCTTCCCGGCTGTCACCTGTCGCCCGGCGATCTCGACGAGCTGCGGACCATTCTGGAAGATTTCGGCCTGGAGCCGTCCTTCCTCCCCGATCTAGCTGGCTCGCTCGATGGCCATATCCCGGAAAACTTCAGCCCGACCACGATCGGCGGCATCGGCGTCGAGGAAGTGGCGACCATGGGGCAGGCGGCTTGGACCATCGCGATCGGCGCGCAAATGCGCCGCGCGGCCGAGGCCATGAAAGCGAAAACAGGTGTTCCCTTCCGGCTGTTCGAGCGCCTGTGCGGTCTCATCCCCAATGACGAGTTCATCGCGTTTTTGAGCGAGATTAGCGGCCGGCCGGTGCCACTCAAATATCGGCGCCTGCGCGGCCAGTTGGCCGACGCCATGCTCGACGCGCATTTTCATATCGGCGGCCGCAAGCTGGCGATCGGCGCCGAGCCCGACTTGCTGTTCGATGTGAGCAGCATGTTGCAGGAGATGGGCGCAGCGATCACCGTCGCGGTGACCACGACGCAGTCTCCGGTGTTCGAGCGGCTCAATGCCGACGAAGTGCTGATCGGCGACCTGGAAGATCTCGAAAACCTCGCGAAAGAGCGCGACTGCGATCTTCTCATCACCCATTCGCACGGCCGCCAGGCCGCCGAACGGCTGAATATTCCGTTCTATCGCGCCGGCTTTCCGATGTTCGACCGGCTCGGTGCCGGCCATCAGCTCTTGATCGGATACCGGGGCACCCGTGACCTGATCTTCGACATCAGCAATCTGATCATCGCCGATCAAGAGCAGAATCATCAGCCCACGCCCGACACCTGGCGCACCCAGGAAACGGCGTCCCCGGTCCAGGCCGTCACCACGCATTGATGCGAGAGAGAAAGGAAGCGACATGAAAATCGCCTTCGCGACCCAGGATCTCAAGCGTGTCGACGCGCATTTCGGCTGGGCCAAGAACATCGCCATCTACGAGATCGGTCCGGAGGGCCATAAATTTCTTGAAGCCGTGCAGTTCGATGGTGACCTCAAGGAAGACGGCAACGAGGACAAGCTCGCGCCCAAGATCGACGCGATCAAGGACTGCGCCATTCTCTACGTCGCCGCCATCGGCGGCTCGGGTGCGGCGCGGGTGGTGGCCAACAACATCCATCCGATGAAGGTCAATCAGCCCGAGGAAATCACCGATCTGCTGGCGAAGCTGGAAGATGTCCTCAAGGGCACGCCGCCGCCATGGCTGCGCAAGGCCTTGGCAAAAGACAAAGAACGAATCCTCGATTTCGAAGAGTGAGAACGACAATGGCCGACGTCGCAGCTGTGCTCGAACCAAATTCCGCGGCCGAAGCGCCGTTCGTGAAAGAACTCATCAAGGTGTGGCGCGCGCAGGACACGCATGGAGCCTGGGAGAGCAAGAGTGATCTCGATCTGCTTGAGCCCTACATTCTCGACAAAGAGAAGCGCCGGGCACTGCCGATCATGGGCGATCCCGATCCGGAGACCATTTGGCGGCTGGAGCTCTTTTTCAACGCCGTGTGCCTCTCCATCGAGCGGGCGACCGGCGTGATGATCTCGCCGATGCTGAAAATGAGCCATGAGGGCTTCGGCCGCATGGTGCTGATCGGCGGGCGGCTCATCGTCGTCAACAAGCAATTGCGCGACGTTCATCGCTTCGGCTTCGACAACCTCGGCAAGCTCGCCGAGGAGGGCGACAAATACGTCAAGGCCGGCGTTGAAATGATCGAAAAGTTCCCGGATGTGGCGAAATACTGAGGTGAATCATGAGCGATGTGGAAGCCCTGAAGGCTGAAATCAAGAAACTGTCGGCGCGGGCCATGGATGCCAAGATGAATCTCCATGACCTGTCGGAAGAGCTGCCGATCAACTGGCAGCAGATCATGGCCATCGCCCAGAAGGCTCATGATGCCTTCGCTGCCTTGGAGCAGAAGCGGGCGGATCTGAAGGTCCTTGAGACCGCATAGCCCGAAAGCTTATCCGACCATGTCCAGTGCAACCCGCGATGGGCGCGATTGGCAGCCCGAATATCTGCTCTCAATCGACCCCAAGAAATGTATCGGTTGCGGCCGGTGCTTCAAGGTCTGCGGTCGCGACGTGATGACCCTTAAGGGCCTCACCGATGAAGGCGAGTTCGTCGCCCTGGACGATGATGAGGATGACGAGGTCGAGAAGAAGATCATGGTGATGAACGACGAGGGCGCCTGTATCGGCTGCGGCGCCTGCGCGCGCGTTTGCCCGACCAATTGCCAAACCCATGCGGCCGCAACGGCCGAAGCCGCCTGACGCATGTGAGCACGGAGCCGCGTATGAGCTTTTCTCTCCCCGATCTTCCCTACGCGTATGAGGCGCTCGGCCCTTACATCTCGCGCGAGACGCTCGAATTCCATCATGACAAGCACCACAAGGCTTACGTCGACAAGGGTAACGAATTGCTCGAAAAGAGCCCGTTGAAAGGCAAGTCGCTGGAAGAGATCGTCAAGGGGGCGTACGGCAACGACGCGCCCTTGTTCAACAATGCCGGTCAGCACTTCAATCACCTGCATTTCTGGAAATGGATGAAGCCCAATGGCGGCGGTGACAAGCTGCCGGGCGAGTTGGCCAAGCAGCTGGAAGCCGATATCGGCCCACTCGACAAGGTGAAGAAGGATTTCATCGACGCCGGCGTCGGTCAGTTCGGCTCGGGTTGGGCCTGGCTTGCCGTCAAGGATGGCAAGATCGGCGTCATGAAGACGCCGAACGGCGAAAATCCGCTGGTCAACGGCGCAACACCCATTCTCGGCTGCGATGTGTGGGAGCATTCCTATTACATCGACTACCGCAACCGGCGCGCGGACTACATCAAGGCATTTCTCGACAATCTGGTGAACTGGGAATACGTGGCCGAGCTGCTCGCGGCGGCTTAGGCCGGAAAGCAAGCGGCCTGACGGAGAAGCGGCGATCGTAGGTTGATTGGCTGAGCGATCATGAGCAAGATTACCGTTGCCAAGTTCAATATCGGTCAGGCTGTCTCGCACCGGATGGCATCGTTCCGCGGCGTCGTGTTCGATATCGATCCGGAGTTCAAGAACAGCGAGGAATGGTACCAGCCGATTCCGGCCGACCTGCGGCCGCGCAAGGACCAGCCGTTTTATCATGTGCTCGCTGAGAACTCAGAAACGCAATATATCGCCTACGTCTCGGAGCAGAGCCTTATGCCGGACGTATCCGACGAGCCCGTCCGTCATCCTCAGATCGAGCTGATGTTTGAGATGGATAACGCGGGCGATTATCGCTGGCCCAGCATCAAGATGAACTGAGGCCCCGGGGCGACCGGCCAAGGAGGATGGCCGGGAACCGCTATTCGATACCCTGCTCGCGGGCCTTCCACATGGCGGCGATCCGAAACCGTTCGTTGATTGCCGCCGGGCTTGCCAGGATCTGCGCCTCGGCTTCTTTGAACGCGCGGATCACGATGTCGGCTTCCTCGCGGGTAAGGGCTACGCGCCCGGCCATGTGCGTGGCCTCCGGCATGACCGTCCAGATCGCGCGCTTGTTCGGATGAAGCTTGACCTCGATCAGCTCGAAGGCCTCAAGCTCGCCATTGAGACAGATGGCGAGCCCAATGACTTCCAGTTTTCGTCCGTCCTGAGTGGTTTTCACCAGCGTTTTCATGGTTGCGTTCCGTCTTGTCCTGCGAGCCAGCTATAGCCGCCCTGGTCCCACAATTGAGCGAGCGTTTGATCCGGCTGCCAGGTGGGGAACTGCGCTTTTAAAGCGTCATAGTCGGCGCGAAATCGCGCGGCGTCGTCGCCCTTCAAGTTTGCGACGAGATCGTCGGTCTTGAACCGTAGCACGAAGGTGCCGCCATCCGCGGCCGCCAGCAGCTCGTATTCCGCGCCTTCCGCGATCAGGGTGAGCGGCGTTTGTTTGTCGTTCAAAAAACACGCCTCCCGTTGAATATGTCATGCAGCGACGGGTGTATCGTCGACGAGGCCCCATTCCGCCCAGGAGCCGTCATAGACTGCGGCGTTCTGATGGCCGAGCAGGAAGAGCCCCAGCGCGATCATGCAGGACGTGATGCCGGAGGCGCAGGTACTCACGACCGGACGCTGGAGGTCGACGCCGGCGGCCGAGAAGCGCGCGGCCAGTGCGTCCGCGGCCAAGAAGGCGCCCGTGTCGGGGTGAATGAGGTCGCCCCACGGTATGTTGACGGCGTTTGGAATGTGGCCGAGCTTCTTGAACGGAAAGACATCCTCCTGGCTGCCGTCGAACTTGCCGGGGCCGCGCGCATCGATCGCCTGGTCTGCTCCCGATGAAAGATTGGCTTTCATCTCATCCAGCGTGCGAACAAGCGCGGGATTGAAGGCGGCCGTGAAGCTTTTCGGTTCGGGGCGGACCGGCGTCATTTCCGCCGGCAGCTTTTCTTTGGTCCATTTGCCGAAACCGCCGTCAAGCATGGCGACATTGTCGTAGCCAAACACGCGGAACATCCACCAGGCGCGCGCGGCGGCCGACCCACCGCAATGGCGGTCGTAAACCACGACGTGATCGCCGTCGCCGATCCCGAGCAGGCCCACCTTCTTTGCGAAATCCGCTGCGCTCGGCAGCATATGGGGGAGCGGATTGGCTTTGTCCGCGACATGATCGATGTCGAAATGCACCGAACCGGGAAGATGCCGTCCGCGATATTGCGTCCGGCCGTCAAGATTTGTGCTGGTATGATGCCAGGTGCAATCGAGAATCCGAACGCCTGGATCGGCAAGGTTGGCGGCAAGCCATTCCGTACTTACCAGCGCTGCCTGATCTGGAGTGGTCATGGCACTACGTCTCCACGTCGTAAAGCCGACATCTGTCATCAGTTGAATGAGGTACGAGGCGCTCTTTCGCTTTCGTCCGTTCGCTGGTTGTTAAAGGCTTCTGGGCATCGGGTATCCACTACGGGGCTTGGTATCGTAATAGTCCGGCCTCTCGGGCCAACTGCCCTCGAGAATGAACTTGAACTTGGTCAGGGTGACGGGCGCGCCCTGCGAGCAGGACACCTCCGCGAATTTGACCTCACGATCGCCGGGCCCTGCCGAGAAATCGGCGACCACAGTGCTATCCGCCTTGCGAGCCCGCGCAAACCCCGGTGTGCCGACGCTGGTCGCGAGCACGGTACTGACGACGAAGTTGGGCTTTTCCAAACCGTTAGCGGCGGGTCCGAAGGCCGGTGTCGCGAACGTGAAGGTTGCGAGCACGCCGCTGCGGTCGACCGGCTTGTCCGCCGTGATCGGGCGGGCGACCGAATAAACAGTTAGCGTACCCCCATCGAGCAGGGCCTTAAGCTCATCGACGGAACAATTGACGAAATCCAGTGCGACATTCATCTCGATCTCCAGACGCCGGCAGTTCGTGGAGAGAAGATCAAGATTTGTGCCAGTCGAATTTGGCGCGGAGGCTGCGCAATTCGGGGCCGTTCGGTCCCGAATTACCCAGATAATGCAGGTCTTTGTCTCAATTCCGACACTCGCGGCGATTTGCGACACCGCTAACGAACGGGCCGGCCCGGTGCGCCTGGTGCGCCCGGAGTGGAGGACGGTCCTACATCCGGGTCGCGATAATGGTCATCCGAAATCATGCGGTACGGCGCTGCTGCGGGCGGTCGCGGAGTTTGCGTGATTCTTGCAAGGTCCTGTTGGCTGGTTGTACGTGAAGGATAACCGATGCTGGAGACGGCGATTGTCGGCGGCGGGATCTGCGGCTTGGCTTTGGCGCGGAGCCTGCACCGCCAAGGCCGAAGCTTTGCACTGTTCGAAGCGCGTCCGCGGCTGGGCGGGCGCATTCTCTCGGTCACCTGCATTCGGTCTGGTGCGGCGATCGATCTCGGCCCGGCCTGGTTCTGGCCGGAGACGCAGCCGCTGGTGACGGGGTTGATCGCCGAGTTCGGGCTCGCGCACTTCCCACAGCACGATCAGGGCGCGCTGCTTCATCTGCGTGAGGCCGACAAGACGCCCGATGTGATGGTCGACAAGCCGGTTCACAATGGCGCACGGCGCCTGGAAGGCGGCATGGCAGGTCTCGTGGGCGCGCTTGCCAAGGACCTGCCGCGCGATTGTTTGCGCTTCGATCATGTTCTTACAGGCATGCGTGACGGCGGCGATCATGTCGCGCTCACCTTGCGCAGTGGCGACCACCTCACCGAGGTCGTGGCGCGGCAGGCGGTCATAGCCCTGCCGCCGCGGCTGGTCGAGGAGCACATCCGCTTCGAGCCCGGTCTCGACGAGGCGACGCGAACTGCGTTGCGTGAAACCGAAACCTGGATGGCCGCGCAGGCCAAGGTCGCCATCGGCTATGACCGGCCGTTCTGGCGCGACGCCGGGCAATCGGGCAATGCCTTCGTCACGCACGAACAGGCCGTCGTCGGCGAGATATTCGACGCGTGCGATGCGACCGCCACCAAGGCGGCGCTGGGTGGTTTTCTCGCTTTGTCGCCGGAACTGCGGCAATCCTTTAGCGCTGGCCTTCCCATGCTGATGACGAGCCAGATGATGCAGGTGTTCGGCTCGGCGCTCGAACACGGCGAGCAGCACTATCAGGACTGGGCGACGGAACCCTTCACCTGCAGCACGCGCGATCGCGCTACGCCGCGCGCCGAACATGTCGACTTTTCTAATCCGCTGCTGCGCCGCGCCTTATGGAACGGCAAGCTCCACTTCGGCGGCTCGGAAACGGCATCGCGCGGCGCCGGCTACCTCGAAGGTGCGCTGGAGGCCGCGCGGCGCATCCAACGCGCCCTCGGTCGCGCCGACGACGCCACGGCGCCGGTGGAAAGCGCATCGACCAATGCCGCCAGCCTCGCCCGCTTCAGCGCCTGGGTAGCGGCGCAAGGCGAGACGGCCTTTGACAAATACCATCAGCACCTCAACCGCAGCCTCGCCGCCCAGAAAAAGCAGCAACTGACGCAGTGGGCCATTCTCGGATCGGTCGAGGAGATCTACGGCGAGGCGCTCGAGGTTCTCAACGATCTGCGTTTCGACATGAGCGCGGTGGCGGTCGAACGCGGCCGCTCGGCGCTCATGCCCGACGTGCAGAAACCGTTCCGCGACCTCATGCAGGCGCTCCTGGACGATGTCATCGCCTTCAACCGGACATCCTGCGCGTTGTCGAACTTTCCCGACGAGCATCATCCGTCCAAAGAATACATGCAGACTATTCTCAGGGATGTCGCCGCGGTCTGGCAGGAGTTTTCGCTGTCGGCCAACAGGCTGCTGCTGGCCAAGGCGGAAACGGCGTCGGGCCGCCGCCCGCAGACCGGCGCGGCGACAGGCATGTCGTTGTAGAAGAGGGCATTATGGATTCCAGCGTCGCCTATGTCGTTTGCAGCATGAGCGATATCCCGAGCCAGAAGGCCAGGGGTTTTCAGCTCATGCGGGTCGAGGAAGACGGCACCAAGCGGCCGTGGTCCATTATCGTGGTGCGATGGGGGCGGCAGGTCTTCGGCTACGTCAACAAGTGCCCGCACGACGGCGTCAATCTCGACTGGGAGCGCAACCAGTTTCTCGATCCCAACGGCATCCGGCTGATGTGCGGCAAGCACGGCGCGCTGTTCGAGCTCGGCACCGGCCAATGCGTCGATGGGCCGTGCAAGGGCCGGGCGCTGATGCCGGTCGCGCTGAGCGTCCTCGACGGCGACATCTGCGTGACCGGTGTCACACTGGTCGAAGACGAGGAGGCACTGCCCGACGAGCAGGACGCGTAAGCGCTCAGACTGGGCGGTTTTCGTTGCGGTTCTTCACCGGCTCCATCCTGGCGAGACCCTGCTCGTAGGTGATGGTTTCGTACTTGGCCTCGAAGCCGCGCGCGGCGTCGAGGACATAATCGAGTTTGCCGGCGGTATCGAGCTTCTTGATATCGTTCTTGTCGATGCTCAACAGATCCATCGTCTCCTTCCACACCGTCGATTCATCGCATGGCAGGACATAAAAGGGGATGTTTCGCAGGCTCAGCCGGTATTTCGCCAGCAGGTCGATATTGTTGCAGAACATGAAATACGTCCCGGCCGGGCTCAGGAGGCCGTCCAGCACCTCGGATGCGGTCTCAAGGTAAGCAAAGGAGTGCAGGTAGCCGGCGAGCACCGGGATGGTTGCTTCACCTTCCTGAGCAATGGCCAGCACTTGCTCGATTGAAAAATCGGGCGGGCGCTTTTCATCCGCGAGCTGAGCCTGGAATTTGAGGGCGATGTCGCCCCGGAAGCCGAACCGGCCGGGCTTTGTCGTCGGGCTCCTAAGGACCGCATTGAGAAGGCGCCCTTCCGCGTCGAGCCGGGCAAAGGCGGTCTTATCGATCGTCGAGGGCTTCTTCTCAATCGTTGTCGTCGACATAACATTCTCCGCATTGATGTCGGGTTGTTTGTCGTTGTCGCCCGACCGCCTTCAGGCCCATGCAAATAGCCTGCCGGTCTGCGTGTGGCGCGAATTGTGCAGTTCTTCAGGACGAAGCGTCGACTTTCCGACAAAAGCCGCCACACGACCATGAAGCTGCAGATAGAACGGCCCCACATCGAGGCGCTCGTGACCAACTTCCCCGGTCTGGCGCCGCTCAAGGAGCAGTTGCGCTTTGGCGACCGGGCGGAGGTTGCGTTTAGCCGGCTCTCGAATGCGGAGCTCAACTTCCTGCAAGAGCTCTACGAGCGCGCGGGGCCGGAGATGCGGGCCCGTTCGGCACAGATCGCAACGCTTCAGCGTGTTTTCGACGGCGATGACACGCGGTTTGCCGCCGATGATCTCGAATCGGTGCTGCCGGCCATCGCTCGCTACCTGATTGCGAATGCCATTCGCGGCTGGATGTTCACAGCGAGTGTGGCGAGCCGGCCCTTGCCTTACGTCGTGACCCGGCTCGATTACACACCGCCCTCGAATGACGAGACCGGGCGGATATTCATCGAATTGAAGGCCAATGCGAAAGGGACGATCACATCGACCACGTTGCGCATTTCCGCCGGCGATGTTGTCGGTAAGACGGTGGCGGAAATCTTCGCCGCCAAGGGGTTCCTGAAGGAGACGCCCGAGTTGATCAAAGCCTATGACGAGACGGCGGAGCGATACTTTGCCTGGCGCGGTCAATACGGCGCGCAGTTCTCCGGCCGGGGCACCGGCTTCTATGCCGAGGATCCGAACTCCTCGCATCGCGACACGGATTGGTCGCGCAAGGACGTCGTCGTGCTGTCGTCCGGCGGTGGGGCGGCGCGTCTCGTCAATGACGAAAGCATTCTGACGACGCGCGCGCTGACGCTCGACGTCACCGGCGACATTCTTGGCCAGTATTTGCGCAAGGCGGCCAAAAGCAATCTCTACAATGCCGAGGGCGAGGTGGAGGAATCCAAGGCCGCGATACCGAACGGATTGTTCTGCAGCATTCCGGTCCACGCCTATGTTCTCATGTTCCACCTCGATCTGCATCACCATGTGTGGGTTCATGTCGATGACATGAGACCTTACGCCTATCAGCCGGACCTGAAGCAAAAGCTGATCCTGCCCGAGGAGCAGACCGATCTCATCGACATCCTCACGGCGGAAATGGATGTCCTGATGGATGACATCGTGGCCGGAAAGTCGGGAGGAACGACGGTCCTATGCGCGGGCCCGCCCGGAGTCGGCAAGACGCTGACGGCCGAGGTCTATGCCGAGATCATTCAGCGGCCGCTCTACCGTGTCCATTCCGGCCAGCTCGGGCTCAATGTCGCTGCCATGGAGAGCGCCCTCAAGGACGCCCTGACGCGTGCCCAGCGCTGGGGCGCCGTCATGCTGATCGACGAAGCCGACGTGTACATCAAGCGCCGCGACGACGACATCACCATGAATGCCGTGGTCGGCGTCTTCTTGCGCGTCCTGGAATATTTCAACGGCCTCTTATTCCTGACGACCAATCGCATCGACGATATCGACGAGGCCATCGTTTCACGCTGCATCGCGCTCATCAAGTTCTACCCGCCGGATACCGAGGCCCGCCGCAAGATCTGGACGGTGATGGGACGGCAGTTCGCGCTCGATCTCGATCGGGTGTTGATCGACGCCCTGGTCGATGCGTTTCCGACGGCGTCCGGCCGCGACATCAAAGGCCTCGCCAAGCTTGTCGCCAAATATTGCTGCCACAAGAAGACCGGGCCCTCGCTGGAGGTGTTTCGGCGCTGCGCCGTGTTCCGGGGCATCGACCTCGATTAACCGCGTCGGCGGGCAGCGGCCCTACGCGCCGTGTCGGAAAGCCAACACGCGTCGCAAATGCGACAGCCTAAGCTCGGAAACACGTGTCTGCCCAATGGATTGGTAGGTGGCACAGGTCTTGCGACTTGGCTGTCGAGCTACTCGACATCGAAGGGCGAGCCATGATCAACCTCACCGACAGCGCATTGAATGCGGTACGAACTGCAATCACCGGGGCGGCGACGCCGGTTGGCGGTCTGCGCATCCAAGTCGAGGCCGGCGGCTGTGCCGGCTACAAATACATGATGGGTCTCGTCAACGAGGCCGAAGTGGACGACACGGTGATCGAGCGCGACGGCGTGAAGGTGTTCGTGGACATGAAGAGCCACGAGCTCCTGGCCGGCACGACGATCGATTTCGTTGTTGCCCTCGAAGGGTCCGGTTTCACGTTCGAGAACCCGAACGCGACGTCGAGCTGTTCCTGCGGGAAATCATTCGGCTAGCCCATCACCCCCAGACCTTTGGCGTTCGGCGCCTGGTTAGACTTCGTTTGGAGAAAGCCTGGATCATGCTGGTTGAACCTGAGCAATCGAAGCAAGCGGTGACTGCGGATGCGCAGCGCGAGGAAATCATCAAGGCGGTGATCGAGGAGATCCGCCCGAACTTGCGCCGCGATGGCGGCGACTGCGAGTTGATCGAGATCTGCGGCAACAAAGTGATGGTCAAGCTCACGGGAGCCTGCGTCTTCTGCAAGCTCAGCAGCGCGACGCTCGAAGGCATTCAGGCGCGTCTTGTGGAAAAGCTGGGCGAGCTTGTGCGCCTGATTCCGGTCGCTGGTCCGGCGAGGGTGTCGCTTTAACCGAGGCATTCCGTGCGCCCGATTTATCTCGACAACAATGCGACGACCCGCACGGACCCGGCCGTCGTGGATGCGATGCTGCCGTTTTTCTCCGAACAGTTCGGAAATCCGTCGTCGGCCCATGTTTTTGGCGCCGAAGTCGGCGAGGCGATGAAGCAGGCGCGCCGGAGTTTGCAGGCGTTGATCGGCGCGGCATTCGATCGCGAGATCATCTTTACCTCGGGCGGCACGGAATCGGACAACGCGGCCATCCTCTCCGCGCTCGAGACGCAGGAGGGGCGGGACGAGATCGTCACGACGAGCGTGGAGCATCCGGCGATCCTGTCGCTGATCGAGCATCTCGAAAAGTCGCGCGGGATCAAAGTTCATCGGATCGGGGTCGATCGGCATGGCCGCCTTGATCTGGAGGCGTATCAGCAGGCGCTTGGGCCGCGCACCGCGATCGCGTCGGTGATGTGGGCCAACAACGAAACCGGGACCATCTTTCCGGTCGAGCAGCTCGCCAAATGGGCGCATGCCGCGGGCGCGCTCTTCCATACCGATGCGGTGCAGGCGGTCGGCAAGGTTCCGATCGACCTGAAGGCCACCGAGATCGATATGCTCTCGCTGTCGGGACACAAGCTGCATGGCCCCAAAGGCATCGGTGCCCTCTACGTGCGCAAGAACGTGAAGTTCGCACCGCTCATCCGCGGCGGCCACCAGGAGCGCGCGCGGCGCGGCGGCACCGAGAATGCGCCGGCTATCGTCGGGCTGGGAAAGGCAGCCGAGTTCGCCATGGCCCACATGGAGGAGGAGCGAACCCGCATCCGCGCCTTGCGCGATCGGCTCGAGCAGGGCGTTCTTCAGCAGATCGGCCATTGTTTCGTGAACGGTGACGACCAGAACAGGCTGCCGAACACCTCCAACATCGCTTTCGAATATCTCGACGGCGAGGCCATTCTTCATCACATGAACAAAGCGGGTGTCGCCGCGTCGACCGGGTCGGCCTGTACGGCCGGTTCAACCGAGCCCTCGCATGTGCTCAAGGCGATGAATGTGCCCGACGTGGGCCTGCGCGGTGCCATCCGCCTTTCTTTGTCGCGCGAAAATACGGACGAGGAAATCGAGCGTGTTCTGGATCTGCTGCCCGAGATTGTCGCCCATGTGAGGACGCTGTCGCCCGCATGGCAGGAACGGCGAGTCAATGCTGCGCGTGCGGGATGAGTGAGATTGAGTCAATGACGAAGTGGAAGACGGCGGTGCCGACCTGGGAGTTGAAGTTATGAAAGTGATGATCCGCCGTTCTCCGGAGGTCGGCCTGTCGATCTACGTGCCGAAAAAAGATCTCGAAGAGCCGATCGTCGAACAGGAGCATGAGACCCTGTGGGGCGGCTGGATCCGCATCGCGAACGGGTGGGTGCTCGATCTGCCGGAGATGGCGGCGGGTACGACGCTGCCCATCACGGTCAATGCACGCAAACGCGGTGACGAGGAGTGATCCGATGAATGCCCCCGTGCTGGCCGCCGATATTCTGAAACTGGCCGATGCTGAAGCGGTTCTCACCGATGTTGTCGCGCAATTGCGCGCCGGAGAGGTCATTCCCTACCTCGGGCCGGGCCTTGCGGAGCTTTCCAAGCCGGCCGCGCCGATGACGCCGGAAGCGCTCGCGGCCTTCTTCGGGACGAAAGTCGCTCTGCCGCGGCGGGCGAAGGGCAATGCCTGGGCGTCCGCCCAGCACATCGAGAGCATGAAGCATCGTTCGACCGTTACGGCGCTGATGACCGAAGCTTTCGTACCGCCCGTCGAGCCGACGGCGCTGCATCGTTATCTCGCCTCGTTACCGCTGCCGATGATTGTTGACACCTGGTATGACGGTGCCATGCGCGCCGCGCTTAATCAGCGGAACGATTGGGGTGAGGTGCAAGGCATCACCCGCGCCGGCATCGGCGAGGACCGCTGGTATCGCTTTTACGACGCGGCCGGCGCCGAGACGGATCGGTCGGCGGCGGAGAAGTGGGCCACGGTGCTGTATAAGCCGCACGGCAGCATTGTTCCGGCCAAGAATTTTCTGATCTCCGATGCCGACTATGTCGAGGTCTTGACGGAGATCGACATCCAGACGCCGATTCCGGACGTCGTGAAGGAGCGGCGCACGGGGCGGAGCTTCCTCTTCATCGGCTGCCGCTTCCACGATCAGCTTCTGCGCACCTATGCGCGGCAGGCCTCCAAGCGTTCGTCGACCGGGAAATACGCGCTGGTCGAGCCGGATACGCTGACCAAGAATGAACTTCGCTTTTTCTTGGCGCAGGGCATGACGCCGATCGCCGTGCCGCTCCCGCGGGCGATCGAGATCATTCTCGCCGGCGCGTAAACCTTACCCCGATCTTTGGCGCCGCGCCGGTACGCGCAGCGCGACGGTATTTGTATCGCGCTTGCCGTCGGATACAGGCCGCGACCGCTGCGACGTTGCGCCATCGGCCGAGCGCTCATTGTCTGTAACGTTTCCAACATGACGTCGATGTCGGTATCCGCGTGTTGGCAACACGACATCTGTCAATCGTTTTGTAACCCCTTGATCAAACGCACTGAATGCCAACCGCGGAGCAATGGCACGCGAGTTGCTGAAAGGTAGTCCAGAGATTTTGCGGTCGATCGGATCGGCCAGAAATGAGGTTTTCCCCAATGGACACGTCGGTACATCACGAAGCGGCTCAGGTCGGACACGTGGCGAATATCGAAGCCGTCATGCAACAGGTGGCGGAGCACAAGGGCTGCGGCACCTCGGGCGGCAGCGGCAAGGCGAGCTGCGGCTCGGCGGCGGGGCAGGGCGATCTGCCGACGGAAATCTGGGAGAAGGTCAAGAACCACCCGTGCTACAGCGAAGAGGCGCATCATCACTATGCGCGCATGCACGTGGCGGTGGCGCCGGCCTGCAACATCCAGTGCAACTACTGCAACCGCAAATATGATTGCGCCAACGAGTCGCGCCCCGGCGTGGTGAGCGAGAAGCTCACCCCGGAGCAGGCGGCCAAGAAGGTGCTGGCGGTCGCTTCCACCATCCCGCAGATGACGGTGCTCGGCATCGCCGGCCCGGGGGATCCGCTCGCCAATCCTGAGAAGACCTTCAAGACCTTCGAGCTGATCGCCAAGACGGCGCCCGACATCAAACTGTGCCTGTCGACTAACGGCCTGGCGCTACCGGATCACGTCGACACCATCGCCGGCTTCAACGTCGATCACGTGACGATCACCATCAACATGGTCGATCCGGAGATTGGCGCGAAGATCTATCCGTGGGTGTTCTGGAAGCACAAGCGCTACACCGGCGTCGAGGCAGCCAAGCTCCTCACCGATCGCCAGCTCCAGGGTCTGGAGATGCTCACCGAGCGCGGCATCCTTTGTAAGGTCAACTCGGTGATGATCCCGGGCATCAACGACCAGCATCTGGTCGAGGTCAACAAGGCGGTGAAGTCGCGCGGCGCCTTCCTGCACAACATCATGCCGCTGATCTCCTCGCCCGAGCACGGCACGGTGTTCGGCCTCACCGGCCAGCGCGGCCCGACGGCGCAGGAGCTCAAGGCGCTGCAGGACTCTTGCGAAGGTGAGATGAACATGATGCGGCACT